>NZ_JBMEZK010000002.1:0-749628 GCF_048822715.1 Klebsiella sp. C239 | reverse complement strand
CTGTTTCCGCGGCTGGCATGTCGGCCGCGGAGATTTCTCATAAGGAGACGGTGATGAATGAAGCCATAGCATGCTGTCCGGAAAACCGGACATCAACACGGGTGGCGGTGGTTGACGCCATGCTGGCGTCAGGCGATGAACTTGCACAACTGCAGCCGGCGCTGAACCTGCTTTCGCCCCCGCTGAACGCCACGCCTGGTGAAGCGCTGCTGGCCAGCTGTTATGAGGCCGGCGCTGACCACAACGCTGACGAGGCGACACGGGCGGTGACTGCCTTACCGGCGGCGGTCGTGCGCCCCGCGACGCCCTCGCTGCAGCGCAGCGGTCTGCTGTGCATGGCGGCCGGGGCGCTCAGCGCCCGGCAACTTCCGCTGACGCACAACCGGCTGTGCGACGTGGCGGGGCAGTTCGCCCGCGCTATTCCTGAAGGCGATGAAGAGGCGGGCAGTGGATTTTATACCGTGCGCAGCGTGTCCCTGCCCGTCTACCGGCGGCTGCGGCGGGATAACCATTCCCACAGCGTCTGTCTGCAGCAGGCGATGCTGCATTTGCTGGCCTGGAAGAGTGAGTCGCCCTGGGCGCGGCAGCAGGCGCAGCGCCTGCTCTGGCAGGGTGGCGTGCTGGGTGAGAAGGGGGAATTTGCGCTACTGACGCTGGATGATGAGCTTCGCGAGCGACAGGTTGTATGGCCCGCGCTGAGATCGCTGCTGGCGGTGACCGGGTTTCTGGTCAGATTCCCGGCCGGTCCGGTATTTAGCGATTAACGTGGCTCCCCAAACGGGGAGCCGCTTAGTTGGTGGCCGGGTATTCCTGGACGGCGATATGGAGCGTGATTTTCTTATCATCACGCATGATGACCACCGGAATTTCTGAACCCGGGCGGATCTCGGCCACCTGAT
This sequence comes from Klebsiella sp. C239, assembly GCF_048822715.1. Taxonomy (NCBI): domain Bacteria; kingdom Pseudomonadati; phylum Pseudomonadota; class Gammaproteobacteria; order Enterobacterales; family Enterobacteriaceae; genus Klebsiella; species Klebsiella sp. C239. The sequence goes on along the minus strand of NZ_JBMEZK010000002.1, from coordinate 748,729 downwards.
CCATTGTCTCCAGCGCGGAGACCGCGGGTTTGTCATTCACGGAGATGATCACGTCGTTGGCGCGGATCCCCGCCTGCGCGGCCGGTCCGTCCGGCGCGACATCGTTAACGACGATCCCCTGGATCTGATCGATCCCGCCGCCCTGCGCGTGCAGCGGGGCGATCTCCCGGCCGCTAATGCCGATATAGCCGCGGATCACACGGCCATCCCGGATCAGTTTATCCATAATTTTGGTCGCTAACTGGAACGGGATCGCAAAGCCAATGCCTTCAGGCGTTTCGCCGTCGTTGCTCTTGTCAAAGGAGAGGGTGTTAATCCCCATCAGCTCGCCGAGGGAGTTCACCAGCGCCCCGCCGGAGTTACCGTGGTTGATCGAGGCGTCAGTCTGCAGGAAATTCTGGCGGCCGGTGGGGTTGAGGCCAATGCGCCCTGTGGCGCTGATGATCCCCTGGGTGATGGTCTGTCCCAGATTATAGGGGTTGCCAATCGCCAGCACCACATCGCCGATGTGCGGCGTGCGTTTCGGGTTGATCGGGATCACCGGCAGCCCGCCGGTAGCGTTGATCTTCAGCACCGCGAGGTCGGTCAGGGAATCGGAGCCTACCAGCAGCGCTTCGAAGACCCGGCCGTCCTGCAGAGCGACGATAATCTGGTCGGCATCGTTAATCACATGCTTGTTGGTCAGGATATAGCCGCGCTGGTCCATGATCACCCCGGAGCCAAGCGTCAGCTGATTATGGCTGGTGCTGTTCAGGGCGCGGTTATAGACGTTCACTACGGCGGGCGCGGCGCGGCGTACGGCGGCGTTATAGCTCGCCGGGGAGTCGTCTGCCGTATCATTCTGGGTGGTCGGCGCTAGCTGCCACTGGCGCAGCGAGGGCATCAGGGCCAACAGCAGGCCCCCGACAAGCAAACCGATGAGTACTGAACGTAATAACTTTCCAGGCATGATGCAGATATCGTTAATGAATGGTCAGGCGCAGCATAGCATGAGTTGCCCGGACATCGCACATGGCGGCGATGTCCGGGGAGACAATCAGCGCAGCAGCAGATAGATGCTTTCGTTGCCGCGGATCACGTTCAGGGCGATGACCGGCGGTTTGCCTTCGAGCACTTTGCGTAATTCGGCAATCGAATGAATACGCTCGCGGTTAAGGCCAATGATAATGTCATCCTTATGCAGGCCGACCTGGGCGGCGGCGCTGCCTTTATCGACATTATCGATCACCACCCCTTTGGTGCCATCTTTCATCTGACCGTCGCTGAACGAGGCACCCTGCAGAGCCGGGATAATCAGCTCAGCGCTGGCGGTGGAGGAGGTGCTCTTATCCAGCGTCACTTCGACATCGACCGGTTTTCCATCGCGCAGCAGGCCCAGTTTGACTTTGGTCCCCGGCTCGGTGGTGGCGATCCGCGAGCGCAGTTCGGCAAAACTATTCAGCGGCTTGCCGTTCAGGCTAACGATGACGTCGCCGGATTTGATCCCCGCTTTGGCGGACCCGGAGTTTGGCAGCACTTCACTGACGAAGGCGCCGCGCTGAACGTTGAGGTTCATCGCCTTGGCGATATCGGCGCTCATTTCCATGCCTTTAATGCCCAGCAGGCCGCGCTTGATTTCGCCAAACTGAATGAGCTGGTCGGCGAGGGTTTTCGCCATGTTGCTCGGGATGGCGAAGCCGATGCCGATGCTGCCGCCGCCCGGCGCCAGGATCGCGGTGTTGATCCCGATAAGCTCGCCGTTGAGGTTCAACAGCGCGCCGCCGGAGTTGCCGCGGTTGATGGAGGCATCGGTCTGGATGAAATTCTCCAGCCCTTCAAGGTTCAGGCCGCTGCGGCCAAGGGCAGAGATAATGCCGGAGGTGGCGGTCTGACCAAGGCCGAACGGGTTGCCGACGGCGACGGCGAAGTCGCCGACGCGGAGTTTATCGGAGTCAGCAATGGCGATTTGCGTCAGGTTCGACGGCTTAATCAGCTGCAGCAGAGCAATGTCGCTCTGTTCATCGCTACCGACCAGTTTGGCATCAAATTCACGACCATCGTTCAGCTGGACGCTGATCTTCTGCGCCTGATTGATGACGTGGTTATTGGTCAGCACGTAGCCTTTCGCTGCGTCGATAATGACGCCGGAGCCAAGCCCTTCGAACGGCTGCGCCTGCTCTTGCGGGGCGTTATCGCCAAAATATTTCTTCAGCTCTTCCGGCATATTGAGCGTCGGCGAGGCAGTGCCTTCCACCTGGACGCTGACTACCGCCGGCAGGACCTTTTCCAGCATCGGCGCCAGGCTTGGTAACGCGCCCTGGCCGGGCACCTGAGTCGGTAAGGATGCTGCTGCCGGAGGCAGAACCGACAACGATAACCCAATGCTTAACGCTAACGCACTCAACAGCAAAGTCTGTTTCTTCATTAGATGCTGGCTCTCGTAACCTGAGGTGTATGGAAAAATGTCCTGAATAACCTGATGTTATTGAATTTTTGCGCAGGTAACAATGTGGGGACTGGTTTAAATTGTAGCCGGGAAGTGGGGAAGGAGCGGGCGCGATGGGCGCGCCCGGAGAATATTTTATCAGAGGCGATTGTTTAATCGCGTTTTGCGCCACCGCGCAGTAATCCGGATGCGCCTTCGGAGTAGTCGCGCGGCATCTGGACCGGCGCCTGATCGTTGCTGGCTTCAGACTCTTCCAGGCGGTTGCGGAACGGGTTGGCGTCTGCCATGGAATCCGGCAGCAGGTTGTTAGAGCTTTTCGCCATATGCTGATACAGCTGACGGTAGTCGTGCGCCATGTTATCCAGCAGCTCGGCGCTGCGCGCAAAATGGCTGACCAGCTCTTCACGGTACTCTTCAAGCTCGGCTTTATTCTTTTCCAGTTCGAACTGCAGCGCCTGCTGCTGGCGCAGTTTGCGGTTGCCGAAACGCATGGCGACGGCACCAATGATGATACCGACGACTAACCCAATTAGCGCGTATTCCCAGGTCATGAACATCTCCCGTTGTATTGTGGTTCCGTAGGGTGGCTCTTAGGCTCTCCGCCTGCGCCCGATAGTGCCACTATAACCGCTAATTCCACAGAAGTGGAATCCTGGCGTATCATCGCGTAGTGTAGAACGGCCTTTTTTTCGTCAATCGTGAGCTTCGACATCACGGTTTTCAAGGAATAACAATTAGATCATGCAAAGCCTGTCTCCAACATCGCGTTACCTTTCAGCCCTGAAAGAGGGCAGCCATCAACCCGACGACGTCCAGCAAGAAGCGGTGAGCCGCCTCGATACCATTTACCAGGAACTGCAGACTCAGCCCGCGCCCGTCGCGTCAGGCGGCGGTTTGCGCGCGAAATTCGGCAAACTGCTGGGTAAGCGCGAACCAGCAGCCGAGGCGGTGCCCGTCCGCGGCCTGTATATGTGGGGCGGCGTGGGGCGGGGGAAAACCTGGCTGATGGACCTGTTTTACCAGAGCCTGCCGGGCGAGCGTAAGCAGCGCCTGCATTTCCATCGCTTTATGCTGCGGGTGCACGAAGAGCTGACCACCCTGCAGGGCCATAGCGACCCGCTGGACATTGTCGCCGACCGCTTTAAAGCGGAAACCGACGTGCTCTGTTTCGACGAGTTTTTTGTCTCCGATATAACCGACGCCATGCTGTTGGGCGGGCTGATGAAGGCCCTGTTCGCCCGCGGCATCACGCTGGTGGCGACCTCCAATATTCCGCCGGATGAGCTCTATCGCAATGGCCTGCAGCGCGCCCGTTTTCTGCCCGCTATCGACGCCATCAAGCAACATTGCGATATTATGAACGTCGATGCCGGCATCGATTATCGCTTGCGTACCCTGACCCAGGCGCACCTGTGGCTGTCGCCGCTGAATAACGACACCCGCGAACAGATGGATAAACTGTGGCTGGCGCTGGCCGGCGCGCCGCGCGCTGCCGGGCCGACGCTGGAGATCAACCATCGCGAGCTGCCGACCCTCGGCGTGGAAAACCAGACGCTGGCGGCGTCGTTCGCCACGCTGTGCGTGGATGCCCGTAGCCAGCATGACTATATCGCGCTCTCCCGCCTGTTCCACACCGTGATGCTGTTCGACGTGCCGGTGATGACCGCGCAGCTGGAGAGCGAAGCCCGGCGCTTTATCGCCCTGGTGGATGAGTTCTATGAGCGCCACGTGAAGCTGGTGGTCAGCGCGGCGGTGCCGCTGTACGACATTTATCAGGGAGAGCGGCTGAAGTTTGAGTTTCAGCGCTGTCTGTCGCGTCTGCAGGAGATGCAGAGCGAAGAGTACCTCAAGCGCCCGCATATGCCCTGACAGGATACTTTTTCCCGGCGAATTCAGGGCCGCAGGGCCGCCCCGGGAGCTGCCTGAAAAATCTCATAAAGGGGTCGATCTTTGACCCCGACTTCTCTATAATCTTGCGACCCCACGTTACGAGAAGGTTTTTTTCCCGAAACTTTCTATGTGCCGGCATAGGCTATTCGAAGGGGTAGGTTTGCTGGACAATGTCGTGTGAACCTCAACTGACTAAACGTTTGGGTGTTCACCAACGTGTAACTTATTATTTGGGTAAGCTTTTAATGAAAACTTTTACAGCTAAACCAGAAACCGTAAAACGCGACTGGTATGTTGTTGACGCGACCGGTAAAACTCTGGGCCGTCTGGCTACTGAACTGGCTCGTCGCCTGCGCGGTAAGCACAAAGCGGAATACACTCCGCACGTTGATACCGGTGATTACATCATCGTTCTGAACGCAGAAAAAGTTGCTGTTACCGGCAACAAGCGCGAAGACAAAATGTATTACCACCACACCGGCCACATCGGTGGTATCAAAGAAGCGACCTTTGAAGAGATGATTGCCCGCCGTCCTGAGCGTGTGATTGAAATCGCGGTTAAAGGCATGCTGCCAAAAGGCCCGCTGGGTCGTGCTATGTACCGTAAACTGAAAGTTTACGCGGGTAACGAGCACAACCACGCGGCACAGCAACCGCAAGTTCTTGACATCTAATCGGGATTATAGGCAATGGCTGAAAATCAATACTACGGCACTGGTCGCCGCAAAAGTTCCGCAGCTCGCGTTTTCATCAAACCGGGCAACGGCAAAATCGTTATCAACCAGCGTTCTCTGGAACAGTACTTCGGTCGTGAAACTGCCCGCATGGTAGTTCGTCAGCCGCTGGAACTGGTCGACATGGTTGAGAAACTGGATCTGTACATCACTGTTAAAGGTGGTGGTATCTCTGGTCAGGCTGGTGCGATCCGTCACGGTATCACCCGCGCTCTGATGGAGTACGACGAGTCCCTGCGTTCTGAACTGCGTAAAGCTGGCTTCGTCACTCGTGACGCTCGTCAGGTTGAACGTAAGAAAGTCGGTCTGCGTAAAGCACGTCGTCGTCCGCAGTTCTCCAAACGTTAATTGTTTTCTGCTCACGCAGAACAATTTGCGAAAAAACCCGCTCCGGCGGGTTTTTTTATGGATAAAACGGCTGTTATCCACAAGCTTACCGCCGGTTCTTGCCACTTTTTCAGCATTTCCAGAATCCCCTCACCACAACGTCTTCAAAATCTGGTAAACTATCATCCAATTTTCTGCCCAAATGCTGGTGATTGTTCATTTTTTGTTTTATTCGTGAACGAAGGTGACATCGCGCTACTGGGGTTTTTACATCTGGCCGGCCATGAGTGGCTGGCAGCAGTACAAAATTCTGAATATACCTGGAGGTTTTCATGGCTGTCGCTGCCAACAAACGTTCGGTAATGACGCTGTTTTCTGGTCCTACTGACATCTATAGCCATCAGGTCCGCATTGTGCTGGCCGAGAAGGGTGTCAGTTTTGAGATAGAGCACGTGGAGAAGGACAACCCGCCTCAGGATCTGATTGACCTCAACCCGAATCAAAGCGTACCGACGCTGGTGGATCGTGAGCTCACTCTGTGGGAATCCCGCATCATTATGGAATACCTGGATGAGCGTTTCCCGCACCCGCCGTTAATGCCGGTTTATCCGGTGGCGCGTGGCGAAAGCCGTCTGTATATGCAACGTATCGAGAAGGACTGGTATTCGCTGATGAACACCATCCAGAGCGGTACCGCAGCGCAAGCTGATGCTGCGCGTAAGCAACTGCGTGAAGAACTGCTGGCCATCGCGCCGGTGTTCACCCAGAAACCTTACTTCCTGAGCGATGAGTTCAGCCTGGTGGATTGCTACCTGGCGCCGCTGCTGTGGCGTCTGCCGGTTCTCGGTGTGGAGCTGGTTGGCGCAGGCGCGAAAGAGCTCAAAGGCTATATGACTCGCGTATTTGAGCGTGATTCCTTCCTCGCCTCTTTAACTGAAGCCGAGCGTGAAATGCGCCTCGGTCGGGGCTAAATAATGGATGTATCACAGCTGACGCCGCGTCGCCCGTATCTGCTGCGGGCGTTTTATGACTGGCTGCTGGATAACCAGCTGACGCCGCATCTGGTGGTGGATGTCACGCTGCCGGGCGTGCTCGTGCCGATGGAGTATGCGCGCGACGGGCAAATCGTTCTCAATATTGCCCCGCGTGCGGTAGGTAATCTTGAGCTGGCGAACGACGAAGTGCGCTTCAACGCGCGCTTTGGCGGCGTGCCGCGCAACGTATCTGTCCCGCTGGCTGCGGTACTCGCCATCTATGCCCGTGAGAACGGCGCCGGCACGATGTTTGAACCGGAAGCGGCCTATGACGAAGACGTCAGCAGCCTCAACGATGATGACGTCGCGCCTGAGAGTGAAAGCGAAACGGTGATGTCGGTGATTGATGGCGATAAGCCCGATAATCACGACGACGATCCTGACGACACGCCGCCGCCGCGCGGCGGTCGCCCGGCGCTGCGCGTGGTGAAGTAACTCCCTTCTCTGACAGGCCCTGCGGGGCCTGTTTTTTTTGTCTGTCCGCTTTGTTAACTCTGCCACAAACGAGGCGTCCCATGGCTGGTACTGTCATCGCCACAGGTAGCTTTCAGGGAGCCGACATGTCTTTACTCGCACAACTGGACCAGCAAATCCGTCATCATGGCGGATTAATTGTCTCCTGCCAGCCGGTGCCGGGCAGCCCGCTGGATAACCCCGCCATCGTCGCGGCGATGGGGCTGGCGGCGGAGCAGGCGGGGGCGGTGGCGCTGCGCATCGAAGGTCTGGCCAACCTGCAGGCCGTTCGTCCGTTAGTGACGGTGCCTGTTATCGCGCTGATTAAGCGCGATCTGCATGATAGCCCGGTGCGTATTACGCCGTGGCTTGAGGATGTGAATGCCCTGGCGCAGGCAGGGGCCGATATCATTGCGGTTGACGGCACGCGGCGTCAGCGTCCGGCCTCTGTCGCATCGTTGTTGGCGGCAATTCACTGCCAGGGGAAAAATGCGATGGCAGATTGTTCCTCTCTCGACGATGCCCTTGAATGCTGGCAATTGGGCTTCGATATGGTTGGCACCACCCTCTCAGGCTATACCGCAGAGGAGACACCGGTCGAGCCGGATCTGGCGCTGGTGAAAAGCCTGAGCGCCGCGGGCTGCAGAGTGGTCGCTGAGGGACGCTACAATACGCCTGCGCAGGCGGCTGAGGCAATGCGCTGCGGCGCGTGGGCGGTGACCGTCGGCTCGGCGATCACCCGCTTAGAACATATCTGCGGCTGGTATAATACGGCGCTGAAAGCGGCGGTCTGACCGGCGAATGGGCAATAAAAAAGCCCGATGGCGTTAACCATCGGGCTTTTATGCGCTGAGACTCCGGGCCTAATCAGACTTCAAGGTAGTTGAGGATCCCGTCAGCCGCTTTACGTCCTTCCGCAATCGCGGTGACCACCAGGTCGGAACCGCGAACGATATCGCCACCGGCGAAGATTTTCGGGTTGCTGGTCTGGAAGGCGTTCTCGCTGCCTTCCGGCGCAATGATGCGGCCCTGGGAGTCCAGCTCGACGCTGTGCTTCGCCAGCCACTCCATGCTGTGGGGACGGAAGCCAAACGCCATGACGACGGCGTCTGCCGGCACCACGTGCTCAGAGCCAGCGACGATCTCCGCGCGACGGCGGCCTTTCGCATCCGGCTGGCCCATCTCGGTGCGCGCCATCTTCACGCCGCACACTTTGCCGTTGGCATTCACTTCCACGCCCAGCGGCTGGACGTTGAACTGGAACTCAACGCCTTCCTCACGCGCGTTTTTCACTTCGCGTTTTGAACCCGGCATGTTCTCTTCGTCACGACGATAGGCGCAGATCACGTGCGCCGCATTCTGACGGACGGAGGTACGTACGCAGTCCATCGCAGTATCGCCACCGCCGAGCACGACCACGCGTTTGCCTTCCATGCTGACGTAGGGCTCATCGGCGGTTTCGCCAAAGCCCATGATCTGCTTGGTGTTGGCGATCAGGAACGGCAGCGCGTCGTAGACGCCAGGGGCGTCTTCATTGTCCAGCCCGCCGCGCATCGACTGATAGGTGCCAACGCCGAGGAACACGGCATCGTACTCTTTCAGCAGGTCGTCGAGCTGCACGTCGCGGCCCACTTCGGTATTGAGTTTGAACTCAATGCCCATGCCGGTGAAGATCTCCCGGCGGCGGGTCATCACCTCTTTTTCCAGCTTGAACGCCGGGATACCGAAGGTCAGCAGGCCGCCGATTTCCGGATGGCGGTCAAACACCACCGCCTTGACGCCGTTGCGGGTCAACACGTCGGCACAGGCGAGGCCCGCCGGGCCAGCGCCGATGATCGCGACGGTTTTACCGGTCGGTTTCACGCCGGAGAGATCCGGACGCCAGCCCATCTCGAATGCCTTATCATTGATGTAGCGTTCGATGTTGCCGATGGTCACCGCGCCGAACTCATCGTTCAGCGTACAGGAGCCTTCACACAGGCGGTCCTGCGGGCAGACGCGCCCGCAGACTTCCGGCAGGGTGTTGGTCTGGTGCGACAGCTCAGCCGCCTCAAAAATACGCCCCTCGTTGGCCAGCTTCAGCCAGTTCGGGATGTAGTTATGCACCGGGCACTTCCACTCGCAGTACGGGTTGCCGCAGGAGAGGCAGCGATCCGCCTGCGCCTTGGCCTGGCCTTCTGAAAACGGCTCGTAAATTTCCACAAATTCAATTTTACGGATCTTCAGCGGTTTCTTTGGCGGATCAACGCGCTGCAGGTCGATAAATTGATAAACGTTCTGACTCATCTTAACCCCTTACTGCGCCTGCACCCGCAGCTCAGCTGCGGAACGACTACGGTGACCCAACAGTGCTTTAACATCGCTGGACTTCGGTTTAACCAGCGCAAACTTCGCGGAGAAGGCCGGCCAGTTGGCGAGGATCTCTTCGCCGCGTTGCGAACCGGTAAGCTGCACGTGCTCGGTGATTAAACCGCGCAGGTGCTCTTCATGGATGGCCAGAGAGTCAACGTCCAGCACTTCCACCAGCTCCGGGTTCACGCGTTTACGGAAGTCGCCATCTTCATCCAGGACATAGGCAAAGCCGCCGGTCATCCCTGCGCCAAAGTTGACGCCGGTTTTACCGAGCACGCAGACGATACCGCCGGTCATGTATTCACAGCCGTTGTCGCCGATGCCTTCCACCACGGTGATGGCGCCGGAGTTACGCACCGCGAAACGCTCACCTGCGCGGCCTGCGGCGTACAGACGACCACCGGTCGCGCCGTACAGGCAGGTGTTGCCGATAATGCTGGCTTCGTGGCTGCGGAAAGCGGAGCCCACCGGCGGACGAATGGCCAGCAGACCGCCCGCCATGCCTTTGCCGACATAGTCGTTGGCGTCGCCCGTCAGATGCAGTTCCACGCCGCCGGCGTTCCACACGCCGAAGCTCTGGCCCGCGGTGCCGCTAAAGTGAGCGACGATCGGGTCGCCCGCCAGTCCCTGGTCGCCATGGGTCTGGGCGATATACCCGGACAGCGAGGCCCCCACGGAGCGGTCGGTATTGCGGATATCGAACCAGAACGTTTTGCTCTGCTTTTCATCCACGTACGGTTTCGCCTGCTGCAGCAGCTGGGCATTGAGCACGCCGTTATCGAACGGCGGGTTATTTTCGGTGCAGTACAGCGCTTTGCCAGGATGCGGCTCTGCGGTCTCCAGTAGTTTACCCAGATCCAGTTTCTGCTGCTTGGCGGTGAAACCATCCAGCTCTTTGAGCAGATCGGTGCGGCCAATCAGATCTACCAGGCGCTTGACGCCCAGCTGGGCCATCAGCTCGCGGGTTTCACGGGCGATAAATTCAAAGTAGTTGGTCACTTTGAACGGCAGACCGTGATAGTGGTTCTTACGCAGTTTGTCATCCTGGGTCGCCACGCCGGTCGCGCAGTTGTTCAGGTGGCAAATACGCAGGTATTTACAGCCCAGCGCCACCATCGGGCCGGTACCGAAACCGAAGCTTTCCGCGCCGAGGATCGCCGCTTTGATGATATCGAGGCCGGTTTTCAGGCCGCCATCCACCTGCAGACGGATCTTATGACGCAGGCCGTTAGCGACCAGCGCCTGCTGGGTTTCCACCAGACCAAGCTCCCACGGACAGCCGGCATATTTCACGGAAGAGAGCGGGCTCGCCCCGGTGCCGCCGTCGTAGCCGGCGATGGTGATCAGGTCGGCATAAGCTTTGGCTACGCCGGTGGCGATGGTGCCCACGCCCGGTTCAGAAACCAGTTTGACCGAAATCATCGCTTTCGGGTTGACCTGCTTGAGGTCGAAAATCAGCTGCGCCAAATCCTCGATAGAGTAGATATCGTGGTGCGGCGGCGGGGAGATCAGCGTCACGCCCGGTACCGAATAGCGCAGTTTGGCGATGTACGGAGTGACTTTATCACCCGGTAGCTGGCCGCCTTCACCCGGCTTCGCGCCCTGGGCGACTTTGATCTGGATAACGTCGGCATTGACCAGATAGGCTGGGGTGACGCCGAAGCGGCCGGACGCCACCTGCTTGATGCGCGACACTTTATTGGTGCCGTAGCGCGCCGGGTCTTCACCGCCTTCACCGGAGTTAGAGAAGCCGCCGATGCTGTTCATCGCTTCCGCCAGCGATTCGTGCGCTTCCGGACTCAGGGCGCCGATCGACATCGCTGCGGTATCGAAGCGTTTGAACAGCTCCTTCGCCGGCTCCACGTCGTCGATGCTGATGGCGTCTTCGCCCGGATTGAGCGCCAGCAGATCGCGCAGCGTGGCCGCCGGACGTTCGTTAACCAGCTTCGCGTATTGTTGATAATCGCTGTACTCGCCGCTCTGCACAGCCTGCTGCAGGGTACGCACCACGTCCGGGTTGTAGGCGTGATATTCGCCGCCGTGAACGTACTTCAGCAGACCGCCCTGAGCCAGCGGCTTGCGCGCCAGCCAGGCGCGTTTCGACAGATTCAGCAGGTCCTGCTGGAAATCGTCGAAGCCGGCGCCGCCGATGCGACTGACCACGCCCTGGAAACAGAGATCGGAGACATCGCGATGCAGACCGACCGCTTCGAACAGCTTCGAGCAGCGGTAGGAGGCGATGGTCGAGATCCCCATCTTGGACATGATCTTATACAGACCTTTATTGATACCGTTGCGATAGTTCAGCATCACCGCACGGTACGGTTTATCGATAGCTTTGCTGTCGACCAGCTTCGCCAGCGTTTCATAGGCGAGGTACGGATAGATAGCTGTCGCGCCGAAGCCCAGCAGTACGGCGAAGTGATGCGGATCGCGGGCGCTGGCGGTTTCAACGATGATGTTGGCATCGCAGCGCAGACTTTTATCGACCAGACGGGTCTGGATCGCGCCAACGGCCATCGGCGCCGGCACCGGCAGGCGGTCTTTGGCGATGTTGCGGTCAGAAAGAACCAGCAGCACGGTACCATCGCGTACCATTTGCTCCGCTTTGTCGCACAGGGCCTTCACCGTCTCGCTGAGTGAAGCCTCTGCCGGGTTGAAGGTGATGTCGAGGACGTCGGCACGATAGTGCTCTTCTTCCATCGTCGTCAGCTGTTTGAAATCGGAGTACAGCAGGATCGGCGATTTGAAGCTCAGACGATGCGCCTGGCCTTCCGCTTCGCAGAAGACGTTCATTTCGCGCCCGATGCTGGTGGCCAGCGACATGACGTGAGCTTCACGCAGCGGATCGATAGGCGGGTTCGTCACCTGGGCGAACTGCTGACGGAAATAATCGTAGATAATGCGCGGCTGGCTGGAAAGGACGGCGAAAGGCGTGTCATCGCCCATTGAGCCGACCGCTTCCTGGCCATTTTCGCCGAGCACGCGCAGCACCGAGTCCAGCTCTTCCGCGCTGTAGTTAAACTGTTTCTGGTAGCTGGCCAGCAGATCGTCGTCCAGCTGGCGGCTGCCAACCTCTTCGTCCGGCAGATCTTCAAACGGCACCAGACGACGAACGTTTTTCTCCATCCACTCTTTATACGGATGGCGGCTCTTCAGATCGTCATCGGTTTCCGCTGAGTGCAGAATGCGTCCGGCACGGGTATCGATAACCATCAGCTCGCCCGGACCCACGCGGCCTTTCTCAACCACTTCGTCCGGCTGGTAGTCCCAGATGCCGACTTCAGAGGCGCAGGTGATGAGCTTATCTTTGGTAATGACGTAGCGCGCCGGGCGCAGGCCATTACGGTCGAGGTTACAGGCCGCGTAGCGACCATCGGACATGACGATACCCGCCGGGCCGTCCCATGGCTCCATATGCATGGAGTTAAAGTCGAAGAACGAACGCAGCTCCGGATCCATATCCGGGTTGTTCTGCCAGGCTGGCGGCACCAGCAGACGCATGGCGCGCACGATGTCCATCCCGCCGGCCAGCAGCAGCTCCAGCATGTTGTCCATTGAACTGGAGTCGGAGCCGGTTTCGTTAACGAACGGCGCGGCGTCGTGCAGGTCCGGGATCAGCGGGGTCTGGAACTTATAGGTACGGGCGCGAGCCCACTGGCGGTTGCCGGTGATGGTGTTGATTTCACCGTTGTGCGCCAGGTAGCGGAACGGCTGCGCCAGCGGCCAGCGTGGTACGGTGTTGGTGGAGAAGCGCTGGTGGAACAGGCAGATAGCCGACTCCAGGCGCAGGTCCGCGAGGTCCAGGTAGAAGCGCGGCAAATCCGCCGGCATACACAGACCTTTATAGATGTTGACCAGGTTGGACAAGCTACAAACGTAGAAATCTTTGTCTTCCTGCAGGCGTTTTTCAATGCGACGACGCGCAATAAACAGACGACGCTCCATATCGCGCGGGCGCCAGCCAGCCGGGGCGTTAACAAAGATTTGCTCAATACGGGGCAGCGAGGAGAGGGCGATTTCACCGAGCACGCCTTCGTTGGTCGGCACATCGCGCCAGCCAACAATCGACAGGGTCTCAAGCTGAAGTTCTTCTTCAACGATGCGGCGTGCCGCTTTCGCCAGTTCAGGATCTTTATTCAGGAACAGCATCCCAACGGCGTAGTTTTTGGCTAAACGCCAGCCGCGCTCTTCGGCAACGATGCGGAAGAAACGATCGGGTTTTTGCAGCAGCAGACCGCAACCGTCGCCGGTTTTACCATCGGCAAGGATTGCGCCACGGTGCTGCATGCGGGCCAGTGCGTGTATCGCGGTTCGCACTACCTTGTGGCTAGGTTCGCCTTCTATGTGGGCGATCAGGCCGAAACCACAGTTATCCCTCTCAAGGGATTTGTCGTACAACATATCAGTGAACCTCCCCAGGCTCTACGGACCCCCTCCGATACCGATTGCGCACAGGCACAGAAAGAGCATGGCGACGGGGTTTGCACCTCGCATTCGCCCTCTTTAAATCCTTTTTGCATCGGTACACAAGTTTGAGGACTTGCTGTTAAGAGGGAATCTCAATTACTGCATAAATATGATGAGCAGAGTGCTCATCCAGAAAGCTTCCAGCGGATTCCCAACTTATCGGGAATCCACACTTACGTCAAATGGCAATCTTATTAATACAAAAATGTGCCATACAGGTGTTAACTTTTTGTTTTTAAAATAAATAATGCCATTTTTTATGCTTTGGATACGTCCGCAGAGGGTAAGACTAGTGTGATCTGTCTCACTGTGCGCGCGGCTTTGCATTACCGATCTGCGCTGAAATATATTTCATTATTAGCATATTTGACTGCTATAAATTTATGTGGTGGATATTAATACTGTTTTTTACCATAAAGTAGATTAGGGCCGCGCGATGATGAAATATAAGGAAAACTCATTACCCTGTGGGTGAATGAAATTGCAGTAATCATGATTGTTTATGCAATGAAGCGGGTCGCCGCGCTGACGATTGATCCATGTCATCGCCGTCGGTGACGAAAAGTGGCAGGCTTGGCCCCCTTTGTTGAGGCCGGTCTATCAGATTATGCAGTTACAGAAATTAGTCAATATGTTTGGTGGGGATCTTCTGCGCCGCTATGGCGAAAAGGTCCATAAGCTAACGCTGCACGGCGGTTTTAGCTGCCCGAACCGCGACGGTACGCTGGGCCGTGGCGGCTGCACTTTCTGTAACGTGGCCTCGTTTGCGGATGAAGCCCAGCAGCATCGTTCCATCGCCGAACAGCTCGCCCATCAGGCGCAGCTCGTTAACCGGGCAAAGCGCTATCTGGCCTATTTTCAGGCTTATACCAGCACCTTTGCTGAAGTGCAGGTGCTCCGCTCGATGTATCGCCAGGCCGTCAGCGAGGCGAATATCGTTGGCCTCTGCGTCGGCACCCGCCCGGACTGCGTGCCGGAGGCGGTTCTCGACCTGCTCAGTGAATACCACCAGCAGGGGTATGAGGTATGGCTGGAGCTGGGGCTGCAGACCGCGCATGATAAGACCCTGCATCGCATTAACCGCGGGCATGATTTCGCCTGTTACCAGCGCACCGCGCGTCTGGCGCGTGAGCGCGGACTGAAGGTTTGCGCGCATCTCATTGTCGGCCTGCCCGGGGAGTCCCAGGAGCACGGCCTCGAGACGCTGGAGCGGGTCGTGACCACCGGCGTGGATGGCATCAAGCTGCACCCGCTGCATATCGTTAAAGGCAGCATTATGGCAAAAGCATGGCAGGCCGGTCGTCTCGATGGCATCGAACTGGAGGCGTATACCGTCACCGCCGGGGAGATGATCCGCCACACCCCGCCGGAGGTGATCTACCATCGCATATCGGCCAGCGCCCGTCGGCCCACGCTGCTCGCGCCGCTGTGGTGCGAAAATCGCTGGACCGGAATGGTTGAACTGGATCGCTATCTGAATGAGCAGGGCGCTCAGGGTTCGGCGCTGGGCCGCAGCTGGGTCGCGCCCCAGGCGGTGAAATAGTCTCAGAGGATGCCCGGCGTGATGACTGCGCCGGGCATGGTATTGCTGTCGACTATGCCTGACTGGCTTTCATTGTCACGCGTGGCGTTTTGATCACGAACAGTACCAGCAGGGCGCCGAGCGCGGCGATAGTGCCGGCGAGGACAAAGGCGCTGTCGAATTTACCGGTAGACTGCACGATATAGCCGGTGACAATCGGCCCCACGATGCCGGAGACGCTGCCGATAAGGTGGATAAAGCCGCTGGTGCCGCCGACGCGGGATTTATGCACCACGTCCTGGATAATCGCCCAGTAGATCGCTCCGGTGACATAGAGGAAAAAGATGGAGACAGACATCAGCAGAACGGCAGGAACGACGCTGCTGACGGTACCGGCAAGCCCCACACAGATGGCGGCCATCAGCAGACATACCACCAGCACAATTTTGCGCGACAGCAGCAGGCGTCCGGTGAGTTTAAAAATTTTATCGGAAATATACCCTCCCAGCGCCAGGCCGACAAAGCCGACTATCCATGGAATCATGGTGGTGAGGCTCATCTGTTTAATATCCAGATGGTGCTGCTGAACCAGATAGGACGGGAACCAGCTGAGGAAGAAAAACAAAATATAGTTGTAGCAGAAGAATGCAAAGGCTGTTACCAGAATAATAGGCTGCTTGAGATAATAACCCAGTGAGTGAGCGGTTTGATTTTCTACGGTTTCCAGGGCGTCCTCCTCTTGCTTCATTTTATTAATGAGCATGAGCTCTTCCTGACGGACATGCTTATGTTTGTCAGGCGAGTTGGCGGCAATAAAAAACCACACGACCATCCACACAATACCGATGGCGAAAATAATCATAAACGCCGGGCGCCAGCCGAATGCGAGAGCCAGATAACCGACGATGGGGCCGGCAACCGCGCCGCCCAGCGGAGAGCCGGCGCTGAGCAGCCCTACGGCGGTAGCCGCTTGCTTCTTAGGAAACCAGCCGTTGATCATCTTGTTCGCCGACGCGCAAATCGGGCCTTCAGCCATCCCGAAGAGGACGCGCAGCATCAGCATGGAATAAAAGCCGGTGGCAAAGGCGGTTAAGCCGCAAAATAGCGACCACATCCCCACCGCCAGCCCCAGGACCAGCGTTGCGCCAAACTTATCCACGGCCAGACCGCCAATAAAATTAAATACCGCGTAGCCGAAGAAAAAACTGCCGAAAATAATACCAAACTGTTCGGCGTTGAGCGCCAGATCCTTTTCAATCATCGGTACCGTAATGGATAACGCCACCCGGTCCAGATAATTAATCATATATACTAAAAATAATAACAGGACGATAATCCAGCGGATATTTTTTCCCATGATGACACCGTGATGAGTATGTTATTGAGCTCTGGCGCGACGGATATCAATATTCACGTCGCCCGTTATTTAGCATTTACCCCAGCTGCAGCAATACCTTGCAGCAGGTTTTCCGATCGTTGGCAAAAATCTCCATAGCCTCTTTTACCTGCTCCAGCGGCATGCAGTGGGTGATTAACGCCTCAGGCTGGATAAGGCCTTTCTCCATCCAGTCGATGACCAGCGGAAAACGTCCTCTGTTCAGCCGGGAGGAGAAAATGGAGATCTCTTTACTGGTGATGCTTTGCTGGGTGAGGGTGGACGCCTCGCCGGAGAAGCCGAGTATGCCGATGCGTGCGGCGGGAGAGGCGAGGAGAATGGCCTCCTGAAGGATCGCCGGGTGGCAGGCGGCATCGATGACCAGCGTGGGGGCTATCTGCCGCTGCGCCAGCTGTTCCGCCAGCGGCTGGTGAGTGTTATCCAGCGTCAGATCGGCGCCATTGTCCCGCGCCATCTGCAGACGTTCGGCAATGCGGTCCACGACGATCACCTGCTTAACGCCATACACCCCCTTCAGCGCCTGGATCACCGTCAGACCCATCGGACCTGCGCCGTAGATCAGGGCGATATCCTGCGCCATGGGCTGCAGCTGGGCGGTAATGTTTGCCGCAATGGTAAAAGGCTCAACCATCGTCGCCTGACGATCGCTGATGGCTTCCGGAATGCGCCAGGCGTTTTTCGCCGGCACGCAGGCGTAGTCGCTGAATCCGCCGTCGCGGTGAACCCCGATGACCTGGAGCTGCGCACAGACATTCGGCCGCCCCACCGAGCAGGGATAACACTGGCCGCAGCTGACGACAGGGTCGACCGCGACGCGCTCGCCGATGCGTGCCGGAGAGACCTGTTCGCCGACGGCATCGATGATGCCGAAGAATTCATGGCCGATCACGCGGGGATATTTCGCGAAGGGGTTGTGGCCCTGATAGATATGCACATCGGAACCGCAGATCCCGGCAAAGGCGATTTTCACCCGGACTTCGTGGGCGCCCGGAGCGGGAACCGGACGTGATTCGATGTTCAGTTGGCCTGGCTCTTTGACAACGACGCTTCTCATTTCTGTTCCTTCCCTTGTCTGTTTTCTGAACAAATATCGTGACTTTTATTACCATACAAGTATGCAATTGATCATAACTAGCTCTGGATCACATTTGGCGAAGGTCGTCAGAAAAAGCCCGGCAATGATTAATTTATTGAAATAAATTGAGAAAAATTATGAATGTAGAGAAAGCGACCTCACCGGCGAGCCGGTCAGCAGGAATGTGATCGCCATCACGACAGTTAAGGCTCAATCAATTATGATTACTGGTATGGTAGTAGGGTGAAATTAAACTATGTTGAGCAGGTGATGACGATGCAGATGACAATGCGCTGGTTTGGACCAGAGGAAGATAAGGTTTCATTAGAGCATATACGCCAGGTCCCCGGCGTGGAGGGGGTGGTCGGCGCGCTCTATGACGTCGCGGTGGGCGAGGTATGGCCGGAGGATAAAATTGAGCGTCTGGTCAGCCAGGCCCATGCCGCAGGCCTGAAAATGGAGGTAATAGAGAGCGTCAACATCCATGACGACATCAAAATCGGCCTCCCTTCTCGTGACCGCTATATTGCCAACTATCAGCAGACCATTCGCCACCTTGCCCGCTTCGGCGTCAAAGTCATCTGCTATAACTTCATGCCGGTGTTCGACTGGATGAAGACGGATATGAACTACGTCCTGCCGGATGGCTCGTTGACGATGGCTTTTGAGAAGAAAGATATCGATAAGCGGCTGGAAGACGTGGTGAAGGAGGTGCTTGAGAATTCAAACGGCTTCGCGTTGCCGGGCTGGGAGCCGGAACGGCTGGCGGAAGTGCAGACCCTGTTTGCCAAATATAGCGCGGTGGATGACCATAAGCTGCGGGAGAACCTGGTCTATTTTCTGCGGGCGGTGATCCCGGTTTGCGAAGAGGTGGGCGTGAAAATGGCGATCCACCCTGACGATCCGCCGTACTCGATATTTGGCCTGCCGCGGGTGGTCAAAAACCGCGACGATCTGGACTGGATCTGCCGGGCTGTCGATTCACCCGCCAACGGTATCACCCTCTGCACCGGCTCGATTGCCGAAGATCCGGATAACGACGTATACGCTATTCTGGCTGAGTTTACCCGCCGCAAGCGGATCCATTTTGCCCACGTCCGCAATATTAAACTGATGCAGGATAAAGACTTTTACGAGTGCGCCCATCCGTCAGAATACGGCTCCCTGGATATGTACAAGGTGATGCAAGCGTTGCACGACAACGGCTTCGACGGCTATATACGCCCGGATCATGGCCGCTTTATCTGGGGAGAGACCGGACGCCCGGGCTATGGTTTATACGATCGCGCACTCGGGGTGACCTACCTCAAAGGTCTCTGGGAGGCGCTAAGCAAGCGCTAACCCCTTCCTGACCATGCCTCTTTTTCGCGGCTGGTTCGCCTCGGCGGCCAGTCGTCATATCGGCTCCTTCCCGCATTTTTTGCACAACTTACAGCGCATTGCTCAGAATTGAGTATTATTGTGCGGAGTTGTCGTGAAGGAATCCCTTATGAAGCAAATTCGTATGCTGGCGCAGTATTATGTCGACCTGATGATGAAGCTGGGTCTGGTCCGCTTTTCAATGCTGTTGGCACTTGCGCTGGTGGTGCTGGCCATCGTGGTACAGATGGCGGTCACCATGGTGCTGCATGGCCAGGTTGAAAGCATCGACGTTATCCGCTCTATCTTCTTCGGTCTGCTGATCACCCCGTGGGCGGTCTATTTTCTCTCGGTGGTGGTGGAGCAGCTTGAAGAGTCCCGCCAGCGTCTTTCGCGGCTGGTGGAGAAACTGGAGGAGATGCGTGAGCGCGATCTGAAGCTGAACGTGCAGCTGAAAGACAATATCGCGCAGTTGAATCAGGAGATTGGCGAACGTGAAAAGGCGGAAGCCGAGCGTGAGACCACCCTCGAGCAGCTGAAGATCGAGATGAAAGAGCGTGAAGAGACGCAGATCCAGCTCGAACAGCAATCCTCCTTTCTGCGCTCTTTCCTCGATGCCTCCCCGGACCTGGTCTTCTACCGCAATGAGGATAAAGAGTTTTCCGGCTGTAACCGGGCGATGGAGCTGCTGACCGGCAAAAGCGAGAAACAGCTGATCCACCTCAAACCGCAGGATGTCTATAGCGAAGAGGCGGCGGAAAAGGTGCTGGAAACCGATGAGAAGGTGTTCCGCCACAATGTATCGCTGACCTATGAGCAGTGGCTGGACTATCCCGATGGCCGTAAAGCGTGCTTCGAAATCCGCAAGGTCCCGTACTACGATCGCGTCGGTAAGCGTCGTGGTCTGATGGGCTTCGGACGCGATATCACCGAACGAAAACGCTATCAGGACGCCCTCGAACGCGCCAGCCGGGATAAAACCACCTTCATCTCCACCATCAGCCATGAGCTGCGTACCCCGCTGAACGGGATTGTCGGGCTGAGCCGAATTTTGCTGGATACCGAACTGACCAGCGAGCAGGAAAAATACCTGAAAACCATCCATGTCTCAGCGGTGACGCTGGGGAATATCTTCAATGATATTATCGACATGGATAAAATGGAACGCCGTAAGGTGCAGCTCGATAACCAGCCGGTGGACTTCACCAGCTTCCTTGCCGACCTGGAAAACCTTTCCGGTCTGCAGGCGCAGCAGAAGGGACTGCGCTTTGTGCTGGAGCCGAGCCTGCCGCTGCCGCACAAGGTGATCACCGATGGCACCCGCCTGCGGCAGATCCTGTGGAATCTTATCAGCAACGCCGTGAAGTTTACCCCACAGGGCGGAGGGGTGAACGTCCGCGTGCGCTATGACGAAGGCGATATCCTGCACTTTGAAGTGGAAGACTCCGGGATTGGTATTCCTGAAGCGGAGCAGGACAAAATATTCGCCATGTATTACCAGGTCAAAGACAGCCACGGCGGCAAACCCGCCACCGGCACCGGGATTGGCCTCGCCGTATCGCGTCGCCTGGCGCGCAATATGGGCGGCGATATCAGCGTCACCAGCCAGCCGGGTAAAGGGGCGACCTTTACGCTCACCGTCCATGCGCCTGCCATTGCGGAAGAAGTGGAAGATACGCTGGCGGAAGACGACATGCCATTACCGGCGCTCAACGTGCTGCTGGTGGAAGATATTGAGCTCAACGTCATTGTGGCGCGCTCGGTGCTGGAAAAGCTGGGCAACAGCGTGGATGTCGCGATGACCGGCAAAGCCGCGCTGGAGATGTTTGAGCCTGGCGAGTACGACCTGGTGCTGCTGGATATCCAGCTGCCGGATATGACGGGACTGGATATTTCTCGTCAGCTAAAACAGAATTTTGCCGCGGATGAGCTGCCGCCGCTGGTGGCCCTGACCGCCAACGTGCTGAAGAATAAGAAAGAGTATCTGGATGCCGGCATGGACGATGTGCTGAGCAAGCCGCTATCGGTGCCGGCGCTGACGGCCATGATTAAAAAATTCTGGGATGCGCCGGAAGAGGAGGCGCAGGAAGCGCCGGCGGCCGATCGGCATAAAGCCGATGCGGTGCTGGATACCGATATGCTTGAGCAATATATCGAACTGGTGGGACCGAAGCTTATCAACGATGGCCTCGCGGTGTTTGAGAAGATGATGCCGGGCTATATGTCCGTCCTTGAGTCTAATCTCACCGCCCGGGATCAAAAAGGGATCGTTGAAGAGGGGCATAAGATCAAAGGGGCTGCGGGCTCTATTGGCCTGCGCCACATCCAGCAGCTGGGTCAGCAGATCCAGACGCCGGACCTGCCTGCCTGGTCTGATAATGTCGCTGAATGGGTTGAAGAGATGAAATCCGAGTGGCAAAACGACGTGGCGGTTCTGAAGGCGTGGGTGGCGAAGGCCGGGAAAAAATGACCCCGGACAGACCGGGGTGCGCGAATACTGCGCCAACACCAGGGAACTGGTGGTTGAGCCAGTGTGATTTGAGTGATGTTGTTACGTGGCGCAACCTGAGAAGTGGATTGCTCGCTCATTAAGATAGCAAAGCTTAACTAATTTGTTACATGAATCAGTAAAATATGTGAAGCATAGCGAGTAAATCGACATTTTTGACTGGTTTCAGCGAGTTGCATGGAGGAGCGAAGGCGATGAAAAAAATTGGTGTGGTACTGAGCGGCTGCGGCGTGTACGACGGCAGTGAAATTCATGAGGCAGTGATTACCCTGCTGGCGATCGCGCGCAACGGCGCGCAGGCGGTCTGCTTTGCGCCCGATAAACCGCAGCGCGACGTCATCAACCATCTGACGGGCGAACCGTTGACCGAGCAACGCAACGTGCTGGTTGAAGCGGCGCGCATCGCCCGCGGCGACATCCTGCCGCTGGCGCAGGCGCGTGAGGAGACGCTGGACGCGCTGATCGTCCCCGGCGGCTTCGGCGCGGCGAAAAACTTAAGCAGCTTCGCCGCCGAGGGCAGCGAATGCGAGGTGGACCGCGACCTGCGGGCCCTGACGCTGGCGATGCATCAGGCCGGCAAGCCGCTGGGCTTTATGTGCATCGCTCCGGCGCTGCTGCCGAAGATCTTTGCGTTTCCGCTGCGGATGACTATCGGGACCGATCTCGACACCGCCGATGTGGTGGAGGAGATGGGGGCGGAGCATGTGCCTTGCCCGGTCGACGACATCGTGGTGGATGAAGAGAACAAAGTGGTTACCACTCCGGCGTATATGCTGGCGGAGAATATTGCGCAAGCCGCTACCGGGATCGAAAAACTGGTCGCCCGCGTGCTGGCGCTGAGCGCATGAAGCTCCGCATTGCGCCCTTCGCGCTGCTTAAACGACTGGCGCTGCGTCTGCTGCTGATCGCCGCCGTCTTCTGGGGCGGGGGGATCGCGCTGTTTAGCGTGCTGCCGGTGCCCTTTTCGGCGGTCATGCTTGAGCGGCAGGTTAGCGCCTGGCTGTCCGGAGATGTCCACTATCTGGCGCACTCCGACTGGGTCGCCATGGATAACATCTCCCCGTGGATGGGGCTGGCGGTGATTGCCGCCGAAGATCAGAAGTTCCCGGAACATTGGGGGTTTGACGTCCCGGCGATAGAAAAGGCGCTGGCGCACAATGAGCGTCACGATACCCGCATTCGCGGCGCATCAACGCTGTCGCAGCAGACGGCGAAAAACCTGTTTCTGTGGGATGGACGTAGCTGGCTGCGCAAGGGGCTGGAGGCCGGGTTGACCGTCGGCATGGAAACCGTGTGGAGTAAAAAGCGGATCCTGACCGTCTACCTGAATATTGCCGAGTTTGGCGATGGGATTTTTGGCGTGGAAGCGGCCGCCCAGCGCTATTTTCATAAGCCCGCCAGCCAGTTGACGCCGGGGGAAGCGGCTCTGCTGGCCGCGGTGCTGCCAAACCCGATCCGCTATCGCGCCGACGCGCCTTCGGGCTATGTGCGCAACCGCCAGGCCTGGATCTTACGTCAGATGCGACAGCTGGGTGGGGAAGGGTTCATGCGTGAGCATAAGCTCTATTAGCGGGTTAATCCGGCGCCGGGGCTGGTACAGTCGCCAGTCGTCCGTCGCCGGGAAGCATCACGTTTAATCTTCGTCAAACCCGGCATTAAACAGGGCAATCACCGCGGCGAGGGCTTCCACTTCCTGCGGACCGCTGGCCTCCACCTCTATCTGCCGTCCTTTCGCCGAGTCCAGCATCAGCAGGGCAATGACGCTGTTGGCTTCCGCCTCCGTGCCTTCATCATTGCGCAGCAACACCTCGGCATCGAAATTCTGCATTAGTTCGAACAGCTTCATCGCCGGGCGTGCGTGCATGCCCAGCTTATTGGTGATTTCAACGGTCTGCTTTACGGTCATGATTTACGTTTTTCCAGCGTCCGATGACGAGACTGTACGTTTTTGCCGCGCGAGCGGAAGTAGTCAGCCAGTTGTTCAGCAATATAAACCGAACGATGTTTACCGCCGGTACAGCCAATGGCCACCGTCAGATAGCTGCGATTGTTGGTCTCCAGCATCGGTAACCATAGCTCAAGATAGCTCCGGGTCTGGTAAATAAAGTTGTGCACTTCGGTGTGCCGATCGAGGAAGGCGGCCACCGGTTTATCCAGACCGGTCATAGGACGCAGCTTCGGATCCCAGTGCGGGTTTGGCAGAAAGCGCACGTCAAAGACGTAATCGGCATCGATCGGGATACCGTGCTTAAAGCCGAAGGATTCGAAGACCATGGTCAGTTCGCGTTCACGTTTACCCAGCAGCCGGGTGCGCAACATTTCCGCCAGCTCGTGAACCGACATCTCCGAGGTATCGACAATCAGGTCGGCCCGCGAGCGCAGGGGCTCCAGCAGATCGCTCTCTTCGTCGATGGCGCTTTCCAGCGACAAATTCTTGCTCGACAGTGGATGCAGGCGACGGGTGTCGCTGTATCGACGGATCAGCGTGTTGCGATCGGCATCGAGAAACAGCAGCTGCGGCGAAAAGCACTCCGGCAGGTTTTTCATGGCCTGCTCGAAGATCTCCGGTGATTCCGGCATGTTCCGCACGTCGATGCTGACGGCCGCCGAAATATTGCGGTCAGCCAGCGACCGTGCCAGATCGGGCAGCAGCACGACCGGCAGGTTATCCACGCAGTAAAAGCCCATATCTTCCAGCGCTCGCAGAGCGACGGATTTACCCGAGCCCGAGCGGCCGCTGACGATCATCAGTACCATGTACCGTTTCTCCTCAGTACGATAAAGGATAAGGTGCGACTGCCGTTATGCGTCATCGCTGCTTCCTGCTTCGGTGATGATCTCATACAACTCTTCATCGCTCTGCGCCGCGCGCAGGCGACGACAAATCGCTTTGTCGGCCAGCCGTTTGGCCACCAGGGAGAGCGTATGCAGGTGGGTTTTTGTCTGATCGGCCGGCACCAGCAGCGCGAACAGCAGGTCGACAGGCTGATTGTCGATCGCGTCGAAGGCGATGGGGGTTTCCAGCTGGACAAAAACGCCGACAGCACGCAGCGTATCCTCTTCCAGTTTTCCGTGGGGAATGGCGATACCATTGCCAATCCCGGTACTGCCCATTTTTTCGCGGGTGAGGATCGCTTCGAACACCACCTGCGGCGGCAAACTTAACTGTTTGGCGGCCAGTTCGCTAATGATTTCCAGAGCACGCTTCTTGCTCTGGCAGTGAACCTGGCTACGGGTACATTCCTGGTTCAGGACGTTGCTCAGTTGTAGAGCCGAATCGTTGTTCATCATAATTTCACCTGAGCGCCCCCGCGCCCGTCGCCGATGTTCACTGACGGCGGACGCAGGGGGGCCCGGACAATTAGTGTTGTTTTAGTTTATCTTTATGCTTCGTTAACTGCCTTGCCAGCTTGTCGATAAGACCATCGACAGCCGCATACATATCCTGCCCTTCCGCACTGGCATGGATTTCGCCACCGTTGACATGCAGATTCGCGTCCGCAATTTGCGTCACTTTCTCTACTTTTAACACAATATAGACCTGATTGATCCGGTCGAAAAATTGTTCCAGCTTGCTGAACTTCGCCGTGACGAAGTCGCGCATCGCGGGAGTGATCTCGACGTTGTGTCCTGTAATGTTGAGCTGCATAGTGTCTTCCTTATCGGTTGTGTCAGACCAGTTGTTTACGCTGGTTTGACGGCGGGATGGATAAAGACTCTCTGTACTTCGCGACAGTGCGGCGCGCGACCATGATACCCTGCTCGGACAACATGGAGGTGAGCTTACTGTCGCTCAACGGCTTCGCGGGGTTTTCCGCGGCGATGAGTTTCTTCACCAGCGCGCGAATCGCCGTCGACGAGGCTTCGCCGCCGCCTTCGGTATTAACATGGCTGGAGAAGAAATACTTCAGTTCAAAAATACCGCGCGGACTGTGCAGATATTTTTGCGTGGTGACACGGGAAATCGTCGATTCATGCATCTCGACGGCCTGGGCGATATCGGCCAGCACCATCGGCTTCATATACTCTTCACCCTGTTCGAAAAAAGCCTGCTGCTGTTCTACGATGCAGCGGCTGACGCGAAGCAGGGTGTCGTTGCGGCTTTCAAGACTTTTGATCAGCCAGCGGGCTTCCTGAAGATTGCTGCGAATGAACTGGCCGTCGGCGTCATTGCGGGCGCTGTTGCCCATTGCCGCATACTGCTGATTAATTTTCAGCCGTGGAATGCTGTCGGCGTTGAGCTCCACGGTCCAGCGGCCGCTGACCTTGCGCACCAGCACGTCGGGAATGACATATTCCGGTTCGCTGGTTTGAATGGACTGGCCAGGACGGGGATCCAGGGACTGGATCAGATTTACCGCCTCTTTCAGCACCTCTTCTTTCAGGCGGGTCACCCGCATCAGGGTGCGGAAATCATGGTTGGCCAGAAGATCGAGATGATCGCTGATAATCAGCCGGGCCTCTTCCAGCCATGGCGTCTCTTTGGCGAACTGCGAGAGCTGGATCAGCAGGCAGTCGCGCAGATCTTTCGCCGCGACGCCAACCGGATCGAAACGCTGGATGCGCTTCAGGACGGCTTCCACTTCTTCGAGGCCGATCTCCTCATCGCCGATGCTGTCGACGATATCTTCAATCTGAACGGTGAGGTAGCCCGTATCGTCGACGGCGTCGACAATGGAGGTGGCGATGGCGCGGTCGGTATCGGTGAAGGGCGTCAGCTCGACCTGCCACATCAGGTAATCCTGCAGCGTCTGGGTGGTCTCGCCTTGATAAACGGGGAGTTCGTCGTCCTGATAGTCCACGCCGTTGCCTGACGGCGTACCGGCGGTATAGATTTCATCCCAGCTGGCATCGAGAGGAAGCTCGTCGGGCATCTCTTTTTGCTCAAGCGCGTCGACGGTATCGAGAGACTCGCGGTCCTCCACCTCTTTCGCCTCTACCTCGTCGTGAAGATCGGTTTGCTCAAGCAACGGGTTACTTTCCAGCGCTTGCTGGAGCTCTTGCTGGAGTTCTAACGTGGACAACTGCAGCAAACGAATCGCCTGCTGCAGCTGCGGCGTCATGGCAAGCTGTTGGCTAAGCCTTAATTGCAAACCTTGCTTCATGTTCAGGGTAAATATCTCCGGCTAAAACGTCTGTAACCTCTACCCTATCAGAGTCTGAAGTCTTCCCCAAGATACACGCGCTTAACCTGCTCATCTTCGAGGATCTGCTGCGGTGTACCATGAGCGATAAGGTGTCCCTGACTGACAATATACGCGCGTTCGCAGACGGCGAGCGTCTCTCTGACGTTATGATCGGTAATCAGTACGCCGAGGCCGCTGTCGCGCAAATGCTCAATGATGCGTTTGATATCGATAACCGAGATCGGATCCACGCCGGCAAAGGGTTCATCCAGAAGAATAAATTTCGGGTTTGCCGCCAGCGCGCGGGCGATTTCGACGCGGCGGCGTTCGCCACCGGAGAGCGCCTGACCGAGGCTGTCGCGCAGGTGCTCAATATGAAACTCTTCCATCAGCTCTTTGGCGCGATCTTCCCGCTGTTCGCTGCTCAAATCGTCACGGATCTGCAGGACCGCCATCAGGTTGTCATAGACGCTCAGGCGACGGAAAATCGAGGCTTCCTGCGGCAGATAGCCGATCCCCCGGCGCGCGCGCGCGTGCAGCGGCAGCAGGCTGATGTCTTCGTCATCAATGATGATATTGCCCGCGTCGCGCGGCACAATCCCGACCACCATGTAGAAGGTGGTGGTTTTACCGGCGCCGTTGGGGCCGAGCAAGCCGACAATCTCCCCCGAGTTAACGGTGAGACTGACATCTTCCACCACGCGGCGGCCTTTATACGCTTTAGCGAGATTCTTCGCAGTTAAGGTTGCCATAACGGATTAGTTACTCTTCTTTTGCTGGTTGCCGCTTTTGTCTTGCAGCTCGGACGGCACCAGAACGGTGGTGACGCGTCGACCTTTGTCGCTGAAGGCCTGCATTTTTTGCTCTTTCACCAGATAGGTGATCTTGTCGCCCTTGATGTTACTGTCGAGCTGTTCAAGGTACGCGTTGCCGGTCAGCACGACGTAATCGTTCTGCAGCTCATAGCGCATTTTCGACGCCCGGCCTTTTACCGGTTTGCCGTTATCCTGCATCTGGTAGAAGGTGGCCGGGTTACCGAAACCTTCGATCACCTCTTTACCTTTTTCATTGCCCGGACGGGTGACTACCACTTTATCAGCGTTAATCTTGATCGTCCCCTGAGTCACGACCACGTTACCGGTGAAGGTGACGACGTTGCCCTGCATATCCAGCGACTGCTGATCGGATTCGATATGGATCGGCTGATCGGTATCGCCCGTCTTGGCGAGGGCCGGCAGGCTGGCGGCCAGTAACGCGCCGGCGAGCGCAATCTTAAGGCTGAGTTTGTTTGTTCTGAATTTCATAAGAGGTTCTCACCTTTTCAATCAGCTCGGCATTTTTGCTGCGAAGGTTTCCACGCATTTTCAGGCCGCTGGAATTAAATGTGGTGCCGTATAACGTCACCATGTCATCGGAGGTAACGTCCTGCGTTACCAGATTTATCTGGGCGTTATCCGTCGTAATTTTGCGCAGTTGAGAGTCTGGCGCGAGCGCATTCACCTCAACGTGCCCGTAAAGATAGAGCATCCGGTCATTTGTCAGCTTCGCTTTATCAGCCCTGACTGACCAGGTCGGCACCTTATTGGTATCAAAGGTGGTCATCACCGGTTTGGTAAACCAGGAGACCTCCTGATCGGAAAAATACTCCACGTGCTCGGCGATCAGCCGATAGCTCAGGGCGCCTTCCGGACTGTACACCACGGTGTCAGTGTGTTCGCTTTTATACGTCGGGTCGTTGGGATTGACCTCCGGCTGGGCCGTGTCGTCCGTATTCGCCAGATTCAGGCCGATGAGGATCAGCGCAAGCAGCGACAGTAAAATGATAACCCAACGTCTGGTTTTACTCATATTGATTGCCCTTTGGCCTCATCCAGCTTGCCCTGCGCCAATAGTAACAAATCGCAGACTTCGCGTACCGCGCCGCGTCCGCCATTAATCCGGGTGATGTAATCGGCGCGCGGCAGCAGCAGCGGATGCGCATCCGCGACGGCGACGCTGAGGCCCACTTCGGCCATCACCGGCCAGTCAATCAGATCGTCGCCGATGTAGGCGACTTCCTCTGGCCGCACGCTCAGTTTGTCAATGAGATCGCGGAACGCCAGCAGCTTGTCCGACTGCCCCTGATACAAATGCGTAATGCCCAGCGTCTGACAGCGATCTTCTACCAGTTTAGCTTTTCGTCCGGTAATAATCGCCACTTCAATGCCAGAGGTCAGCGCGCAGCGGATACCATAGCCATCGCGGACGTTGAACGCTTTCAGCTCCTCGCCGTGATTACCCATATAGATAAGCCCGTCGGATAATACACCGTCGACATCGAGGATCAGTAGACGGATCTTAGCCGCGCGATCGAGAAACGTCTGGCTTACCGGCCCATAGCAGGTCGCTAACTGAGCATCAGCATTATTCATTATTTTTTCCTTACTTACACTACGCCCGCGCGCAGGAGATCGTGCATATGTACCACACCCAGCAGATGGTCGCCATCGGCAACCAGCACGCAGGTGATATGACGGGATTGCATCAGGTTTAGCGCATCCACCGCCAGGGTGCCGGGACGGATGCGGATCCCTCCCCGGGTCATGACGTCGGCAATGCTGGCATCGCGCATATCGACGCCGGTGTCGAAGACCCGGCGCAGGTCACCATCGGTAAAGATACCGATGATGTTCATGTCGTCATCGCAGATAGCGGTCATACCTAAATTTTTACGAGTGATTTCCAGCAGCGCATCGCGCAGGGTGGCCTGCAGGCCGACGTGCGGGATCTCATCACCGGTATGCATAATATCATTGACGCGCAGCAACAGCTTACGACCGAGTGCGCCGCCCGGATGCGAGAGAGCGAAATCCTCAGCGGTAAAGCCGCGAGCCTCCAGCAGGGCGACGGCGAGGGCATCGCCCATCACCAGCGCGGCGGTGGTGCTGGAGGTGGGGGCCAGCCCTAATGGACAAGCCTCTTTCGGCACTTTCACGCACAGATGGATATCCGCCGCGCGCGCCATGCTGCTTTCAGGCCGGCTGGTGATGCAGATAAGCTTCACCTGCTGGCGTTTCAGGACCGGGATCAGCGCGAGGATTTCGTTCGATTCGCCGGAGTTCGACAGCGCAATCACCACGTCCTGCGGCGTAACCATGCCCAAATCGCCGTGCGCGGCTTCGCCAGGGTGGACAAAAAATGCCGACGTGCCGGTACTGGCGAAGGTTGCCGCCATCTTGCGGCCAATATGGCCGGATTTGCCCATCCCCATCACCACGACTTTCCCGCCGCAGCGGAAAATCGTTTCGCAGGCGCGGGTGAAATCTTCATTTATATATTGATCGAGCTGGGCCAGACCTTCACGTTCAATTTCCAGCACCTGACGGCCGGCCTGTTGAAAGTCAAAATCCGTGGGCAAATCTATTTGCGACATGATGTTATCCCGAGTCATTCAACGAAGAGCGGCGCTGTCCAGAACAGCATCGCCAACCAAACCACAAAACCACCGACCAGCAGCGCGCCAACCAGTCGTCCCGGCTGCTGCCTACGGCGCCAGCACAGCACCGCGAAGATCAGGCTGACCAGCAACATCACGCCATAGTCGCGGGTAAAGGCTTCCGCCGCAAAGGCTCCCGGCGCGATCAGCGCCGGCAAACCCAGCACCAGCGCAATATTGAGGATATTCGCGCCGATGATATTGCCGATGGCAATGTCATCTTCCCCTTTGCGCGCCCCGGCGATGGCGGTGGCCAGCTCCGGCAGGCTGGTGCCTATCGCCACTACCGTCAGGCCGACGGTTAGTTCGCTGATGGCAAAATAATTTGCCAGCACCGTGCTGTTATCCACCACCATGCGGGTGGCCATCGGCATGACGATCATCGCCACCCCTAACCACAGCAGAGCGACCGGCAGCGACCCTTCACGCGGCAGTTCCGCCAGCTGTTCGCGGGTCAGGCTATCGCTTCCCTGGCGTTCCGCCAGACGGGCAATCTTGATGGTGAACAGCAGCCATAGCAGCGCCAGCGCCAGTAAAAACAGGCCGTCGAGACGGGACAGTTGACCATCATAGAGCACCAGCCCCGCCAGCACGCTGACCAGCAACATTAGCGGTAATTCGCGGCGCAGAATATCAGAATGCACGGTAAATGGCCTGAGTAAGGCAGCCAGACCGAGGATCAGGAGAATATTGGTGATATTGGAGCCGAGCGCGGTGCCCACCGCCAGATCGGTCTGCCCATGCAGCGAGGCCGCGGTGGAAACCATGATCTCTGGCAGGCTGGTGCCAATACTCACCACCGTCATACCGATGATCAGCGGCGGGATCCCCAACATGCGACAAAGGATGGAGGCGGCATAGACCAGACGATCGGCGCTGTAGACAACCAGCAATAAACCAATAATTAACAGAGCCGTCGCTAAGAGCATCTAAAGTCCTTTCTTCAGGTATAATCGTCGCCTCGCTGGGTTATCCCTACGCAGCGTAACGAATTCTTAATTTTGACTTTATGCGTGCCAAAAGTAAAACAAATGCCAGCTTTCGCTAACCTGTGCAGGTAAGATTCTGTAAAAATGTTGTGATTGTGGCGTAAGAAAGGGCGATGCTTGCCCATCAGGTGCTTAGTAAGGATGATTTTATGAGCCAAACTCAGGCGAATTTAGTTGAAGTGCGCGGTATCCGCTTTTCTCGCGGCGATCGCGTGATCTTCGACGACATCTCGCTGTCGGTGCCGCGCGGTAAAATTACTGCGATTATGGGACCTTCGGGGATCGGCAAGACTACCCTGTTACGCCTGATCGGCGGACAGATCCCGCCGGACAGGGGAGAGATCCTGTTCGATGGCGAGAACGTGCCGCAGATGACCCGTTCACGTCTGTACACGGTGCGTAAGCGGATGAGCATGCTGTTCCAGTCCGGGGCGCTGTTTACCGACCTGAATGTTTTTGACAACGTCGCCTACCCGCTGCGCGAACATACGCATCTGCCGCCTGCGCTGCTGCATACGACGGTGATGATGAAGCTGGAGGCGGTGGGGCTGCGCGGTGCGGCGAAGTTAATGCCCTCCGAGCTTTCCGGCGGCATGGCGCGCCGCGCCGCCCTGGCGAGGGCCATCGCCCTGGAGCCGGATCTCATTATGTTCGACGAACCGTTCGTCGGGCAGGATCCCATCACCATGGGCGTGCTGGTGAAGCTGATTTCTGAACTCAACAGCACGCTGGGCGTCACCTGCATCGTGGTTTCGCACGATGTGCCTGAGGTGCTGAGCATCGCGGACTATGCGTATATCGTGGCGGATAAAAAGATTGTCGCCCACGGCAGCGCCCAGTCGCTACGGGAGAATGCCGACCCTCGGGTTCGTCAGTTCATTGATGGTATTGCCGACGGCCCGGTGCCGTTCCGTTATCCGGCTGGCG
Source organism: Klebsiella sp. C239 (assembly GCF_048822715.1). Taxonomy (NCBI): domain Bacteria; kingdom Pseudomonadati; phylum Pseudomonadota; class Gammaproteobacteria; order Enterobacterales; family Enterobacteriaceae; genus Klebsiella; species Klebsiella sp. C239. Next base: position 716,666 of record NZ_JBMEZK010000002.1, on the reverse strand, counting down.
ACTATCACCATGATTTATTAGGCATAGGGAGTTGAGCGACTGATGCTGTTTAATGCGCTGGCCGCGCTAGGCCATCGCGGTATTAAAACCACCGCGACCTTTGGACGCGCCGGATTAATGCTGTTTAACGCCGTTGTCGGCAAACCAGAGTTTCGCAAGCACGCGCCGCTGCTGGTTCGTCAACTCTACAACGTCGGCGTTCTGTCGATGCTGATTATCATTGTATCGGGCCTGTTTATCGGTATGGTGCTCGGGCTGCAGGGTTATCTGGTCTTAACCACCTACAGCGCAGAGACCAGTCTTGGCATGCTGGTGGCGCTGTCGCTGCTGCGCGAGCTGGGGCCGGTGGTCGCCGCGCTGCTGTTTGCCGGTCGCGCCGGGTCGGCGCTGACCGCCGAGATTGGCCTGATGCGGGCTACGGAACAGCTCTCCAGTATGGAGATGATGGCGGTGGATCCGCTGCGCCGCGTCATTTCTCCCCGTTTCTGGGCCGGCGTCATTTCGCTGCCGCTGCTGACGATTATCTTCGTCGCGGTGGGGATCTGGGGGGGCGCGCTGGTGGGCGTGAGCTGGAAGGGCATTGACGGTGGTTTTTTCTGGACCGCGATGCAAAATGCCGTCGACTGGCGAATGGATCTGGTGAACTGCCTGATTAAGAGCCTGGTATTTGCCATTACGGTAACCTGGATTGCGTTATTCAATGGTTATGACGCTATCCCCACTTCCGCCGGGATTAGCCGGGCGACTACACGCACCGTGGTGCATGCGTCGCTGGCGGTTCTGGGGCTGGATTTTGTGCTGACTGCGCTGATGTTTGGGAATTGAGTTCATGCAAACGAAAAAAAATGAAATCTGGGTAGGGGTGTTCTTACTGGTGGCGCTGCTGGCGGCGCTGTTTGTCTGCCTGAAGGCGGCAAACGTCACCTCGTTACGTACCGAGCCGACTTACCGTCTTTACGCGACCTTCGATAATATCGGCGGCCTGAAAGCGCGCTCGCCGGTGCGCATCGGCGGTGTGGTTGTTGGCCGCGTGGCGGACATCACCCTCGACCCGAAAACCTATCTGCCGCGCGTGGAGCTCGATATTGATGAGCGCTACAACCATATCCCAGATACCAGTTCCCTGGCGATCCGCACCTCTGGCCTGCTGGGCGAGCAGTATCTGGCGCTGAACGTCGGTTTTGAAGACCCGGAGCTCGGGACGACTATCCTTAAAGACGGCGGTACTATCCAGGACACCAAGTCCGCCATGGTGCTGGAAGATCTGATTGGTCAGTTCCTTTATAACAGCAAGGGCGGCGACAATCAGAATTCTGGCAATGATAAGGCCGAGGCAGAAGGTCATACTGACGCGACGCCGGCAGCCGGCACGACGCATTAATTTCAGGAGAAATACGATATGTTTAAACGCTTACTCATGGTCGCCATGCTGGTGATTGCCCCGCTGACCGCGGTCCAGGCGGCAGACCAGTCCAATCCGTATAAGCTGATGAATGAAGCGGCGCAGAAAACCTTCGATCGCCTGAAGAATGAACAGCCGAAGATCAAGGCCAACCCTAACTATCTGCGCGACATCGTCGACCAGGAGCTTCTGCCGTATGTGCAGGTGAAGTATGCCGGCGCGCTGGTGCTGGGCCGCTATTACAAAGAAGCCACCCCGGCGCAGCGTGAAGCCTATTTTGCCGCCTTCCGTGAATACCTGAAGCAGGCCTATGGCCAGGCGCTGGCCATGTACCACGGTCAGACCTACCAGATTGCCCCGGAACAGCCGCTGGGCAGCGCGACCATCATTCCGATCCGTGTCACCATCCTCGACCCGAATGGCCGTCCGCCGGTACGTCTCGACTTCCAGTGGCGTAAAAACACCCAGACCGGCAACTGGCAGGCCTACGATATGATCGCGGAAGGGGTCAGCATGATCACCACCAAACAAAATGAGTGGAGCGATCTGCTGCGTACCAAGGGCGTTGATGGCCTGACCGCGCAGCTGAAAGCGATCTCCGCTCAGCCGATCACCCTGGAACAGAAAAAATAATGAGCGGGCAGCTGAGCTGGACTCGTGATGGCGAGACGCTGGCGCTGCACGGAGAGCTGGATCAGGATCTGCTGGTCCCGCTCTGGGAGGCACGCGCCCAGGCAACGGCGGGGACAGCGATCATCGATCTCAGCCAGACCACGCGCGTGGACACGGCGGGCCTGGCGCTGTTAGTGCATTTTGTCGCGCTGATTCGCCGCCAGGGCCGGGAAGCGCAGCTGATCGGCAAGAGCGAAAATCTGCAAACGCTGGTCGGTCTTTACAACCTGCCTGCCGATATGATCCCATAATCTTTTCAGTGCCTTAGCGCTGAAGCTATTCCGAAAGCCCCGGCAATCTTTTCGCCGGGGCTTTTTGCTTGTTTAAGACCGCGCCACTTTCCTCTAAGATGTTGGGCTGTTTTCACTATCAGATAAATTTGAGCCCATGGAAAATCATGAAATTCAGACCGTGCTGATGAACGCACTCCCCCTCCAGGAAGTCCACGTCTCTGGCGATGGCAGCCACTTTCAGGTTATTGCTGTGGGTGAGATGTTCGATGGCATGAGTCGGGTTAAAAAGCAGCAGAGCGTCTACGCGCCGCTGATGGAATATATTGCTGACAACCGCATCCATGCGCTGTCGATCAAGGCCTTTACTCCGCAGGAGTGGGCGCGAGACCGCAAACTAAATGGCTTCTAAGCTGTGGGGGATCCCCTGCAGCGTATGTGAATTTTTAATAGAGAACAGAATCAATGGATAAATTCCGTGTTCAGGGGCCGACTCGCCTTCAGGGCGAAGTCACCATCTCCGGTGCAAAAAACGCCGCCCTGCCAATCCTCTTTTCCGCGCTGCTTGCCGAAGAGCCGGTAGAGATCCAGAACGTACCTAAGCTGAAAGATATCGATACCACCATGAAGTTGCTGAGTCAGCTGGGCGCGAAGGTAGAGCGCAATGGTTCGGTGTGGATTGACGCCGGCCCGGTCGATGTATTCTGTGCACCGTACGATCTGGTGAAAACCATGCGCGCCTCCATCTGGGCGCTGGGCCCGCTGGTGGCGCGTTTCGGTCAGGGACAAGTTTCTCTGCCTGGCGGCTGCGCCATCGGCGCGCGTCCGGTCGATCTGCATATTAGCGGGCTGGAACAGCTGGGCGCCGAGATCAAACTGGAAGAAGGTTATGTTAAAGCCTCGGTCAATGGTCGTTTGAAAGGCGCGCATATCGTGATGGATAAAGTGAGCGTCGGCGCCACTGTCACTATCATGAGCGCAGCGACCCTCGCCGAGGGGACGACGATTATCGAAAACGCCGCTCGCGAGCCGGAGATCGTCGATACCGCGAACTTCCTTAACGCGCTGGGCGCAAAAATCAGCGGCCAGGGCACCGATCGCATCACCATCGAAGGCGTGCAGCGTCTGGGCGGCGGCGTTTACCGCGTGCTGCCGGACCGTATTGAAACCGGGACCTTCCTGGTTGCCGCAGCCATTTCCGGCGGCAAGATCCTCTGCCGTCACGCGCAACCAGATACCCTGGACGCCGTACTGGCGAAGCTGCGCGACGCCGGAGCGGACATCGAAACGGGCGAAGACTGGATCAGCCTTGATATGCACGGCAACCGTCCGAAAGCGGTTAACGTGCGTACCGCGCCGCATCCGGGCTTCCCGACCGATATGCAGGCCCAGTTCACGCTGCTCAACCTGGTCGCGGAAGGGACCGGCGTGATCACCGAAACGATCTTTGAAAACCGCTTTATGCACATTCCGGAACTGATCCGTATGGGCGCCCACGCGGAGATCGAGAGCAATACCGCGATCTGTCACGGCGTGGAGCAGCTTTCGGGCGCGCAGGTGATGGCGACCGATTTGCGTGCCTCGGCGAGCCTCGTGCTGGCAGGTTGTATCGCTGAGGGAACCACCATCGTCGATCGCATCTATCATATCGATCGTGGCTATGAGCGTATCGAAGATAAACTGCAGGCGCTGGGTGCCAATATTCAGCGCGTGAAAGGCGAGTAACCGCATCCTGTCAGGGCCCGGGCGTCTATCCCGGGTCCTTGTCGAACAATCACATCACTTGTCCATCTTCTTTTGACGCATCATCTGCGTTCTGTCGATAAACTCATGCGTTACCGGATCATGGTAGCGTGACGGCCAGATGACCCACGGCTGTGTATCCAGCGCCGTGGCGATGATTAATTCGCCTTTCGGCCAGGGGCGGGTCAGGGCGTTCGCCAGCGTTGAAGAACTCAGACCGTGCCGTCGCGACTCTGCCGCCAGCGATGTTCCCCGTTTACGTAATCCCGCAACAATATCTGCGGGATGCCAGTCGATGAACTTATCCATAAATTCTCCTGGTGATAAAGATCCTGATCGGCCCATATGGGCGACGGGGACACTATACCCGCGCACCAGGTAAGGTTCTAACAAGTTCTGTTAAAGCGCCGGAATATTCAGAATGTATCAAGGTATCCGGAAATTTACGGTAGGGAATGGGTTTTTACTGGAACTTTCCCGCGCATTGCGCGGGAAGGGGGAGGGGATTAATGATCGCGCTGAACCGCGATATGCGCCAGCCCGATCAAGGCTTCACGCCAGGGGGTGTCAGGGAGAACCTGCAGCGCGGCAATCGCTTTGTCAGCTTCTTCTTCGGCACGTTTCTGCGTCCATTCCAGCGAACCGCAGGCAGCCATCGTTTCCAGGACGGCATCCAGCAGATGGCGGCCGTTGCCCTGCTCGATTGCCCCGCGAATCATCGCCGATTGATCGGCGGTACCATGGTGCATGGCGTGCAGCAGCGGTAGCGTCGGTTTGCCTTCGTTGAGGTCGTCACCGACGTTTTTACCAAGCCGCTCTCCGTCGGAGCTGTAATCGAGTAAATCGTCGATCAGCTGGAAAGCGGTGCCGAGATAGCGGCCATAATCCTGCAACGCGCGCTCTTCTTCCGCAGTGCAGTCGGCCAGTAATCCCGCACACTGCGAGGCAGCCTCAAACAGACGCGCCGTCTTGCTGTAGATGACGCGCATGTAGTTCTCTTCCGTGATATCCGGGTCATTGACGTTCATCAGCTGCAGCACTTCGCCTTCGGCAATGACGTTCACCGCTTCCGACATGACCTCGAGGATCTTCAGCGAGCCCAACTGGGTCATCATCTGAAAGGCGCGGGTATAGATAAAATCGCCGACCAGCACGCTGGCGGCATTGCCAAACGCCGCATTTGCCGTGGCTTTGCCGCGACGCATATCAGACTCATCGACGACGTCGTCATGCAGCAGGGTGGCGGTATGAATAAATTCAATCAGCGCAGCAATGGTGACATGCGCGCTCCCCTGATAACCCACCGCGCGGGCGGCGAGCACAGCAATCATCGGGCGAATGCGTTTGCCGCCGCCGCTGACGATGTAATAGCCTAACTGATTGATAAGCTGAACATCGGAGTTGAGTTGCTCAAGAATCGTCGCATTGACACCCGCCATATCTTGCGCGGTTAACTCATTGATTTTTTCTAAATTCATCGCAAAAGCCGGGCCAAATGTCCTGTTACCATGAATCCAGGTGGGATCACAGAAGGATTAAGACAGAATTAAAAGAAGTTATGATTGTACTGAAAAATTGCCGTAGATAAACGTTGTCGTGAAAGTTGTGTTTTTTTTCTGCATTGATCGCTAATCGCTCTTGTCAAAGGCTCGCGTTTTGCGTAATATTCGCGCCCTATTGTGAATATTTATAGCGCACTCTGAATCACACGAAGAGGTGCGCGGAAGCGGAGTTTTATATGTACGCGGTTTTCCAAAGTGGTGGTAAACAACACCGAGTAAGCGAAGGTCAGACCGTTCGCCTGGAAAAGCTGGACATCGCAACTGGCGAAGCTGTTGAGTTCGCTGAAGTGCTGATGATCGCAAACGGTGAAGAAATCAAGATCGGCGTTCCTTTCGTTGAGGGCGGCGTAATCAAAGCTGAAGTTGTTGCTCACGGTCGTGGCGAGAAAGTTAAAATCGTTAAGTTTCGTCGTCGTAAACACTATCGTAAGCAGCAGGGCCATCGTCAGTGGTTCACTGATGTGAAAATCACTGGCATCAGCGCCTAAGACCTGAGGAGTAGATTTAAATGGCACATAAAAAGGCTGGCGGCTCGACTCGTAACGGTCGCGATTCAGAAGCTAAACGTCTGGGCGTAAAACGTTTCGGCGGTGAAGCAGTTCTGGCAGGTAGCATCATCGTTCGTCAACGTGGTACCAAATTCCACGCTGGCACCAACGTTGGTTGCGGCCGTGACCACACTCTGTTCGCTTTGACTGACGGTAAAGTCAAGTTCGAAGTTAAAGGCCCGAAAAACCGTAAATTCATCAGCATCGTTGCTGAATAAGTTTTTCGCGTCCCGGTAACGGATGAAAGCCCCGCAACACGTTGCGGGGCTTTTTACATTCGTCTACCGGAAAATTTTTGCAGGGAAACAGGCATGAAGCAGCAGGCTGGGATTGGCATTATTCTGGCGCTTACCACCGCGATGTGTTGGGGAGCGTTGCCGATTGCAATGAAGCAGGTTCTTGAGGTGATGGCACCGCCAACGGTGGTGTTTTATCGCTTCCTGATGGCCAGTATTGGTCTTGGCGCGATCCTCGCGATCAAAGGCAAACTGCCGCCGCTGCGAATTTTTCGCAAGCCGCGCTGGCTGGTCTTATTAGCGATTGCCACCGGCGGCCTGTTCGGTAACTTCATCCTGTTCAGTTCTTCCCTGCAGTATCTCAGCCCCACGGCTTCTCAGGTCATCGGCCAGCTATCGCCGGTAGGCATGATGGTGGCTAGCGTCGTGATTCTGAAAGAGCGCATGCGCGGCACCCAGGTGGTGGGCGCGTTGATGCTGCTCAGCGGGTTGGTGATGTTCTTCAACACCAGTCTGATTGAAATCTTTACCCGCCTGACGGACTACACGTGGGGGGTAATTTTCGGCGTTGCTGCCGCCACGGTGTGGGTAAGCTACGGCGTCGCGCAAAAGGTGTTATTGCGCCGTCTGGCATCGCAGCAGATACTATTTTTGCTGTACACTTTATGTACGATTGCATTACTGCCGCTCGCTGAGCCTGGGGTGATATCCCGGTTAAGCAGCTGGCAACTGGCATGCCTGATTTTTTGCGGGCTGAATACCCTGGTCGGCTACGGGGCGCTGGCGGAAGCCATGGCGCGCTGGCAGGCGGCGCAGGTCAGCGCGTTAATCACCTTGACGCCACTGTTTACGCTACTGTTTTCTGATTTATTATCAATGGCCTGGCCCGATGTTTTCGCCAGACCGATGTTAAACCTGATTGGTTATCTCGGTGCGTTTGTCGTGGTTGCGGGCGCGATGTATTCCGCCATCGGCCATCGTCTTTGGGGACGTTGGCGTAAGCGAGAGGCGGTAGTACCGCTGCCCCGCTCAGGCGAATGATTTACGGAGAGTAAAATGAAGTTTGTAGATGAAGCAACGATCCTGGTCGTAGCAGGTGACGGCGGCAATGGTTGCGTAAGCTTCCGCCGCGAAAAATATATTCCGAAAGGCGGCCCGGACGGCGGCGATGGCGGTGACGGCGGCGATGTCTGGCTGGAAGCGGATGAGAACCTGAATACCCTGATCGACTACCGTTTTGAAAAATCTTTCCGCGCCGAACGCGGGCAGAATGGCCAGAGCCGCGACTGTACCGGTAAGCGTGGTAAAGACGTGACGGTAAAAGTGCCGGTCGGGACCCGGGTTATCGACCAGGGCACCGGCGAGACCATGGGCGATATGACCAAACACGGTCAGCGTCTGATGGTGGCGAAGGGCGGCTGGCACGGTCTGGGCAACACCCGTTTTAAATCATCCGTTAACCGTACGCCGCGTCAGAAGACCATGGGTACGCCGGGTGATAAGCGCGACCTGCAGCTGGAGCTGATGCTGCTGGCGGACGTCGGAATGCTCGGGATGCCGAACGCCGGTAAATCCACCTTCATCCGTGCGGTCTCCGCCGCCAAGCCGAAAGTGGCTGACTATCCGTTTACCACCCTGGTGCCAAGCCTGGGCGTGGTGCGTATGGACAATGAGAAGAGCTTTGTGGTCGCCGATATCCCGGGGCTGATTGAAGGCGCAGCGGAAGGCGCAGGCCTCGGCATCCGCTTCCTCAAGCACCTTGAGCGCTGCCGCGTATTGCTGCACCTGATCGACATCGAGCCTATCGACGGTTCCGATCCGGTTGAGAACGCGCGCATCATCATCGGCGAGCTGGAGAAATACAGCGAGAAGCTGGCCTCCAAACCGCGCTGGTTAGTCTTTAACAAGATTGACCTGATGGACAAAGCGGAAGCCGAAGCTAAAGCGAAGGCGATTGCTGAAGCGCTGGGTTGGGAAGAGAAATTCTACCTGATCTCCGCCGCCAGCCAGCAGGGCGTAAAAGATCTGTGCTGGGACGTGATGACCTTCATCATCGAAAACCCCATCGTGCAGGCGGAAGAAGAGCAGAAGCCGGAGAAAGTCGAGTTTATGTGGGACGACTATCACCGTCAGCAGCTTGAAGAGGCCGAAGCCGAAGTGGAAGATGACGAAGACTGGGATGACGACTGGGACGAAGACGACGAAGAAGGCGTTGAATTCATCTACAAACGTTAATCCTGACTTCTCTGGATCAAAAAGGGCCGCATCTGATGCGGCCCTTTTGTTTTTAGTTGTTCTGGTACAAATCTTTATAAAGCCGGCTTTCAAAGCGCACCAACGGTATGCGGCGGTTACGCTGATCGGCTGGCTCCACGGCGTAGCCGGAGAGGTATTGCACGAAGGCCACCTTTTGCCCGCTGGCGGTAGTGATGAAGCCCGCAAGGTTATAAACCCCCTGCAGCGACCCGGTTTTCGCCGAGACTTTGCCATCGACGCCCGCCTGATGGAGGCCGGCGCGATACTGCAGCGAGCCGTCATGGCCCGCCAGCGGCAGCATAGAGATGAAGTTGAGCTCGGTGTCGTGCTGGGCGATATACTGCAACACCTGCATCATGGTCGCCGGGGCGATCAGGTTGTGGCGCGACAGGCCAGAGCCGTCGGCGATGATGGTGTTGCCGAGATCAACCCCAGCCTGTTGACGCAGGATCTGACGTACGGCATCGGATCCTGCCCGCCAGGTCCCTGGTACGCCGAACCGGGCATGACCGATGGTACGAAAAACGGTATCCGCAATCATGTTGTCGGATTTCTTCAGCATGATCCGCAGCAGATCGTGCAGCGGCGCCGACTGGGTGGTGGCTAATACCGTGCCGGGCTCATTGGCCAACGTCTGACGCAGCAGCGTGCCGCTATAGGCGATCCCCGCCTGCTTCAGCTCCGCTTTAAGGATCGCCCCGGCGTAGCTGGCGCCATCCTGTATCGCGAAGGCCAGCGGCAGCGGTTCGCTACGCTGCGGCAGGCAGCCGGTGAGGGTATAGCGATTGAGGTCGCCCGGCACCACGTCCAGTTCGCAATACTGGGCTTCCGATGAGCCACGCGCCAGGGTGCGAACCTGACTGAACATGGTGACCGGATAATAGGAGGCGACGCGAATGAAGGCGAGATCGCCCGGCTTCTGCGCGCTATACAGCGAGACCGAGAAGCAGTTGCGGTCGACAATCGCCGCCGCAGGCGGAGCGCTGAAGCATTGCGTCAGGTCGTTCCACGGCCACCCCGGCGCTTTATCATGGCTGGCGAAGACCGAGGTATCGATAAGCACATTGCCGTCGATACGCTGCACGCCAGCTTTTTTCAGTGTCGCCACCATGTTGCGAATATCCTGCCGCTTCAGCGTCGGGTCGCCGCCGAAGCGGGCGATCAGATCGCCTTTCAGCACGCCGCCGTCCAGTGAGCCTTTGGTTTCCAGCGTGGTGGTGAAGCGAAAATCGGGACCCAGCTGCAGCAGGGCCGCCAGCGCGGTGATGACCTTTTGCGTACTGGCCGGAAGCGCCATTTGCTGGCTGTGATAGTCGATTTCCGGCGTCGATGCGCCGACCTTTTGCGCCATAAAGGCAAGGTTCGCACCGGCGGGAAGCTGGGTGATGTACTCGTCAATATTCGCCGCCTGAGCGCTAAGCGCTATACCGGCAGTCAATCCGATGATAAATCTGGGAAATCGCATAATCTCGCGCTAACAACCTGAAGCCAGGCCGTCATACTACGGTGCAACGCCCAGTAAAGTAAACGATGACCCATAATGAACTTCGGGGTAAAATACCTATCAAATGAAAAATTGCTGCTGACCTGGGGAGTGTTTCCCGGGTCGGTTTCTTTTTGCTCGTGTCCTGCCCGTGGACAGGACAGGTGGCGGAGCGGAGCTATCCGTTTCCTGAAGGAATGATAAAGAGGTATAACTAATGCAAGCGATTCCGATGACCTTACGTGGCGCTGAAAAACTGCGCGAAGAACTGGATTATCTGAAGTCTGTGCGTCGTCCTGAAATCATTGCCGCTATTGCTGAGGCCCGTGAACACGGCGATCTGAAAGAGAATGCCGAGTATCACGCCGCGCGTGAACAGCAGGGCTTCTGCGAAGGGCGTATCAAGGATATCGAAGCGAAGCTGTCCAATGCGCAGGTTATCGATATCACCAAAATGCCGAACAATGGCCGGGTGATTTTTGGCTCTACTGTCAGCGTGCTGAACCTCGATACTGACGAGGAACAGACCTACCGTATCGTGGGCGATGACGAAGCTGATTTTAAGCAGAATCTGATCTCCGTGAACTCGCCGATTGCCCGTGGTCTGATCGGTAAAGAGCAGGATGACGTCGTGACTATCCGTACACCGGGTGGGGAAGTGGAATACGAAATTACCAAGGTTGAATACCTGTAAGGCGTATTTCCCGCTACGATGTTTATAGATTGTAAAGAAAGGAAAAAGGCCGCATAGCGGCCTTTTATCAACGTCACGAGCATGGCATTTTGCTCGCCTGGCCACAGAAATCCCTCGTTTTACACAAAGTTGTGTCGGGATTGAGGATATTCTTAGCGTGGCAGCGAGATTTTACGCTCTGGCGTTGGGCGGTACAGAACCAGCGTTTTACCGATGACCTGTACGTTACAGGCGCCGGTTTCGCGCACGATGGCTTCCACGATCAAGGCTTTAGTTTCGCGATCTTCTGAGGCGATCTTCACCTTGATGAGTTCATGGTGCCCTAACGCTTGTTCGATCTCGGCCAGTACCCCTTCGGTCAAACCATTGTTGCCAAGCATAACTACCGGCTTGAGCGGATGTGCCAGACCTTTCAGGTGCTGTTTTTGTTTAGTACTCAGATTCATCGTATTTTTTTGCTTACGTTGGGATTGAAAACGGGTCATTCTACCGCCATCTCCCATATATCGCCAAACTACCGCGTCGATTTTTACGCAGTAAAGTACGATGAACCCGAACGGGAATGTTAAATGACAGGTAAAAAGCGTTCTGCCAGCTCAAGCCGCTGGCTTCAGGAACACTTTAGCGATAAATATGTTCAACAGGCACAGAAAAAGGGGTTACGTTCCCGTGCCTGGTTTAAACTTGATGAAATACAGCAAAGTGACAAAATTTTTAAGCCGGGGATGACGATAGTTGACCTCGGCGCTGCTCCCGGGGGCTGGTCGCAGTATGCGGTCACGCAGATCGGCAACAGCGGCCGCATCATCGCTTGCGATCTTTTACCAATGGATCCAATCGTTGGTGTGGACTTCCTTCAGGGCGACTTTCGTGATGAATTAGTCCTGAAAGCGTTACTTGAGCGAGTAGGCGACAGTAAAGTACAAGTGGTCATGTCCGATATGGCGCCGAATATGTGCGGAACACCGGCGGTGGATATTCCCCGGGCGATGTATCTGGTAGAACTGGCGCTTGAAATGTCTCGTGATGTATTAGCGCCAGGTGGTAGTTTTGTAGTGAAGGTGTTCCAGGGCGAAGGCTTCGATGAGTATCTTCGAGAAATTCGCTCCCTGTTTACGAAGGTCAAAGTTCGTAAGCCGGACTCTTCCCGCGCTCGTTCGCGTGAAGTGTATATTGTAGCGACCGGGCGTAAACCATAACCGGCAGATTTCAAATGAAAGTTTGAAAGAAACTGGATATAGCGTATCCTGACGCTGTTTTTAACACAGTTGTAATAAGAGGTTAATCCCTTGAGTGACATGGCGAAAAACCTAATACTCTGGCTGGTCATTGCCGTTGTGCTGATGTCAGTATTCCAGAGCTTTGGGCCCAGCGAGTCGAATGGCCGCAAGGTGGATTATTCTACCTTCCTGCAAGAGGTCAATCAGGACCAGGTTCGCGAAGCGCGTATCAACGGACGTGAGATCAACGTTACCAAGAAAGATAGTAACCGTTACACGACTTACATTCCGGTTAACGATCCGAAGCTGCTCGATAACCTGTTGACTAAAAACGTCAAAGTTGTTGGTGAACCACCAGAAGAGCCAAGCCTGCTGGCTTCCATCTTCATCTCCTGGTTCCCAATGCTGCTGTTGATCGGCGTCTGGATCTTTTTTATGCGGCAAATGCAGGGCGGCGGCGGAAAGGGCGCGATGTCCTTCGGCAAAAGCAAAGCCCGTATGCTGACGGAAGATCAGATCAAAACCACTTTTGCTGACGTTGCCGGGTGTGACGAAGCGAAAGAGGAAGTCGGCGAACTGGTGGAATACCTGCGTGAGCCGAGCCGCTTCCAGAAACTGGGCGGTAAGATCCCGAAAGGCGTCCTGATGGTCGGTCCTCCGGGTACCGGTAAAACGCTGCTGGCGAAAGCGATCGCTGGCGAAGCAAAAGTGCCGTTCTTTACTATTTCCGGTTCTGACTTCGTAGAAATGTTCGTCGGTGTTGGTGCATCCCGTGTGCGTGACATGTTCGAACAGGCTAAGAAAGCAGCGCCTTGCATCATCTTCATCGATGAAATCGACGCCGTCGGCCGCCAGCGTGGCGCCGGTCTTGGCGGTGGTCACGATGAACGTGAGCAGACCCTGAACCAGATGCTGGTTGAGATGGACGGCTTCGAAGGTAACGAAGGCATTATCGTTATCGCGGCGACTAACCGTCCGGACGTTCTTGACCCCGCGCTGCTGCGTCCGGGCCGTTTTGACCGCCAGGTGGTGGTTGGCCTGCCGGATGTTCGCGGTCGTGAGCAGATCCTGAAAGTGCATATGCGTCGCGTTCCGCTGGCGCCGGATATCGATGCGGCAATCATTGCTCGCGGTACCCCTGGCTTCTCCGGTGCGGACCTGGCCAACCTGGTCAACGAAGCGGCCCTGTTTGCTGCCCGCGGCAACAAACGCGTCGTATCGATGGTTGAGTTCGAAAAAGCGAAAGACAAAATCATGATGGGTGCGGAACGCCGCTCCATGGTGATGACGGAAGCGCAGAAAGAGTCCACCGCTTACCACGAAGCGGGCCACGCGATTATCGGTCGTCTGGTGCCGGAGCACGATCCGGTGCACAAAGTGACGATTATCCCGCGCGGTCGTGCGCTGGGTGTGACCTTCTTCCTGCCGGAAGGCGATGCGATCAGCGCCAGCCGTCAGAAACTGGAAAGTCAGATCTCCACCCTGTACGGCGGTCGTCTGGCGGAAGAGATTATCTACGGTCCGGAACATGTTTCTACCGGCGCGTCTAACGACATTAAAGTGGCGACGAACCTGGCGCGTAACATGGTGACCCAGTGGGGCTTCTCCGACAAACTTGGTCCGCTGCTGTACGCGGAAGAAGAGGGTGAAGTGTTCCTCGGCCGCAGCGTCGCGAAAGCGAAGCATATGTCCGATGAAACCGCGCGTATCATCGACCAGGAAGTGAAATCGCTGATTGAGCGTAACTACGGTCGTGCTCGCCAGCTGCTGAACGACAACATGGACATTCTGCACGCGATGAAAGATGCGCTCATGAAGTATGAGACCATCGATGCGCCGCAGATTGACGACCTGATGGCTCGTCGCGATGTTCGTCCGCCGGCGGGTTGGGAAGAACCCGGTTCTTCTAACAACTCTGACAACAATGGCACGCCTCGTGCGCCGCGTCCGGTCGATGAACCGCGTACGCCGAACCCGGGCAACACCATGTCAGAGCAGCTGGGCGACAAATAAGCTGCCGCTGTTGATGTCTTGTTTTAACCTTAAAACCCCGGGGCGCCCGCTCCGGGGTTTTTCTTTTTTAACCTCTTCAGTCTCAGGGATTTTGTGATGAAACTTGTAGCCCAGGGCTCAACCCTCGATCTCTCTCACCCCCACGTGATGGGTATTCTTAATGTGACGCCTGACTCCTTCTCCGATGGCGGCGCCCATAATTCGCTGATTGAGGCGGTGAAGTATGCCAATCTGATGATCAACGCCGGGGCGACCATCATTGATATCGGCGGTGAATCGACGCGGCCAGGGGCGGCTGAGGTTAGCGTGGAAGAGGAGCTTGCGCGGGTGATCCCGGTGGTGGAGGCTATCGCCCAGCGCTTTGAGGTGTGGATCTCCGTGGATACCTCCAAAGCGGAGGTTATCCGCGAATCCGCCCGGGCAGGGGCGCATATCATTAACGATATTCGTTCGCTGACCGAACCCGGCGCGTTGCAGGCTGCGGCGGAAACCGGGCTGCCGGTGTGTCTGATGCATATGCAGGGACAGCCGAAAACCATGCAGGAGGCGCCGAAGTATGAGGATGTCTTCGCCGATGTGGAGCGCTTTTTTAATGAACACATCGTGCGCTGCGAACAGGCAGGGATCGCAAAAGAAAAATTGCTGCTCGACCCGGGATTCGGTTTCGGTAAAAATCTCACCCACAATTATCAACTGCTGGCCAGGCTGGGAGAGTTTCATCACTTTGGTCTGCCGCTGCTGGTCGGTATGTCGCGTAAGTCGATGGTAGGTCAGTTGCTGAACGTCGGGCCGTCGGAACGGCTGAACGGCAGCCTGGCGTGTGCCGTCATTGCAGCAATGCAGGGCGCGCAGATTATCCGCGTCCATGATGTCAAAGAAACGGTAGAAGCGCTGCGCGTGGTGGAAGCCACTCTCGCCGCTAAGGGAAAAAAACGTTATGAGTAACCGCAAGTATTTTGGCACCGATGGTATTCGTGGCCGCGTCGGCGATGCGCCGATCACTCCGGAATTTGTGCTTAAGCTCGGCTGGGCGGCGGGCAAAGTGTTAGCGCGTCACGGCTCGCGTAAAATTATCATCGGCAAGGATACCCGTATTTCGGGCTATATGCTGGAATCGGCGCTGGAAGCCGGGCTGGCGGCAGCGGGGCTCTCTGCGTCGTTCACCGGGCCAATGCCAACGCCGGCGATCGCCTACCTGACGCGCGCCTTTCGCGCCGAGGCGGGGATCGTCATTTCCGCTTCACATAACCCTTTCTACGACAACGGCATCAAGTTCTTCTCCATTGAGGGCACCAAGCTGCCGGATGATGTGGAAGAGGCGATTGAAGCCGAAATGGAGAAAGAACTCACCTGTGTGGACTCGGCTGAGCTGGGTAAAGCCAGCCGCATCGTCGATGCCGCGGGCCGCTACATTGAGTTTTGTAAAGGCACCTTTCCTAACGAGCTGAGCCTCTCCACGCTGAAAGTGGTGGTGGACTGTGCGCACGGCGCAACCTACCACATCGCGCCCAATGTTTTCCGCGAACTGGGCGCCCAGGTTATCGCGATGGGCTGCGAGCCTGACGGCCTCAACATCAACGAAGAGGTCGGGGCCACCGACGTGCGGGCGCTGCAGGCGCGCGTGCTGGCGGAAAAAGCCGATCTGGGCATTGCCTACGATGGCGATGGCGATCGGGTGATCATGGTTGACCACGAAGGCAATAAAGTCGATGGTGACCAGATCCTCTACATCATCGCCCGGGAAGGGCTGCGTCAGGGACAGCTGCGCGGCGGCGCCGTCGGTACGCTGATGAGCAATATGGGCCTGGAGCTGGCGCTCAAGCAGCTGGGCATCCCGTTTGCCCGCGCTAAGGTGGGTGACCGCTATGTGCTGGAGATGCTCCAGGAAAAAGGCTGGCGCATCGGTGCGGAAAACTCCGGCCATGTGATCCTGCTGGATAAAACCACTACCGGCGATGGCATCGTCGCCAGTTTGCAGGTGGTCGCGGCGATGGTACGCAACCACATGAGCCTGCATGACCTGTGCAGCGGCATGAAGATGTTCCCTCAGCTGCTGGTGAATGTGCGCTTTACCGAGGGCAGCGGTAACCCTCTGGAGAATGAGCATGTCAAAGCGGTGACCGCAGAAGTGGAAGCGGCGTTAGGTAAGCGTGGCCGTGTCCTGCTGCGTAAATCGGGTACGGAACCGCTGATCCGCGTTATGGTGGAAGGCGAGCATGAAGATCAGGTGCACGAGTTTGCGCATCGCATCGCCGAAGCGGTAAAAAGCGTCTAAGCTTGTCGGCTAAGTGGTTAAAAAGGCGGCGCTTGCCGCCTTTTTTATGATCGAACACCGGCTTTTTGCTGTTTTTTTCTGCAGTTGATACAATGTGTCGAAATTGCCCTTGCGAAGGTCATTCGCTTTGGTTAGTATTCACACCCGCTTCAGTGGGAAACGTTAAAACGTCCCGCTTTATTGGTCGAAGCACTTGGTATGCGGCGAATCCGCAAGGAACAGGTTGATTATGTACGAAGCTCTTTTGGTTGTTTTCCTTATTGTAGCGATTGGCCTCGTAGGTCTGGTTATGCTGCAGCAAGGTAAAGGCGCTGATATGGGAGCCTCCTTCGGTGCAGGCGCTTCCGGCACACTGTTTGGGTCCAGCGGTTCTGGTAACTTCATGACCCGTATGACCGGCATCCTGGCTGCGCTGTTCTTCATCATCAGTCTGGCGCTGGGTAACATCAACAGCAACAAGACCAGTAAAGGAAGTGAGTGGGATAACCTGAGCGCGCCGAAAACAGAGCAAACTCAGCCAACTGCGCCGGCTCAGCCGACCAGCGATATCCCGCACTAAGTATTCTGTACCGAGGTGGTGGAATTGGTAGACACGCTACCTTGAGGTGGTAGTGCCCTAACGGGCTTGTGGGTTCGAGTCCCATCCTCGGTACCAATATTCCAGAAAAAAGACGCTGAAAAGCGTCTTTTTTTGTTTTTATCCCCACCGGTCATTTATTAATAAACATCTCTTCACTGGCTCCCGCCTTTTACTGTCGTTAAAGTCGCCACGTCTAATCAACAGAGGTGAAGTGACACAATGAACAAGATCGGGTTGCTTATCGTCGCCGGCGCGCTCGGTTTAGCGGGATGCAGTTCAACATCGCCATCCAAAACGGTGGAGACGATTAATGCGCTAACCGTACCGGTATCATACAGTGAGCCTGGCGTTGCAGCGAATAATGCCCAGGCGGTGACGCGCTATTTCCAGGACAATACGGCACTGATTGGCCGCCTTAACCATTCATTGAAAAGCCATTATCTGCAGGATGTTGAGCGCCGCGATGTGTTCGACAGACACAGCGAGGCGTATCAGGTGTATGGCGCTCTGACCCGCCTGGAGCAGATGGCGTCCATGAATGAGGTTTACCGCAAAGAGAATAATGTTGCTGGCCTGCAGGAGATTAACCGCGTACTGAAAAGCGTGCCGCAGGCCAGTTAAGAATGAAGCAGGGACTGCCGGATGGCAATCCCTGTGCATGGATTAAAAGCGGAAGTTAACCCCGGCGTAGGCCCCGTCGGCGAGGGTGTTGTCGCGATGGCCGTCTTTCCCCGCCATATCGATATATCGATAGCCTGCTTCGATATTCAGCGACGGCAGCACGTTAAGGCGTACCCCGGCATTGGCCTCCACATAATCATCGACGCCGCTGGACATCGAGTCCGGCGAGTAATAGCCCTCACCGAAGAGCGTGAAGTACTGGCCGAGAGGGAGCTCTGCTCCGCCACCCGCGGCGATGGCGTAGCCTTCATCCCCATCTTTAGGGTTCAGATAGATGCCTTTACCGCCCAGCGTCATCAGGAAAGGCCCGAGGTTGAAGTTATAACCCATACCCAGTCCAATGGTGTCGCCGTCATTGTCACTATGCGCCCACTGGGTATTGAATGTCATTCCAGGTTCCCCGGCGCCAAAGCTGGCAGACAGATTGGTAAACTCGCTACCGGCTTCACCATGCAGATTAACGGATGCGCAGGCGGCGCCGCTGGCCCCCACAGCGATCATCAGGGCTACCATTTTTGGAGCAATAGACTTCATTGTTGAATTCCTTCAGATAAAAAAAAGCCCGATACGGGTGTTCGGGCAAAATTAACGGGTTTTTGGATCTCATCGTTATGGTCGAGCAGGCGGTAGGAGAGGGGATCAACTCCCGCTACCGCTGCTCACGCCTGGCCGATTGCCGGCGGCATATCCTGCGCCTGCGCAGGCCCGGCGATGCACGCCTTGTATGGCTGTCTGCTGGTCGTGCCCGGCACAGGATGTCCTCCGGTAACTCAGGTAGTTAGCTTAAAATTATTTTTTTGTTACCGTTAGCGTTTATTGGTTTAAATTTAAACAACTTCAGCTGTAAGATGAATAGCCACAAATGACAGAGGTTGGCGCGAGTCAGAATTTTTCAGGAAGTGAGGCAATGCTTTGTAAATAACCCCCCCGGGCAAAGGCAATATAACCGCCTTTCTTTAAGGCTGACAAGACATTAAGAATACTGCTGCGTGAGAGATGAGTCCGGTCCTGAATATATTCAAGAATAGATACGCGCTGTCGTGTCTCTTCGGTTAAGAGCATCATTTCCAGCAGATGGTTACGGATCACCGAATAGGTTCGCTGTTGCAATACCAAATCGTCACGATACACCATATACGAGGTATGATAGGCCAGCAGGATTGTCACTTCTTCCCACAGATTATGCTGACGAAATAGCGCCGACGCCAGATCGTAGTCGATACGCAGCAGCTCGGATGAGACCTCTGCACGCAGGCTATGACTGCGGCTGGGCTGCAGCATTTCCGCCACGCCGAAAAGGTGGGGTTCATAGACGGTCACCATCAAGAGCCTGTCGGAATTACGAATAATCGACAACTCGCCTTTTTTAAAAATAAAGAGCTGGGTTTTGCCTTTATATTCCCACGTAAGTCTTTTTCTGGCGATCGCGTTAACGGGCGTCGCGTGTGGCTCAAGCACATCGATCAATCGGTCAATGGCCTTTTGCGGCCTGATAGGCGGTTTAATATTCATGATGTTTATCACCAGATACGAATTAATCAATTGAGGATATTATAGTCAACAATTTTGCTGACCAGGCGATAAGGAAATAATGCCTCTTTTCGAATTTTCTGGTGCAGACTGGTAACAAAAAATAAAAAAGCCGGCGGAGAGCCGCCGGCAGAGAGCAAACATCGCCAGGCGATTATTTGCCTTTGTTTTCCAGATTTTCAACCTGCGGTAAACCCGTCGCTGAGGAGGCGCTCAGCAGGCCAGACTGCGCGTAGCCGAACAGCTTCTCGCGGGTATCGGTGATATCCAGATTACGCATGGTCAGCTGGCCGATACGGTCTTCAGCGGTAAACATGGAATCGCCTTTTTCCATGGTCAGACGCTCTGCTTTATAGGTCAGGTTGTCTGATACCGTATTGAGGATCGAGTAGTCGTTGCCGCGACGCAGCTCAAGGGTGACTTCGCCGGTGATCTGGCTGGCGACCCAGCGCTGCAGCGAATCACGCAGCATCAGCGCCTGGGAATCGAACCAGCGGCCCTGATACAGCAGACGGCCCAGCTGGCGACCGTGAGCGTGATATTGCTCGATAGTATCTTCGTTATGAATACCGGTCAGCAGACGCTCGTAAGCGATATGCAGCAGCGCCATCCCCGGGGCTTCATAAATGCCGCGGCTTTTCGCTTCGATAATCCGGTTTTCGATCTGGTCGCTCATGCCCAGGCCGTGACGACCGCCGATGCGGTTGGCTTCCAGCATCATCTCGACGTCATCGGCGAAGGTTTTGCCATTAAGCGCTACCGGGTGACCCTGCTCAAAGCGTACGGTGACCTCTTCCGCAGGGATCTTCACGTTTTCGTCCCAGAACTTCACGCCCATAATCGGGTTGACGATCTTGACGCTGGAATTCAGAAACTCCAGATCTTTCGCTTCGTGGGTAGCGCCGAGCATGTTGGAGTCGGTGGAATAGGCTTTCTCGACCGACATCTTGTAGTCAAAGCCGCAGGCGATCATAAATTCGGACATTTCGTGACGGCCGCCGAGTTCATTGATGAAATCGCTGTCCAGCCACGGTTTGTAGATCTGCAGTTCAGCGTTGGTCAGCAGGCCGTAGCGATAGAAACGTTCGATATCGTTGCCTTTATAGGTGCTGCCATCGCCCCAGATGTTGACGCCGTCTTCTTTCATTGCCGCTACCAGCATGGTGCCGGTGACCGCGCGGCCCAGCGGCGTGGTGTTGAAGTAGGTCAACCCGCCGGTGGTGTTATGGAAAGCGCCACACTGAATCGCGGCGATCCCTTCTGCGACCAGCTGTTTGCGGCAGTCGATCAGACGGGCGCCTTCGGCGCCGTACTCTTTCGCGCGGCGCGGAATAGCATCGTAGTCGTCTTCGTCCGGTTGACCCAGGTTAGCGGTATATGCATAAGGCACGGCGCCTTTTTTGCGCATCCATAACAGCGCGGCGCTGGTATCCAGTCCACCAGAGAAAGCGATACCAATACGTTGACCAACCGGGAGATGCTTGAGAATCGTCGTCATAAAATAAAACCCTGCTCGATAGACTGTGGTGAGTTCGACTCAACAACCTTAACTGCATTTTTATGCATTAATTGTGAGTATTCATTTAACCATCTTTTACTGGTGACAGGAAGGGCTTCATCATCTTTTTGCTAAAAAAGCCTGAAATACCAGCACAAACGGCAATCGGGGGCGATAAAATGCATGTTGACAAAATATACTAATTGTCGTTACAATTCATCCCGATTTTATGTCCCGTCTTCGGTACCAAATCCCAGCAGTATTTGCGTCTTTTGCTCAAAAAGAGTAAAATATGCCACGTTTCAGGCGCGGGGTGGAGCAGCCTGGTAGCTCGTCGGGCTCATAACCCGAAGGTCGTCGGTTCAAATCCGGCCCCCGCAACCACTTTCCCATTAAGTACTTTTTCAAATATACTGTGAGGACTAGGTGTCCTTCGTAGCCGAATTTGAAAGAATTCTTGCGGAAGGTGTTCCAGATCGCCATGGCGATCTCAGGGTTCAGTTATCTAAAGCCCCGATTTATCGGGGTTTTTTGTTATCTGACTTCAGAATAACTGGGCTATACGCCCTTTTTTTATGTCTTGGGGGTGGGTTTGTCCACATTAGAGCAAAAATTGACAGAGATGCTCACTGCGCCGGTTGAAGCGCTTGGCTTTGAGCTGGTCGGCATCGAATTTATTCGCGGTCGCACATCCACACTGCGCATCTATATTGATAGTGAAGATGGCATCAACGTTGATGATTGTGCTGATGTGAGCCACCAGGTAAGCGCCGTCATGGATGTCGAAGACCCGATCACTGTCGCTTACAACCTGGAAGTCTCTTCGCCTGGTCTCGACCGTCCGATGTTCACCGCCGAACACTATCAACGTTTCACTGGCGAAGAAGTTGCGCTGGTGCTGCGCATGGCGGTTCAGAACCGTCGCAAATGGCAGGGCATTATCAAAGCGGTAGACGGTGAAATGATCACGGTAACCGTCGAAGGCAAAGATGAAGTGTTCGCGCTGAGTAACATCCAGAAGGCGAACCTGGTTCCCCACTTTTAACAGTCTGGATTGAGGTGAAAGGCCCCGATGAACAAAGAAATTTTGGCTGTTGTTGAAGCCGTTTCCAACGAAAAAGCGCTGCCGCGTGAGAAAATTTTCGAAGCGCTGGAAAGCGCGCTGGCAACGGCCACCAAGAAAAAATACGAACAAGAGATCGACGTTCGCGTTGAAATCGACCGTAAGAGCGGCGATTTCGACACTTTCCGTCGCTGGCTGGTTGTAGAAGAAGTCACCCAGCCGACGCGCGAGATCACGCTGGAAGCCGCGCGTTTCGAAGATGAAAGCATGAACGTCGGCGACTACGTCGAAGATCAGATTGAATCTGTCACCTTCGACCGCATCACCACCCAGACCGCTAAACAGGTTATCGTGCAGAAAGTTCGCGAAGCCGAGCGCGCGATGGTGGTCGATCAGTTCCGCGAGCACGAAGGTGAGATCATCACCGGCGTGGTGAAAAAAGTGAACCGCGACAACATCACTCTGGATCTGGGCAACAACGCTGAAGCCGTGATCCTGCGTGAAGATATGCTGCCGCGTGAAAACTTCCGTCCGGGCGACCGCATTCGCGGCGTATTGTACGCCGTCCGTCCGGAAGCGCGTGGCGCCCAGCTGTTCGTGACCCGTTCCAAACCTGAGATGCTGATCGAACTGTTCCGCATCGAAGTGCCGGAAATCGGTGAAGAAGTGCTGGAGATCAAAGCGGCAGCTCGCGATCCGGGCTCTCGTGCCAAAATCGCGGTGAAAACCAACGACAAGCGTATCGACCCGGTTGGCGCTTGCGTCGGTATGCGCGGCGCGCGCGTGCAGGCGGTATCCACCGAGCTGGGCGGCGAGCGTATCGATATCGTCCTCTGGGATGATAACCCGGCGCAGTTCGTGATTAACGCTATGGCGCCGGCAGACGTCGCGTCCATCGTGGTGGATGAAGATAAACACACCATGGATATCGCGGTAGAAGCGGGCAACCTGGCGCAGGCGATTGGCCGTAACGGTCAGAACGTCCGCCTGGCCTCGCAGCTTAGCGGCTGGGAACTCAACGTGATGACCGTTGACGATCTGCAGGCTAAGCACCAGGCGGAAGCGCATGCCGCTATCGATACCTTCACCAAATATCTCGATATTGATGAAGATTTCGCGACAGTGCTGGTTGAAGAAGGCTTCTCCTCACTGGAAGAGCTGGCCTATGTGCCGATGAAAGAACTGCTGGAAATCGACGGTCTGGATGAAGCCACCGTTGAAGCACTTCGTGAGCGTGCGAAAAACGCACTGACTACGCTGGCGCTGGCTCAGGAAGAAAGCCTGGGAGATAACAAACCTGCCGATGATCTGTTGAATCTCGAAGGTCTGGATCGTGCCCTGGCATTCAAACTGGCTGCCCGTGGTGTTTGTACGCTGGAAGATCTCGCCGAGCAGGGCGTTGATGACCTGGCTGATATCGAAGGGATGACCGACGAGAAAGCTGGCGAGCTCATCATGGCCGCTCGCAACATTTGTTGGTTCGGCGACGAAGCGTAATAAACTGTAGCAGGAAGGAACAGCATGACAGATGTGACTATTAAAGCGCTGGCCTCAGAGATTCAGACCTCTGTGGATCGCCTGATACAGCAATTTGCTGACGCAGGCATCCGCAAAACGGCTGATGATTCTGTGACCTCGCAAGAGAAACAAACTTTGTTGACGCACCTGAACCGTGAGCACGGTTCGGCGCCAGACAAGCTGACGTTACAGCGTAAGACGCGCAGTACGTTGAATATTCCAGGTACCGGTGGAAAGAGTAAATCGGTACAAATCGAAGTCCGCAAGAAACGCACCTTTGTGAAACGCGATCCGCAAGAGGCTGAACGCCTGGCCGCGGAAGAGCAGGCGCAGCGTGAAGCGGAAGAGCAGGCCCGTCGTGAAGCTGAAGAAGCAGCGAAACGCGAGGCGCAATTAAAAGCTGAACGTGAGGCCGCAGAACAAGCTAAACGTGAAGTCGCTGATAAAGCGAAACGTGAAGTCGCTGATAAAGCGAAACGTGAAGCTGCGGAAAAAGACAAAGTGAGCAATCAACATACCGACGAAATGACCAAAACCGCCCAGGCTGAAAAGATCCGTCGCGAGAACGAAGCCGCGGAACTGAAGCGCAAATCGGAAGAAGAAGCACGCCGCAAACTTGAAGAAGAAGCGCGCCGTGTAGCGGAAGAAGCACGCCGTATGGCAGAAGAAAACGAAAAAAATTGGTCTGAAACTTCAGACAGCCCGGAAGACACCAGCGACTATCACGTCACCACGTCACAGCATGCACGTCAGGCTGAAGATGATAACGATCGTGAAGTCGAAGGCGGCCGCAGCCGCAGCCGTAGCAGCAAAGCGGCGCGTCCGGCGAAGAAAGGCAACAAACACGCTGAATCTAAAGCCGATCGTGAAGAAGCCCGTGCGGCCGTTCGCGGCGGCAAAGGCGGTAAGCACCGTAAAGGTTCCGCTCTGCAGCAGGGCTTCCAGAAGCCGGCGCAGGCCGTTAACCGTGACGTCGTGATCGGCGAAACCATCACCGTTGGCGAACTGGCTAACAAGATGGCGGTGAAAGGTTCGCAGGTCATCAAAGCGATGATGAAGCTGGGCGCCATGGCGACCATCAACCAGGTCATCGACCAGGAAACCGCACAGCTGGTTGCCGAAGAGATGGGCCACAAAGTTATCCTGCGTCGTGAAAACGAGCTGGAAGAAGCGGTAATGAGCGACCGTGACACCGGCGCGGCGGCTGAACCGCGCGCACCGGTTGTGACCATCATGGGTCACGTTGACCACGGTAAAACCTCGCTGCTGGACTACATTCGTTCCACTAAGGTTGCCTCCGGCGAAGCGGGTGGTATTACCCAGCACATCGGTGCTTACCATGTAGAAACCGACAACGGCATGATCACCTTCCTGGATACCCCGGGCCACGCCGCGTTTACCTCCATGCGTGCTCGTGGTGCGCAGGCGACGGACATCGTGGTTCTGGTGGTGGCGGCAGACGACGGCGTGATGCCGCAGACTATCGAAGCTATCCAGCACGCCAAAGCGGCGCAGGTGCCGGTGGTGGTTGCGGTGAACAAGATCGATAAGCCTGAAGCCGATCCGGACCGTGTGAAGAACGAACTGTCCCAGTACGGCATCCTGCCGGAAGAGTGGGGCGGCGAGAGCCAGTTCGTCCACGTCTCCGCGAAAGCCGGTACCGGTATCGACGACCTGCTGGACGCGATCCTGCTGCAGGCTGAAGTTCTCGAGCTGAAAGCGGTCCGTAACGGGATGGCGAGCGGCGCGGTGATCGAATCCTTCCTTGATAAAGGTCGTGGTCCGGTCGCTACCGTTCTGGTTCGCGAAGGTACGCTGCACAAGGGCGATATCGTTCTGTGCGGCTTCGAATACGGTCGTGTGCGTGCGATGCGTGACGAACTGGGTCGCGAAGTGCTGGAAGCGGGTCCGTCTATTCCGGTGGAAATCCTCGGCCTGTCCGGTGTGCCGGCTGCCGGTGATGAAGTGACCGTGGTTCGTGACGAGAAAAAAGCGCGTGAAGTGGCGCTGTATCGTCAGGGCAAATTCCGTGAAGTTAAGCTGGCGCGTCAGCAGAAATCTAAACTGGAAAACATGTTCGCTAACATGACCGAAGGCGAAGTTCACGAAGTGAACATCGTGCTGAAAGCGGACGTACAGGGTTCTGTCGAGGCGATTTCCGATTCCTTACTGAAACTGTCTACCGACGAAGTGAAAGTGAAGATCATCGGTTCCGGCGTAGGTGGTATCACCGAAACCGACGCCACCCTGGCTGCAGCATCCAACGCGATTCTGGTTGGCTTCAACGTTCGTGCCGATGCCTCTGCGCGTAAAGTTATCGAAGCGGAAAGCTTGGATCTGCGTTACTACTCCGTCATCTATAACCTGATCGACGAAGTGAAAGCGGCGATGAGCGGCATGCTGTCTCCGGAACTGAAACAGCAGATCATCGGTCTGGCTGAAGTGCGTGATGTCTTTAAATCGCCGAAATTCGGCGCCATCGCGGGCTGTATGGTTACCGAAGGGACGATCAAACGTCACAACCCAATCCGCGTGCTGCGTGACAACGTGGTTATCTATGAAGGCGAGCTGGAATCCCTGCGCCGCTTCAAAGATGACGTTAACGAAGTCCGTAACGGCATGGAATGTGGTATCGGTGTGAAGAACTACAACGACGTTCGCGTTGGCGATATGATCGAAGTGTTCGAAATCATCGAAATCCAGCGTAGCATCGATTAATCATCGGATGGCTAAGCCGCCGGGGAAGCGAAGCGCCACCCGGCAATCATTTTAAAAAGGGGCTTTAGGCCCCTTTTTTGTCTTTATTCTGGAGAATTTATTATGGCGAAAGAATTTGGTCGCCCGCAGCGCGTGGCCCAGGAGATGCAAAAAGAGATTGCTATCATCCTGCAGCGTGAAATCAAAGATCCGCGTCTGGGCATGATGACCACCGTTTCCGGGGTGGAAATGTCCCGTGACCTGGCCTATGCCAAGGTGTATGTCACCTTCCTCAACGACAAAGATGAAGCCGCGGTGAAAGCGGGCATCAAAGCGCTGCAGGAAGCCTCTGGCTTTATCCGCTCTCTGCTGGGGAAAGCGATGCGCCTGCGCATCGTGCCGGAGCTGACCTTCTTCTACGACAACTCACTGGTGGAAGGGATGCGTATGTCCAACCTGGTCACCAGCGTGGTGAAACACGACGATGAGCGTCGTGTGAACCCGGACGACAGCAAGGAGGACTGATGAGTCGTCCTCGTCGTCGCGGCCGCGACGTGCACGGCGTATTGCTGCTGGATAAGCCTCAGGGCGCCTCCAGCAACGATGTGCTGCAGAAAGTAAAGCGTATATATAACGCCAACCGCGCCGGACACACCGGCGCGCTGGATCCGCTGGCGACCGGTATGCTGCCGATCTGCCTTGGCGAAGCGACCAAGTTTTCCCAATACCTGCTGGACTCCGATAAGCGCTACCGCGTGATAGCTAAACTTGGCCAGCGCACCGATACCTCCGATGCCGATGGCCAGGTGGTGGAAGAGCGCCCGCTGACCTTTAGCGACGAACAGCTGGCGGCGGCGCTGGACAGCTTCCGCGGCGAGACGCAGCAGGTGCCGTCGATGTATTCGGCGCTGAAATATCAGGGCAAGAAGCTGTACGAATATGCCCGTCAGGGGATTGAGGTCCCGCGTGAAGCTCGGCCGATTACCGTTTATGAGCTGCTGTTTATTCGCCATGAAGGCGATGAACTGGAGCTGGAGATCCATTGTTCGAAGGGCACCTACATCCGGACGATTATCGATGATTTAGGTGAGAAGCTCGGCTGCGGCGCGCACGTGATTTTCCTGCGTCGCCTGGCGGTGAGCAAATACCCGGTTGAGCGGATGGTGACCCTCGAGCAGCTGCAGGCGCTGGTCGATCAGGCGGCGGCGCAGGATATTCCTGCCGCGCAGCTGCTCGATCCGCTGCTGATGCCCATGGACAGCCCGGCGTCGGACTATCCGCTGGTGACGATCCCGGAGACCTCCGCGGTCTACTTTAAAAACGGCAACCCGGTACGTCAGTCAGGCGCGCCGCTTAACGGGCTGGTGCGGGTGATGGAAAGCGAATCCGGCAAGTTTCTCGGCATGGGCGAAATTGACGATGAAGGCCGCGTGGCGCCGCGTCGTCTGGTGGTGGAATACCCGGCGTAAGCGCTTTTCTTGCGATAAAAGCCTGCTACGAGTAGAATATCGCCGCTTAACGTCCGCTAAAGTGTTTTAACATTTTCGGGCGTTGCATCAGGGGTCGCTGAATTAGAGATCGGCACCCTTTCTTTCTTTTAATTTTGGAGTTCTAAAATGTCTCTAAGCGTTGAAGCTAAAGCAAAAATCGTTTCTGAGTTTGGTCGTGGCGAAAACGACAGCGGTTCTACCGAAGTTCAGGTTGCACTGCTGACTGCACAGATCAACCACCTGCAGGGCCACTTTGCAGAGCACAAAAAAGATCACCACAGCCGTCGTGGTCTGCTGCGCATGGTTTCTCAGCGTCGTAAACTGCTCGACTACCTGAAACGTAAAGATGTTGCACGTTACTCTGCGCTGATCGAGCGTCTGGGTCTGCGTCGCTAATTCTGCGAGTTTCAGAAAAAGGGGCCTGACGGCCCCTTTTTTCGACCGGGCGGCAGCAATTCATTCAAAACTCATGTATTGTTGCTAGTAATGATCTTCATGCAGAGGTTCGCGCGGCTAATGAGAGGCTTCATCCGCAGGGGCGGGTAAAGGTTGTCATTAGTCGCGAGGATGCAGAGGATCGGGTCAATAGACGCTATGTCGTAGATATGGCGTGATTTATAGATAAAAAGGATAGAATTTTGCTTAATCCGATCGTTCGTAAATTCCAGTACGGCCAGCATACCGTGACCCTGGAAACCGGCATGATGGCGCGCCAGGCAACGGCCGCTGTGATGGTTAGCATGGATGACACTGCGGTATTCGTGACCGTTGTGGGCCAGAAAAAAGCGAAGCCAGGCCAGGACTTTTTCCCGCTGACGGTTAACTACCAGGAGCGTACCTACGCTGCCGGTAAAATCCCGGGTGGTTTCTTCCGTCGTGAAGGCCGCCCAAGCGAAGGCGAAACCCTGATCGCGCGTCTGATTGACCGCCCGGTTCGCCCGCTGTTCCCGGAAGGCTTCGTTAACGAAGTTCAGGTTATCGCCACCGTGGTTTCCGTTAACCCGCAGGTTAACCCGGATATCGTCGCGATGATCGGCGCTTCCGCAGCGCTGTCCCTGTCTGGTATTCCGTTCAATGGCCCAATCGGCGCCGCGCGCGTGGGTTACATCAACGACCAGTACGTACTGAACCCAACCCAGGAAGAGCTGAAGTCCAGCAAACTGGATCTGGTGGTTGCCGGTACCGAAGCGGCCGTGCTGATGGTGGAATCCGAAGCGGAACTGTTGAGCGAAGACCAGATGCTGGGCGCGGTGGTCTTTGGCCACGAGCAGCAGCAGATTGTTATTCAGAACATCAACGACCTGGTGAAAGAAGCCGGTAAACCGCGTTGGGACTGGCAGCCGGAAGCCGTCAACGAAGCGCTGAACGCGCGCGTGGCTGCGCTGGCTGAATCCCGCCTGAGCGATGCTTACCGTATCACCGACAAACAAGAGCGTTACGCTCAGGTTGATGTGATCAAATCTGAAACCATCGCTACGCTGGTTGCAGAAGATGAAACCCTGGACGCTAACGAACTGGGTGAAATCCTGCACGCTATCGAGAAAAACGTGGTTCGTAGCCGCGTGCTGGCCGGTGAGCCGCGTATCGATGGCCGCGAAAAAGATATGATCCGTGGTCTGGACGTTCGTACCGGCGTTCTGCCGCGTACTCACGGTTCCGCACTGTTCACCCGTGGCGAAACGCAGGCGCTGGTTACCGCGACTCTGGGTACCGCACGCGATGCGCAGAACATCGACGAACTGATGGGCGAGCGTACCGACTCCTTCCTGTTCCACTACAACTTCCCTCCGTACTCCGTAGGCGAAACTGGCATGGTGGGGTCTCCGAAGCGTCGTGAAATCGGTCACGGTCGTCTGGCTAAGCGCGGCGTTCTGGCCGTGATGCCGACTATCGACGAATTCCCGTACACCGTTCGCGTGGTGTCTGAAATCACCGAATCCAACGGCTCTTCTTCCATGGCTTCCGTCTGTGGTGCCTCTCTGGCGCTGATGGACGCTGGTGTGCCGGTGAAAGCCGCCGTGGCGGGTATCGCCATGGGCCTGGTGAAAGAAGGCGACAACTTCGTCGTGCTGTCTGACATCCTCGGTGACGAAGACCACCTTGGCGATATGGACTTCAAAGTAGCGGGTTCCCGCGACGGTATCTCTGCGCTGCAGATGGATATCAAAATTGAAGGTATCACCAAAGAAATCATGCAGGTTGCATTGAACCAGGCTAAAGGTGCGCGTCTGCACATCCTGGGCGTGATGGAGCAGGCGATTAACGCGCCGCGCGGCGACATCTCTGAATTCGCACCGCGTATCCACACCATCAAGATCAACCCGGACAAGATCAAAGACGTTATCGGTAAAGGCGGTTCTGTTATCCGTGCCCTGACCGAAGAGACCGGCACCACCATCGAAATCGAAGATGACGGTACCGTGAAGATCGCAGCGACCGACGGCGACAAAGCACAACATGCTATCCGTCGTATCGAAGAGATCACCGCTGAGATCGAAGTTGGCCGTATCTACAATGGTAAAGTGACCCGTATCGTTGACTTTGGCGCGTTCGTTGCCATCGGCGGCGGTAAAGAAGGTCTGGTTCACATCTCGCAGATCGCCGACAAGCGCGTTGAGAAAGTGACTGACTACCTGCAGATGGGTCAGGAAGTACCGGTTAAGGTTCTGGAAGTTGACCGTCAGGGCCGTGTCCGTCTGAGCATCAAAGAAGCAACTGAACAGACTCCGTCTGCCGCAGCGCCGGAAGTTCCGGCTGCCGAGCAGGGCGAGTAAGGTTGCCGTTAGCCCTCCGCTTTTGCGGAGGGCGTTTTACGGGCAGGACGCCTCGTTTGCAGCCGGGGAACAGGACGTTCATCCAATCGTTGTCTTCGGGAGTGGGAAATGAAGCCTTTTTTGCGCTGGTGTTTCGTGGCGACAGCTCTCACGCTGGCAGGATGCAGTAGCACCGCCTGGCGTAAGGACGCCGTCCTCGCAGTACCATTGCAACCGACTTTACAGCAAGAAGTGATTCTGGCACGTATGGAACAAATTCTTGCCAGTCGGGCTTTATCCGATGACGAACGCGCACAGCTTTTATATGAGCGCGGAGTGTTGTATGATAGTCTCGGTCTGAGGGCATTAGCGCGAAATGATTTTTCACAAGCGCTGGCAATCCGACCCGATATGCCTGAAGTATTCAATTACTTAGGCATTTACTTAACGCAGGCAGGCAATTTTGATGCTGCCTATGAAGCGTTTGATTCTGTACTTGAGCTTGATCCAACTTACAACTACGCGCACTTGAACCGCGGTATCGCCCTGTATTACGGCGGCCGGGCTAAGTTAGCGCAAGATGATCTGCTGGCGTTTTATCAAGACGATCCCAATGATCCTTTCCGTAGCCTGTGGCTTTATATCGCCGAGCGTAAACTCGACGAGAAGCGGGCGCTTGAAGCACTCAGAGAGCGCTTAGACAAGTCGGACAAAGAGCAATGGGGATGGAACATTGTCGAGTTCTACCTTGGCGACATTAGCGAAAAAGAGCTGATGACTCGTCTGAAGGCAGACGCAACGGATAACACCTCGCTCGCTGAGCATCTCAGTGAAACCAACTTCTATTTAGGTAAGTACTACCTAAGTCTGGGGGACAAGGACAGCGCTACAGCACTGTTCAAACTGGCGGTCGCCAACAACGTACATAACTACGTTGAGCACCGATACGCATTGTTGGAATTATCGCTCTTGGGCCAGGAGCAAGATGACCTGGCAGAATCGGACCAGCAATAGCTGACGAACACATCAGCCCATAGTTTTTTGCTTGCCATCACCTTCGCGGGTGAGGGCGTTGTTGTTCGTTAATACACCTACTTTGAGCCGGTTCACACTTTTCAATGAAAATTACCGTAAATTTTCACGATGAGTTATGTAGACTGGCCGCCATTAATTTTGAGGCACACGTACTACATGGCTGAATTCGAAACCACTTTTGCAGATCTGGGCCTGAAGGCTCCTATCCTTGAAGCGCTTACCGATCTGGGTTACGAAAAACCATCTCCGATCCAGGCTGAGTGCATTCCGCATCTGCTGGACGGCCGCGACGTTCTGGGTATGGCCCAGACCGGTAGCGGTAAAACCGCAGCGTTCTCTTTACCGCTGCTGAACAACATCGATCCTGAGCTGAGAGCACCACAGATCCTGGTGCTGGCGCCGACCCGCGAGCTGGCGGTACAGGTTGCTGAAGCAATGACGGAATTCTCTAAACATATGCGCGGCGTAAACGTGGTTGCCCTGTACGGCGGCCAGCGTTATGACGTGCAGCTGCGCGCCCTGCGTCAGGGTCCGCAGATCGTAGTCGGTACCCCGGGTCGTCTGCTGGACCACCTGAAGCGCGGCACCCTGGACCTCTCTAAACTGAGCGGCCTGGTACTGGATGAAGCAGATGAAATGCTGCGCATGGGCTTTATCGAAGACGTAGAAACCATTATGGCGCAGATCCCGGAAGGGCATCAGACCGCGCTGTTCTCCGCCACCATGCCGGAAGCGATCCGTCGCATTACCCGCCGCTTTATGAAAGAGCCGCAGGAAGTGCGTATTCAGTCCAGCGTGACGACTCGTCCGGACATCAGCCAGAGCTACTGGACTGCCTACGGCATGCGTAAAAACGAAGCGCTGGTGCGTTTCCTGGAAGCGGAAGATTTTGATGCGGCGATTATCTTCGTCCGTACCAAAAACGCGACCCTGGAAGTGGCTGAAGCGCTGGAGCGTAACGGCTACAACAGCGCGGCGCTGAACGGCGACATGAACCAGGCGCTGCGTGAGCAGACCCTGGAGCGTCTGAAAGACGGTCGTCTGGATATCCTGATTGCGACTGACGTTGCAGCCCGTGGTCTGGACGTTGAGCGTATCAGCCTGGTGGTGAACTACGACATCCCGATGGATTCCGAGTCTTACGTTCACCGTATCGGCCGTACCGGCCGTGCGGGCCGCGCCGGCCGCGCGCTGCTGTTCGTTGAGAACCGCGAGCGTCGTCTGCTGCGCAACATCGAACGTACGATGAAGCTGACCATTCCGGAAGTTGAACTGCCGAACGCAGAGCTGCTGAGCAAACGTCGTCTGGAAAAATTCGCCGCGAAGGTCCAGCAGCAGCTGGAAAGCAGCGATCTGGACCAGTACCGTGCGCTGCTGGCGAAAATCCAGCCGACGGCGGAAGGCGAAGAGCTGGACGTGGAAACGCTGGCTGCTGCGCTGCTGAAAATGGCCCAGGGCGAACGCTCGCTGATCGTGCCGCCGGATGCGCCGATGCGTCCGCGTCGTGAGTTCCGTGACCGTGACGATCGCTTCGAGCGTCGTGGCGACCGCAACGACCGCGCTCCGCGTGGCGATCGCGAAGATCGTCCGAAGCGTGAGCGTCGTGACGTAGGCGATATGGAACTGTATCGCATTGAAGTGGGTCGCGATGACGGTGTTGAAGTACGTCATATCGTTGGCGCGATCGCTAACGAAGGCGATATCAGCAGCCGTTACATCGGTAACATCAAGCTGTTCGCTTCTCACTCCACCATCGAACTGCCGAAAGGGATGCCGGGCGAAGTGCTGCAGCACTTTACTCGTACCCGTATCCTGAACAAGCCGATGAACATGCAGCTGCTGGGCGATGCGCAGCCGCGCACCGAACGTCGTGGCGGCGGTGAACGTCGTGAAGGCGGTCGTAGCTTCGGCGGTGAGCGTCGTGAAGGCGGTCGTGGCTTCGGTGGCGAGCGTCGTGAAGGTGGTCGTGGTGATGGTCGTCGTTTCAGCGGCGAGCGTCGTGAAGGCCGTGCGCCGCGTCGTGACGATGCATCCGCGCCGCGCCGCGATGACTCTGCCGGTCGCCGTCGCTTCGGTGGCGATGCGTAATTAACGCATCCCGCTAGCGTAAACTAAATAATACAGCCCCGATCGTCTTGATTGGGGCTTTTTTTATTTCTTTTGTACTCGTGTACTGGTACAGTGCGTCACACCCATTGTGGGAAAGTATTTTTGACTGGAGATTTCGGTAAATGGCGACACTAACCACTACGGCAACCCGTCCGTCCCTGTTTGGCGGCGTGGTGATCATCGGCGGCACGATTATCGGCGCGGGCATGTTCTCGCTGCCGGTGGTGATGTCCGGCGCGTGGTTTTTCTGGTCGCTGGCGGCGCTGGTCTTCACCTGGTTCTGCATGTTGCACTCCGGTCTGATGATCCTCGAGGCCAACCTTAACTACCGGATCGGCTCCAGCTTCGACACCATTACCAAAGATCTGCTCGGTAAGGGCTGGAACCTGGTCAACGGCGTGTCGATCGCCTTTGTGCTGTATATTCTGACCTACGCCTATATTTCAGCCAGCGGCTCGATACTGCATCATACGTTTAGCGAGATGTCGCTGAACGTACCGGCGCGGGCGGCGGGTTTTGGCTTTGCGCTGCTGGTGGCATTTATCGTCTGGATGAGCACCAAAGCGGTGAGCCGCATGACGGCTATCGTGCTTGGCGCCAAGGTGATCACTTTCTTCCTGACCTTCGGCAGTCTGCTGGGGCACGTCGAGCCGACGACGCTGTTTAACGTCGCGGAAAAGAACGCCTCCTATACGCCATACCTGCTGATGACGCTGCCGTTCTGCCTGGCCTCGTTTGGCTACCACGGCAACGTGCCGAGCCTGATGAAATACTACGGAAAAGATCCACGTACCATCATCCGCTGCTTAACCTACGGTACGTTGCTGGCGCTGGGTCTGTACGTGGTCTGGCTGCTGGTGACGATGGGCAATATCCCGCGCCCGCAGTTTATCGACATCGCGCAGAAGGGCGGCAACATTGATGTGCTGGTGCAGGCCCTGAGCGGGGTGCTGAACAGCCGGAGCCTGGATCTGCTGCTGGTGGTGTTCTCTAACTTTGCCGTCGCCAGCTCGTTCCTTGGCGTCACGCTGGGGCTGTTCGACTACCTGGCGGATCTGTTTGGCTTTGACGACAGCGCGCTGGGGCGCTTTAAAACTGCGCTGCTGACCTTTATTCCGCCGATGATTGGCGGGTTGGTGAAACCCGATGGCTTCCTCTACGCCATCGGCTATGCTGGCCTGGCGGCGACGATCTGGGCGGCGATTGTACCGGCGCTGCTGGCTCGCGCCTCGCGTAAACGCTTCGGCAGCCCACAGTTCCGCGTATGGGGCGGAACACCGATGATTGTGCTGATCCTGCTGTTTGGCCTGGGCAATGCGGTCGTGCACATTCTGTCGAGCGTTAATCTGCTGCCGGTTTACCAGTAAGAGGCTTACCCGGTGGCGCGACGTCCACCGGGCCTGGATTTTGATTAACCCAACAATTCCTCTTTCACCTGCATCGCTAAATCGAAAGAATGCAGGCGCGCCTGGTGGTCGAAGA
Organism: Klebsiella sp. C239; assembly: GCF_048822715.1. Taxonomy (NCBI): domain Bacteria; kingdom Pseudomonadati; phylum Pseudomonadota; class Gammaproteobacteria; order Enterobacterales; family Enterobacteriaceae; genus Klebsiella; species Klebsiella sp. C239. Next base: position 681,896 of record NZ_JBMEZK010000002.1, on the reverse strand, counting down.
TCTGGCCATTGACCATGATTTCGTCCGCCTCGGTTTCCCGCAAAATCGACTCCAGGCCGTGGCGGACTTTGGTTTTATCACCCACCAGCGACATGCGCAGCGCCTGCTGCACGCCATACTGCTCGGACGCTGACCACAGCTGATGCATATTTTCCACCGGCGGCGGCAGCTGTCCGGTTTCGCCGCGACGTAGCTTCACAAACGCCTGCTGCATGGAAGTGAAGAGAAACTCCGCATCGCGGTTGCTGTCGGCGGCGATGATATTAATGCACACCATGGCATACGGTTTTTCCAGCCGCGCTGAGGGCGTAAAGTTGCTGCGATACAGGTGCAGGGCCTGGAACAGCATATCCGGCGCGAAGTGCGAAGCGAATGCGAACGGCAGGCCGAGCTGCGCCGCAAGCTGGGCGCTGTAGAGGCTTGAGCCCAGCAGCCACACCGGAATTCGTTCGCCATAGCCAGGAACCGGGCGCACGTGCGGGTTCGGATCGCGGGCGTCAAACCAGTCCACCAGTTCCGCCACATCGCGCGGGAAGTTATCGACATCGCCGCTCATATGGCGACGCAGGGCGCGCATGGTGGGCTGATCGCTGCCCGGCGCGCGGCCAAGGCCGAGATCGATACGCCCGGGATAGAGGGTATTCAGGGTGCCGAACTGCTCAGCAATCACCAGCGGAGAGTGGTTGGGCAGCATCACGCCACCGGACCCCAGATGCAGGGTGGTGGTATTGGCCGCGAGATAGCCAATGAGCACCGAGGTCGCTGCGCTGGCAATGCCGGCCATATTGTGGTGCTCCGCCAGCCAGTAGCGGTGATAGCCGCGCGATTCGGCCAGCCGGGCGAGATCCAGAGAGTGTGTAAAGGCTTCTTTAGCAGAAGATCCTTGCGGGATCGGCGCCAGATCGAGCACCGAGAACGGAACAGATTTGTCAGTCATAAAGGCTCACTTTGCTACAGCATCGTCATCAGATTGAAGGTCTTCTTCCAGCCTGGCGCATCCAGGACGCGCCAGCCAGAAAAGCTGCATCTTTAATAATGCATTAAAATCTGAGCACTGCTGTTAACAAAGTGAGCGGTTTATCAGGCCTGCAGCGCCAGCCCAGGCAGCCGTTTCCAGTAGCCGTTGCAATCGCTGTTGCCGGTGAGCGCCAGCGGCGCAGCGCCGTTTTCATTGGCGCGGAAGGCGTCGAGCATGGCGAAGGTCTCGTTGCCCATCGGCGACAGGCGCACCATATCCACCAGGCCGTGCATGGACGTCAGCTCATTGCCCAGGTTGTAGACATAGCCGCTCATGGTCTGGATACCGTTGAGCACGAACACCTGCTGGTTCTCCTGGGACAGCATGCTGCGCCCGGTTGGGTACTTGATGCAGCAGGTCTCGCACTCATCCTTTGGCCGATCTTCCGAGCGGGCGGTAAAGCAGCGGGCGGAATAAGCCAGCGGCAGATGGCCGTAGCTCAGCACTTCGACTTCAAACTGATTGCGAATACCCAGCTCTTCGCACTGGGTCAGTAAATTAGCCAGCCAGTCGCGGGAAAGCTCCACCGGCATGCACCAGCGCACCATACCTTGCTTAAGCAGCAGACGCAGAGTGACGGCGTTGTAGCAGTTCAGCGCATGCCCGGCGACGAACGGCAGCTTGCGTTCGGCGCAGAGGTTCACCACGCCCAAATCGCTGGCCTCAATCAGGAACTCACCGTTATCGACATAGCGCTTCAGCTCGCCCAGTTCAGAGGAGGCCTGCACCAGCGCGAGGGTAGACAGCACCACCTGCTTGCCGCTGCCGGCCAGCGCTTTCGCCATCTCGATCCAGTCGCCGACTTTGGTGGCGCGGCGTTTGCTGCACACCGCTTCGCCGAGATAAATGGTGTCGGCGCTGCAGTTTGCCGCCTGCTGGTAAAAATCTTCCAGCGTCTCTTTTGGCCAGTAGTAAAGCACCGGCCCTAATGAATATTTCATGTTTCTCACTGCCATTTACGGTGATAGGCGCCAAGGGTGGTTTGTGTCCCTTCGGACATGGAGCCAAGGGTTTCCATCCATGCGGATTGCGGCACGAAATTCTGCGGATCGGCTTTGCAGCGATCGATCGCCTGGCGCCAGACTTTCGCCACCTGGGTGACGTAGGCTGGGCTGCGCTGACGGCCTTCGATTTTCACTGAGGCGATATTGGCGGCCATCAGCTCCGGCAACAGTTCCAGAGTGTTGAGGCTGGTGGGCTCCTCCAGCGCGTGATAGCGCTCGCCATCGACCAGGTAGCGGCCTTTACACAACGTTGGGTAGCCAGCGTTTTCCCCATCCTGATAGCGGTCAATCAGCACCTCATTGAGACGCGATTCCAGCCCCTGCGGGGTTTGCTGCCAGCGAACGAAGCGCGCAGGCGAACAGGCGCCGACGGTGTTGGGCGATTCGCCGGTCAGGTAGGAAGAGAGATAGCAGCGGCCTTCCGCCATGATGCACAGGCTGCCGAAGGCAAAGACTTCCAGCGGCACCGGCGTGGCGCGGGCCAGCTGTTTCACCTGGTGAATAGATAACACCCGCGGCAGTACGACGCGCGCCACGTCGAAGTTGCGATGATAGAAGCGAATGGCCTCTTCATTGGTGGCGGAAGCCTGTACCGACACATGGCGTTCTATATGCGGATAGCGCTCCGCGGCGTACTCCAGCATGGCGATATCGGCCAGAATGAGCGCATCGGCGCCCAGCTGAGCCGCCATATCCACCGCGCGCTGCCAGCGGGCGTAGCCGTCGGGGTGGGCGAAGGTGTTGATGGCGATATGCAGCTTACGACGGTGCTGATGCACAAAGCTGACGGCTTCCTGCAGTTTCTTTTCGGTGAAATTAAGGCCGGCAAAGTGGCGGGCGTTGGTGTCATCTTTCAGCCCGATATAGACGGCATCGGCGCCGTTTTCGATGGCCGCCTTAAGCGCCGGAAGGTTACCGGCTGGGCAGAGCAGCTCCATAATTTTTCCTGAAAAATGCGGCCCGTCAGGGACGCTGAATGGTTAACGAGCAGGGATTTTAGTTAACCTTCTGGTGACAATTTTTGATTTGAGGCAGTTAAAAGTGTATTGGCGGCGCCAATAACTGGCTGCCGTCATCGCGTTTTTGTTGATTTACGCCGCTATGTTGTTTATGTGATATGGCACAATAGCGGCACAATTGCATTCATGGAGTAAAGCTTGTGTTGGATAAACTGCGTTCCCGGCTGGTCCACTTTGGCCCGTCTTTAATGAGCGTGCCGGTTAAGCTGGCGCCTTTTGCCCTCAAGCGCCAGGTGCTGGAGCAGGTGCTTAGCTGGCAGTTTCGCCAGGCGCTGGCGGAGGGTGAGCTGGAGTTTCTCGAGGGGCGCTGGTTAAGTATTCATGTGCGTGACATCGGTCTGCTGTGGTATACCTCGGTAGTCGATGGTCGCCTGGTGGTCAGCCAGCAGGCCGACGCCGACGTCAGCTTCAGCGCCGACGCCAGCGATCTGTTAATGATCGCCGCGCGCAAGCAGGATCCGGATACGCTATTCTTCCAGCGTCGTCTGGTTATTGAAGGCGATACGGAGCTGGGGCTGTATGTAAAAAATTTGATGGACGCCATTGAGCTCGAGCAGATGCCCAAAGCGCTGCGCGTGATGTTGCTGCAACTGGCGGATTTTGTCGAAGCTGGACTGAAGAGCCCGCAGAAACCTGAACAGACATCGGTAGGTGAGGCATGCTGATTCGAGTGGAAATTGGGATTGATGCACCGGGAATCGACGCGCTGCTGCGTCGTACCTTCGGCCGCGATGCCGAAGCGCAGCTGGTGCACGATCTGCGTGAAGATGGACTGATCACGCTGGGGGTAGTGGCGACGGATGATGAAGGCCAGGTGATCGGCTACGTTGCCTTCAGCCCGGTTGCGGTGGAAGGTGAAGAGCTGCAGTGGGTCGGCCTGGCGCCGCTGGCGGTGGATGAACGCTATCGCGGACAGGGCATTGGCCGGCAGCTGGTCTATGAAGGGCTGGATTCGCTGAATGAGTTTGGCTATGCCGCGGTGGTGACGCTGGGCGACCCGGCGTTATACCGTCGCTTTGGTTTTGAACCGGCCGCGCGCTTCGATCTCCGCTGCCGCTGGCCGGACAGCGCGGAGGCGTTCCAGGTGCATCGCCTGGCGGATGACGCCCTCGAAGGCGTCCACGGCCAGGTCGAATACAGCGACCACTTTAATCGTTTTTGAGCCTTGCCAGCAGGGTTTCAACGGTATCCTCTCCGGCAACGAGGCGCTCTTTTTCGCGCTTCGTTAGCTGCTTAATGCGGTATTCCAGCCGCAAAGCAAGTGAGTGTTCACCAACTTCATGACTAAAGGCCAGTCGCAGGTCGCCTTTGCCGCGCAACGCCTTCGCGCCTTTCCCTGCCTGATGCTGGCGAAAGCGGCGCGGCACATCGGTGGTGATGCCGGTATAGAGGCGATTATCCGCGGTTCGAATGATATACAGAAACCAGCACACGGTCACAAAGTCACTATGGTAAGGTGTATGCACCATAGCATAATGGAGAAGAAAGATGGATACGCTTGCCGCCATTGGCCGCTGGCTGAGTAAACAGCACGTCGTCACCTGGTGCGTCTCCCGTGACGACGAGCTGTGGTGTGCGAATGCCTTTTACGTCTATGATCCGGATACCGTGGCCTTTTATCTGCTCAGCGAGGAGCACACCCGTCACGGCCAGATGACCGGCGAGCGGGCGAAGGTGGCCGGGACGGTCAACGGTCAGCCCAAGACCGTGGCCTTGATCCGCGGCGTGCAGTTCCAGGGCGAGATCCGTCGTCTGCGCGGCGACGAAGAGGCGCGAATGCGCCAGCGCTACGTCAAGCGCTTCCCGGTGGCCCGCATGCTGTCGGCGCCGGTCTGGGAGATTCGTCCGGACGAAATCAAGTTTACCGACAACACGCTGGAGTTCGGGAAAAAGCTACACTGGCGGCGCGATGCCGGCGCCGAGCAGGCGTAGCGCTTCGCGATTGAAGGCCGGCAGATCGTCCGGCGTTCTGCTGGTGACCAGCTGTTCGTTATCGACCACCACCTCCTGGTCGTAAAACTCGCCCCCGGCGTTTTTCACATCCACCACGATCGGTTTTACCGCCGTGAGCTTACGCCCGCGGATCACATCGGCGCTGATCAGCAGCTGCGGGCCGTGGCAGATGGCGAAGACCGGCTTCCCGCCGTTGACAAAATCGCGCGTAAAGGTGACAAAGCGCTCATCCCCGCGCAGCTGGTCCGGGGAATAGCCCCCTGGCAGCAACAAGGCATCAAATTCACCCGGTGTGACGTCATCAATGGCCCGATCGATGGCGACCTCTGCTTCTCCCTGTTTACCCTTCACCGTCTTGCCAGCCTGCTTTTCGATCGTCACGACCTGATGCCCGGCGAGCTTAAACGCCTCGGCGGGAGAGGTAAATTCAGAATCTTCAAAGTCGTCGGTAATGAGCACGGCTATCTTTTTACTCATGCTTCCTCCGCTGTCTGGATGGTCAATGAGGTAATTCCATGATGATGGTGGATACTTACCTTGTAAGGTATTAAGCCTGGAACATGAGCGCGAAAGTGCAAGGCAGAGAATTCCGTAAAGGAGAATCAATGAGTCAGGTATTATTGACCGGCGCGACCGGGTTAGTTGGCGGTCACTTACTCCGGCTGCTGCAGAATGAACCCCGCATCAGCACAATCGCTGCCCCGACGCGTCGCCCACTGGCGCCGGCGGAAGGCGTGTTTAATCCGTACGATCCGCAGCTGACCGATGCCCTGGCGCAGGTGGTCGACCCGGTCGACATTGTCTTCTGCTGTCTGGGAACGACGCGCCGGGAAGCGGGAAGTAAAGAGGCCTTTGTCCATGCCGACTTTACGCTGGTTGTTGATACGGCGCTGACCGGCAAACGGCTAGGCGCTCAGCATATGCTGGTGGTCAGCGCGATGGGCGCTAACGCCCACTCGCCGTTTTTCTACAATCGGGTGAAGGGGGAAATGGAGGCGGCGCTGATCGAGCAGGGATGGCCGCGGCTGACTATTGCCCGGCCGTCGATGCTGTCAGGCGAGCGGGAAAAAAAACGGGCCAATGAGACCTTCCTCGAACCGCTGTTCCGACTCTTACCGGGGAACTGGAAATCCATTGCGGCACGCGACGTGGCGATTGCCCTGCTGGAGGAGGCGCTGTCGCCCACTCACGAAGGGGTGCAAATTCTGTCATCGTCCGAGCTGCGGGAGCGCGCCGCGCGGCAGGCGGAATAGCGGTTTGCAAACGCAGGCTTCCGGCGTAGTATTCACGGCTTCAATTCATATCCACATTTCTTGCTGGGGAATGCTATGGCTGGTCAGTCTTCATCTCAGGCGGCGTCACCATTTCAATGGTGGAAACCCGCGCTTTTCTTTCTCGTCGTGATTGTCGGCCTGTGGTTCGTCAAATGGCAGCCGTACTACGGGAAAGCCTTCACCGCGGCGGAAACCCACAGTATCGGTAAATCCATTCTCGCCCAGGCCGACGCTAATCCGTTAAAGGCGGCGTGGGACTACGCGATGGTTTACTTCCTTGCCGTCTGGAAAGCGGCGGTGCTTGGCGTGCTGCTTGGGTCGCTGATTCAGGTGCTGATCCCGCGCGACTGGCTGCTGCGCACCCTGGGGCAATCGCGTTTTCAGGGGACGCTGCTGGGGGCGATTTTCTCGCTGCCAGGCATGATGTGCACCTGCTGCGCCGCGCCGGTCGCGGCCGGGATGCGCAAACAGCAGGTGTCGATGGGCGGGGCGCTGGCGTTCTGGATGGGCAATCCGCTGCTCAACCCGGCGACATTGGTGTTTATGGGCTTTGTTCTGGGCTGGCAGTTTGCGCTGGTTCGCCTGGTGGCGGGCCTGGCGACGGTGCTGATTGTCGCGACGCTGGTGCAGAAATGGGTAAAAGAGGCGGCGACGCAGCCTGCCGTGGTGCCTGAAGCGCAACCGGAAGCGGCTCAGGGCGGTTTCTTTAGCCGCTGGCTGCGGGCGCTGTGGACGTTGTTCTGGAACACCATCCCGGTTTATATCCTCGCGGTACTGGTGCTGGGGGCGGCGCGCGTCTGGCTGTTCCCGCACGCTGATGGCGTGGTGGATAATACCTTGTTCTGGGTCATCGCGATGGCGATCGCCGGCTGCCTGTTTGTGATCCCTACCGCGGCGGAAATTCCGATTGTCCAGACGATGATGCTGGCAGGGATGGGCGTCGCGCCGGCGCTGGCGCTGCTGATTACGTTGCCGGCGGTGAGCGTGCCGTCGCTGATTATGCTGCGCAAAGCCTTCCCGGCCAAAGCGCTGTGGCTGACCGGCGGGCTGGTGGCGCTGTGCGGCGCGATTGTCGGTGCGCTGGCGCTGGTATAGTGTGCTGTAAACGTACGGATAGCCGGATGGTGTGCCGGGCGGCGCTACGCCTAACCCGGCACATAACGAACAGGGGACTGCAGCCCGGCTAAGCGTAGCGACAGCCGGGAAACTGCAGCTTTATTTGATGTAGGTAAAGGCGGTAGTCACCCGGGACACGCCGCTCACCCGGCTGGCGATATCCGCCGCCGCGCGGCCTTCACGGTCGGTCACCAGCCCCATCAGGAAGACTTCGCTGTTTTCCGTGGTCACCTTCACGTTCGAGGATTTGACCTGATCGGTGCCCAGCAGCTGCGAACGCACCTTGGTGGTAATCCAGGTATCAGAAGAGGCGGTGCCTAAACCAATCGGCTGGCCCTGGCGCACTTCGTTAAACACTTCCGTGGTTCCTTCCACGCCCATGGCGATTTGCTTGGCGCGGGCTGAGAGGTCCGGCGTCGGCGACTGACCGGTCAGCAGGACTTTGCCCTGATAAGCGGTAACGTTGATGCGGGCCTGTTTCTTAATCTGTTCATCTTTCGACAAGGCGCTATTGACGCGCAGTTCCAGGGTGCTGTCATCGACCTGGGTTCCCACCGTACGCGGGTCCGTTGCGGCTTTAGTGCCGACTGCTGCCGTTCCGACTACCGCGGCGGCAACGCAGCCCTGCAGTAGTAGTGCAGAAAGCAGGATGGCGAGGGGCGAGAGAGCCTTCATGTGTTCTCCTTAATCGTCCTGGTGTGGAAAAAGAGTGTTATCTATCAAATCGCACAGACAGTTGACGGTCAGCATATGCATCTCCTGGATACGCGCGCTGCGGTGCGAGGGGATGCGAATTTCGACATCCTGCTGACCTAACAGGCCCGCCAGCTCACCGCCGTCATAGCCGGTCAACGCGACGATGGTCATGTCGCGGGTCACGGCGGCTTCCACTGCCTTGACGATGTCCCGGCTGTTACCGCGCGTGGAGATTGCCAGCAGCACATCGCCGGCGTGTCCCAGGGCGCGCACCTGCTTGGCGTAAATCTCGTCATGCAGGCGATCGTTAGCGATGGCAGTTAAGACCACATTATCGGTGTTTAGTGCAATGGCGGGTAAACCAGGGCGTTCCGTTTCAAAACGATTAATCATGCTGGCAGCAAAATGCTGTGCGTTGGCGGCGGAAGTGCCATTACCACAACAGAGGATTTTGTTGCCGTTGAGCAGGGACTGCACGAGCGTCATCGCCGCCCGGGAGATGGCGTCCGGGAGTGCTTCTGCTGCGGCAATTTGGGTTTGAATGCTTTCGGTAAAGCAGGCTTTGATTCTGTCGAGCACGGGATCCCTTACTTCTGGTATTACGCTATTCGCCAAAGGCGTTTTTTAGCCATTGGATGTCGTTGCCGGTGAAGGCTACCACATCGAAACGGCAATCCACAGTCTCAAAGCTCCCATTCTGTCGGCAGAGCCACAAACGGGCGGCTTTAAGGAGGCGTTGCTGTTTTTGCGGGGTGACGCTGGCCGCCGCGTCACCGTACAGGGCGCTGCGGCGGTAGCGCACCTCGACAAAGACGGTGACGGCGCCGTCGCGCATGATGAGGTCAATTTCGCCGCCACGCTCGCGGGCGTTGGCGGCGATAAAACGCAGGCCCTGGCCTTCCAGCCAGCGGCGAGCACGGTTTTCCCATGCATCGCCGGTCTGTTTGCTTAGCTGGCCGGGACGATTTGTCCCTGCTGGTACTTGAGCCATGACAGTTTCCTGTTAATCACGCAGTCCTGAGTCGCCGTCAGATCGCCGGTATTCCCGTTCAGCTCGAAGCCCGGCGTCTGGCGCATTTGCGTGAAGTGGTTTGCCAGCGACCAGGCGTCAGCGCCCATCGCATAAAGACGCGCCAGCGAGTAGTCATTGCGCACCGCAGACAGCGCCTGCTGCATCAGCGCCGGGTTGCTGCCAGCCAGCATCGGGATTTCGCTATACTGCAGGCCTTCCATCTCCAGACGGAAATCCGGACCTGCGGTGCCCTGCGCGCTGCGCGAGCTGGCGTACAGGGTGACATTGCTCTGGCTGCCGTTGCGCATTGCGATCATGGGTTTGATATAGCCAATCTGTTCCGGGGTGGCGAGGATGTAGGCCGCGTCGACGCTGCCGCCGCTGCTAACCGGCATCTCATCCGCACTGCCGAGGACGCTGTTCTGCGCTGATGGCAGGGTGGAGACCGGGGTGCCGCTCAGCGCAATGCCTCCTCCGCCGTTAACGCCGGCGCGCAGTTCCGCCGTGGAGCCAAAACGCTGCTGCAGGACGCTGGCGCCGCCCAGCTTCAGCCATTCGTCGGCAAACGCGTTGACCACACGATCGCCCAGCGCGCCGCGCGGAACCAGCAGCAACGGCGTCTGTTTGCCCTGTTGATGGATATGTCGGGCGGCGTCACGCGCTTCGTCTTCCGGCGACAGCGCGAAATAGCAGATATTAGCGCGGCCTTCGACCTTCTCCGGCTGGTTGAGCGCCAGCACGTTGAGCGGCGTATTGCTCTTGATAACATCTTCGACGTTCTCTTTCAGCAGCGGTCCGACGACGAGGGTGGCGCCGTCCTGCTGAGCCTGAGCAAGCAGCTGGCCGATCGGTTGGCTGGTGGTATCGTAAATTTTCAGTTCTGCCGAGGGGTTGGCGGCGGTGGCGACCACTGGCTGCGGCTGTGCGGCCGGGGCAGTGACCGGCTGGGTGGCCGGAGAGGCGGTGGTCTGCGGCGCGGCGACCGCTGCCGGGGCCTGAGCGGCCGGCTCCGCGGCTGGCGTTGCCTGGGTTTGCGCCGGGGCCTGCACCGGTTCAGCGCGACTTCCGGTAGCCGTAAGATCGCTAATTTCCGCCTGCGACGGGCTTACCACCTCATCATTACCGGACGCGTTCGCCGCCTGGGCGACCTGAGCGGGAACCGCGCTGCCCGTCACCGACGGCGCGCCGTTTTTGGCGGCTTCGAAGCCCTGCTGGATGGTACGGCCGAAGATCGACGCCTGGCCGTTCAGCGGCAGGAAAAGCGCAATCTTGTTGATGGAGGCGGGCTTATAGTTTTGCATGTTTACCAGCGCCGTCGGCAGCATTTTGGCGCCCGGGTTTTGCGGGTAGCGCGTCTGCCAGTCTTTGACGCCGGCTTTCAGCAGCGTGGGATCGTTGCGGTTGTCAAACCACATCCGCTGCAGATCCAGCCAGCCCTGGAGGGTATTTTCATCGGCATTGATCACCAGCGCATTGGCCTGATCCTGGGTCATCGCGGTCAGCGCTTGCCAGGTCGCGTCAATATTTTGCTGGCGCTGTTTGGCATCGCTCAGCAGCGGCTGCTGGGCGATTAAGGCGCGCAGCAGCGTAACCGATGGTTTACCCTGGCTGGCATCGATTTGCGCCTGCCAGTAGCGCGCCTGCTGAGGCTGCTCCAGGCTTGCCGGGTCAAGCTTAGCCAACAGCGTACGGGCCCCCTGATAGTCGTTCTGCGCCAGCTTCACTTCTATCGCCAGCAGTGACTGTTCACGGGCCTGGGTGCTGTCCAGGTTCGACGGCAGCTGGTTAAACAGGTCGATGGCCTGCTGCTTCTTTCCTTCCTGCAGCAGTGCACGAATGGCGAGTAATTGCCAGTTGGTCTTGCTATCATTCGTGCTTTGCTGCATCTGCTGCAAGTAGAAACTGGAGTTGGCCTGCGACGTACCCTGCATAAACGCCGTACTTTGATCCTGCGTGTGGGTGCCGCAGCCAGCAAAAAGAAGAGTAGCCAGCAATACGGGCAGACAGCGCGCGGGCTTAGAACGAAGAAATGTTGACGGTACCATAAGTGTCCAGTGATATTTTTTTGGCTCAATGCTCAATATTAAATCGGCAATACGGACGAGACAATGAAACAACACGAATCAGCGGATAATTCTCAGGGGCAGCTCTATATTGTGCCCACTCCGATAGGAAATCTGTCTGATATCACGCAGCGCGCACTGGAGGTGTTGCAAGCCGTTGATTTAATTGCTGCGGAGGATACCCGCCACACCGGTTTGCTGCTGCAGCATTTTGCGATTAACGCCCGCTTGTTTGCGCTTCATGACCATAACGAGCAGCAAAAGGCGGAAACACTTCTCGCTAAACTGAAAGAAGGGCAAAACATCGCGCTGGTCTCCGATGCCGGCACGCCGCTGATTAACGACCCAGGCTACCATCTGGTGCGCACCTGTCGTGAAGCGAATATTCGCGTCGTACCGCTGCCGGGACCCTGCGCGGCCATCGCCGCCCTCAGCGCCGCCGGTTTGCCCTCCGATCGTTTCTGCTATGAAGGCTTCCTGCCGGCGAAATCGAAAGGCCGTCGCGATACCCTGAAAGCGCTGGAAGAAGAGCCGCGCACCCTCATCTTCTACGAGTCGACCCACCGGCTGGTGGAGAGTCTGGAAGATATCTGCGCGGTACTGGGAGAATCCCGCTACGTGGTGCTGGCCCGCGAGCTAACCAAAACCTGGGAATCGATCCACGGGGCGCCGATTGGCGAGCTGGTGGCGTGGGTCAGGGAAGACGAAAACCGGCGCAAAGGCGAGATGGTGCTGATCGTCGAAGGCTTTAAGGCGCAGGAAGAGGCGCTGCCGGCGGCGGCGCTGCGTACCCTGGCGCTGCTGCAGGCGGAGCTGCCGCTGAAGAAAGCCGCTGCGCTGGCCGCGGAGATCCACGGTGTGAAGAAGAATGCGCTGTATAAGTATGCCCTGGAGCAGCAGGGGGAGTGATCCTGTAAAACCAGTTAAAGCCTGGCAAGCCGCCCTTGAGATTGTGAAGGGCGGCTTGAGCGTCATCCGACATGTCGGAAGAAATGTCGGAAGAAATGTCGGAAGAAAAGTGCAGCCCGCCTTCCTTGCCGCACAGCACCCCTAACCAACCAGCCCGGATAAATCCGGGCTTAACGTGGTTAAACCCTTACGCTCTCGATCAGGTCACCGGCGCCGGGTTAAACACCGCCAGCTGGTTATGCAGACCCCATTGATCGGAGAAGGTTTTCTTGCGTCCGCTGGCCACGTCGAGAATGAATTCGAACAGCTTCAGCCCCACATCCTCAATCGTCTCTTCGCCGGTGGCGATGGTGCCGGCGTTAATGTCCATTAAGTCATACCAGCGGTTAGCCAGCTCGGTACGGGTCGCCATTTTTATCACCGGTACCGCCATCAGTCCGTAAGGCGTGCCGCGGCCGGTGGTGAATACCTGCACCGTGATGCCAGAGGCCACCTGCTGGGTGCCGCAGACAAAATCGCTGGCGGGGGTGGCAGCGTAAATCAGGCCGCGTTTGGTCGGGCGCTGCCCAGGGGAAAGCACCTCAACGATGGCGCTTTTGCCTGATTTGGCAATCGACCCCAGCGCTTTTTCCACCACGTTGGCCAGGCCGCCTTTCTTGTTGCCGGGGGAGGGGTTGGCGCTGCGGTCGGTTTTGCCCATGTCGAGATAGTTATCGTACCAGGCCATCTCTTCCAGCAGGCGTTGACCCACCTCTTCGTTGATCGCCCGCGGGGTCAGCAGATGGATAGCGTCGCGGACTTCGGTCACCTCTGAGAACATCACCGTCGCGCCGCAGCGCACCAGCAGATCGGAGGCGTAACCCACCGCCGGGTTGGCGGTCACGCCGGAGAAAGCGTCGCTGCCGCCGCACTGCATACCCACCACCAGCTCAGAGGCCGGGCAGGTTTCCCGCTGACGCTGGTTGAGTTTCGTCAGATGGCGCTCGGCGACCTGCAGAATGTCATCGACCATCGATTTAAAGCCCACGTGCTTTTCATCCTGCAGGCTGACGATGCTGGCGCTGTCCACCGGGATGCTTTTGACATCTTCGGTCCCCTGCAGCAGGCGTTCGGGCTGCAGCTTTTCACAGCCAAGGCCAATGACCATCACTTCGCCGCCGAAGTTCGGGTTAAGGGCGATATTGTGGATGGTGCGAATCGGCACCACCGCCGCTGGCGCATTAATCGCTACGCCGCAGCCATAGAGGTGATTCAGACCCACCACGCCGTCGACGTTGGGATAGTTCGGCAGCAGGTCGCGTTCAATGAGTTTCGCCACGTAATCGACCACGCCCGCAACGCAGTGCACGCTGGTGGTGATACCCAGCAGATTTTTGGTGCCCACGCTGCCGTCGGCATTGCGGTAGCCTTCGAAGGTGTAGCCTTCCAGCGGCGGTAGCGGGGCGGGCACTTTGGTGGCCAGCGGCAGGGTGTTCAACGGCGGGGCGGTAGGCAACTCCACTAACGACTCGTCAATCCAGCTTCCCTGGGGGATGTCGCGCACCGCGAAGCCAATCACTTCTCCGTAACGGATAATTTCACCGCGGGCAGGGATATCCGCCAGGGCGACTTTATGCCCCTGTGGGATGTGCTCGATGAGCGTCAGGCCGTCCGGGAAACGCGTTCCGGCGGTCAATCCCCGATCGTTGACAATAATCGCCACATTATCTGTTGGGTCAACTTTTATATAAAACGCGGTCGGCGATGGTTGTCGAATTGAAATATCGGCCATTGTCCAGTTATCTCCAAACAGGTACTAAAAATATAATTAAATGGTCATTCTGGCGCGGTAGAGCAGAATAATGAAATAAAGAATGTCAGGTGTGTCGGCATGAAGATGTGATCTAAATCACTCCTTATCGCCATGGACGCGTGCGGTGGGCGGGCAATCGTAAGAAGTGTGGATTAGCGCCCATGGCTTAAGGCTATTGCCCAACTTAAGCTTTAAAAAATGTATTTATATTGTGTTTATGCATAGTGTCTGGCGAGTTGGCGCTGACTATACTGAGTCGTGTTTTTGTGACGTCCGATATCTGCATGGTTGGCCTTTGAATCGCGGGTTAATAATTTAGCCGTGACCTAATGAATAATAAAAAATGGTTAATTTGCGATGGGCTGACATTTTCCGGACTCAAGGTCAGGGAATAAAAAAGGACACCCATTCGCCGGTTTACTCTGCGGATAATATTTGGGGTCAGGCGATACGCTTTTCCAGCCTGATGGGGCTCTCTCGCCGGGCTGGTGATATAACGAATGAATTGCAGAAGTTAGCAACGGTTAACGCAAGGTAAAAATCATGGATAACGCAATTTTCCCGAACAAATTTAAGGCCGCGCTGGCGGCTCATCAGGTGCAGATTGGCTGCTGGTGCGCGCTGGCCAATCCGATTAGCACCGAGGTGTTGGGTCTGGCGGGTTTCGACTGGCTGGTACTGGACGCGGAACACGCGCCGAACGACGTCACCACGCTTATCCCGCAGCTTATGGCGCTGAAAGGCAGTTCCAGCGCTCAGGTGGTTCGCGTGCCGACCAACGAGCCCATCATTATTAAGCGCATGCTGGATATCGGCTTCTATAACTTCCTGGTGCCGTTTGTCGAGACGGCTGAACAGGCGGCGCAGGCGGTGGCTTCTACCCGCTATCCGCCGGAAGGGATCCGCGGGGTTTCCGTTTCCCATCGCGGCAATATGTTCGGCACCGTGCCGGACTACTTCGCCCAGTCCAATAAGAACATTTCCGTTCTGGTACAGATTGAGAGCCAGATCGGGGTGGACAACGTCGAGGCGATTGCCGCGACCGAAGGTGTCGACGGCCTGTTCGTCGGCCCGAGCGACCTGGCCGCCGCGCTAGGTCATCTGGGCAATGCCGCCCATCCTGAGGTGCAGCGCGCCATCCAGCATATCTTCGCCAGCGCGAAGAAGCACGGTAAGCCAAGCGGCATTCTGGCGCCGGTGGAGGCCGATGCGCGGCGCTACCTGGAGTGGGGCGCCTCTTTTGTCGCCGTCGGCAGCGATCTGGGCGTCTTCCGTTCCGCAACCCAGAAACTTGCTGATGCCTTTAAAAAATAGTCACCAGGATGAAGAGAGAGAGAACAATATGACAATCAAAGTGGGTTTTATCGGTCTTGGCATTATGGGCAAGCCGATGAGCAAAAATTTGCTGAAGGCGGGTTACTCGCTGGTGGTGTCTGACCGTAACCCGGAAGCGATTGCCGACGTGATTGCCGCGGGCGCAGAGACCGCGACCACGCCGAAGGCGATTGCCGAGCAGTGCGACGTGATCATCACCATGCTGCCGAACTCGCCGCATGTCAAAGAGGTGGCGCTGGGGGAGAATGGCATTATTGAAGGCGCGAAACCGGGCACCGTGGTGATCGACATGAGCTCTATTGCGCCGCTGGCCAGCCGGGAAATCAGCGAAGCGCTGAAGGCTAAAGGCATTGATATGCTGGACGCGCCAGTAAGCGGCGGCGAACCAAAAGCGATCGACGGCACCCTGTCGGTAATGGTCGGCGGCGACAAGGCGATCTTCGACAAATATTACGAGCTGATGAAAGCGATGGCTGGCTCCGTGGTGCATACCGGCGACATCGGCGCGGGCAATGTGACCAAACTGGCCAATCAGGTGATTGTCGCCCTGAACATCGCGGCCATGTCCGAAGCGCTGACTCTGGCCACCAAAGCCGGCGTCAATCCGGATCTGGTTTATCAGGCGATCCGCGGTGGTCTGGCGGGGAGTACCGTGCTGGATGCCAAAGCGCCGATGGTGATGGATCGTAACTTCAAGCCGGGCTTCCGGATCGATCTGCATATTAAAGATCTGGCCAATGCGCTGGATACCTCCCACGGCGTGGGCGCTCAGCTGCCGCTGACGGCGGCGGTAATGGAGATGATGCAGGCGCTGCGTGCGGACGGTCTGGGCACCGCTGACCATAGCGCGCTGGCTTGTTACTACGAAAAGCTGGCGAAAGTGGAAGTGACTCGCTAACAAGAAAAGCTCTGCGCGGCCCGGTGGTTATGCCTGGCGCAACAGTATCAGACTGCCACGGGGGGCGAGCCTGGACGCGGTATCGGCGTCGTCTTCCGCGTGTTTACCTTGGTTGCGACGCAGGAAGCGGCGTTTCGCGCGCGTTGGACAATATTTCTCGTGCGTCGCGCAATAGCGCTGCCGCCCTGCAGGGCGGGATGACGACAGAGGGATGACAACGGGCGGTAAACCCACTATACTGCGCGCCGAAGCTGACCAGACAGTCGCCGCTTCGTCGTCGTCCTCTTTCGGGGGGAGACGGGCGGAGGGGAGGAAAGTCCGGGCTCCATAGGGCAAGGTGCCAGGTAACGCCTGGGGGGTGTCACAGCCCACGACCAGTGCAACAGAGAGCAAACCGCCGATGGCCCGCGCAAGCGGGATCAGGTAAGGGTGAAAGGGTGCGGTAAGAGCGCACCGCGCGGCTGGTAACAGTCCGCGGCACGGTAAACTCCACCCGGAGCAAGGCCAAATAGGGGTTCATAAGGTACGGCCCGTACTGAACCCGGGTAGGCTGCTTGAGCCAGTGAGCGATTGCTGGCCTAGATGAATGACTGTCCACGACAGAACCCGGCTTATCGGTCAGTTTCACCTCTTTATGTCAAAACCCCGCTTCGGCGGGGTTTTTGCTATCTGAATCTGTGACGCGGATGAATGACTGTCCACGACGCTATACCCAAAAGACAGCGGCTTATCGGTCAGTTTCACCGCTTTATGTCAAAACCCCGCTCCGGCGGGGTTTTTGCTATCTGAATCCGTGACGCGGATGAATGACTGTCCACGACGCTATACCCAAAGAAAGCGGCTTACCGGTCAGTTTCACCGCTTTATGTCAAAACCCCGCTCCGGCGGGGTTTTTGCTATGTGAATCCGTGACGCAGATGAATGACTGTCCACGACGCTATACTCAAAAGAAAGCGGCTTATCGGTCAGCTTCACCGCTTTATGTCAAAACCCCGCTTCGGCGGGGTTTTGCTATCTGAATCCGTGACGCGGATGAATGACTGTCCACGACGCTATACCCAAAAGAAAGCGGCTTATCGGTCAGTTTCACCGCTTTACGCAAAATTCCGCTTCGGCGAGGTTTTTGCTATCTGAATCCGTGACGCGGATGAATGACTGTCCACGACGCTATACCCAAAAGAAAGCGGCTTATCGGTCAGTTTCACCGCTTTATGTCAAAACCCCGCTCCGGCGGGGTTTTTGCTATCTGAATCCGTGACGCAGATGAATGACTGTCCACGACGCTATACCCAAAAGAAAGCGGCTTATCGGTCAGTTTCACCGCTTTACGCAAAATTCCGCTTCGGCGGGGTTTTTTGCTATCTGAATCCGTGACGCGGATGAATGCCTGTCCACGACGCTATACCCAAAGAAAGCGGCTTACCGGTCAGTTTCACCGCTTTATGTCAAAACCCCGCTCCGGCGGGGTTTTTGCTATGTGAATCCGTGACGCAGATGAATGAATGTCCACGATGCTATACCCAAAAGAAAGCGGCTTACCGGTCAGTTTCACCACTTTACGCAAGACCCCGCTTCGGCGGGGTTTTTGCTATCTGAATCCGTGACGCGGATGAATGACTGTCCACGACGCTATACCCAAAGAAAGCGGCTTATCGGTCAGTTTCACCTCTTTATGTCAAAACCCCGCTTCGGCGGGGTTTTTGCTATCTGAATCCGTGACGCAGATGAATGACTGTCCACGACGCTATACTCAAAAGAAAGCGGCTTATCGGTCAGCTTCACCGCTTTACGCAAAACCCCGCTTCGGCGGGGTTTTTGCTATCTGAATCCGTGACGCAGATGAATGACTGTCCACGACGCTATACCCAAAAAAAAGCGGCTTATCGGTCAGTTGCAACTATCTCTATAAAACCTCTCGACGAAGGTGTTTATTTTTAATTTCAGTCGGTTGTAAATCAGGTTTGCAGAATATCCACTTTTAAACAGTTTTTTGGCTGCTTTAAACACCGGATTCGTTAATACTGTCACGCTACGATGTTTTATTGTCTATCCGTTAGTCTCTATTCCCTCATTTGCAGCGGTCATCATTCAGCTTAATGGATAGCAGGTTTATAGGTTATCCAGACAGGAGTGATAGACGTGAAAAATGTAGTATTATTCCCGCAGCTCAAATCGGCAATAGCCTGGCTTATCGGTCATGGTGAAACAATTATGCAGTTTGCCTGGAATATCGTGGCAGCGCTGATTATTCTTTTTGTCGGGCGAATGCTTGCAAAAGTCCTCGCTAAAGCCTTCGAGAAAATTCTCTTACGACGCAACGTCGATGCGACAATCGTTCATTTCTTTGCTGCGCTCGTTCGTTATATTACGATGGCTTTTGCGATAATCGCCGCATTAGGTCGGGTAGGGATTGAGACGTCTTCCATCATCGCGGTTATTGGCGCGGCAGGGCTGGCAATTGGTCTGGCGCTGCAAGGCTCGCTTTCTAACTTTGCCGCTGGTGTTCTGTTGGTCACTTTACGTCCTTTTCGGGCCGGCAATTTTGTACAGGTCGGCGCGATTTCTGGTATGGTGCAGTCCGTACATGTTTTTTCAACAACGCTACTAACCGTTGATAATAAAGAAGTTATTATTCCAAATGGTAAAGTCATCGCCGACAGTATTGTGAATTATTCCTGCCATCCTTTTCGGCGAATCGATCTGACCCTCGGCGTGGCCAGCGAGACTAAAATTGTGCAGGTTAAGCAGGTCATTCAGGCTATCATTGATAGTGAAAAGCGAATCGATCAATCTCGTGGTACTACGGTTCGTCTGCTTGAAATGATGCCGGGCACACTTAACTTCACTGTTCGTGTCTGGGTGAAAAATAGCGAATATTGGGAGACTTATTTTGATTTTCTTGAAGCGATTAAAGAAGCGCTCGATGAACATCAGATCACCCTCGCCGCGCAACGGATGGATATTAATTTAACCTCCCCGTCGTTATCGGACCTAAAAAAATAAACAATGTGGATGTTTAGCTTATAGATCATTTGATCTATGAATGTATTCAACCCCTTTTACAATTATGTTCATGCTTTTTTACACATCGCCATTATTGTTCAGGGAATAATAGTGCGTCTTATCATGACGCACTTATACAGGATAATAAAATGACAAAAGTATCACGAGCTATATTATTGACCGCCGCCGTTGCAGGTTTTTCGCTGGCGGCGCAGGCTGCGGAAGTGACTGCGCCAGCACCCGCTAAGGACCCTATCGTCCAGCACTTAAAACTGACTCCCGATCAGGTGAGCAAAATTAACAGCCTGCATCAGCAAATGGAAAAAAACGTTGAGCAGATTTCACAGCAAGACATTAAAGATGGCGCGCTGATTAACGTGATTGATTCCGGTAAATGGAATGAGAAAGCGGTGAAGGATCAGCTGGCGGCATTCAGTAAAATTGATCAACAGGTACGTTATTATCGCGTGAAGTACTATTTCGATGTGAATCAGGTACTGACGCCGGAGCAGCGCACCCAGGTGAAAAAAGATCTTGCCGACGCGCTGAGTGAATAATGCCATCAGCCCCTTTCGGGGCCGGTATTAGCGGCAGGCCATCAACGATAGCCGAATAATCCATGCAGCAGCTTCAGGCGAGACTTTCTTCATCCCGCAGGCGAATCTCCGCCTCGGCGACGATGGCTTCCAGTTCGCTAAGCATCTCATCATAACCAAAGCTGACGACGCCGACGGTTTCCGGCGGCGTCGGGGCTAGCGGCGTCGGAGACGCCTTTTTTCTGTTTTTCTTCTTACTCACTGACAGACTCCATCCCTTCCGTTGTTACACCGGTAAATCTATCAGCAAAGCGCGCAGCGGCGTATCGGCGACGAGGGTAATGTTAGCTTCGTCACGAATAAATGCCCCATCACCACAGGTGAGAGCCTGTTTGGGTTGTTCCTGCGCGACGGCATGGACGGTGCCGTGGATCGACTGCAGGTAGGCGCGCGGGCCATGCAATTGCACGTTGATCTGCTCACCTTTTTCCAGCGCGATGTGATAGACCCAGGCCTGCTGGCGAAGCTGGAGGCTATTATTCCCCCCATCCGGTGAGGCCAGCAGCTGTAGCGGCGCGTTGGCGACCTCGATTTTCTGCTGCAGCGGGTTTTCCCGCTGCGGGCAGGCATCGAGCCATAGCTGCATTCGCGTTAACGACTGCTCTTTGCTCAGATTGTGCTCGCTATAGCTCACGCCAGGCTGAGTGGCGATAATCAACGCGTCGCCGGCCCTGGCCTGCAGGTGATTGCCGTCGCTGTCGCGATACTCCGCTTCGCCTTCCAGAATCAGGTTCAGGATATCGACCTTGGGATACGTTCTGGCCTGGAACGAGGCCCCGGGGGCCAGCACTTCCTGATTGAGAACGCGTAAGGACGCGAAGCCCAGTAATTTTGGGTCGAAGTAGTGGCCAAAGGAGAAGGTGTAGCGGGCCTGCAGCCAGCCGAAGTCTGCTTGTCCGCATTGTTTGGCTGTTCGGGTAGTAATCATGTTCTTGACCTCTCTTTACACTAAATCAATGGTAAAGGTATGGACGCTGTATTGTTAGCCAGATATTCTGCCCGGTATGTTCAAATTTCCTGAATGAGAAAGCGATGGCTAAAGAGAGAGCATTAACGCTGGAAGCGTTACGCGTGATGGATGCGATCGACCGTCGCGGGAGCTTCGCTGCCGCGGCTGATGAGCTGGGACGCGTGCCTTCCGCCCTGAGCTACACCATGCAAAAACTGGAGGAAGAGCTGGACGTGGTGCTGTTTGACCGCTCGGGTCATCGCACAAAGTTCACCAACGTCGGGCGTATGCTGCTGGAGCGCGGTCGCGTGCTGCTCGAGGCAGCGGACAAGCTCACCACCGATGCCGAAGCCCTGTCTCGCGGCTGGGAAACTCACCTGACGATCGTCACCGAAGCGCTGGTGCCCACGCCGGATCTGTTTCCGCTGATTGAGAAACTGGCGACCAAGTCCAATACCCAGCTGTCGATTATCACCGAGGTGCTGGCCGGCGCCTGGGAGCGGCTGGAGCAGGGGCGGGCGGATATCGTTGTCGCACCGGATATGCATTTTCGTTCTTCCTCGGAGATTAACTCGCGCAAACTCTATTCGGTGCTCAGCGTGTACGTCGCGGCGCCGGACCACCCGATCCACCAGGAGCCTGAACCGCTCTCTGAGGTCACCCGCGTGAAATACCGTGGCGTCGCGGTGGCGGATACCGCGCGCGAGCGGCCCGTTCTCACCGTTCAGCTGCTGGATAAACAGCCGCGCTTAACGGTGAGCACCATCGAAGATAAGCGCCAGGCGCTGCTGGCCGGATTAGGCGTGGCGACCATGCCCTATCCACTGGTGGAGAAGGATATTGCTGAAGGACGCTTGCGGGTGGTCAGTCCGGAATATACCAATGAAATTGACATTATCATGGCCTGGCGACGGGACAGCATGGGCGAAGCGAAGTCCTGGTGCCTGCGTGAGATCCCTAAGCTGTTTGCCGGCAGATAGTCGAGGACGCTCCTCCCGCTAGCGGGAGGAGCAGGAAGATCAGTAGGAAAAGGGTTTTGGATCGGGCCCGAATCGGTTGTTGCCTTCCGTTCCGCGCTGGCAGTTAAAGATCAGGATCACCAGCCAGCCGATGACCGGGATCAACAGCAGCAGCAGCCACCATGCCGAACGGTCGGTGTCGTGCAGACGCCGAAACTGCACCGCCCACCACGGTAAAAAGACCAGTATGCCATAGATGGTCGTCAGAATGCCTTCGCCGCCCGCCCGCTGCCAGCCCAGCATTTTATCGATGATGCTCAATACGCCGGTCAGGATGAGGTTGACCAGAATAAACATCCAGTACTCTTTGCGCCGCGCACGGCCGCCAAATCCTATATAGTTTTTTAATACCTTGAGATACCAGTCCATTTCTACGCCTCAATTAACCGTCAATCACTTGTTTTTTAAGCGATCGCAATAAGAATAGACGTGAATGAATGGTGGGTAAATATCTGTTTTCTGAATTATTGGGCGCCATCACTGGCGCCCGACGGATCAACGGAAGCGCTGGTCGCGACCGTGTGGTTCGCTGAGATCCTGCTGCGGCCCAATGGAGATGATGCCGGTAGGGTTAATGGTTTTATGGCTGCGGTAATAGTGGTGACGAATATGCGGAAAGCTCACCGTCTCCGCGATACCCGGCATCTGGTAGATGTCGCGCAGGAAGCCGTAGAGATTGAGATAATCGCTGATGCGTCGTTTGTCGCATTTAAAATGGGTCACATACACCGGGTCGAAGCGTACCAGCGTCGTCCACAGGCGAATATCCGCTTCCGTCAGCTGATTGCCCGTCAGGTAACGATGCTGACCGAGGATCTGCTCCAGCCGCTCCAGCGAGGTAAACACCGCATCCACCGCTTCGTCGTAAGCCTGCTGACTGGTGGCAAAGCCGGCTTTATACACGCCGTTATTGACGTTGTCATATATCCAGCCGTTCAGTTCATCGATTTTTTCCCGCAGCGCCGGCGGGTAGTAATCCCCGGCTCTGGCGCCCAGGCCATCGAAGGCGGTATTAAACATACGGATGATTTCTGCCGACTCATTGCTGACGATGGTCTGCTGTTTTTTATCCCATAGTACCGGGACGGTGACGCGACCGGTGTAGTGCGGGTCGGCGTGCAGATACAGCTGATAGAGAAAATCGTGCTGATAAAGGGTGTCACCGGTGGCTTCCGGGAAGCTGTCGTCAAAAGTCCAGCCGTTTTCCAGCATCAGCGGATTGACCACGGAGACAGGGAGAAAAGGCTCCAGTCCTTTCAGCTTACGCATAATTAACGTGCGATGCGCCCACGGGCAGGCGAGAGAAACGTACAGATGATAGCGATCTTTTTCCGCCGCAAATTCCCCTTCACCACTCGGTCCGGCCGCGCCATCGGCGGTGAGCCAGTTACGGAAGGCGGAAACGGAACGCTTAAAACGCCCACCGGTGGATTTTGTGTCATACCAGGTATCCTGCCAGACGCCGTCGACTAATTGGCCCATCTTTATTCCTCCTTCAGACTTCAGATAGCAAAAGCGAGGAGTGGCCTCCTCGCTTTTTCATTCATTCAGTATAGTGCGCTTACCATTTCTTATTCAGTACACGGTCGATACTGAAGGCGCCCGGTCCGGTAATGGCCAGCAGCAGGTAACCGCCAGCGATGGTCAGGTTTTTCATGAACATCAGGGAGTTCACGCCTTCCGCAAAGTTGCTGTGGAACAGGAACGCGGTCAACAGCGTAAAGCCTGCGGTGAACAGCGCGGTGGTCCGGGTCAGGAAACCGAACAGAATCGCCAGTCCGCCGCCGAATTCAAGGAGAATGGTCAGCGGCAGCAGCGCACCCGGTACGCCCATGGCTTCCATATACTGCTGGGTTCCCGCATAACCGGTGATTTTGCCCCATCCTGCAGTGATAAACAGAATCGGCATCAGAATGCGCGCTACCAGTACACCAACATCTTCTAATTTTTTCATTTCTTACTCCAGAAAACCCAAAGGGCGGCGGTTTTGTTTTTTAGCGCAATCCCGCGTAGTTACGCGGTGTTGCTGTCGATGGAGAGGATAGTAGCGAGGCGGAGAGGGAATTGTTAGCAAGGAAAACTGTAGATCTAGTTCAAAGTTTCTGAGTAATCGGTAAGAGGGGGCGAAAAATGCCTCAACGTGATAGGTCACGACCGGCGCTGGTAAAGGCCTGGCCGGGCGGAATGGCATGGGATCAGAGGGCTGGCTGACCGCGGATGGCGGCCAGGGGGCAAGTTTTTACGCACGGCGTTGCGTATCGGGCGAGGAAGTGGCAGAGCGGGGCGCCGGGAAAAGCGCCCGCGCTCCGGGCGGCTAACGGACTGCCGACTGGCGCAGGATCCCGCGGACCAGCCGCCAGGTACTCCATAAACCCAGTCCGCGTTTGGTCCAGCGCATTAAAAAATGCGGGTGTCGGACGGACCACACGGCCATCAGACCGCTGCCCACCATCAGCCACGAACGTAAACTAAGCAGCGTATGCCAGCCGCGGTCTAAGGGCGCAGTCGCTTCCAGCCAGTGGCGGCGACAGGCGCTCAGCTCCAGCCGTTGCTGCTGGATCTGGCGCAGCAGCTGCGCCTTTTGCCGTTCACGCTCCTGTCGGCCATTCATGGTTTATCTTCCTCCAGAAGGGCACGGTCGTTCTCCAGCTCTCTTCGCGTCAGGCGCAGCAGCGTGGAGCGTCGCGCCTTACGTAAGGTAAGGATACCGACAATCGCGGCGGCGAGAAGCAGCACGACGGTGGTGGCGATCATGACGTGCAGGCGGTACTGAGCGTCAACGGCCCAGATAACCAGCACCAGCAGACTCATGAGGCCAAACGCGGCAAACAGCAGCGTCAGTCCGGTCATGATCAGCAGCTGGAAGAGGTTGGCTTTCTCCTCCTCCAGCTCCACGACGACCAGGCGCAGCCGTGTTTCCACCATTTCGACCAGCAGCGTAACGATACGCTGGCCAATGGAGAAGACGCGCTGACCCGGTCCCTGCGTGTGTTGAGTATTCGCCATAATCAGCGACGCGACAGCAGGACACCCAGCACCAGCCCGACGGCGGCGCCAATCCCGACCCCTGTCCACGGATTTTCGCGAACATAATCATCCGCTCGCGCGGCGGTCTCACGAGTTTGACGCAGAATCGCTTCGCTGGTCTCACCCAGACGGGCGCGGCTCTCTTTCAGCGCGCTCTCGGCTTTACTGCGCAGTTTACCCATCTCTTCTTTCGACTTGTCCGCCGAGGAATTCAGTACTTCCTCCAGGGTGTCCGCCAGCGTTTTCAGTTCTGCACGAAGGTCGTCAGTCACATTCTCTTTAGCCATGTCGTTCTCCTGTAGCGTGGTCCGTATTGCGAAAGTTAATAGTGATTAGTAATCCCGAGACTCCAGCGTTTTCAACTCCTGTTGCGCTTCATTGAGTTTATGCTGGCGTTTGTTGATTTTGTCCGCATCGCCTTTCTTCCGGGCTTCCTGCAGATCGCGCTGACGTTCAGCGATCTCTTCCCGCTGTTTGGCAATTTTTTGCTGATGATCGGCTTTGAGTTTACTGTCGCTGCAGTTCTCCCGTACCTGGCGTAGCGCGGTATTTAGCCCATCAATGCGACTTTGATTGTGATGCTTTTCGGCATAGCTAATCTCTCGTTGAATATCCTGCTCTTTTTCCTGGCAGGGAGAGGCGGCTATGGCGCTGGCGCTAAGTGAAGACAGGGCCAGAAGCAGAGCGATGCGGTGTTTCATGGATAGTACCTTCCATTGTCTTAGGGGATACCCGGAGGATAAACCCGTTCCCGTTGGTAAACGTGAATGCGTTGATTCACGCAGGTTTAAGCATAGTAACAAATGCGGGAAACCACCAGACTGCGTTGAAAACGCAGTCTGACGGCCGTTTACCCGAGCCGATGCGGCGCGTCGCGCAGGCGGGATAACCAGGCGGTGGGCGAGTTATCGTCTTCCAGCAAGGCGATAATATAACCATGAGGCAGAGCGCGGCCGAGAACCTCTTTCGCCGCCGCGCCCTGGGCGGTGGAATCAAACTTAATCAGCAGGCCATCCTTTTGCGGCGTAATGCTCTTGAAGCGGATACCGTTGGCGTCGAGGTGATGCCAGACGGAGAAACCATCCGGCATACTGACGCCCTGGCCAACCGGACGGATCGCCAGCGTGGCCTCTTGCTGCTGCACCGCCAGCCATAGCCAGAACAGCGCGCAGAGCAGAAGAGAGCCACCCAGCAGCCAGCTGAGCTGGCGCAGGGAAGGGCGTTTTATGACCATCATTAGCCCCGGCTTCTGTATTTTTTCTTCCACAGCACCACCAGCGAGCCGACCAGTCCGAAGACCAACAGCGCAACCGGCAGGAGCATCAGGCAGGACATCAGCTGATCTTCATACTTAAGGAATACCGGGGTTTTACCCAGCAGATAGCCCAGCGAGGTCAGGATGAGCACCCACAGCAGGCCGCTCATCCAGTTAAAGAACTGAAAGCGGGCGTTATTGAGGCCGGAAAGCCCGGCGATGGTCGGCAGCAGCGTGCGCACGAAGGCGATGAAGCGGCCGATCAGCAGCGCGGAGAGTCCATGTTTATGAAACAGGTGATGCGCGCGCTGATGATAGTGAGAGGGCAGATGCGACAGCCAGTTTTGCACGATCCGCGTATTGCCCAGCCAACGCCCCTGGATGTAGCTCAGCCAGCAGCCGAGGCTGGCGGCGGCGGTGAGCAGCAGCAACGTTTCCGGAAAGCCCATCGCCCCTTTGGCGATCAGCACGCCCACGAGCACAAGCAGGCTGTCCCCCGGCAAAAACGCGGCAGGCAATAACCCGTTCTCAAGGAACAAAATCATAAACAAGACAAAATACAGCATGCCAATCATGGAGGGATTCGCGAGCGTTTCGTAATCCTGAGCCCACAAGGCATTCAATAACTGGGTTAATAGTTCCATTCACGATTCCTGGTACATCGGTTAACGGCACGTCTGAGCGCGCGGCATGTAGGGCGACAAGATTTTTATGAGATTATGGTCGCTGCTTCGGCGCTCTGAACGCTTCCCTGTATAAAATTGAAGTAAGTCGATACCTACTCCCAGAACGGCAAAATGCATCTAATTGTAACAAATCACCTGACTTTCCGTCAGAGAAATTGCAAGGTGTTGCTCGTTGATTTTGCTGATTGCGGCGATGGGAGGCGAGAGGATTTACACAGGCTGACACTATATATGTTTTGCTTACCCCAGCCTGCATGGGGAACAGGCGCGCAGGGGCCGCGCGCCGGGGGGATAAAGGCTTATTTCGCGCCGTTGGCCGCGGTATCGAGATGAACCACCGGGTTTTCGGCAAATAAGTAGCGATCGGCATTAAATTCAAAGTCGTCGCTGGTTTCGTTAAACAGCATTTGCTTGGTATTTTCCAGATGCTGCCACATCGCCAGTTTGGCGGCGTTCGGATCTTTACGCAGCAGAGCCTTCAGGATCTGATCGTGGTCGTCGCACCAGTTATCGACGGTGCGCAGGTCGATATGCTCATGCAGCTTTTTCCAGTACGGGTTATGCACGCGCTGGGTCCACATTTTTTCCACGATCGCCGCCAGGGCGCTATTCTGCGTGGCCAGCGCCACCTGGACGTGAAACTGCAGATCCCATTCGGAGTCGCGGAAACACTTCTCGTTGCGCGCTTTCTCCTGAATCTCCATCAGCTTCATGATGTCCTGCTTGGTCACCTGAGTGGCCGCGAATTCGGCGATATTGCTTTCAATAAGCTGCCGCGCCTGCAGCAGCTCAAAGGGGCCATAGTTGGCGAACTCCAGGCTTTCATCGGCCACCTGCTGGTATTTCGGATGGTTGGAGATGACGTGAATGCCCGACCCTTTACGGACTTCGACATAGCCTTCCACTTCCAGCATGATGATGGCTTCACGAACCACGGTGCGGCTAACGTTTTTTTCATCGGCGATAAAGCGCTCGGCGGGCAGCTTATCCCCTACAAGGTAGACACCTTGTTCGATGCGCATCTTCAGCTCAGCGGCAAGTTGCTGATAAAGACGGCGTGGTTCAATGATTTCCATATTCGCTCCCGCAAGATGGCGACAATATTCGATTTGTTATACCACTTTTACGCGATTTCCACCACTGGCAGGGATGAAAAAGCCGCCTGAGAAGGCGGCTTGGCAGGCGATCACCTCAGCATAAGCGTCTCTAACTCTGGGTGGCCGGTTTGCGGCTGCTAAGCGGCGTCGTGTCATCGTCAGCCGGTTTGTTTTTCAGCACCGTCCAGATGACCAGCGCGCCCAGCAGGTCAAAGACCGCCAGTACCGCAAACAGCGGGCTGAAGCCGATGGTGTCTGCCAGCGCGCCGACGACCAGGGCGAACATGGTGCTCGCCAGCCAGGCGGCCATCCCGGTCAGACCGTTGGCGGTAGCGACTTCGTTACGGCCAAAGACGTCGGAAGAGAGGGTAATCAGCGCCCCGGACAGCGCCTGGTGAGCAAACCCGCCGATGCACAGCAGGGCAATCGCCACGTACGGGCTGGTGAACAGGCCGATCATCCCCGGGCCAATCATCAGCAGGGCGCCCATGGTGACCACCATTTTACGCGACACGATCAGGTTAACGCCGAACCAGCGCTGGAACAGCGGCGGCAGGTATCCACCGACGATGCAGCCGAGGTCGGCGAACAGCATCGGCATCCAGGCGAACATCGCGATCTCTTTCAGGTTAAAGCCGTAAACCTTAAACATGAACAGCGGGATCCAGGCGTTAAAGGTCCCCCAGGCCGGCTCGGCGAGGAAGCGCGGCAGGGCGATACCCCAGAACTGACGGTTGCGCAGGATCTCCCACGGCGACATTTTCTTCGCATTATTGGTCTGGTGTTGAGACTCCTGGCCGCCAATGATGTAGTCGCGTTCTTCGTCAGATAATTTCTTCTGGTCGCGCGGGTGTTTGTAGAAGATCAGCCAGGCGATGGCCCAGGCGAAGCTCAGAACCCCGGAGATAATGAACGCCATCTGCCAGCTGTGCATGACGATCGCCCACACCACCAGCGGCGGCGCGATCATGGCGCCGATAGAGGAACCTACGTTGAAGTAGCCCACCGCGATAGAGCGTTCTTTTGCCGGGAACCATTCGGAGCTGGCTTTCAGCCCGGCGGGGATCATCGCCGCTTCCGCCGCGCCCACCGCGCCGCGGGCCAGCGCCAGTCCGCCCCAGCTGCCGGCGAGGGCGGTCGAGCCGCAGAATATCGCCCAGGCGATAGCGAAGAAGGCATAGCCGACTTTAGTCCCCAGAATATCAAGGACATAACCTGCGACAGGCTGCATGACGGTATAGGCAGCGGAATAGGCTGCAATGATATAGGAGTACTGTTGGGTCGAGATGTGTAACTCTTCCATCAGCGTCGGCGCGGCCGCCGCCACGGTGTTACGGGTCAGGTAGCCCAGCACGGTGCCCAGCGTCACCAGTGCGATCATGTACCAACGTAACCCTTTAATTTTACGCATGTAAACCTCATCGTCTGTAATTTCTCCGCACCAGGTGCGGCCTCTCCTGACGGCGATACGCGGTCAGGAAAGCGAAACGGAGGGTTCAGGAGGGCGGTCCCCTCTGGCCCGAACCTTACCATCAGTTGTTATGTAAAAAGTCGGTATCCATTCCGTATAAGCCGATGCCATAAACACCGGTAAAGCATTTCGTCGGTTTATATGTTGCGACGGCAGAAAGATAACTTGTCATACAACTTTAAAAGTTGAGTGCTGTCACAAAAGCGGGAAAGTTAGTGTGGTCTTTATGATTGGCGAAGAAAGCCAGATACGGCGCGCCCTGGCGAGATGTTTGCCGCGCGCAGACGGTTTTTTTTATCAGCGTTTATTGATCTAACTCACGAAAAACAGTTCGGTCTGTAGAAATTGGTGTGATAACTTTGTCAGCATTGTAGTCAATCATCTGAAAGGCTCCCGCTCCGGAGCGAAGAGGACACACGAATGACACCGTTTATGACCGAAGATTTTCTACTCGATAGCGAATTTGCCCGCCGCCTGTACCACGATTACGCCAAAGATCAGCCTATTTTCGACTACCATTGCCACCTTCCGCCGCAGCAGGTTGCCGAAAATTAC
Source organism: Klebsiella sp. C239 (assembly GCF_048822715.1). NCBI lineage: Bacteria > Pseudomonadati > Pseudomonadota > Gammaproteobacteria > Enterobacterales > Enterobacteriaceae > Klebsiella > Klebsiella sp. C239. The sequence continues at coordinate 652,149 of NZ_JBMEZK010000002.1, read as the reverse complement.
CGTTTCAAAAATCTGTATGACATCTGGCTGAAAGGCGATCACTATAAATGGCGCGCGATGCGCACCAACGGCGTGCCGGAGCGTCTGTGTACCGGTGATGCCTCCGATCGCGAGAAATTTGACGCCTGGGCAGCCACCGTGCCTCACACGATTGGCAACCCGTTATACCACTGGACCCATTTAGAGCTGCGTCGCCCATTTGGTATTACAGGTAAGCTGCTGTCGCCTTCCACCGCCGATGAGATCTGGGACCAGTGCAATGCGTTACTGGCGCAGGACGCCTTCTCCGCCCGCGGGATCATGAAGCAGATGAATGTGAAGATGGTCGGCACCACCGACGATCCGATTGATTCCCTGGAACACCATGCGGTTGTCGCCAAAGACACTTCATTTGATATCAAGGTGTTGCCGAGCTGGCGCCCGGATAAAGCGTTCAACATCGAGCAGGCGACCTTCAATGACTATATGGCTAAGCTGGGTGAAGTGTCCGACACCGATATTCGCCGTTTTGCGGACCTGCAAAGCGCGCTGACCAAACGTCTGGACCACTTTGCCGCTCACGGTTGCAAAGTCTCCGACCACGCCCTGGACGTGGTGCTGTTTGCGGAAGCGACTGACGCCGAGCTGGACGCCATTCTGGCGCGTCGCCTGGCTGGCGAAACCCTCAGCGAACGCGAAGTGGCGCAGTTCAAAACCGCGGTGCTGGTGTTCCTCGGCGCAGAGTATGCCCGTCGCGGCTGGGTGCAGCAGTACCACATCGGCGCGCTGCGCAATAACAACCTGCGTCAGTTCAAACTGTTAGGCCCGGACGTTGGCTTTGACTCGATCAACGATCGCCCGATGGCTGAAGAGCTGTCTAAGCTGCTGAGCAAGCAGAACGAAGAGAACCTGCTGCCGAAAACCATTCTCTACTGCCTGAACCCGCGCGATAACGAAGTGCTGGGCACCATGATCGGTAACTTCCAGGGCGAAGGGATGCCGGGCAAGATGCAGTTCGGCTCCGGCTGGTGGTTCAACGATCAGAAAGACGGCATGGAGCGGCAGATGACCCAGCTGGCGCAGCTCGGCCTGCTGAGCCGCTTTGTCGGGATGCTGACCGACAGCCGCAGCTTCCTCTCCTACACCCGCCACGAATACTTCCGTCGTATTCTGTGCCAGATGATCGGCCGTTGGGTGGCCGCCGGCGAAGCGCCTGCGGATATCGCGCTGCTGGGCGAGATGGTGAAAAACATTTGCTTTAACAATGCGCGTGACTATTTCGCCATTGAACTGAACTAAGACCAGAGGTCGGTTGATATGCAATACATCAAAATCCATTCGCAGGATAACGTCGCGGTCGCGCTGGCGGATATGACGGCCGGTAGCGTGGTGACGATCGACAATGACCCGGTCACCCTCGGTCAGGATATCGTTCGCGGACACAAGTTTGCACTGCGCGCTATCGCGAAAGGGGAAAACGTCGTTAAGTATGGGTTGCCGATTGGCCATGCGCTGGCGGATATCGCGCCGGGCGAGCATGTCCATGCGCACAATACGCGCACCAATCTCAGCGACCTTGACGCGTATCGCTATCAACCTGAGCAGGTTGCCCAACCGCCGCAGCCAGCGGATCGCGAAGTGCAGATTTATCGTCGCGCCAATGGCGACGTCGGGGTGCGCAATGAGCTATGGATCCTGCCGACCGTCGGCTGCGTCAACGCCATGGCCCGTCAGATGCAGAACCGTTTTCTGAAAGAGGCGAACGGCGCCGAAGATATCGATGGGGTGCATCTCTTCAGCCATACCTACGGTTGCTCACAGCTCGGGGACGACCACATCAACACCCGCACCATGCTGCAGAATATGGTCCGCCATCCGAACGCCGGAGCGGTGCTGGTGGTGGGCCTTGGCTGTGAAAACAACCAGGTGGATGCTTTTCGCGAAACGCTGGGCGAGTATGATCCGCAGCGCGTGCACTTTATGGTTTGTCAGCATCAGGACGATGAAGTGGAGGCAGGGGTGGCGCATCTCCACCAGCTGTATGACGTGATGCGTCAGGATAAACGTCAGCCGGGCAAGCTGAGCGAGCTGAAGTTTGGCCTCGAGTGCGGTGGGTCGGACGGCCTGTCCGGCATCACCGCTAACCCGATGCTGGGGCGCTTCTCAGACTATGTGATCGCCAACGGCGGCACCACCGTACTGACCGAAGTGCCGGAGATGTTCGGCGCCGAACAGCTGCTGATGAGCCACTGCCGCGACGAAGCGACCTTCGACAAGCTGGTGACCATGGTCAATGACTTTAAGCAGTACTTTATCGCTCACGACCAGCCTATTTACGAAAACCCCTCGCCGGGCAACAAGGCCGGGGGGATCACCACCCTCGAAGATAAGTCGCTGGGCTGTACCCAGAAAGCGGGCTCCAGCCAGGTGGTGGATGTCCTGCGCTACGGCGAGCGTCTGAAGGTACATGGTCTGAACTTGCTGAGCGCGCCGGGCAATGATGCCGTCGCCACCAGCGCGCTGGCCGGCGCCGGCTGCCATATGGTGCTGTTCAGCACCGGCCGCGGCACGCCGTACGGCGGCTTTGTGCCGACGGTGAAGATCGCCACCAACAGCGAGCTGGCGGCAAAGAAAAAGCACTGGATCGACTTCGATGCCGGACAGCTGATCCACGGCAAAGCGATGCCGCAGCTGCTGGAGGAGTTCGTGGACACCATTGTGGCTTTCGCCAACGGCAAACCGACCTGTAATGAGCAGAATGACTTCCGCGAGCTGGCCATCTTTAAAAGCGGTGTTACCCTGTAAAGGCGCATTCATATTGGCGCCCGGGCGGCGTTGATCGCGCATTGGCCTGATAGCGCAGCGTCATCGGGTAAGCAACAGCGGCGTTTCAGCCTGTGAAGCGCCGTTTGTTTTTTTCTATCAGGGAGCTTTCATGACCGCATATTGGCTGGCCCAGGGCGTCGGCGTCATCGCCTTTCTTATCGGCATTACCACCTTTATCAACCGCGACGAACGTCGCTTCAGGCTTCAGCTGGCGGTCTATAGCGGCGTTATCGGCGTCCATTTCTTCCTGATGGGCGCCGCGCCTGCCGGGATGAGCGCCGGGCTTAATGCGCTCCGCACGGTCATTTCCCTACGCACCCGCAGCCTGTGGGTGATGACGATCTTTATCCTGCTGACGCTGATCCTCGGCCTTGGCAAGCTGCAGCATGCTATGGAGCTGCTGCCGATTATTGGCACTGTCGCCAGCACCTGGGCGCTGTTTCGCTGTAAGGGGCTGACCGTCCGCTGCGTGATGTGGTGCTCCACCGCCTGCTGGGCGACGCATAACCTGTGGCTGGGTTCCATCGGCGGGACGCTGATTGAAGGCAGCTTCCTGATCGTCAACGGCCTGAACATTATTCGCTTCCGCCGGATGCAAAAGCGGGGTATCGATCCGTTCAGGGTTGAAAACGCGGTGCAGGAAGAGAGCCCCTCCGCGCGGTAGCGGAGGGGAAAGGCATTAGCTACGCAGGGCGTTTTTCGCCAGCTGGTCGTCTTCCGCCATGCAGGCGGCGGCGGTAAACAGGGCGTCGGTGGAGGAGTTCAGCGCGGTTTCGCAAGAATCCTGCAGCACGCCGATAATAAAGCCGACGGCAACCACCTGCATCGCCACATCGTTCGGAATACCAAACATATTACAGGCCAGCGGGATCAGCAGCAGCGAACCGCCCGCCACGCCGGAGGCGCCGCAGGCGCACAGCGAAGCGACCACGCTTAGCAACAGCGCCGTCGGCAGATCCACCGGAATATTCAGCGTATGGACCGCCGCCAGCGTCAGCACGGTGATCGTGATTGCCGCGCCCGCCATATTGATAGTTGCCCCCAGCGGAATGGAGACCGAATAGGTATCGCGATCCAGGTTCAGCTTCTCACACAGCGCCATATTCACCGGAATATTAGCGGCGGAGCTGCGGGTGAAAAACGCGTAGACGCCGCTTTCGCGCAGGCAGGTCAGCACCAGCGGATAGGGGTTGCGGCGGAGCTTCCAGAACACCAGCAGCGGATTAATCACCAGCGCTACCAGCAGCATACAGCCCACCAGCACCAGCAGCAGCTGGGCGTAACCCCACAGGGTTTCAAAACCGGTGGTCGCCAGGGTGGAAGAGACCAGACCGAAGATCCCAAGCGGCGCAAAGCGGATCACCACTTTAACGATAAAGGTCACCGCGTGGGAGACATCGTTGATCAGGTTTTTAGTGGTGTCGTTACCGTGACGCAGGGCGAAGCCAAGGCCCACCGCCCACACCAGAATACCGATATAGTTGGCGTTCAGCAGGGCGTCGATCGGGTTGGACACCATGCTCATTAGCAGGCCGCGCAGCACCTCAACAATCCCCGACGGCGGCGTGATGCTGTCGGCGGCGGTGGTTAAGTGCAGGGTCGAGGGAAAGACAAAACTGAACAACACCGCGGTCAGCGCCGCGCTGAAGGTGCCCAGCAGATAGAGAAACAGAATGGGGCGGATACTGGTTTTTTGTCCGTGCTGATGGTTGGCGATCGAGGCCATGACGAGCATCAATACCAGCACCGGCGCTACCGCTTTTAACGCGCCGACGAACAGGGTCCCCAGCAGGCCGACGGCGATAGCCGCAGGCTTAGAGACCAGCGCCAGCAGCACGCCAAGTACCAGGCCGACTAAAATTTGTTTCACCAGGCTGCCTTGTGCCAGGCGGGAAAGCCACCCTGATGAGGGAGTGCGTGTGGTCATAATTCATTCCTTCCAGTGATGTAGCAAGCCATCCCAGCCACGTATTATTTGTTACGTTTATGTCAGGATGTAAGTATATGTTTGCATAGTCGAGTATACGGAAAGAATGACGGGCGGGAAGCGCAAAATACTGTGATTTTAATCTGGATCTTATTTTTTAACTATGTAGCAACATAATTGTGACATGAGCAGGCATTATCGTTACGAAAAGATCTGCTATAGCCGATTACCGCGCCGCCAGCGGGGGCCGACGGCGCGCCAGGCTGGTTACTCAGGCAGTTTGCGCTGCTTGTCGTGCTGCTTGTTGACCCAGGCGTTAATCAACAGCGTGACGGTCAGGATACCACCCACGACCCCCAGCGAGATGGCGACCGGGATATGGTAGAAATCGACGATCAGCATCTTCACGCCAATAAACACCAGGATCACCGACAGGCCATATTTGAGCATTGAGAAGCGCTCAGCGACCCCCGCCAGCAGGAAGTACATGGCGCGCAGGCCAAGAATGGCAAACAGGTTCGAGGTCAGCACGATAAACGGGTCGGTGGTGACCGCGAAGATCGCCGGGATACTGTCGACGGCGAATATCACATCGCTCAGCTCGACCAGAATCAACACCAGCAGCAGCGGCGTGGCGAACAGCACCCCGTTTTTACGGGTGAAGAAGCGCTCGCTCTCGATTTTATCGGTCATTCGCAGATGGCTGCGGATCCAGCGCACCAGCGGTTTGTCGCCGATGCCGGAATCGTCCTCTTTCGCCAGCGCCATCTTCACGCCGGTAAACAGCAGGAAGGCGCCGAAGACGTACAGCAGCCAGTCGAACTGGGAGATAAGCCAGCTGCCGGCGAAGATCATAATGGTGCGCAGAACAATCGCCCCGAGGACGCCATACACCAGCACCCGGCGCTGCAGTGCAGGCGGCACGGCGAAGTAGCTGAACAGCATCAGCCAGACGAAGACGTTATCGACCGCCAGCGCTTTTTCAATCAGATAGCCGGTGAGGAAGGCCAGGGCCTGCGGATCGGCGACGGCGCGGCCCTGGGTTTGCACCAGATACCACCAGAACGCGGCGTTAAACAACAGAGAAAGTGTGACCCAGAGGATAGACCAGCCAGCGGCCTGCTTCATGGTCATGCTATGCGAACCGCGTCGTCCCTGAAGCAGCAGGTCGATCGCCAACATGATCGCGACGACGACAGCGAATCCACCCCATAGCAACGGCGTGCCGACAGTATTCATTTGATATTCCTTACATAAAAACAAAAACGGCTGACGTCGGAAGACGGCAGCCGCTGCGCTTTTATGCATAGACCTCGCCTTCCGGCAAGGTCTCACTTACAACAACCAAAGTTCATCGCGATGGGCTTTGGTAATTGCCCGGCGACCGGATGCGGTGTTACACGCATCGTAATGACGATCGGCCGGCAAGGAAGTTACTCCCCTTTGCTCGTAACAAAATATGTCACGGGGCGGTTTTCGTCAATGGCGGCCAGACGGGCCTTTACACTCTTTTACGCCAGCGGCTGCGTATCGGCCGGGAACATCACCCCGGTCTGGCGACGAATTTCGCTCGACAGTTTCGCCGTGATACGGCTCACTGCCAGGCCCGGATGGTCGACATCCTCTGTTTCCACCAGCCGCGCGAAGGTCTCCGCCTCGTACAGCATAGTATTGATATGCTGCGGCTGCGTCAGGTCCTGGGCTTTGCCGCCGCGCGGCACAAACGCCAGCTTCTGGCACTCGGAGATTTTTTCGATCACTAATACGCCGTCTTCGCCCTGAATTTCACTGGGGATCGCCGAGTCGCTCACCTTGGAATGATGCAGCGTCACGTCGAAGTCGCCGTAGCTCAGCACCACGGTGCCCTGGGCGTCCACGCCGCTGTCCAGCAGGCTGGCGGTGGCATGAACGGCCCGCGGTTCGCCCCACAGCGCCACAGCGGACGCCAGGCAATAGAAGCCGATATCCATAATCGACCCGTTGGAGAACGCCGGATTAAAGGTGTTGGGGTTTTCGCCGTCGAGGTAGCGCTGGTAGCGCGAAGAGTACTGGCAGTAGTTAATGAAGGCTTTACGCAGTTTACCCACTTTGCCGAGGGTTTCCTTCAGCAGCAGAAAGTTGGGCAGGCTGGCGGTTTTGAAGGCTTCAAACAGCACCACGTTGTTGGCTTTCGCCACCGCGATGGCCGCCTCGACCTCCTGCAGATTCGACGCCAGCGGTTTTTCGCAAATGACGTGCTTTTTGTGGCTCAGGAACAGCCGCGTCTGCGGGAAGTGCAGGGAGTTCGGGCTGGCGATATATACCGCGTCAATGGCGTCGCTTTGCGCCAGCGACTCCAGCGAGGTAAACAGATGCTCGACCGGATAGTCATTGGCGAAGGCTTGCGCCTGTTCGAGGCTGCGGGAGTAGATGGCGGTAAGTTTATATTTGCCGGTTTCATGGGCGGCATCGACAAACTGCTTAGTGATCCAGTTTGTGCCAACAACTGCGAAACGTATCATAAACGGTGACGAACTCCATTAAAGGGAACCTGTCGTCACTCTATCATGCCCCCATGACAAAACCAGTGCGTGACTACGCAGAACGATTTAACGAAAGGTGCGTCAGCCACAGGCGGGTGTCGAACTCCAGCTGATGGTACTGCGGCTCCATATGGCAGCACAGCTGGTAGAAGGCTTTGTTGTGCTCCTTCTCTTTCAGATGCGCCAGTTCATGGACCACGATCATCCGCAAAAAGTCCTCCGGCGCGTCGCGAAATACCGTCGCCACGCGAATCTCCGCTTTGGCTTTCAGCTTGCCGCCCTGAACGCGGGAAATGGCGGTATGCAGGCCGAGCGCATTGTTCAGCACGTGGATCTTACTGTCATACATCACTTTGTTGATCGGCGCCGCGCCGCGCAGAAAGCGGTTTTTCAAATCCTGGGTGTACTGATATAGCGCTTTATCGCTGTTCACGTCGTGCCCATGCGGATAGCGCTTTTGCAGCACCTCTCCAAGGCGGTTTTGCTCGATTAACGTGGTCACCTGCGCCAGCAGCGATTCAGGATAGCCCTGTAAATAAATGAGTTTTGTCATCGTCTTATCATTATGTCTGTCAGGAGGGCAGTTCAGCCACGGTCATGGTAAAGACCAGCGGCGCGGGCCCCGCATTCCGGTACCCGTGCTCTGTTTCGGTACGGGCCACCGCGGATTCCCCGGCCGCCACCGTGCGGCAGGTCTCGCCAAGCGTCAGCGTCAGCGCGCCGGCTTCCACGTGCAGCAGCTCGAAGGTCGTCGCCGGATGGCCGGGCGAGGTAAAGGCTTCGCCGGGCTGCATCTCCCAGCGCCACAGCTCAATCATATTCGGCCCGGCGGTGCCGGCGAGGAGCCTGGCGCAGCCCCCCAGCGGGCCTTGCCAGAGGGTGGGGATCTGCTCGGCGGGAATAATATGCAACGCGGGTTCGCTAGCCACATTGACAATATCCGCCACCGAGACGCCCAGCGCGGCGGCGAGTTTGCAGAGGATCGCAATGCTGGGGTTGGCGGCCTCTTTTTCCATCTCGACCAGCATGCCTTTGCTGATGCTGGCCCGGCGCGACAGCTCGTCCAGCGACATTTTTTTCGCTTTACGGTAGGCCTTCAGCCGCGTGGCGACGGCGCGACTTACTTGGTCGACATCAGATCCTGAATCGGTCGTTATATTGACTTTTACGTTCATTGGTCACTATGATGAAACAAATTGGTCATTACAGGATTATCGAATGCGTAGCGTAACGCCGTCAATCGAATCTGCGGTCAGCCGCCTGGCGCCGGGCTTTCGGGCATTAAGTATTGTGGTGGAGAGCGCGCCGGTGGCCAATCCCGCCGTCGCGGAACAGGCGCTGGCCGAGGCCTGCCTGGCGGTGCAGCAGGATGATGTGCCCTGGGCGCAAGCGCACCTGGCGGCATGGGATGAAGTGTTCAGCGCCTTCGGCGCGAAGGCGAAACGTACCCCCTGTTCGGCGCAGGCGCTGCGCAAGCGGGTGCTGAAGGAGGGGAGCCTGCCGGCCATCGATCCGGTGGTGGATATCTACAACGCGATCAGCATTCGCTATGCCATCCCGGTCGGTGGGGAAAATCTGGCCGCCTACCGTGGCGAACCGCGGCTGGCCATTGCCCGCGGCGATGAGCCATTCGATACGCTAAAATCGGCAGAGCCGGTGGTGGAATATCCGGAGCCGGGCGAAGTCATCTGGCGGGATGATATAGGCGTAACCTGCCGACGCTGGAACTGGCGGCAGGGCGTACGCACCCGGCTGGACAGCGGCGCGCAGACGATGTGGTTTATTCTCGAAAGCCTGCCGGCGATGCCGTTGTCGGCCCTGCATGAGGCGGGAGAGCGGCTGGTAGGCTATCTGCAGCAGCTGATGCCCGGCGCCCGCGCCTCGATAACGCTGCTGCGAGCCGATGACGAGGGCGATCTACGCTGAGCGGCGATGATCAGCGATCTCTCTTCAACTGGACAGGATTTGCGTATAAACTCGCGGGTTTTACTATTCCGGAGGCGGAGAGGCGATGAGCCAGGCAGAGTTAAACGGTGAGTTATTCACATTAGAGCGGTTCCCACCTAACGCTGAAGAAGAAGCGCTTCAGGCGTGGGAAGCGGCGGATGAATATCTGCTGCAACAGGTGAATGACGTCGACGGCCTGACGCTTATCTTCAACGACGGCTTCGGCGCGCTCGCCTGCGCGCTGGCGGAACGCAACCCGGTGAGCATCAACGACTCCTTCATCTCCGAGCTGGCGACCCGCCACAACCTGCGGATGAACGGCATTGATGAAGAGAGTGTGCGTTTTCAGGATAGCCTGAGCCCGCTGCCGGCCGGGCCGGCGCTGGTGCTGATTAAGGTGCCAAAGCAGCTGGCGCTGCTGGAACAGCAACTGCGCGCCCTGCGCGCAGTGGTGACGCCGGAAACCCGCATTATCGCCGCGGCGAAAGCGCGCGATGTGCATAACTCGACGCTGGCGCTGTTTGAAAAAATCCTCGGCACCACCACCACCTCGCTGGCGTGGAAAAAAGCGCGTCTGATCCACTGCGTTTTCACCGCCCCTGAGCTTGCCGATGCGCCGCAAACCTACAGCTGGAAGCTGGACGGCACGCCGTGGACCATCCACAACCATGCCAACGTCTTTGCCCGCAGCGGTCTGGATATCGGCGCGCGCTTCTTCCTGCAGCATTTACCGTCTGATTTAGAAGGCGAGATCGCCGATCTCGGCTGCGGCAACGGGGTGATAGGCCTGCAGGCGCTGGCGCAGAACCCCCATGCCCGCGTGATGTTCACCGATGAGTCGCACATGGCGGTGGCTTCCAGCCGGTTGAACGTTGAGCACAACCTGCCGGACGATATTGACCGTTGTGAATTTATGGTCAACAACTCGCTCTCCGGCATTGAGCCGGACCGCTTTACGGCGATCCTGTGCAATCCGCCGTTCCACCAGCAGCACGCCATTACCGACCATATCGCCTGGCAGATGTTTAACGACGCCCGCCGCAGCCTGAAATACGGCGGCGAGCTGTACGTCGTCGGCAACCGCCACCTCGATTACTTCCGTAAGCTGAAGCGCGCTTTTGGTAATTGCACGACGATTGCGACGAACAATAAGTTTGTCATTTTGAAAGCGACGAAGGTGCGTAAGCAGCGCTGATCCGTGTGGCTATTTCCCCGGCTTGCGGCTGTCGCCTTAGCCGGGCTACCGACTGTCGCCTTAGCCGGGCTACTGACTGTCGCCTTAGCCGGGCTACCGACTGTCGCCTTAGCCGGGCTACCGACTGTCGCCTTAGCCGGGCTACCGACTGTCGCCTTAGCCGGGCTACCGACTGTCGCCTTAGCCGGGCTACCGACTGTCGCTTTAGCCGGGCTACCGTTCGGGATTATCGTGGTAGCCCGGGGAAGGCGCATCGCGCCGCCCCCCGGGACACGGCTAAATCGCCAGGGCCAGCTTCGTGCCCTGGGCAATCGCCCGGCGCGCATCCAGCTCCGCCGCCACGTCGCAGCCGCCGATCAAATGCACCGTTTTCCCCGCCGCGCGCAGCGGATCCGCCAGCTCGCGGCGCGGCTCCTGACCGGCGCAGATCACGACATGATCCACCGCCAGCAGCTGGCGCTCGCCGCCGATCGTCACGTGTAATCCCTCATCATCGATCTTCTCATAGCTGACCGCCGGGATCATTTTCACGCCGCGCGCCAGCAGCGTGGCGCGGTGGATCCAGCCGGTGGTTTTGCCGAGCCCGTCGCCCGGTTTGCTCGCCTTGCGCTGCAGCATCACAATCTGTCGCGGGCTTTGACTCAGCTGCGGGCCTTCAGGATGCAGCCCGCCCGCCGTCCGCAGGCTGGTATCGATACCCCATTCGCGACAGAACTCGCCGATATCCTGGCTGGTGGCCACCCCCGACTGGCTTAAATACATCGCGGTGTCGAAGCCGATGCCGCCGCAGCCGATTATCGCCACCTTCGCGCCAACCGGCGCTTTATCGCGTAAGACATCCAGGTAGCTGAGCACCTTGGGATGATCGATCCCGACGATCGCCGGCAGGCGCGGGGCAATGCCGGTGGCGAGGATCGTCTCATCGAACGCCAGCAGATCGTCTGCCGTGACGCGGGTGTTCAGACGTAGATCGACGCCGTTAAGATCGAGCATTCTACGGTAGTAGCGCAGGGTTTCATGAAACTCCTCTTTGCCGGGGATCTGTTTGGCGATATTAAACTGGCCGCCGATCTCCGGGAGGGCATCGAACAACGTGACGTGATGACCGCGGGCGGCGGCGTTAACCGCGAAGGCCAGACCGGCAGGCCCGGCGCCGACCACCGCCAGCCGCTTAGGGGCGTTGGCAGGCAGGACCGGCATCAGGGTTTCATGGCAGGCGCGCGGGTTGACCAGACAGGAGGTGACTTTGCCGACGAAGATCCGATCGAGACACGCCTGGTTGCAGCCGATGCAGGTGTTGATCTCATCGGCGCGATCGCTCTGCGCTTTCGACATAAATTCGGCATCGGCAAGGAACGGGCGGGCCATTGAGACCATGTCGGCATCGCCGCGGGCGAGGATCGCCTCCGCGACCTGCGGATCGTTGATGCGGTTGGTGGTGATCAGCGGGATCGACACCGCGCCCTTCAGTTTGCGGGTGACCCAGCTAAAGGCGCCGCGCGGTACCGGAGTGGCGATGGTCGGAATGCGCGCTTCGTGCCAGCCGATGCCGGTGTTGATGATCGTCGCCCCCGCCGCCTCGATGGCTTTGGCCAGCGCGGTGACTTCCGCCAGCGTGCTGCCGTCGTTAACCAGATCGAGCATCGACAGACGGTAGATGATAATGAAATCGTGACCGGCGCGCTGGCGCACGGCCTTGACTACTTCAACGGCGAAACGCATCCGGCGCGCGTAATCGCCGCCCCATTGATCGTTGCGCTGGTTAGTGCGCGCGGCGAGGAATTCGTTAATCAGATAGCCCTCAGAGCCCATCACCTCCACGCCGTCATAGCCTGCTTCCCGCGCCAGCTGGGCGCAGTGGGCAAAATCATCGATCAGCGTGAGGATCTCGTCGTGGCTCAGCTCATGAGGGGTGAACCGGTTAATCGGCGCCTGCAGAGGAGAGGGGGCGACCAGCGCGGGCTGGTAGCTGTAGCGCCCGGTGTGCAGGATCTGCAGGGCGATTTTACCGCCTTCCTGATGTACCGCGTCGGTGATCTGGCGATGATGCGCCAGATGGCTGGCATCGTTGAGTACCGCGCCGCCGGCCATGGTCACCCCGGACGGGGCGGGCGCGATGCCGCCGGTGACGATCAGCGCCACGCCGTGCCGCGCGCGCTCGGCGTAAAAGGCCGCTAACCGTTGCGCGCCGTCGGGCAGTTCTTCCAGACCGGTATGCATGGAGCCCATCAACACGCGGTTTTTGAGGGTAGTGAAGCCCAGCTCAAGCGGGGCGAAAAGCGACGGATAGCGGCTCATAATGGCTTCCAATGTAAAATTATTGTTATGTGGTCGGATGAGTTACTAATTTAGCCGTCGTGAAGAAAAAGGGAAAAGGGGAGTGCGGTGATTGTGATGGGATTCAAAGAACGGCGAAGCGTTGCCTCTCTCCCAAAGGGAGAGGGGCAAGCGGGCACTGAAAATCAGGCTTCGCGCTGAACGGTTCCCTCTCCCGCCGGGAGAGGATTAGGGTGAGGGGGAAGACACAGCGCGCTGGCGGCGTTCGAGGCCCGGCGCCTGCCACATCGACGTTGTCAGCCCGCTATCGACAAGACCAAGCTGATCGGCATAGACCGACTGCCATTTACTCATCATCTCCTGATACAGCTCGCGATGCTGCGGATTAGGGGTGAACTCGCGGTGCCAGCTCACTAACTTTTCTCCGGCGCTGGCCATGTCGCCGTACAGCCCGGCGCCAGCGCCGGCGGCGATGGCGCAGCCGAGGGCGGTGGCTTCGCGGACCACCGGCACCCGCACCGGCAGGCCGGTGACGTCGCTGAGGATCTGGCTCCACAGCGCTCCCTTCGAGCCGCCGCCGGCAAACACCAGGCTATCGAAAGTCACCCCGGAAAACTGCGATATCTGCGCCAGGTTGCAGGCGGAGACAATCGCCGCGTTCTCCTCCAGGGCGCGGAACAGAGTGGCTTTATTGCACTTCTCCGGATCGATGGAGAGGTTAATAAACGACGGCGCGGCGTGGTACCACTGCTTAAAGTGCATGGCGTCGGAAAAAATAGGCATCACGCCGTGGGAACCGGCGGGTACGCGGCTGGCCATCTCCTCCAGCAGCGAATAGGCATCGACGCCGAGGCGCTCGGCAATCAGCTTTTCTTCAGCGCAGAAGGCGTCGCGGAACCAGCGCATGGTCAGGCCGGTAAAAAAGCTGATGGACTCCGCCTGCGCCATGCCGGGAATGACGTGAGGGTTAACGCGAATATTCATCTGCGGGTCGGTGCGCACCTGCGGCAGATTCACCACCTGCTGCCAGAAGGTGCCGCCGAGCACTGCGCTTTGTCCGGCGCGCACCACCCCGAGTCCCAGGCAGCCGAGCTGCACGTCGCCGCCGCCCATCACCACCGGCGTCCCGGCGCGCAGGCCGCTCTGCTGGGCTGCCGCTTCGGTGACGGCGCCCAGCAGCGTGCCGGTCTCTTTCACCGGCGACAGCATATCGGCGCGCAGCCCGGCCATATCCAGCAGCGCCGGACGCCAGTCGCGGCTGAACAGATCGAGCATGCCGGTGGTGCCCGCGTTTGACGGGTCGACCGCCAGCTCGCCGGAAAGCTTCGCCGCCAGCCAGTCGCTGATCATGGTGATGGTCGCCGCCTTGCGGTAGATATCGGGCCGATGGTGCGCCAGCCACAGCAGGCGCGGCATCGCGCTGAGCGCCAGCGTTTGCCCGGAGACCTCGTACACCTCGGATTCAAAACGATAGTCGTGGATCTCTTTAAGCTCCGCGACTTCGCGGCTGGCGCGGGCATCAACGTTGGCGCAGGCCCAGATAGCCTCGCCGTTGCGGTCATAGAGGACGATCCCTTCGCGCATCGAACAGCAGGCGACGGACTGAATATCGGCGGGAGAGAGCCGGGCGGCGTCGAGCGCCTGGCGAATGCACTGGCAGGCCAGCTGCCAGTTGGTGGTAAGGTCGAACTCCATCGAGCCGGGGACGTTATAGACGCTCAGGTGTTTCCATTCGGCCTGGCCCACCGCCAGCTGGCGGCCATTGAGATCGAAAATGACCGCCCGAATGCTGCCGGTCCCGGCATCTAACGCTAACAGGTAACTCATGACATGCGCCTCGCTGTTGTCGCGCGGCGCCGGGCCTTCAGGAGGCCAGTGCGAGCACCGCGCGTGCTGTTGTCTCTTCCGTTACCAGGCCATTAATCCGCTTGCCAATCAGAGCGGCATGAATCGCCTGCGCTTTTTGTTCTCCTCCGGCGACGCCGACGATGGTCGGCAGCTGCGCCAGCTCATCCAGGGTCACGCCGAGCAGTTCCCGATGGATCTCCAGCCCCTCTACCGGCCGGCCGTCGGCCTGCAGGAAATAACCTAAAATGTCGCCGACCGCCCCTTTGCGGGCGTACATCAGCTGTTCGCCCTCGCTGATATAGCCGGAGCGCAGAATGGTCGCGTCGCGCCGCTGATCGATAGCGCCAATGCCAACCACCGCCGCGTCCGCCGCCGTCGCCGCCAGCATCACATCGCGCACGCTGGATTCGCGGCGCAGGATTTCGGCGACCTCCGCCGACGAGACCCGCAGCGGCGCCGGAATAATGCTCACGCTGCAGGCGGCATCCAGCTGACCGATGCCGGTCATATAGGGGCCGACGCCGCCGGAGAGGGTCACCAGCCGCACCTGCTGCGAGCCGATAAAGCCGCTGAGATGCTGCAGGCAGCTCATGGTGGCTTCGCCGAAGCCGACCGCCAGCAGCTGTCCTGGTTGCAGAATCCCCATCAGCGACTGCGCCGCGCCTATCCCCAGCCGGGTATTCATCGGCGGGGTGTTGAGCGCCGGCAGCACGCGAGCAATCTTGAGGCCAAAGCGCTGCTGGAGTTCGCTTTCCAGCGCCAGACACCCTTCATAGCGCGAGTTGATCTGCACGCGGATCACCCCGGACTGGCGACCTTTCTCCAGCAGGCGGGAAATCTTCAGCCGCGGCAGCCCCAAACGCTCGCCGATGTCGTTTTGCGTCAGGCCGTCGTGGTAGTAACACCACGCCACCCGCGCCACCAGCTCTTCCTCGGCTAACGCCAGCCCGGCGTAGCGATGGTCTTCCGTAATGCGTTTTTCGCTCATAAATTGAACTCTTATAAAAATTTAGATCATATGTTCGCTATTGCGCGGCCGGAAAGTGTGAGCCGACTGGCAAAACGGATCTTTCCTCTCTGGCCCCTTTTTTCCGGACGATCTAAAGCGCCAAACTGTGATCTTCGCACGGTTGTAAATATAGTTCACCGTCTACGCTTTTGAACATTATTATATTTAAAAATCATTTGTTCAAACGAGGCGCGACGATGAAGCCACTGCTTGAAGCTCGCCAGATCCGCAAACAGTTCTCCGGCGTTGCCGTGCTGAAGGGCATCGACTTTACGCTATGCGCGGGCCAGGTGCATGCGCTGATGGGGGGCAACGGCGCGGGTAAATCGACGCTGATGAAGATCATCGCCGGCGTCGAAACCCCGGATAGCGGTGAACTGACGATCGGCGAACGCGCGTTTGCGCGCCTTAACCCGGCGCTGGCCCACCAGCTGGGCATCTATCTGGTGCCGCAGGAGCCGATGCTGTTTCCCAACCTCAGCGTGCGCGAGAACATTCTCTTTCGTCTGCCGAAGCGGGCGGATACCGCCGCGCGGCTGCAGGAAAAACTGCAGCAGCTGAACTGCCAGATCAACCTGGACGCCAGCGCCAGCACGCTTGAGGTAGCCGATCAACAGATGGTCGAGATCCTGCGCGGCCTGATGCGCGAGGCGCGGATCCTGATCCTTGATGAACCCACCGCCTCTTTAACGCCGGGCGAAACGGAAAGGTTGTTTCAGCAGATCCGGGCATTGCAGGGGCTCGGCGTGGGGATCGTCTTTATCTCGCACAAACTGCCGGAAATCCGCCAGCTTGCCAGCCATGTGTCGGTGATGCGCGATGGGGCGGTAGTGCTCAGCGGCGAAACGGCGGGCTACGGCGACCAACAGCTTATCAGCGCCATGACGCCGGCCAGCCGCGACCATGCGCTGAGCGACACGCAAAAGCTGTGGCTGGCGCTGCCGGGCAACCGCCGCACCCAGGCGCAGGATTTTCCCGTTTTGCGGGTGGAGGATCTCACCGGCGAAGGTTTTATTGATCTCAGTCTGGAGATCCGCGCCGGGGAGATCGTCGGCCTCGCCGGGCTGGTGGGATCCGGGCGCA
The DNA here is from genome assembly GCF_048822715.1 of Klebsiella sp. C239. Classification (NCBI taxonomy): domain Bacteria; kingdom Pseudomonadati; phylum Pseudomonadota; class Gammaproteobacteria; order Enterobacterales; family Enterobacteriaceae; genus Klebsiella; species Klebsiella sp. C239. The sequence continues at coordinate 635,536 of NZ_JBMEZK010000002.1, read as the reverse complement.
CCGAATTTGCCGAAACCTTATACGGCCTGCGTCCGCCGCGCGCCGGGCGGATCTGGCTGGAGAACCGCGAGATTAGTCAGGAGAGCACCCGCGCCAGGCTGGCCAGCGGGCTGGTCTATCTGCCCGAAGACCGCCAGGTCTCCGGGCTGTTTCTCGATGCGCCGGTGCGCTGGAACACGGTGATGTTCAATCAGCCGTCGTGGTGGCAGCAGGGGAAACGGGAGGCGGCGGTGGTCGAGCGCTATCACCGGGCGCTGGGGATCAAGCTGGCCGATGGCGACCAGCCGGTACGCACTCTCTCCGGCGGCAACCAGCAGAAGGTGCTGCTGGCGCGCTGTCTGGAAGCTAATCCGTTGCTGCTGATTGTCGATGAGCCGACGCGCGGCGTGGATGTCTCCGCCCGCGCCGATATCTATCAGCTGCTGAAAAGCGTCGCCGCGCAAAATGTGGCGGTGCTGATGATCTCTTCCGATGTGGAGGAGTTCGTCGGTCTGGCCGACCGGGTGCTGGTGATGCATCAGGGCCGCCACAGCGGCGAGCTGGCGCGGCAGGCGGTGACCGTCGATCGCATGATGACCCTGGCCTTCGGAGGGCAGGCATGAAAACGTTACTCAAGAATCGCGAACTGAGCGCCTTCTTCGCCATCGTGGCGCTGTTTGCCGTGCTGGTGGCGCTCAATCCGGCCTATTTCAGCCTGCAGACGCTGGCGATGATTTTCGCCAGCTCGCAAATCCTGTGCCTGCTGGCGCTGGGGGCAACGCTGGTGATGCTGACCCGCAATATCGACGTGTCGGTGGGCTCCACCGTTGGCCTGAGCGCCATCGCCGTTGGGGTGGCGCTGAACAACGGCTACGGGCTGGCGACGGCGATCGCCTTCGCGCTGGCGATTGGCGCGCTGGCCGGGGCTTTTAACGGCCTGCTGGTGGTGGGGCTGCGCATTCCGGCGATCGTCGCCACCCTCGGCACGCTGGGGTTGTATCGCGGGGTGATGTTGCTGTGGACCGGCGGGAAATGGATCGAAGGCTTGCCCGATAGCCTGAAATCGCTCTCGGAGCCGCTGTTTATCGGCGTCTCGCCGCTGGGCTGGCTGGTGCTGGCGCTGCTGCTGGCGGGCGCATGGCTGCTGTCGCGCACCGCCTCTGGGCGTGATTTCTATGCCGTTGGCGATAACCTCGCCGCTGCCCGCCAGCTGGGCGTGGCGGTCAACCGCACGCGGATGCTGGCCTTTACCCTCAATGGTATGCTGGCGGCCTGCGCCGGGATCGTCTTCGCCGCGCAGATTGGCTTTGTGCCCAATCAGACCGGCAGCGGCCTGGAGATGAAAGCCATCGCCGCCTGCGTGCTGGGCGGGATTTCGCTGCTCGGCGGCACCGGCACCCTGCTCGGCGCGTTTCTCGGCGCCTTCTTCCTCACCCAAATCGACACCGTGCTGGTGCTGTTCCGCCTTCCCGCCTGGTGGAATGACTTTATCGCCGGCCTGGTCCTGCTCGGGGTGCTGGTCCTTGATGGCCGCCTGCGCCAGGCGCTGACCCGCCATCAGCGGGCGCTGAAGTACAGCCGTTTCCAGCCCGGCAACAAAGGGGGCAAACAGGTTGCCCGCTTTCCCGAACGCAAAAGCAAAGAGGTGGCGTAAATGAAGCTGAAGCTTAACTGGGAAAGCGCGCTGCTGGCGTTGTTAGTCGTGGAAATCCTGCTGTTCGGCGCGCTGAATCCACGCATGCTGGATCTCAATATGCTGCTCTTTAGCACCAGCGACTTTATCTGCATCGGCATCGTCGCGCTGCCGCTGACGCTGGTGATTATCAGCGGCGGGATCGATATTTCGCTGGGCTCGACCATCGGACTGTGCGCCATCGCCCTCGGGGTGATGACCCAGGCGGGCTGGCCGCTGTGGCTGGCGGTGTCGCTGACGTTGCTGCTGGGGCTGCTGTGCGGGCTAATCAACGCCGCGCTGATCCACTACACCGGCATCAGCCCGCTGGTGATCACCCTCGGGACGCTGTATCTGTACGGCGGCGGCGCGCTGCTGCTTTCCGGCATGGCCGGCGCCACCGGTTATGAGGGGATCGGCGGCTTTCCCGACAGCTTCACCGCCTTCGCCAATTTAACCCTGGGCGGGCTGCCGCTGCCGCTGGTGCTGTTCGCGGGTATCACCTTTCTCTTCTGGCTACTGGCCCATCGCGGGCGCTTTGGCCGCCACCTCTTTTTACTCGGGCAAAACCCGCGCGCCGCGCGCTATGCGGCGCTGTCGGTCAACGGCATCCCGTATGTGCTGTATGGCCTGGTCGGTATTGCCTCGGCGGTCGCGGCGCTGGTGATGGTCTCCTATTTTGGCTCGGCGCGTTCGGATTTAGGCCGTGATCTGCTGATGCCGGCGCTGACCGCGGCGGTGCTCGGCGGGGCCAATATTTACGGCGGCTCGGGATCGATACTGGGTACCGCGCTGGCGGCATTGCTGGTGGGATATCTGCAACAGGGTTTACAGATGGTCGGCATCCCCAACCAGGTGTCGAGCGCGCTGTCAGGGGCGCTGTTGGTTGTGGTGGTGATGGGGCGTTCGCTGAGCCTGCACCGTGAATGGGTGCGCGCGACCTGGCGGCGTCTTTTCTCGCGTAAAACAATCGGAGCATAAACATACGATGAAAACCAAACGAATCCTCCAGACGAGCGTCCTGGCGCTGGCGTTAAGCGTGGCAACCGCCCAGGCGGCGGACCGCATCGCCTTTATACCTAAGCTGGTCGGCGTGGGCTTCTTTACCAGCGGCGGCAACGGCGCGAAAGAGGCGGGGAAAGCGCTGGGCGTGGATGTCACCTATGACGGCCCCACCGAGCCCAGCGTCTCCGGCCAGGTGCAGCTTATCAACAACTTCGTCAACCAGGGCTACAACGCCATTATCGTCTCCGCCGTCTCGCCGGACGGCCTGTGTCCGGCGCTGAAGCGGGCGATGCAGCGCGGGGTGAAGGTCCTGACCTGGGATTCCGATACCAAACCGGAGTGCCGCAGCATCTATATCAATCAGGGCACGCCGCAGCAGCTCGGCGGCCTGCTGGTGGAGATGGCGGAAAAGCAGGTGACCAGGCCCGCTGCCAAAGTGGCGTTTTTCTACTCCAGCCCGACGGTGACCGACCAGAACCAGTGGGTGAAGGAAGCCAAAGCCAAAATCGAAAAAGAACATCCGCAGTGGCAAATCGTCACCACCCAGTTCGGCTATAACGATGCCACCAAATCGTTGCAAACCGCCGAGGGGATCTTAAAAGCGTATCCGGATCTTGACGCCATTATCGCGCCGGATGCCAATGCCCTGCCGGCGGCGGCGCAGGCGGCGGAAAACCTCAAGCGCCAGGGCGTGGCGATCGTCGGCTTTAGTACCCCCAACGTGATGCGCCCGTACGTGGAGCGCGGCACGGTGAAAGCCTTTGGCCTGTGGGATGTGGTTCAGCAGGGCAAAATTGCGGTTAACGTCGCCGATCGTCTGCTGAAAAAGGGCGATCTTAACGTCGGCGACAGCGTTGAGGTGAAAGATATCGGCTCGCTGAAGGTCGAACCGAACAGCGTGCAGGGCTACCAGTATGAGGCGAAGGGCAACGGTATCGTGCTGCTGCCGGAGCGCGTGGTGTTCAGCAAAGAGAACATCAATAACTACGACTTCTGACGGAGGATGAGATGGCTGATTTAGACGATATCAAAGAGGGCAAGGACTTCGGCCTCGACCGCCCGCAGCAGAACACGCTGTATACCCTGAAAGGCTGCGGCTCGCTGGACTGGGGCATGCAGTCGCGGCTGGCGCGCATTTTTAATCCGCACAGCAACCGCACGGTCATGCTGGCCTTCGATCATGGTTACTTCCAGGGACCCACCACCGGGCTGGAGCGCATCGATCTCTCTATCGCGCCGCTGTTCGAGGAAACCGACGTGCTGATGTGCACCCGCGGCGTACTGCGCAGTCAGGTGCCGGCCGCGACCAACAAACCGGTGGTGCTGCGCGCCTCCGGCGGCAACTCGATCCTCAGCGAACTTTCCAACGAGTGCGTGGCGGTGGCGATGGAAGATGCGCTGCGCCTGAACGTCTGCGCAGTGGCGGCGCAGGTCTATATCGGCAGCCAATACGAACATCAGTCGATCAACAACATCATCAAACTGGTGGACGCCGGCAACCGCTACGGTATGCCGGTACTGGCGGTGACCGGCGTCGGCAAAGAGATGACCCGCGATGCGCGCTACTTCTCGCTGGCCAGCCGGATTGCCGCCGAAATGGGGGCGCAGTTTGTGAAGACCTATTTCGTTGAGGAAGGCTTTGAAAAAGTGACCGCCAGCTGCCCGGTGCCGATCGTCATCGCCGGGGGGAAAAAGCTGCCGGAGCATGAGGCGCTGGAGATGTGCTGGCGGGCGATCGACCAGGGGGCGTCCGGGGTGGATATGGGGCGCAATATCTTCCAGTCCAGCGCCCCGCGCGCAATGCTGAAGGCGGTGAAAAAGGTGGTGCATGAGAATCTGAACGCGCGCGAAGCGTACCAGTTCTGGCAGGAAGAGAAACAGGGAGAGCGGAAATGAATGTGACGCTGGTGGAGATCAATATCAAACCCGAGCGGGTGGATGAGTTTCTCGAGGTGTTCCGCGCCAACCACGAAGGGGCGCTGCGGGAGCCGGGCAACCTGCGCTTTGATGTCCTGCAGGACCCGGAGGTGAAGACCCGCTTTTTTATCTACGAAGCCTATAAAGACGATGAGGCGGTGCTGGCGCATAAGAAGACCCCGCACTATTTAGCCTGCGTCGAAAAGCTGGAAGAGATGATGTCGCAGCCGCGGCAGAAGCGCAGCTTTATCGGCCTGCTACCGCAGGTGTGAGGGAAATCCAGAGCAGAAGATAATCCCGGTCCTCTTCCATTGGGAGAGGACCGGGGGGAGGGGCAGTTTATTACGCCTCTTCAACCGAGACGCGCAGGGCCGCCAGCGCCTTACGCGCCGCCTTCAGCACCTGCTCGCACTGCTCAAGGGTGAGCGTCAGCGGCGGTTCAACGCGGATCGTCTTGGCGTTATTTAACGTCCCGGCGACCAGCACCCGCTGTCTGAACATCTCGCTGGCAAAGTCGTAGCCAATCTCGTTATCGACAAACTCGATGGCCATCAGCATGCCTTTCCCGCGCACTTCATTCACCAGGTCCGGATACTCCTGCGCCAGCAGGCGGAAACCGTCCAGCAGCATATCGCCTTTCTGCGCCGCCTGCGCCGGCAGGTTTTGCGTCAACAGCACGTTGATGGTCGCCAGCGCCGCCGCACAGGCCAGCGGGTTGCCGCCGAAGGTCGTGGTGTGCAGGAACGGGTTGTCGAACAGCACCGAGAAGACCTCTTCCGTCGCCACCGTCGCGCCGATCGGCATCACGCCGCCGCCGAGCGCTTTCGCCAGACACAGAATGTCGGGCTGAACGTTCTCATGCTCGCAGGCGAACATCTTGCCAGTGCGGCCCATGCCGGTCTGCACTTCGTCGAGGATCAGCAGGGCGCCAAACTCGTCGCACAGCTTACGCACCGCCGGCAAATACCCCGTCGGCGGCAGGATCACGCCCCCTTCGCCCTGAATCGGCTCAAGGATCACCGCCGCGACGTCGTCGCCGGTTTTCTTGCACTCGCTCAGCATGGTGCGCATGGCGTTGATATCGCCGAACGGCACATGGCGGAAGCCCGGCAGCAGCGGCATAAACGGTTTGCGGAAAGTCGACTTGGCGGTGGCCGACAGCGCGCCCAGCGATTTGCCGTGGAAGGCGCCGCTGGTGGCGATGAAGGTGAATTTACCGCGCGGCGACTGATAGGCTTTCGCCAGCTTGATGGCCGCCTCTACCGATTCGGTACCGCTGTTGCAGAAGAAGCTGTACTTCAGTTTGCCGGGCGTTAAGGCCGCCAGGGTTTTCGCCAGCATCGCGCGTAGCGGATCCAGCAGTTCCTGACTGTGAAGCGGTTGTTTCGCGAGTTGATTCTCGACGGCGGATACCACAACTGGATTACGGTGCCCTACATTGAAGATGCCAAACCCGCCAAGGCAGTCGATAAACTCCTGTCCCTGGGTGTCGACAAGCGTATTTAACCCTCCCGCTTGCCACTCTACGGCTCCGTAATCCCCGCCGGCTGTGACCGATTTTCGATACTCTAAAAACCCCGGATTCACATGCTCTTTAAAGTATTCTCTGACCTCCTGGTTAAGTGCTTTCATTTCCTCATGGTCAAGCGTGCGCTTTTCAATGAGATTCAGTGCGTGTGCGCTGCAGGCCAGAGCCGATGCGCTGGAAGGTAACCTGTTCAAAATGTGCTCCTGGGGCGGACGTATCACACGATACTGGATTAAGTATTGCAGGGATTACGCCAGTTCGGCAGAAGCGGTGAAAATCGGGATAAATGCAAAGTAAAAGACGAAATGTGTAAAATTTAATCTCATGGCGCCATTATTGGCACGTTTTATTCCTGAGCTGACGAGATTTTCTGCCTTGCGGCGTTGAGCGGCACGATCCGTCGTGGTGCGGGCTGCCCCAGCGCGGGGCAGCCGATGGTGAGAAAAGAGGCTTAGTCGAGCTGGGAGATCTCCATCGCCGCCCGGTCGATAATGCCGATTATCTGCTTGAGCTGGGCGGCGCTGCTGGCCTGCTGGTTCACTTTCAGGTCGAGGACCGCTTTGAAATTCTCCAGCGCGCGCTTCATCTGCGGATCGCGGCGCAGCTCGCAGCCGACCATCCGCGCCTGCAGACGCTCCTGGATATGGGACAGATGCTCCTGGTTCTCCGCGTGCAGCTGTTTCCCCTCTTCGCTGATGACGATTTTTTTGCGTCCGTTGTCGTCTTCCACGCTGATGAGACCCTGGTCCTGGAGCAGATCCAGCGTCGGGTAGATCACCCCCGGGCTGGGACTGTAGTTCCCCTGGGTGAGGGTTTCGATCTCTTTGATCAGCTCATAGCCGTGGCTGGCGCTGCGGCTGAGGATGTCCAGAATAATCAGCCGCAGTTCGCCGTGGCCAAAGAAACGCTGGCGACGTCCGCCGCCGCGACGGCCATGGTCGCCGTGTTCGCTGGGGTCACCGTGGCGCCCGCGCGGCCCACGCCCGTCTTCATGATGATGTCGCATGGTTACCTCCTGCTATGTTTTGATATATCTAATTTATATCTAAAAAATGAATTCTCGCAATGCTGGTTGTGATTTATTTTTTAATTTGTTGATATTTATGTGTTTATTTCTGACGCTGGTATTTTAATGCGGTTTGTTTTGACTATATCAAAAAAAGACTTGCATTCTTTTTAGATGGCAATCATTATCATTTGCATCGAGTTTAGATATATCTATTTACTGTTCACGAAGGCGATCGATGATGACAAAAACCAAAGCAGACAAGTACCCGCAGCGTGTCCGCAATGAGCTGCGTTTCCGTGAGCTGACGGTGCTGCGCGTGGAGCGCGCAGGCGCGGCTTTCCAGCGCATCGTGCTGGGAGGCGAGGCGCTGGAAGGTTTCGTTTCCCGCGGTTTTGACGACCACACCAAGCTTTTCTTCCCGGAGCCGGGCGCGGCGTTTGCCCCGCCGCAGGTGACCGAGGAGGGGATTGACTGGGGCGAGGGCGTGCGGCCTGCTACCCGCGACTATACGCCGCTGTACGATGCCGAACGCCATGAGCTGGCGTACGACTTCTTTATCCACGACGGCGGAATCGCCAGCCGCTGGGCGCTGGAGGCAAAAGCGGGCGATAAGCTGGTGATCGGCGGTCCGCGCGGCTCGCTGGTGGTGCCGGAGGATTACGCCTGGCAACTGTATGTCTGCGATGAGTCCGGTATGCCGGCGCTGCGTCGTCGTCTGCTGGGTTTGCGTCAGCTGGCGGTGACGCCGCAGGTGACGGCCATCGTCACTATCGCCGATGCGTCATATAAAGATTATCTGGCGGACCTCGACGGCTTTAACATCGAGTGGGTGGCGGGCCACCATCCGGCGTTCGTCGCCGAGCGTCTGGCGCAGGTGAAGGTGCCGGCGGAGGATTATTTCATCTGGCTGACCGGCGAAGGTGCGGTGGTGAAATCGCTGCTGGCGCGCTTTGAGGCTGAGAGCATCGATCAGCAGCTGGTGCGCTCACAGGCGTACTGGCACAGCAAGTAAAAAGCCATCGTGGTAAAACCCGGATAGCGGCTTGCGCCTTATCCGGGCTACGGTTGGCGCCGATTTGTAGCCCCGGTAAGCGCCGCGCTACCGGGGGAAGTTTATCGTTCCGACAGCGCTTTAAACACCATCGCCACCGCGTGGGCGCCGGGGTCCATGTTGCCGAGCAGGCTGTCGCTATTGAGATAGGACGCTCGTCCGGCGCCGGCTTTGCCCGACTGGCAAGTGCGATCCGCGCCGGCCTGCGCCGCGGCAAAAGCGGCCTGCAGGTTCTCCGGTTCGGCGAGCAGCGCCGCCAGCGCTGGCTGCAGCGCGTCGATCATTGTCCGGTCGCCTTCCTCGGCGCCGCCGTAAAATTTCATCTGCTCCAGACCGGCGTTCAGCGCCTCGGCCACGCTGGCGCCGTGCCCCAGCTTCTGCCCGGCAGCGGTGAAGAAGATCGACATCAATACCCCGCTGGAGCCGCCCATCACCACCGTCAGGCGTTCGCCCGTGAGCGCGAACAGCGTGGGCAGATCGTTCAGCGGCAGCTGCTGGCGCTGCAGCAGGTCGGCAATCTCACGCGCCCCGGCGGCGAAGGTGGAGCCGGTATCGCCATCGCCCACTTTGGCATCCAGCGCGTTGAGATGGTCTTCAAGCCCGACGAGGGTGCCGGTCACCTGGGCCACGTAATCACCCACCTGCGGGTTGGCCGAAGGCGTAAAGTCGACGCGCGGGCTGGCGAGAGTGGACGGCATGATGTTAACCGTCCGCGGCTGCACCGGCCGCGGCCAGCCGGCGGTTTCCACATCCGCCAGCAGCGCTTTCTCAATACTCTCTTCCAACACGATGGCGCTCAGCGAGAAACCCTTCATATCCAGGGCCGTCACCAGCGAGGCCGGGCCAATCAGCCAGTCAACGCGCGCCTGCAGCGGCGTGTTGGCCAGTTCGCGGGTCAGGATCGCCATTTCGGCCACCGACACGCCGCCGAGGTTATTGAGCATCACCGCCAGACGGCCGGTTTCCGGCAGGGCAGCGGTCAGTTTTTCCACCATCAGGTTGATGATGTCCGCACTGTTTTGCGTGGCGATGGTGGAGGCGCCAGGTTCGCCGTGGATGCCCATTCCCAGCTCGGCGTGGCCGGCCTGATGGCGCGGCGCGCTGTCCGCCTCCTGCGGCAGATGGCAGCTGGCCAGCGCCACCCCGATGCTGGCGGTGTGGTTGGCGGCATACTGCGCTTCGCGCAGAACGGTGGCGAGATTGCAGCCGCGCTCGGCAAAATAGCCCGCCACTTTATGGACGAACAGCGTACCGGCGATGCCGCGCGGCTGTTTGTTTTCCGGCAGCGAAATGTCGTCGCCGACGATCAGCATTTCCACGTTGTAGCCGAGACGGCGCGCTTTCTCCGCCGCGAGGCCGAAGTTCAGCCGGTCGCCGGTATAGTTTTTTACGATCAGCAGGCAGCCCGCCTCGCCGGTCACCGCCTGAATGGCGGTAAGCACCGCGTCGACGCTCGGCGAGGCGAACAGATCGCCACAAACCGCGGCGGTCAGCATGCCTTTACCAATAAAGCCGACGTGCGCCGGTTCGTGGCCGGCGCCGCCGCCGGCGATCACCGCCACGTTGTTTTTATTCAGGTCGCGACGGACCACCACCCGGATCGCCGGATCGCTCTCCAGCCGGGCGAGGTTGTTCCACGGACTGGCGATGATGGTTCCCTCAATCACATCGTTGACGAGGCTGGCGCGCTGGTTAAAAAAGAATTGAGACATAGTGGTTCCTGAAGAGTAAGCGAAAACTCACCCTCCGGAGGCAGGCCTCCGGAGCGGTAACGGACAAAGTGGATTTAGTGACGGATAAGGCGCTGGCGGCGCATATCGAGCGCGATGGGCTCGCCGGGCTGCACGCTGTTCAGCGCCTCGCCCTGCTGACACAGCCAGGCGATCCCCGCCGCGCGGGCGATGATCGCGCTGTGGGCCTGTTCGCTGCCGTCGCGCAGGCACAGGCCTTTCACGCGGCTGGCATCCAGTTGCAGGACGGCTGACGGGAACATGTTGTCGGCGATAATAATGGTCGGCTCGCCGGGCATCGGCAGCGTTTCCTGCACGTCCTGCAGATGGCGCAGGGTGCGCTGCAGAATATCTTCGATATCGATATAGCGCGCCTGGAGATAGGGGTCATCCAGCTGGCGATACTGCTGGCTGAGCTCCATCAGCACCTGATGCCACGCCCATTCCGCCGAGCACGGGTCGGTGAGCAGACGATCGTTGGCGGCATCAAACAGATCCTCATCGTCGAGCAGGGTGTGGTGCCCGGCGAAAATCGCCGCGATATCGGCGTTAAATTTATTCTCCGCCAGCTCGGTCAGGGCAGTGAGATCCGCCAGCGTCTGGTCGATAGCCCGGCGCAGCCGCTGCTGCTCGTGGGCGACATCGGCGGCGGCCGGGCGGACCGGCTGGATCAGGGCCAGCGGATAGCGCAGCGCGATGCCTTCGACGCGCTCGGGGGCGGCCGGGGCCGCTGCCGGTTGCGCCGCAGGAGATTCGCCGAAGTTATCGGCGGCCAGCGCCTGAAACGCCGCCAGCGCCGCATCGGCCTCTGGCCCGCGGGCCAGCAGGCGCAGCTTATCGTTGCGCCGCACCTGCAGCAGGGCGATTTGGTTGAGGCTGTCCGGTTTGACGCACTTCCCGTTTTTCTCCAGCAGCAGATCGGCGTTAAAGCCCGCCAGCGCGGCGACCAGCTTCGACGCCGGACGCACGTGCAGGCCGTTGTGGTTCTGTATGACGACCGCAAGCGACTTGCTGTCGCCATCGTCGGCAAGCGTCGGCGCCGGGGCGGCGTCAGGGGTTGGCGAAGGTAAACCCAGCTGGATCCGTTTGGCCTCCAGGGCGTTCATGGCGTCGGCGATCACTTTGTCGATCCCGGCGCCGGAGGCGGCGCTGACGGTGGCCGCCAGCGTCCCCTCCACCAGCGGCGCGGCGCACAGCCGCACCTTCGCGGCAATCGCCGGATCGAGCAGGTCGAGGGCGGTTTCGGCGCTAAGCAACGCGCTGCCAATATCCATCATCACCAGCACGTGGTCGGTATCGGCGACGGATTCGATCGCTTCCATGACCTTGATCGGATCGGTGCCGATCGGGCTGTCGGGATCGTCGATCCCGGCGGCGATCGCCAGCTTGCAGCCGTCGTTGATTAACATCTGCCGGGCCAGTTCTCCGACACCTTCGCCCAGCCGGGCGCTATGAGAAACAATAACCAGGTTTACCATCGCGATTTCCTTACTCTTTGGCCGCGGCGGCCAGCATCTGCATCATAAACATCACTGACGTGGCGCCCGGATCCTGATGGCCGATGCTGCGTTCGCCAAGGTAGCTGGCGCGGCCTTTGCGCGCCTGCATGGTGATGGTGCTGTGGGCGCCGGCCTCCGCTGCTTTGCAGGCGGCATCCAGCGCGGCGGCGATCGACAGATGCTGCTCGCTGGACTGGCGCAGGGAGTCCACCACCGGCAGCCAGACGTCGCACATGGTTTTATCCCCTGGCTCCGCTTTACCGCGGTTGACGACGCCGTCCGCGCCTTCGCGGATCATCAGGTATAGTTCGTCGAGGGTCAGGCTCTGGTGGGCCTGAGTGACCTGCGCGGCGCGAATGAAGAAGGTGCCGAACAGCGGGCCGCTGGCGCCGCCGACGTTGGAGAGCAGCGTCATGCCGGTGTTTTTGAGGATAAAGCCAATATCTTTATCAGCAATCGACGGCAGCTTTTCCACCACCTTGCTGAACCCGCGGTGCATATTCAGGCCGTGGTCGGCATCGCCGATCTCTTTATCGAGGCCGGTGAGAAAATCGCTCTCTTTAGTGAAGATATCGCCGCAGCGGTACAGCCAGTCGACGATTTGCGTTCTGTTCAGTGACATGTCGTGCTCCTTAGTTTCCCCAGTTCAGCGCCGGGGTATGAACCGGGGCGTCCCATAGCGCCAGCGTCTCATCATCCGCTTTCAGCAGGGTGATGGAGAAGCCCGCCATATCCAGCGAGGTGCAGTAGCTGCCGACGAGGTTGCGTTCGATGATGATGCCGGACGCTTCACAGCGCTGGGCGAGCCGGTGATAGACGCCGTACAGTTCGGACAGCGGCGTGGCGCCGAGGTTATTGACCATGGCGATGACCCGGTCGCCGTTGTGTAGCGCGGTTTTGCTCTGCTTCACTTCCTGCCACGCGCCCTTAACGGTATCCCACTGGCGCAGCGTGCGGCTGTAGGCGCCATTCTCCAGCAGGGTATCGAACATCTCATCGACGGTTTGGTCCAGTGAGCTGAAGCGACGGCGGTCGATGCCCGGCTCGCCGTGAATGCCGACGCCGAACTCCATTTCATCGTCCTGCAGGGTAAAGGAGGGTTGTCCGGCAGCCGGTACGGTGCAGGCGCCAAGGGCGATGCCAATGGAGTGGCCGAGATTATTCAGGCGGCGCCCCAGTTCAGCGCAGGCCTCCAGCGAATCGCCTCGCTCGGCGGCGGCGCCGACCAGTTTTTCGATCAGAACGGTATTGGCGACGCCGCGGCGGCCTGCGGTATAGAGACTGTCTTTCACCGCCACGTCGTCGTCGACCACCACGGTGGTGACTTTTATACCGCTCTCATGCAGCAGCTCGGTGGCGGTTTCGAAGTTCAGGATGTCGCCGGTGTAGTTTTTGATAATCAGCAGGACGCCTTCGCCGCCGTCAATCTGCATCGCGCATTCGAACATTTTATCCGGCGTCGGCGAGGTGAAGATTTCCCCCGGGCAGGCGCCAGAGAGCATCCCCTGGCCGATATAGCCGCAGTGCATCGGCTCATGGCCGCTGCCGCCGCCGGAGAGGAGGGCGACCTTGCCGGCCACCGGCGCGTCGGCGCGGGTGACGTACAGCGGGTCCTGATGCAGGGTCAGCTGCGGGTGGGCTTTAGCCAGCCCCTGTAATTGTTCATTCAGTACATCTTCAACACGGTTAATCAGCTTTTTCATTATTCAGTGCTCCGTTGGAGAAGGTTCGATGCGGCCTCTCTGCTGGCGGAGGCGGTCATCGCGTAGGGGTATCGTCTGACGGTGCAGCGTGCCTGGCGATATGATGATTCTGGCTGAGCGGACGAAAAAAAGAATGCCCCGGCGATCGGGTTTCATTACGAAACATCACCTGCTGATTTTGTTTCTTTATGGAACGTTTTTGCTGGGGAAACGGTGAAAATGCGAGCTGGCGCGCTTTTTTTCCTCTGCCTTAAGCGCCGGTCATCGCGGCTGGCGCAGCGGGCTGAAAAAAATTTTTTGCTAAATTTCCCCCGGCTGTGGGGAAAAAGCCTGCCGCTAAAGGGGGATGGTAAGGGAATTATGCGGCAGAGGAGCGGATCGGGATCGCAATCCTGACGAAGACTAGGGTTTTTTGTTCCAATATGGAACGTAAAAATTTAACCTGTGTTTCATATCAGAACAAAAAGGCGAAAGATTTTTTTGTTCCGTGCCGGCCCTACAGTGATCGCACTGCTCCGGTACATTCCGTTGAGGCCGCGCTTTACCGGCCGGCGCGGATAACGCCAGGGCTCATCATGTCTACATGCGCACTTATTTGAGGGTGAAAGGAATGCTAAAAGTTATTCAATCTCCAGCCAAATATCTTCAGGGTCCTGATGCTGCTGTCCTGTTCGGTCAATATGCCAAAAACCTGGCGGAGAGCTTCTTCGTCATCGCTGACGACTTCGTGATGAAGCTGGCGGGGGAGAAAGTGGTGAATGGCCTGCAGAGTCACGATATTCGCTGCCATGCGGAACGGTTTAATGGCGAATGCAGCCATGCGGAAATTAACCGCCTGATGGCGATTTTGCAAAAACAGGGCTGCCGCGGCGTGGTTGGCATCGGCGGCGGTAAAACCCTCGATACCGCGAAGGCGATCGGTTACTACCAGAAGCTGCCGGTGGTGGTGATCCCGACCATCGCTTCGACCGATGCGCCGACCAGCGCGCTGTCGGTGATCTACACCGAAGCGGGCGAGTTTGAAGAGTATCTGATCTATCCGAAAAACCCGGATATGGTGGTGATGGACACGGCGATTATCGCCAAAGCGCCGGTACGCCTGCTGGTCTCCGGCATGGGCGATGCGCTCTCCACCTGGTTTGAGGCCAAAGCCTGCTACGATGCGCGCGCCACCAGCATGGCCGGGGGGCAGTCCACCGAGGCGGCGCTGAGCCTGGCCCGCCTGTGCTATGATACGCTGCTGGCGGAGGGCGAAAAGGCCCGTCTGGCGGCGCAGGCCGGGGTGGTGACCGAAGCGCTGGAGCGCATCATCGAAGCGAACACCTACCTCAGCGGCATTGGCTTTGAAAGCAGCGGCCTGGCCGCCGCCCACGCGATCCACAACGGTTTCACCATTCTGGAAGAGTGCCATCACCTGTATCACGGCGAGAAAGTGGCCTTCGGCACCCTGGCACAGCTGGTGCTGCAGAACAGCCCGATGGACGAGATTGAAACCGTGCTGAGCTTCTGCCAGCGCGTCGGCCTGCCGGTGACCCTCGCGCAGATGGGCGTCAAAGAGGGGATCGACGCGAAAATCGCCGCGGTGGCGAAAGCCACCTGCGCGGAAGGGGAAACCATCCACAATATGCCGTTTGCGGTGACCCCGGAGAGTGTGCACGCCGCTATCCTCACCGCCGATCTGTTAGGCCAGCAGTGGCTGGCGCGTTAATTCGCGGTGGCTAAACCGCTGGCGCCGATCGGCGGTCTTTCTTTCTCCCCTCTGGCAGTGGCTGCCGGAGGGGTTCTCTATGGTAAAACGCGGAAAACAGTATGACTGTTCAGACTCAGGATACCGGGAAGGCGGTCTCTTCCGTCATCGCCCAGTCATGGCATCGCTGCAGCAAGTTTATGCAGCGCGAAACCTGGCAAAAACCGCACCAGGCCCAGGGCCTGACCTTTGACTCGATCTGTCGGCGTAAAACCGCGCTGCTGACCATCGGTCAGGCGGCGCTGGAGGACGCCTGGGAGTTTATGGACGGTCGCCCCTGCGCGCTGTTTATCCTTGATGAGACCGCCTGTATTCTGAGCCGCTGCGGCGAACCGCAAACGCTGGCGCAGCTGGCTGACCTGGGGTTTCGCGACGGCAGCTACTGCGCGGAGAGCATTATCGGCACCTGCGCGCTGTCGCTGGCCGCGATGCAGGGGCAGCCGATCAACACCGCCGGCGATCGGCATTTTAAGCAGGCCCTGCAGCCATGGAGCTTTTGTTCGACGCCGGTGTTCGATAACCACGGGCGGCTGTTCGGCTCTATCTCGCTTTGCTGTCTGGTGGAGCACCAGTCCAGCGCCGACCTCTCCCTGACGCTGGCCATCGCCCGCGAGGTGGGCAATTCCCTGCTCACCGACAGCCTGCTGGCGGAATCCAACCGCCACCTCAATCAGATGTACGGCCTGCTGGAGAGCATGGACGACGGGGTGATGGCGTGGAACGAACAGGGGGTACTGCAATTTCTCAATGTTCAGGCGGCGAGACTGCTGCATCTTGATGCCCAGGCCAGCCAGGGAAAAAATATCGCCGATCTGGTGACCCTGCCGGCGCTGCTGCGCCGCGCCATCAAACACGCCCGCGGCCTGAATCACGTTGAAGTCACCTTTGAAAGCCAGCACCAGTTTATCGACGCGGTGATCACCTTAAAACCGATTGTCGAGTCGCAAGGCAACAGCTTTATTCTGCTGCTGCACCCGGTGGAGCAGATGCGGCAGCTGATGACCAGCCAGCTGGGCAAAGTCAGCCACACCTTTGAGCAGATGTCAGCCGACGATCCGGAAACCCGGCGGCTGATCCACTTTGGCCGCCAGGCGGCGCGCGGCGGCTTTCCGGTACTGCTGTGCGGTGAAGAGGGGGTGGGGAAAGAGCTGCTGAGCCAGGCCATCCACAATGAAAGCGAGCGGGCGGGCGGCCCCTACATCGCCGTCAACTGCCAGCTGTATGCCGACAGCGTGCTGGGCCAGGACTTTATGGGGAGCGCCCCCACCGATGATGAAAATGGCCGCCTGAGCCGCCTTGAGCTGGCCAACGGCGGCACCCTGTTTCTGGAAAAAATTGAGTATCTGGCGCCGGAGCTACAGTCCGCCCTGCTGCAGGTGATTAAGCAGGGAGTGCTTACCCGGCTCGACGCCCGCCGCCTGATCCCGGTGGATGTGAAGGTGATCGCCACCACCACCGTCGATCTGGCCAACCTGGTGGAACAGAACCGCTTTAGCCGCCAGCTGTACTATGCGCTGCACTCATTCGAGATCGTCATTCCGCCGCTGCGCGCCCGGCGCAACAGTATCCCGTCGCTGGTGCATAACCGGCTGAAAAGCCTGGAGAAGCGTTTCTCTTCCCGGCTGAAAGTGGACGATGACGCGCTGGCCCAGCTGGTGGCCTACTCGTGGCCGGGAAATGATTTTGAGCTTAACAGCGTGATAGAGAACATCGCTATCAGCAGCGATAACGGCCACATTCGCCTGAGCAACCTGCCGGAATATCTCTTTTCCGATCGACCGGGGGCCGATAGCGGCTCATCGCTGCTGCCGGCCAGCCTGACCTTTAGCGCCATCGAAAAAGAGGCCATTATCCACGCCGCCCGGGTGACCAGCGGGCGGGTGCAGGAGATGTCGCAACTGCTGAATATCGGCCGCACCACCCTGTGGCGCAAAATGAAGCAGTACGATATCGACGCCAGCCAGTTCAAGCGCAAGCATCAGGCCTAGTCTCCTCGATACGCGCCATGGAGAACAGGGCGTCCGACAGACGATTGCTGTAGCGTTTGAGCGCGTCGCGCAGAGGGTGCGAGCGGTCCATGGCCGTCAGCAGACGTTCCAGCCGACGGGCCAGGGTGCGCGCCACGTGCAGCTGGGCGGAGGCGAGATTCTTCCCCGGGATCACAAACTGTTTCAGGGGGCCGCTTTCGGCCATATTGCGGTCGATAAGTCGCTCCAGGGCGGTGATCTCCTCCTCGCCGATCGTCTGGCTCAGGCGGACCAGGCCCCGCGCATCGCTGGCCAGTTCGGCCCCCAGCGCGAACAGCGTCTCCTGAATCTGATGCAGACTTGCCCGCAGCCCGGCGTCGCGGGTGGTGGCGTAGCAGACGCCCAGCTGGGATATCAGTTCATCGACGGTGCCGTAGGCCTCGACGCGAATATGGTCTTTCTCGATGCGGCTGCCGCCGTACAGGGCGGTGGTGCCTTTATCTCCGGTGCGGGTATAGATACGGTACATTCAGCTTCTCTCACTTAACGGCAGGACTTTCACCAGCTGCCCGGCGTTGGCGCCGAGCGTACGCAGATGATCGCGGCTATCGGTGACGTGCCCGGTCGCCAGCGGCGCGTCCGCCGGCAGCTGGGCATGGGTTAGCGCGATCTCGCCGGCGGCGCTGAGCCCAATGCCCACCCGCAGCGTCGAGCTTCTGGCCGCCAGGGCGCTCAGCGTATCGGCGTCACCGCCTTCGTCGCAGGATACGGTCTGGCAGGGGACCCCCTGCTCCTCCAGCCCCCAGCACAGCTCATTGATGGCGCAGGCATGGTGCCCGCGCGGATCGTAAAACAGGCGTACGCCCGGCGGTGAAAGCGACATGACGGTCCCCTCGTTAACACTCAGAATGCCTGGCGGAAAATCGCGGCAATCTCCTGCTCGTTGCCCTTACGCGGGTTCGAGAACGCGTTGCCGTCTTTCAGGGCCATCTCCGCCATGTACGGGAAGTCGGCCTCTTTCACCCCCAGATCGCGCAGATGCTGCGGAATCCCGATATCCATCGACAGACGCGCGATGGCGGCGATAGCTTTTTCCGCCGCGTCGAGGGTCGACAGTCCGGCGATATTTTCGCCCATCAGTTCGGCGATATCGGCGAATTTTTCCGGGTTGGCTATCAGGTTATAGCGAGCCACGTGCGGCAGCAGGACGGCGTTGGCCACGCCGTGCGGCATGTCGTACAGCCCGCCCAGCTGATGCGCCATGGCGTGCACATAACCGAGGTTGGCGTTATTGAAGGCCATCCCGGCCAGCAGAGAGGCGTAGGCCATGTTTTCCCGCGCCTGAAGATTGCTGCCGAGGGCGACGGCCTGGCGCAGGTTGCGGGCGATGAGGCGGATCGCCTGCATGGCGGCGGCGTCAGTCACCGGGTTGGCGTCTTTAGAGATATAGGCCTCTACGGCGTGGGTCAGGGCATCCATCCCGGTCGCCGCGGTCAGGGCGGCCGGTTTGCCGATCATCAGCAGCGGATCGTTGATGGAGACCGACGGCAGGTTGCGCCAGCTGACGATCACAAACTTCACTTTGGTTTGGGTGTTGGTCAGGACGCAGTGGCGGGTGACCTCGCTGGCGGTGCCGGCGGTGGTGTTGACCGCGACGATGGGCGGCAGCGGGTTGGTCAGGGTCTCAATCCCGGCATACTGATAAAGATCGCCCTCATGGGTGGCGGCGATGCCGATGCCTTTGCCGCAGTCGTGCGGGCTGCCGCCGCCCACGGTGACGATAAGGTCGCACTGCTCGCGGCGAAACACGGCGAGACCGTCGCGCACGTTGGTGTCTTTCGGGTTCGACTCGACGCCGTCAAAGATCGCCACCTCGATACCGGCCTCTCGCAGATAATGCAGAGTTTTATCCACCGCGCCATCTTTTATCGCCCGCAGGCCTTTGTCGGTAACCAGCAGGGCTTTTTTACCCCCCAGCAGCTTGCAGCGTTCACCGACCACGGAAATAGCGTTGGGACCAAAAAAGTTAACGTTTGGCACCAGATAATCAAACATACGATAGCTCATAATATACCTTCTCGCTTCAGGTTATAATGCGGAAAAACAATCCAGGGCGCACTGGGCTAATAATTGATCCTGCTCGACCGTACCGCCGCTAACGCCGACGGCACCAATTACCTGCTGATTTAAAATAACCGGCAGGCCGCCGCCAAAAATAATGATTCGCTGTTGATTGGTCAGCTGCAGACCATACAGAGATTGTCCGGGCTGGACCGCTGGCGTAATTTCATGGGTGCCTTGTTTCAGGCTGCAGGCGCTCCAGGCTTTATTCAGCGAAATATCGCAACTGGAGACAAAGGCTTCGTCCATCCGCTGGACAAGCAGCGTGTTGCCGCCGCGGTCAACCACGGAAAATACCACCGCTACGTTGATCTCATTAGCTTTTTTCTCCACTGCTGCCGCCATTTTCTGGGCGGCGGCCAGGGTGATAGTCTGAATGTGTTGGCTCTTGTTCATGATTATCTCCCGCGCCAGGGTAATGCTGACGCGAATAGTCAGTAGGGGGCGAAAGTAAAAAAACTATCGCCACGCGGTTGGCTTAATTTATTTTTCTCAGCGTTATTTTGTCGCCCGCCATGATTTAGTCAACAGGTCTAAAAAGGCTTCGGAAAAACGCGGTGGCGGGCTTTTTTTATTAATTGATTTATATCAATGCTGGCGATCACATTTTTTATTTTAGCCGTCGCGGCGGGGTTTCATAGTGAAACTGTTTGCCGATTTAACGTGCCAGATTGAAACAAAATTAATTTTATTTTTTTCACCAGTGGCTCCTTTAAAGTTCCGCTATTGCCGGTAATGGCCGGGCGGGCAGCGACGCTGGCCCGGCGTGTTCGCTACCGTCTGCGGATTTCACCTTTTGAGCCCATGAACAATGAAAAGATCAAAACGATTTGCAGTACTGGCCCAGCGCCCCGTCAATCAGGACGGGCTGATTGGCGAGTGGCCTGAAGAGGGACTGATCGCCATGGAAAGCCCCTTTGACCCGGTCTCGTCGGTCAAAGTGGAAAACGGTCGGATCGTCGAGCTGGACGGCAAGCGCCGGGACCAGTTTGACATGATCGACCGGTTTATCGCCGACTACGCGATCAACATTGAGCGCACGGAGCAGGCGATGCGTCTGAAGGCGCTGGAGATAGCCCGCATGCTGGTGGATATCCACGTCAGCCGGGAGGAGATCATCGCCATCACCACCGCCATCACGCCGGCCAAAGCGGTTGAAGTCATGGCGCAGATGAACGTGGTGGAGATGATGATGGCGCTGCAAAAGATGCGCGCCCGCCGAACGCCCTCCAACCAGTGCCATGTCACCAACCTGAAGGATAATCCGGTGCAGATTGCCGCCGACGCCGCCGAGGCCGGGATCCGCGGTTTCTCCGAGCAGGAGACCACGGTCGGTATCGCGCGCTATGCCCCGTTCAACGCCCTGGCGCTGCTGGTCGGCTCGCAGTGCGGCCGCCCCGGCGTGTTGACGCAATGCTCGGTGGAAGAGGCCACCGAGCTGGAGCTGGGCATGCGTGGCTTAACCAGTTACGCCGAGACGGTGTCAGTCTACGGCACCGAGGCGGTATTTACCGACGGCGATGACACCCCATGGTCAAAGGCGTTCCTCGCCTCGGCCTACGCCTCCCGGGGGCTGAAAATGCGCTACACCTCCGGCACCGGCTCCGAAGCGCTGATGGGCTATTCGGAGAGCAAGTCGATGCTCTACCTCGAATCGCGTTGCATCTTCATTACCAAAGGCGCCGGGGTGCAGGGTCTACAGAACGGGGCGGTGAGCTGCATCGGCATGACCGGCGCCGTGCCCTCGGGCATTCGGGCGGTGCTGGCGGAAAATCTGATCGCCTCCATGCTCGACCTCGAAGTGGCCTCGGCCAACGACCAGACCTTCTCCCACTCGGATATCCGCCGCACCGCGCGCACCCTGATGCAGATGCTGCCGGGCACCGACTTTATTTTCTCCGGCTACAGCGCGGTGCCGAACTACGACAACATGTTCGCCGGCTCGAACTTCGATGCGGAAGATTTTGATGATTACAACATCCTGCAGCGCGACCTGATGGTTGACGGTGGACTGCGTCCAGTGACCGAGGCGGAAACCATCGCCATTCGCCAGAAAGCGGCGCGGGCGATCCAGGCGGTCTTTCGCGAGCTGGGGCTGCCGCCGATCGCCGACGAGGAGGTGGAGGCCGCCACCTACGCGCACGGCAGCAACGAGATGCCGCCGCGTAACGTGGTGGAGGACCTGAGCGCGGTGGAAGAGATGATGAAGCGCAATATTACCGGCCTCGATATTGTCGGCGCGCTGAGCCGCAGCGGCTTTGAGGATATCGCCAGCAATATTCTCAATATGCTGCGCCAGCGGGTCACCGGCGATTACCTGCAGACCTCGGCCATTCTCGATCGACAGTTCGAGGTGGTGAGCGCGGTCAACGACATCAATGACTATCAGGGGCCGGGCACCGGCTATCGCATCTCCGCCGAACGCTGGGCTGAGATCAAAAATATTCCGGGCGTGGTCCAGCCCGACACCATTGAATAAGGCGGTATTCCTGTGCAACAGACAACCCAAATTCAGCCCTCTTTTACCCTGAAAACCCGCGAGGGCGGGGCGGCTTCTGCCGAGGAACGCGCCGATGAAGTGGTGATCGGCGTCGGCCCCGCCTTCGATAAACACCAGCATCACACCCTGATCGATATGCCCCATGGCGCGATCCTTAAAGAGCTGATTGCCGGGGTGGAGGAAGAGGGACTTCACGCCCGAGTGGTGCGCATTTTGCGCACGTCCGACGTCTCCTTTATGGCCTGGGATGCGGCGAACCTGAGCGGCTCGGGGATCGGCATCGGTATCCAGTCGAAGGGGACCACGGTCATCCATCAGCGCGATCTGCTGCCGCTCAGCAACCTGGAGCTGTTCTCCCAGGCGCCGCTGCTGACGCTGGAGACCTACCGGCAGATTGGCAAAAACGCCGCGCGCTATGCGCGCAACGAGTCACCTTCACCGGTGCCGGTGGTGAACGACCAGATGGTGCGGCCGAAATTTATGGCCAAAGCCGCCCTGTTTCATATCAAAGAGACCAAACATGTGGTGCAGGACGCCGAGCCCGTCACCCTGCACGTCGACTTAGTAAGGGAGTGACCATGAGCGAGAAAACCATGCGCGTGCTGGATTATCCGTTAGCCACCCGCTGCCCGGAGCATATCCTGACGCCCACCGGCAAACCATTGACCGACATCACCCTCGAGAAAGTGCTCTCTGGCGAGGTGGGCCCGCAGGATGTGCGGATCTCCCGGCAAACCCTTGAGTACCAGGCGCAGATTGCCGAGCAGATGCAGCGCCATGCGGTGGCGCGCAATTTTCGCCGCGCGGCGGAGCTTATCGCCATCCCTGACGAGCGCATTCTGGCTATCTATAACGCGCTGCGCCCGTTCCGCTCCTCGCTGGCGGAGCTGCTGGCGATCGCCGACGAGCTGGAGCACACCTGGCATGCGACGGTGAATGCCGCCTTTGTCCGGGAGGCGGCGGAAGTGTATCAGCAGCGGCATAAGCTGCGTAAAGGAAGCTAAGCGGAGGTCAGCATGCCGTTAATAGCCGGGATTGATATCGGCAACGCCACCACCGAGGTGGCGCTGGCGTCCGACGACCCGCAGGCGAGGACGTTTGTTGCCAGCGGGATCGTCGCGACGACGGGCATGAAAGGGACGCGGGACAATATCGCCGGGACCCTCGCCGCGCTGGAGCAGGCTCTGGCGAAAACGCCATGGTCAATGCGCGATGTGTCTCGCATCTATCTTAACGAAGCCGCGCCGGTCATTGGCGATGTGGCGATGGAGACCATCACCGAGACCATTATCACCGAGTCAACCATGATCGGTCATAACCCGCAGACCCCGGGCGGGGTGGGCGTCGGCGTGGGGACGACCATCGCCCTCGGCCGGCTGGCGACGCTGCCGGCGGCGCAGTATGCCGAGGGGTGGATCGCGCTGATTGACGACGCTGTCGATTTCCTTGACGCCGTGTGGTGGCTCAATGAGGCGATCGACCGCGGGATCAACGTGGTGGCGGCGATCCTCAAAAAGGACGACGGCGTGCTGGTGAACAACCGCCTGCGCAAAACCCTGCCGGTGGTGGATGAAGTGACGCTCCTGGAGCACGTGCCCGAGGGGGTGATGGCGGCGGTGGAGGTGGCCGCGCCGGGGCAGGTGGTGCGGATCCTGTCGAATCCCTACGGCATCGCCACCTTCTTTGGGCTGAGCCCGGAGGAGACCCAGGCCATCGTCCCCATCGCCCGCGCGCTGATTGGCAACCGCTCAGCGGTGGTGCTCAAGACCCCCCAGGGCGATGTGCAGTCGCGGGTGATCCCGGCGGGCAAGATCTACATCAGCGGCGAAAAGCGCCGTGGAGAAGCCGATGTCGCCGAGGGCGCGGAGGCGATCATGCAGGCGATAAGCGCCTGCGCTCCGGTACGCGACATCCGCGGCGAACCGGGCACCCACGCCGGCGGCATGCTCGAGCGGGTGCGCAAGGTGATGGCGTCCCTGACCGGCCATGAGATGAGCGCGATCTACATCCAGGATCTGCTGGCGGTGGATACATTTGTTCCGCGCAAGGTGCAGGGCGGGATGGCTGGGGAGTGCGCCATGGAGAATGCCGTCGGGATAGCGGCGATGGTGAAATCGGATCGTCTGCAGATGCAGGTTATCGCCCGCGAGCTGAGCGCCCGACTCCAGACTGAGGTGGTCGTGGGCGGCGTTGAAGCCAACATGGCCATCGCCGGGGCGTTAACCACGCCGGGCTGTGCGGCGCCGCTGGCGATCCTCGACCTCGGCGCCGGTTCGACGGATGCGGCGATCGTCAGCGCGGAGGGGCAGATCGCCGCGGTGCATCTCGCCGGGGCGGGAAATATGGTCAGCCTGCTGATTAAAACCGAGCTGGGTCTCGAGGATCTTTCGCAGGCGGAAGCGATAAAAAAATACCCGCTGGCCAAAGTGGAAAGCCTGTTCAGTATCCGCCACGAGAATGGCGCAGTGGAGTTCTTCCGGGAAGCCCTCAGCCCGGCGGTGTTCGCCAAAGTGGTGTACATCAAGGAGGGCGAACTGGTGCCGATCGATAACGCCAGCCCGCTGGAAAAAATTCGTCTTGTGCGCCGCCAGGCGAAGGAGAAAGTGTTTGTTACCAACTGTCTGCGCGCGCTGCGCCAGGTCTCCCCCGGCGGTTCCATTCGCGATATCGCCTTTGTGGTGCTGGTGGGCGGCTCATCGCTGGATTTTGAAATCCCGCAGCTGATCACCGACGCCCTGTCGCACTACGGCGTGGTCGCCGGGCAGGGCAACATTCGGGGAACAGAAGGGCCGCGCAATGCGGTCGCCACCGGGCTGGTGCTGGCCGGACATGCCGATTAAGCCGGCGCTCGCGCCAGCCTCTCTCTATAACGTGCTATTTCAGGATGCCAATGATGAACCAGACTTCTAGCTTAACCGGGCAGTGCGTGGCCGAGTTTCTTGGCACCGGACTGCTCATTTTCTTCGGCGCGGGCTGTGTCGCTGCGCTGCGGGTCGCCGGAGCCAGCTTTGGCCAGTGGGAAATCAGTATTATCTGGGGCCTCGGCGTCGCCATGGCCATCTATCTGACGGCTGGCGTCTCCGGCGCGCACCTTAATCCGGCCGTCACCATTGCCCTGTGGCTGTTCGCCTGTTTTGAACGCCGTAAAGTACTGCCGTTTATTGTCGCCCAGACGGCCGGGGCATTCTGCGCCGCCGCCCTGGTGTACGTGCTCTATCGTCAGCTGTTTCTCGATCTTGAACAGAGCCAGCATATCGTTCGCGGTACCGTCGCCAGCCTTAACCTGGCCGGGGTCTTTTCCACCTACCCGCATCCGCATATCACCTTTTGGCAGGCGTTTGCCGTAGAGACCACCATCACGGCGATCCTGATGGCGATGATCATGGCTCTGACCGACGACGGCAATGGCATCCCGCGCGGGCCGCTGGCACCGTTGCTGATTGGCTTGCTGATCGCCGTGATCGGCGCGTCGATGGGGCCGCTAACCGGCTTTGCGCTGAATCCGGCGCGTGATTTTGGCCCTAAACTGTTTACCAGTCTGGCCGGCTGGGGCGCGATGGCCTTTACCGGCGGGCAGTCGATACCCTACTTTTGGGTGCCGCTGCTGGCGCCGGTGGTGGGGGCGATTATGGGAGCGTTTTTATACCGCAAGCTTATCGGCCACCATCTGCCGTGCGAATGCGCTAGCGATGAGTGAGACGGGGCCCGCCGCATCACGGCGGGCAACGAGGTTAACTTCCCCCGGCGAGTCGCCGGGGATCAGGGTTATTTCTTGATGACCGCATTGAGCTCGCCGAGTTTGGCGGCGGGGTTCTTGTGGCACTGCTGCAACATTTTCGGCACCGAAACGGTCTCGACTTCATGCCAGTCGACGTAGTCCCCGCCGCTGAAGTCGGTGTTGCGGTTCACCACCCAGAAGGCCACCGGGGTCATGCTTTTTGGGTTCATATCCATAAACTCCTGACAGGTCATATTCTGCGGTGTGGTTTCCAGAACCGCGAACGCCGGGCTGGTCATCAGACAGAATGTGGTGGCCGCTACGGTCAGTACGAGTGCTTTAGGCAAATTCATTTTCTTCTCCAGTGACAAAATAGGGCTTAAGCCTGGGCGTGCTTCATTTTATTGCGCAGGACCAGCAAGCCGATGGCGCTAAATATCATTTCAACGCCGATAAAGGCGGTAATAAATATCCAGCTTTGCTGCGGATTCATGGCCAGCCACAGACAGGCGATAAGTAAATCCAACAGGCCGATAAAAATATTCCAGCCGGCGCCGCTTTGTTTTCGGGTTTGACATCCGTTGACGATGCGGGAAATACCGCCGAGAACAAATAAAAAGCCGAATAAGAGGGCCAGGCTGCTCATGCCGTTAAGAGGATTAACGACAAAGCTCAGGCCGAGCACGATCCAGGCGATGGCGAAGATCAGCGCCACCAGGCGTGATTTCCAGTGCTGCTGGCGGAAGACGATCAGGCTGTACAGTGAGTAGAAGCCGCAGATCATCAACAACATGCCGGTCACCGTGGCGAGATACCAGCCGGCGACCAGCGGCCAGGCCAGGCAACAGGCCCCGCAGATAAACAGCAGCGCGGCCATCAAGCCGGCATGCCGTTTATATCGAATCAAGACGCGTGGGTTAAACGCATTTAAGGTGTAATGGCTAAACATAAACATAATTGCTCCGCAGATCCCGGTTGCCGGCCTGACGCTGAATAAAATGCGTCATGCTTTATTCAGCGGGCCAAAAGAAAGGTCTGAGGAAAATAGTAGGCCGCGCTATCGGCAGGCGTAAATAAGAGCGCTGAGGTGACTTTATACGCCTTGTCTGACAGCTGTCAGACAAGGCCCGCAATATTCCTTCCGGGCTCTGATTCTCAATGCCCATGATATTTTTTAAGCTGGCTGCGTTTGGTGATGCTTACCGATTTTAATCAGGAGTTAACGATGAAAAAAGTCATTCTGGCGAGCCTGCTGGCAACCATGATGGGTACCTCTCCGGTGTGGGCAGCAGATAGCGCGACGGCAGCGCCAGCCGCGGCAGCCACAGCGCAGGTGCAGAAAGAAGCCGCCGATGTGCTGCAGGTGGCAGTGCAGGGCGCGAACGCGATGCGCGACGTCCAGTTCGCCCGTCTGGCGCTGTTCCATGGCCAGCCGGATAGCGCGAAAAAACTGACTGACGACGCCGCCGCGCTGCTGGCCGCCGATGACGCCAGCTGGGCGAAGTTTGTGAAAACCGATGCTAAAGCCAAAATGATCGCCGATCGCTATGTGGTCATTAACGCCTCTATCGCTCTGTCTGAAGACTATGTAGCCACGCCGGAAAAAGAGAGTGCCATTAAATCCGCTAACGAAAAACTGGCGAAAGGCGATCAGAAAGGGGCTATCGATACCCTCCGTCTGGCCGGTATTGGCGTAATTGAGAACCAGTATCTGATGCCGCTCAACCAGACCCGTAAGGCGGTGGCGCAGGCGCAAGACCTGCTGAAAGCTGGAAAATATTACGAAGCGAATCTGGTGCTGAAAGGCGCTGAAGAGGGCATCGTGGTGGACAGCGAGATGCTGGTGGCAGGCAACTGATACCTGTTCCACCCTGAGAGAGCGCAGAGGGAGAAACTGACAAGGATGTCCCCTTAACGGTCGGGCAGGCGGACTGCCCGACCGGAACGGCTAGCGACCGATCAGGGCGTCGATTTCGCCATCGATCTCGCGCATGACGCCGGTGATGCGCTGTACCACCTCCAGACAGCTTGCCGGCGTTAGCGAGTCAGGCCGCTTCGCCTCAAAAGGGGCGCACAGCGCTTGCAGCGCAGTAATCCCCAGAATTTGCGCTGAACCGTGCAGACGGTGCAGCGCTCGCAGAAAGATCTGCGGCTTATGCCGGGCGATTGCCTGTCCGGCAGCCTGTAAATCCGCGGCCGACGCATCGCGGAACGTCTCCAGCATCTCAGTCATCAGCGCCTGGTCTCCCCCGGTATTTTCGGTCAGCACGCTGAGCCGCAGGTGTCGGGTGACGTTTGGCGATGCGTGGCCCACCGCTAAACGGCTGAGCTCGTGGCTCAGCGTCTGAACCGACACCGGCTTAAACAGACACATATTCATGCCGCTGGCCAGACAGGCCTCCCGCGACTGCGGCAGCGCGCTGGCGGTCACCCCCCAAATCATCAGGTCCGGGTAGCGCCGACGTAGCGACGCCGCCAGCGCCAGGCCATCTTTCTTCGGCATATTGAGGTCCGTGATCAGCAGATCGTAATGTTTGCCAGCGAGCTTATTCTCCGCCTCTTCACCGTCGCAGGCTTCATCGACGCTATAGCCGATAGTGCTGAGCTGGCGCTTGAGCAGCAGCCGGTTGGTGGGATGGTCGTCGGCTATCAATATCGACAGCCCGGGCAAGGCCTGCTGCCTGGCCGGCAACACCTTCGGCGCGCGAACGGCGCAGCGACTCACCTTGACTGGCAGGGTGATGGTGAAGGTGGTCCCCACGCCAGGATGGCTAACCATCTCCAGTCGGCCCTGCATGAGTGCGACCAGCTCCTGGCAAATGACCAGACCCAGGCCGGAACCGGTCTGTTTGCGCCCCTGGCGCGCCTGCGCATAACGGTGAAAGAGAGTGGTCTGCTCTTCTTCACCGATCCCGCAGCCGCTGTCGCTAATGATGAGGGTCAGCTCCCCCTGCGTCTCATCCGCTTGCGTCAGCCGGCAGTCGACCTGAATCGCGCCCTCGGTGGTAAACTTCAGCGCATTGCCGATGAGATTATTGAGGATTTGCCGCAGCGCCTGCGGGTCGATCCACAGCATGGTCCCTTCCTGTAGCGCGTTATGGTCGTGGAGCGCGATCCCCTTTTGCTGCGCCAGCGCGCCGAAGGTGTGACACTGCTGCGACACGACCTGTGCGACATCGCTCCACTGCGGGGTGATCTGGTATTTTCCCGACTCAATCTTGTCGATATCGAGAATATTACCGATCAGCCCCAGCAGGGTTTGCGCCGTCGACCCCGCCAGCTCGATCGCCTCTTTACGCTGACCGACGTTCAGCTCCGGTTTCGCCAGCAGTTCCAGAAAGCCGACGATGGCGCTCACCGGCGTGCGCAGCTCGTGGCTCATGCTGGCCAGAAAGCGACTCTTGGCTTTTGTCGCCTGAATCGCTTTGTCTTTTTCCCGCTCCAGGGCGCAGGAGAGGGCCTCCTTCTGCGCCAGCTCCTCCTCCAGCCGCTGCTGAGAGTCTTTACGTTTGCGCACTTCCCGGCACAGGGAGAGTCCCCACCCGAGGCTGATGGCGATCAGCACCAGCGCGAAGGCGATCAGCTGGTAAAACTGGCGGCTGTACTGGCTCCAGTTCTCTATTTGCTGGCTGGAAATTTTCGACCACTTCTCGGTCATCTGCAGAATATCCCGCGGCGGAATGGCCTGCAGCGCTTTGCTGAGGATGGCGGCCAGCACCGGCTCATCGCGCGGGATCGCCAGCCGAATGGCGGCGACCGGGAGTCCGTCGATGCGGGCGTAGTGCAGACCCTGTGGATAATAGTGGTCGATCATATAGCGGGCGGAAAGCTCCGACGCTACCGCGGCATCCACCTCGCCTTCCTCCACCATCTTCATCGCGACGCCAACGTTATCCGTCTCCACCCAGTCAACCTGTGGAAAGCGCGCTTTCAGGTCGTGGGCGGCGATTGGCCCCACTGGCAGGGCGATCCGCGCCGGGCGGGCCAGCAGATGTGGGTCGGGGGCGCTGCCGCGGGCGACCAGCACAAAAGCGACGTTAATCAGCGGGTCGCTGAGGGTGACGTAGGCCTGCGGCTGTGGGGTCAGGGTCGCGGCGGGCATGATCGCCCAGTCCTCTTTTTCCATCCGCTTTGCCAGATCCTGACGGTTGCGCACCAGGATGGGGTCAAACTGCAGCCCGGTCTGTAGCGAGAAAATATTCAGCATATCGGCCATAATGCCGCGCAGCTCGTCCTCGTCATCCACCAGAGTAAAAGGCGGAAAGTAGGGGTTGACCAGCAGGCGGACGCGACGATGCTTCTGTAGCCAGCGCTGCTCTTCGGCGCTAAAGGATAGCGGCGTATTGAGAAATGACAGATCGCCGCGGTTGAGCCAGTTTTGCATGATCCGCATCGCGGTATCGCTGTCGATAGCGTGGATAAAATGGTCAAGGAGCTGGTGCAGCGCCGGTCGATCCTCGCGGGTGACAAAGCGGTTGTGCTGCTCCTGCTGACGAAAATAGTGCGCGATGACCAGCGATTGCGAGAAATATTTCGAGATGCAGTGGCCGGTGGTGATGTTGTTGCCGATGAAATACTGATTCTCGCCGCTGACCACCGAGGCGAGAGCCTGATAGTCGCTATCGTAAAGGGTGATTTTGGCGTTGGGAAACGCCTGCTGAATGATATCGAAAAAGGCGCAATCGCGGGTGCAGGCCAGCGTGACGCGGCGGTCGGTGGTCAGCGGCGGCAGGGGGGATTTTAGCGAGGTGACCAGCGTCGGCCAGGTTTTGATCAGCGGTGCGGTGTGCGTCAGTCCCGGGGCGAGCGCATCCCGGTGCGCCACCTGAGTGAGCAGGGTATCCACCTGGCGGTCGGCCAGGGCGGCCAGCGCCTGCTGCTCGGTGTCATATTGGCGGATAACCACCTTCAACCCGAGGCTGTGCGCCATTAGCGCCAGATAGTCGGCGTTAATCCCCTGATAGCTCTCCTCGTCGCTGTCGTAGACGATAGGCGTCATCTCAGGCAGCCAGGTGCCGACGGTCAGCGTCGGCCGGGCGGCCAGCCAGACCTTTTCCGTATCGTTAAGCGGAATGTCGATTGCCGCAATGTGGGCATGGCTTTTCAGCTCCAGTTGCTTCATGGCAAACGCGGCGGGGGAGTGGCTTAGCGCCAGTCCGACAATCAGGGATAAAATAAGACGAACAACCATGGCATCACCCTATTT
The DNA here is from genome assembly GCF_048822715.1 of Klebsiella sp. C239. Lineage (NCBI taxonomy): Bacteria > Pseudomonadati > Pseudomonadota > Gammaproteobacteria > Enterobacterales > Enterobacteriaceae > Klebsiella > Klebsiella sp. C239. The sequence goes on along the minus strand of NZ_JBMEZK010000002.1, from coordinate 605,184 downwards.
TATTGCGTTGCGCAAAGTCATAAAGCTCAAGCAGGGAGCTGCAGCCTAATTTATCCATCAGACGGACCTTATAGGTGCTGACCGTCTTATTGCTGATATTCATTTTGCTGCCGATGGTGGTGTAGTCGACGCCGCTGAGGATATAGCGGAAGACTTTCATCTCCTGCGTTGACAGCGTATCCAGCCGGTCCTGATCGGTGATGCCGTGGGTGCAGAAGCGCTCCAGTGAAAAGGGGAAATAGCTGTAGCCATTATTGGCCGCCTCGATCGCGGCGAGGATATTATTCATTCCCTCTTTTTTACTCACAAAACCATTGGCCCCGCAGTCGGCGCTGCGTTTGCCGTAGAACCGTTCATTTTTGGCGGAAATGACGATAATTTTTCCCTGGTAGCGGCGTTTGCGCAGCTGCTCAAGAACGTCGATGCCGCTGAGCTCCGGAATATCGACGTCAACGATCAGCAGGTCAGGCTGCATCGTTTCGGCGGCCTGCACCGCATGAGCGCCGCTGTCGAGCTCTGCCGCGACGGTAATACTGTTGGTATCGAGTAGGTTGCGAATGGCGATACGTGCCAATGGATGATCGTCAATGATTATCGCATTCATGGGGGCGTAAATCCTGATATGAAAAAGAAGGGCGATGTCTGGTGCAGGTGCGGCGGGGGTTATTTTTATCGATGCCGTAATAAGGCGCAATTGTAACACAAATCGTTTTCGCCCGGGGAAGATATTCTGGGCGAACCCTCGCTGAATATATTTGCATATCTGGATGACAGCTGTAGGAACAGGCGTTCGCTTACTTCAGCGCTGTCTGGTATTAAAAAAAATGCAAACGATTAATCTGCTCTTTTTAAGGTGAGTTGCCGGGAATATCGTCCGGTGACAACTGGCAGGTAAAATAATAACAATGGCAAAAGTGAAGCTCGCCCTTTGGCAAAAATGGGTTTGGAAACGTCTAATGGCAGGAATAATACTCTTGGCAATGAGTAGCGCCGCGGTGGGAAAGGACGCCTCGCCCGCTGAGGCGCGGACGCGCGATATGATGCGCTGTCAGGATTATCTGCAGATGGATCCGCGCACCTGGACGCCGATGGTGATCTGGCTGATGAACGATCCTTTTTCCCTGCAGCCGCCGGAGTGGACCGACTTCCATGAAGCCGAGCTGGTGCTGACGCCGATCCTCACCGAAATCTGCCGTCAGGAGCCAGATGCCTGGCTGACTTCGCTGCGTGAACGGCTCAATTCCTACCAGCAGGTGCGGTCGCTAAATTAAGCGACCGCGATAAAGCGGCAGAAAAAGTGACTAAATGTGCAGTTAGCAGCCCATTCCTGCGCCGGGGATCGGCAGCGGTCCGCTTTTTGCGACAGGGCGTCGCAGGCCTTGCTCGCTGGCGTCGGGTTGGCGCCGGCGCAGATGGCATCCAGAGGCGCTGTCATCTGCGCGCTTTCACATTTATTTCCCGGCGGCAGAAAAATTCAGCGTTAATCCAACGCCGACCTCGTTAATTTTGATAAAACGCGCCAGGCTAACCTTCGCCGCAAGATCGGTACAATGGCATGGATAGACGGAGCCCGGTGACAATGCTTTAAGGTAATCCCCTGTCTGTGTGAGGCGATCTTCATCAGCATTTTGCAAATGGAACCCGCCAATGACCGAAACAATGTGATGTTCTCCGGTAACCTGTTTCGCATATTCAATAATGTTAGCTATTCCCGCGTGAGAACAGCCTGTGACTACCACCAGTCCATCTTCTGTCTTTATTGCCAGCGCAGAATCATCCATAACGTAATCATCAGTCATTTCGCCTTTCTCATCCACCGTTTGGCCTACCGGTGTCAGCATCTCGAATTTATTGTCCCTTGGTATTTGACCAAGGAAGATGATGTTTTCAGTGAGTGGATAAGGTTTTTGGCTGCAAATTTTGTTGAAGAAGAGATCATTTTTATCGAATCTGTAGTTTATCCCTATAGATTTTTCATCAAAATACTTTGGGCTTAATGCATCTGGATGGCAGATTAAGTTTATCTTTTTCTCGGGAGTGAAGTTGAGTCGATCATAATATTGGGTTAAATGATTGAGGCCCCAGGTATGATCGTTATGGCCATGGGATAACACGATACTATCGATACTGGTCAAATCTATTTTCAACATTTGCGCATTTTGCAGGAAAACATCTGAATATCCCGTATCGAAAAGGATTTTTTGACCATCATACTCAATCAGATAAGACACACCAGGTTCACCGATAAGGTACCTGTCAATGAATGTATTATTATCAACCAGAACCGTTAATTGCATCAATAAATCCTCGATGTGGCGCCAACAATATAAAAAACGACATCTTTCTATTCTGGACTGGTGTTATGCCACAGTCATTGCGGATAAGCAATTCACCAACATTTGTCATGCATGCCAGGGCTGACCAGATGCCGCCGGGAAAAAGGATGAGCTTAACTAAAAAATTTGCATCGTGCCGTTTCTCGCTTGCGTTAGCCATGTATGCAATCGCGGCCATGCTCATCGCAAGGGAGATGGTAGTTATGCAATCGCTGTTTTTTATCCCTGACAACACAACCGGTCTATGGGGATACCGATATCGCGCCACGCCCTGATGGTCGACCAATCGAACGCTACCGTAAAGTCGGGCCGTTCGACATGAACGATCCTGAGGGCAGCAGGGATAGGAATGCGCAGTTGCCCGCATCGCTGACCTGACTTGAGAAACGTCGTATCCAGTAGAATTGCTAATATTGATATATCTTATTTCTATTTGTTATTAATGAATCATTGACAGTATTTAGCTGAACTGATTCAGCTAATGGCTCACAGGATAATATTTTGTAAAAATTATGTGATTAAAATTTAAAGGTTTGTAGTCAGCGCTAAAGATAGAAAGATCGTCTGGATTTTATCCGCTACCTTGAAGGGATTAATAAATCTGCGTTATAAATTAACCGCACTATTTAGAATGAAATGGAAATATCTGAATGAACAATTCAGAGAAATAGTGAAATAAATCTTATTATACTGGTAGCTTCAGGACAGGGTATGTTTATGAAGAATGGAATTATTCTATCAATCGCCGACCGTATCAAAGATGCGCTTCCCATACCAACAGACGAATTCAGGAAAAGGCTTGAAGAGGACTGTTATGTAATATGGAAACTGCCACACTTTGGTGCACAAGAAATCACTCAAACCCCCGTCGTTCCCTCTTATGCTGATTATGTCGAGTCAAAAAATGCAGCGTTACATGGCGCTTATCTTTCTGCACATTTTCAGGCCGGCCTATGGCCCGTCGTCTATCAGGGCGAAAATAACGGACATCTTATAAGGCATGTCTGCCCGATGCTCCAGGCAGAAGAGAAAATAAGTTCTCAGGGGGCTAAGTATGACTTTTACCCGCATGTCGATAATCCCGATCTGTACATTACCGGCGAGACGCCGTCTAACCGACTTGGCGGCTGTCCTGACACTCTGAGTTTGTTGTGTCTCAGGAAAGAGGAAGGCGTTCACACCAGTCTGTTAAAACTGGATCAGATTCTGAAGAGACTTTCTGATAAGGATATCGCTATTCTTGCCAGCCCCGCCTTCAGGATTAAACGGCCAGCCAGCTTTACAGAGGGATCCAGTATTGAGAAGGTGCCGATTATTGTGAGCGACAACGGTGTCTGGTATTCACGATTTGACTGGCACAATACTCAAGGTATGACTCTCGAAGCCGAAGCCGCGCTGGAAAAAATGCGATTTATCACCCTGGAACATGACCTGTGGTTCAATGTTCCGCTGGAGCCAGGCTATGCAGTGACTTTTTTAAACCAAAGAACAATGCATACCAGAAATGCTTTTGAACCTCGTTTTGATGGCACGGACAGGTGGTTATTGCGGGTTTTTGCTATGAAACACAGACCAACTGATACGCAGCTTGTCGATTCTTCACTTTGTCTCCACCACCTGCGCACACTATAACGGAACAAAAAATGTCAGATTTAGTTAATCACTCAATGTTCATTGAGGGAAGCGTTATTGCTCATTACCTTATTCTCGGGGTGATCCTGCTGGTTATTGCATCATTTATCGCGGGCTATATTGATGCGATTGCGGGCGGTGCTGGACTCGTGTTAATTCCAGCCTTTATCCTGACAGGGCTACCACCTCAGCTTGCGCTGGGACAGGAAAAACTGGTCAGTACTATAGGCACCATCGCTGCCATTAAGAACTTTGTTAAAAATAAGTCTGTTATCTGGCGCGTTATCCCTGCGGGATTAATTTCTGCCCTGGCGGGAGCCTATGTGGGCGCGAAGGTGATATTACTTTTGCCTGTGGAGACCTTATCGATCGTCATTGTGGTGCTATTACCCGTTGGTTTACTCGCAGCAACGATTAAGGGAAAAATTAAAGAGTCCGCAGACGACTCTGCCAGGACTCACTTTCTGGCAATCTTTGTAGTGTGTTTTATCGTGGGTTTTTATGATGGTTTTTTTGGCCCTGGGACCGGTAGCCTTTTCATCATTGCATTAACGGTTATTAATAAGTTTGGACTGCTGCAGGCATCCGCGACCAGCAAAATCTTTAATTTTGCATCCAATATAGGGGCGTTTGTTGCCTTTGCGATTGCCGGTAAGATGGCCTATTTAATCGGCATTCCGATGATTATTGCCAGCCTGGCTGGTAATCACATTGGAAGTCTGCATGCCATTAAAACCAATGGTGAAATTATCCGCAAAGTTCTCTTTGTCACCGTGGGTGCGATGATGGTGACGCTTTCAGTAAAATATTTTACAGGAGTGTGAAATGGCAATGGGCAATGAAAATATCGTCGTGCGGCTGGCGCAAGACTCTGACATTCCAGAGGTGAAACAACTGCTGGAGCGCTATCACGCAAAAAATCTTGCGGGAGAGCAACGGGCGAATGGATTTGTCACCACCGATATGACGGAGCAGCAGTTAAATGAACTGCGTTCAGCCGAAAGTGGTGTGGTGATTGCGGTTGATAGTACATGCGACAAGGTCATTGGCCTGTTGCTTGGTGGATCGTGGGAATTTCTCAGCCCCTGGCCCATGTTTAAATACATGGCAAGTATTCTCAATGAATATCACTACCAGGGAAAAAATCTGGATGCGGTTAGCTCATACCAGTATGGCCCCATCTGTGTCGCAGAAGAGTATCGTGGCCAGGGCGTAGGCGAGATGCTGCTTGAGTATCAACGCAAGGTGTTTGCACCGCGTTATCCCGTCATCGTTACCTTTGTCAATGTGCTGAACCCGCGCTCGTATGCATTTCATACCCGCAACCAGTTTGAGGACGTCGGTTTCTTTCACTTCAATGGCAATAAGTACCACATGATGGCGTTACCGACCTCCTGAGAGGTGGGCTGATACATTGCGGCAGACCCGGCGGGCGTCTTCGGCGCCTGCCGGCATAAGCGAAGGTCCGGGTTTGGCCGGTGGCTAACCGAATTCTGCTCTTTTCAGAGGCGTCTGGAAAAGGAAAAGGGCCTACGTTTTCACGTAAGCCCTTGATATCTGGTGGCCCCTGTTGGGTTTGAACCAACGACCAAGCGATTATGAGTCGCCTGCTCTAACCACTGAGCTAAGGGGCCGTGGCGAGGGATTATAAAGTAACTGACGGTTGCAATCCAGCGTAAAGCGCGCAGCTGCTGTTTTTATAAACAATGCATTTTCAATCCTTTATAATCATGTTTTAGCCATACAGCCGGAGAAAACATGATTAGCGATATCCTTGCGCCGGGCCTGCGCGTTGTCTTTTGCGGTATCAACCCGGGGAAGTCCTCCGCCCATACCGGCTTTCATTTTGCCCATCCTGGCAATCGCTTCTGGAAGGTCATCCATCAGGCCGGGTTTACCGACCGACAGCTCAGGCCGGAAGAGGAGCTGCAGCTGCTGGATACGCGCTGCGGCATCACCATGCTGGTTGAGCGTCCGACGGTGCAGGCCAGCGAGGTCGCCCTGCAGGAACTGCGCAGCGGCGGCCGTGAGCTGGTGAGGAAGATTGAGGAGTATCAGCCGCAGGCGCTGGCGGTGCTTGGCAAGCAGGCCTTCGAGCTGGCCTTTAACCAGCGCGGCGCGAAGTGGGGGAAACAGGCCATGAGCATCGGCACGACCCAGGTGTGGGTGCTGCCCAATCCCAGCGGCTTAAACCGGGCGACGCTCGACAAGCTGGTGGCGGCCTATCGTGAACTGGATGATGCCCTGGCGACCCGCGGCCAGTAGCGGAGAGGGGCGACTTTCCCCGAGCGACCAGCGAAACGCCATAAAAAAAGCTCCCCGCAGGGAGCTTTTTAATCGGCTGGCGACGATTAATCGTCGAGGAAGCTACGCAGCACTTCAGAACGGCTCGGGTGGCGCAATTTACGCAGCGCCTTCGCTTCGATCTGACGGATACGTTCGCGAGTCACGTCGAACTGTTTACCCACTTCTTCCAGCGTGTGGTCGGTGTTCATGTCGATACCGAAACGCATACGCAGGACTTTCGCTTCACGAGCGGTAAGGCCGGCCAGCACGTCGTGCGTTGCCGCGCGCAGGCTCTCGGTGGTCGCGGAATCCAGCGGCAGCTCGAGGGTGGTATCCTCGATGAAATCCCCCAGATGCGAATCTTCATCGTCGCCGATCGGCGTTTCCATGGAGATAGGCTCTTTGGCGATCTTCAGCACTTTACGGATCTTGTCTTCCGGCATCAGCATGCGCTCAGCCAGCTCTTCCGGGGTCGGTTCACGGCCCATCTCCTGCAGCATCTGGCGGGAGATACGGTTGAGCTTGTTGATGGTCTCAATCATATGCACCGGAATACGGATGGTGCGCGCCTGATCCGCGATGGAGCGGGTAATGGCCTGACGGATCCACCAGGTGGCGTAGGTCGAGAACTTATAGCCGCGACGGTATTCGAACTTATCAACCGCTTTCATCAGACCGATGTTGCCTTCCTGAATCAGGTCGAGGAACTGCAGACCGCGGTTGGTGTATTTCTTGGCGATCGAGATAACCAGACGCAGGTTCGCTTCCACCATCTCTTTCTTCGCCCGGCGGGCTTTCGCTTCACCGATGGACATGCGACGGTTGATATCCTTCACCTGCTCGATGGTCAGGCCGGTCTCTTCTTCGATCTGCTGCAGCTTCTGCAGGCCGCGCTGCACGTCTTCTTTCACTTCCAGCAGCTTCTCGGACCACGGCTTGTTCATCGCCACCGCGGCGTTGAACCAGGTTTCGCTGGTTTCGTTGCCGGTGAACAGAGTGATGAAGTTTTTCTTCGGCATTTTGCACTGCTCAACGCACAGCTTCATGATGATACGTTCCTGAGTACGAACGCGATCCATCATGCTGCGCATGCTGTTGACCAGGTAATCGAACTGCTTCGGCACCAGGCGGAACTGCTTGAAGACTTCAGACAGCTTCAGGATCTCTTCCTGGGCGGCGGCATGGCTACGACCTTTGGCTTTGATGGTGTCGCGCGTCAGCTCGTACTGGGTACGCAGCTCGGCGAACTTCTCACGGGCCAGCTCAGGGTCGATGCTGTTGTCGTCATCGCTGTTGTCGTCGGCGTCTTCATCTTCGTCTTCGTCTTCGTCGTCATCCATCTCTTCCTGAGACAGCTCGGAGCCAACGTGGGTGGCGGTCGGCGCCATATCTTCTTCGGCGTTCGGATCGACGAAACCGGTGATCAGATCGGACAGACGGGCTTCTTCCGCTTCAACGCGGTCGTACTGCTCAAGCAGGTAGGTGATCGCTTCCGGGTATTCGGCAACGGAGCACTGCACCTGGTTGATGCCGTCTTCGATGCGTTTGGCGATGTCGATTTCGCCTTCACGGGTCAGCAGCTCTACGGTACCCATTTCACGCATGTACATGCGCACCGGGTCGGTCGTGCGCCCGATTTCGGATTCCACGCTGGAGAGCACCTGCGCGGCGGCTTCGGCAGCATCTTCATCCGCGGTGTTTTCGGCAAGCATCAGATCATCGGCATCCGGTGCTTCTTCCATCACCTGAATGCCCATGTCGTTGATCATTTGGATGATGTCTTCGATCTGATCGGAATCGACGATATCTTCCGGCAGATGGTCATTGACCTCGGCATAGGTCAGATAGCCTTGCTCCTTACCACGTTGGACAAGAAGCTTCAGCTGTGACTGCGGGTTTTGCTCCATAAGACGGTATCCACACTTAATTCGTTTGATTGGTGTCGGCAGGCGGGCTGTCGACATTTAAAGCGAGGGCGTACTTATATTATTGCCGCTGCGCCTCTGCGCGGCTGTCGGGGGCTTCCCGATCGATACTCGGCACTTAAGCCGTTAAATACGGTGTCCTTCACGTTGCTCTGCGTTCTGCTGCTGCATCAATGCAACGTGAATGACTGAGTCTGTCATTTATTTCTTCGCCAGCTCCTGGCTGATGGTCCAGAGCTCCCGGCGTTCCTCACTGCTTAAACCGTGTGTGCGATCGCGAGCTATCAACTCTTCCTGTCGCAGTTCCAGCAGTGAATCAAACATATGGTTGAGCGAGTCGGTGAAGGTTTGTTCAGCGATATCTTTATCTGCTATATCGTCCCACATCGACAGTTTTTCAAGGGTTGCGGCCTCTTTTGTGCCGCGATATTGCTCTAAAAGTTGCCCGGTTGTCAGACCAGGCTGCGCCAGACAGCTTTTCACCAGCTCGCCGAACAGGCTCAGCCCCGGCATTTTGCGCGAGTCCAGCCCTTCCAGCGGTGGGACTAACGGCGCCAGATCCGGGTTTTGCACCAGCAGTCCTATCAGTATACGCATGGTCGTGCGTTTTAGCTGTGGTGCGGGGCGCGGCGCGCCATTTTCCGCCTGTTTTGGCATTAAACGTTCAAGCTGGGCGTCATCTAAAATGCCCAGCTTGTTGCCCAGCTCCTGACGCAAATAGATGCGCAGGGTTTCGCCCGGCACCTGGGTTATCAGCGGCAGCGCCAGCGTGCTCAGCTGCGCGCGCCCGTCCGGCGTGCTGAGGTCGACCTGCGGCAGCAGGCTGTTAAACAAGAACGTGGAGAGCGGCTGAGCCTGCTCCATCCGCGCCTCGAACGCCGCTTTGCCCTCTTTACGCACCAGCGTATCCGGGTCTTCGCCGTCAGGCAGAAACATAAAGCGCAGCTGGCGACCATCGGTCATGTACGGCAGCGCCGTCTCCAGCGCGCGCCAGGCGGCATCGCGGCCGGCCCGGTCGCCGTCGTAGCAGCAGATGACGTTATTGGTCACCCGGAACAGCAGCTGGATATGGTCGGCCGTGGTCGAGGTACCCAGCGAGGCGACAGCATAGTTGATGTCGTACTGCGCCAGCGCCACGACGTCCATATAGCCTTCGACAACCAGCAACCGCGGTGGTTCGGGGTTGTCCTGCTGCGCTTCATACAGGCCATACAGCTGACGGCCTTTATGGAATATGTCGGTTTCCGGGGAGTTGAGATACTTCGGCAGGGCATCGCCCAGCACCCGTCCGCCAAACCCAATCACCCGGCCTCGCTTATCGCGGATGGGAAACATTACCCGTTCGCGGAAGCGGTCGTAACTGCGTCCCTGATCGTTGGTGACCAGCATGCCGGCATCAATAAGCGACTGGCGGTTTTCCTGATTGCCGCCAAAACGTTTTAAAACGTTATCCCAACCTGGGGGAGCATAGCCGATGGCAAAGCGCGTAATCACCTCGCTGCTTAACCCCCGTTTTGCCAGGTACTGGCGCGCAGGGTCGGCGGCGGGCTGCATCAGAGACTGTTGATAAAACGTATTCAGACCATCCAGTAACTGGTAGAGGTTCTGCCGTTGATGGCGCTCTATCTGGCTGGGTCCGTTGCCTGCTTCATAAGGCACTTCGAGGTTGTGCATGGCGGCCAGCTCTTCGACCGTTTCCACGAACTCGAGCTTGTCGTAGTTCATCAGGAAATCGATAGCATTGCCGTGCGCCCCGCAGCCGAAGCAGTGGTAAAACTGTTTTTCACCGTTGACGGTGAAAGAGGGGGTTTTTTCGTTATGGAACGGACAGCACGCGTGAAAATTTTTGCCCTGCTTTTTCAGCTTTACCCGCGCATCGATCAGATCGACGATGTCGGTTCTGGCAAGCAAATCGCTAATAAATACACGTGGAATTCGTCCAGCCATAAGCCCCGTTATTTCTGATGACTATAAACGAAAATAAGCCGCGCATTCCTTTCGGAAGCACGGCCTTACAACTACAACTCGGTCTGAATTGAGAGCGTCGCTCTCAACAGATTAGTACAGACGAGTACGGCGTGCGTTTTCGCGAGCCAGTTTCTTCGCGTGACGTTTCACTGCAGAAGCTTTAGCGCGCTTACGTTCGGTAGTCGGTTTTTCATAGAACTCACGACGACGAACTTCCGCCAGAACACCTGCTTTTTCGCAGGAACGCTTGAAGCGACGCAGAGCTACGTCGAACGGCTCGTTTTCACGTACTTTAATTACCGGCATGTGCCTCTCACCTTTGATTAATTCGGTTTGCCGCTGGCCGCAATGCCAGCTTATTTCAAAATGGTGCGGAATTTTACTGCAACTACTGCTGCTTTGTAAAGCACCGGCGCCTTTTTTGAAAGGGACTTTTATAAGGGTGAGGAGTATACACGAAGAGAGCACCAGGGGTGAGCAAAGTTTTACATCGCCGGTCATTGGACCTACACTGCGCGGTATTGAAGCGAGGTAAAACAACTCATGCGTGTACTGGGCATTGAAACATCCTGCGATGAAACCGGCATCGCGATTTATGACGACCAGCAAGGTCTGTTAGCCAACCAACTGTATAGTCAGGTGAAACTGCATGCGGACTACGGCGGCGTGGTGCCGGAGCTGGCATCGCGCGACCACGTGCGCAAAACGGTGCCGCTTATCCAGGCGGCGCTGAAAGAGGCCGGTCTGACGGCGAAAGATATCGATGCCGTCGCCTATACGGCGGGTCCTGGCCTGGTGGGGGCGCTGCTGGTCGGCGCCACCGTGGGCCGGTCGCTGGCCTTCGCCTGGAACGTGCCGGCGATTCCGGTACACCATATGGAAGGGCACCTGCTGGCGCCGATGCTGGAAGATAACCCGCCAGCGTTCCCGTTCGTCGCGCTGCTGGTCTCCGGCGGTCATACTCAGCTGATCAGCGTCACCGGCATCGGCCAGTACGAGCTGCTGGGCGAGTCGATTGACGATGCGGCGGGCGAAGCCTTTGATAAAACCGCGAAACTGCTGGGGCTGGATTATCCCGGCGGGCCGATGCTGTCGAAAATGGCGTCCCAGGGTACTGAAGGCCGCTTCGTCTTCCCGCGTCCGATGACCGACCGTCCGGGGCTGGACTTCAGCTTCTCCGGTCTGAAAACCTTCGCCGCCAATACCATTCGCAGCAACGGCGACGATGAGCAAACCCGCGCCGACATCGCCCGCGCGTTTGAGGATGCGGTCGTCGATACGCTAATGATTAAATGTCGCCGCGCGCTGGAGCAAACCGGCTTTAAGCGTCTGGTGATGGCGGGAGGCGTGAGCGCCAACCGCACCCTGCGGGCGAAGCTGGCGGAGATGATGCAAAAACGCGGCGGCGAGGTGTTCTACGCCCGCCCTGAGTTCTGTACCGATAACGGCGCGATGATCGCCTACGCCGGCATGGTGCGTCTGCAAACCGGCGCCAAAGCCGAGCTCGGCGTGACGGTCCGCCCGCGCTGGCCGCTGGCCGAGCTGCCTGCCGCCTAAAGCGTCCTGACACAGGCCGACGTCACGTCGGCCTGCCTTCCTGACTACTCCATACTTTTACACAGCGAGCAGATGGCGCCCTGATGCTTATGCGAGTGCATCACGTCCGGGCGCTCGTACTCTTCCTCACAGCTAACGCATTGATATACGGTGGTCGAGGCGTTCCCCGCCGCGTCATAGCGCGGTTCGGCGATCCCGTCATCTCTCTGCTTAATGTAGTAGCGCCCGCGGGTGAGGATCCCCATCAGCGGGGTCATGACAAAGGCGACGACCAGCGCAATCAGCGGCGAGAAGGGCGCCAGCGTCGCCCCCAGCAGGCCGAAGAAGGCGCAGATCGACAGCCCGGCGGCCAGGCCAAAGGAGACTACGCCCACCGGGTTCACGTTGTAGATCATGCCGCGACGATACTCCGGCTGCGCCGGCGCCAGCTTGAGCAAGCCTTTATTAAAGGTGATGTCGGTCGCCACCACCACGACCCAGGCGATGGCGAAGTTGGAGTAAAAGCCGAGGATCCACGACAGGGCGCTGAACATATCGCCTTCCATCAGCGCCAGGGCAATCGCCAGGTTGACCACCACAAAAATAATCCGCCCCGGATAGCGTTTGGTGGTGCGGGTCCAGGCGCTGGTCCACGCCAGCGAGCCGGAATAGGCATTGGTGACGTTAATTTTGATCTGCGAGATCACCACCAGCACCACCGCCAGCGTCAGAGCCAGCCAGCCGGGCACCAGGTTATCGAAGACGCTGACGAACTGCTGCACCGGTTCGGTATTGTGTACCGCCGGGAAACGGGTCAACAGATAGAAGCCGAGGAAAGCGCCGATAATCTGTTTGATCGCGCCTAGCACCACCCAGCCCGGGCCGGCGGAAAAGACCGCCAGCCACCAGGCTTTACGGTTCTCAGCGGTTTTAGGCGGCATAAAGCGCAGGTAATCAATTTGCTCGCCAATCTGCATGATCAGCGACAGGCATACCCCGGCGCCGAGCATGATGGCGGTGATATCCACCGTCGACGCGCTGTTTTTACCGGCGAAATGCAGGAAGCCGTCCACCAGCTGCGGATCTTTGACAATCAGCCACACCACCGGCACCACCATCAGCACCAGCCACAGCGGAGTGGTCCACACCTGCAGGCGGGTCAGGGCTTTCATGCCATAGACCACCAGCGGGAGCACCATCAGGGTGGCGATCAGATACCCCATCCACAGTGGGATCCCGAGGCCCACCAGCAGCCCCTGGGCCATGATCGAGCCTTCGAGGGCGAAGAAGATAAAGGTGAAGCCGGCAAAAATAATGCTGGTGATCACCGAGCCGAAATAGCCGAAGCCGGCGCTGCGGGTGATCAGGTCAAGGTCAATGTTGTAGCGCGCGGCGGTGATCGCCAACGGAATGCCGGTGAGGAAGATCACCAGCGCCGCCACCAGGATCGAATAGATGGCGTTGCTGGTGCCCCAGGCCATACCGATGCTGGCGCCGATGGAAAAGTCCGCCAGATAGGCGATGCCGCCCAGCGCCGTGACCGCGACGACGCCCGGTCCCCAGCGGCGGAAGCTCAGCGGGGCGTAACGTAAGGTGTAATCTTCTAAGGTTTCCCGGGAGCCGGAAGTCCGCGCGGTCGCGGGTAATTCAGGGTTGAGATCCAGTGATGACATAGTCATTCCTTAATGGTTAGGCATGACTTGAATTAGCAAACCTTATGCCATATTGCAGGGCAGGCGTGGCGGGGAGGGTGGTGCAGGGTGACAGAAGAGAGGGCATGAGCTGCACCATCCGGACGCGCTTGCGCCCGGCTGGTGCAAAAGGCCTATTTGCCGAGCATGCCTTTGTCTTCGAGGAAGGCAATAATGGTGCTCAGGCCGTCGCCACGCTTCAGGTTGGTGAAGGTCCATGGGCGATCGCCGCGCATACGCTGGGTATCGCTCGCCATCACCTCCAGTGAAGCGCCCACATAGGGGGCAAGGTCGGTTTTATTGATCACCAGAAAATCGGATTTGGTGATCCCCGGCCCGCCTTTGCGCGGGATCTTCTCCCCTTCGGCCACGTCGATAACATAGATGGTCAGATCCGCCAGCTCCGGGCTGAAGGTGGCGCTCAGGTTATCGCCGCCGCTTTCCACGAAGATAAGGTCGAGGTTACCGAACTTTTCACTCAGCGCTTCCACCGCGGCGAGGTTCATCGAGGCATCTTCACGGATCGCCGTGTGCGGGCAGCCGCCGGTTTCCACCCCGACAATGCGTTCAGGCGCCAGCGCGCCCGCTTCAGTGAGGATGCGCTGATCTTCTTTGGTGTAGATGTCGTTGGTGACCACCGCCAGCTGCCAGGTATCGCGCATCGCTTTGCACAGCGCTTCCAGCAGGGCGGTTTTACCGGAGCCGACCGGGCCGCCAACGCCGACGCGCAGCGGGTGTTTATAAGAATTCATGGCTTCTCCTAGGAACGGAATAATCGGGAGTATTGGGTTTCATGCCGGGCAGAGGCGATGGCGGCGAGCGGCGTGGCCGATCCGATATCGCCGTCCGGCGCGGCCAGCGCGCGGGGCATCGCCGCCGCGTAGTGGTCGCAAAGACGTAAAATCAGCTGTTGAGCGGCCTGCTGGCCGAAGGGCACCAGCTTAACGCCGGCCATCACGGCGCTCTCAATCCAGCTGTAGCCCAGGCTTAGGGCCATCTCGGGCAGCGAGATGCGCCAGCGCACGCCGAGCCAGGCCATCCCGGCGAGCTGGCTTTGCTGGCACAGCGTGCGCCACGGCGGTGGACAGTCCGGCTGCCAGTCGCCAAGCAGGCGGGCAAACGCCGCGCCGCGGTTGCGCTCTTCCTCCCGCAGTTCACGGGTCTCCCGGCAGGCCAGCAGATAAGCCGTCCAGCGCCGGGCCGCGGCGATATCGCCTTGTTCGCAGGCGCGGTACAGGCGGGCGAACAGCGGCAGGTCGACGGTAAAAAAGCCTTCCGTCATCTGCCGTCGCTGCCAGTGCTCGAAGGCCGCGACGTCCGGCACCCATCCGGCTTCCACAGCCCACTCCAGCCCCTGGGACCAGCTGTAACCCCCTACCGGCAGGTTGCTGCTGGCCAGCTGCATCAGCCGCAGACGTTGTTCCGCTGTCGACATGCTAGTGGCTGTGAGCGTGGTGGTCATGATGAGCATGATGATGACCGTGGCTTTCGCTGGCGTAAGCGCCGGCTTCCGGCTCGAACGGCAGCTGGCCAAAGGTCACCGTCAGGCCGAACTGGCGCAGCATATCGTCCAGCACGTGATCGTGATGGTAGCGCAGCTCGCCCGGCATAATCTGCAGCGGTACGTGACGATTGCCGAGGTGGTAGCAGGCCTTCGCCAGCATAAACGGATCGTCGCAGCGCACCACCGACACTCCTTCATCAGCGGCAATCACCTGCACAAATTCGGTGCCGTCTTCGTTGCTGAGCACATCGCCGCCGCGCAGCAGCAGCCCGCGGGGCAGCAGCAGGCCAGCTTCCCGGCCATCGTTGAGGGTGACTTTTACCCGGCTTTTGACGCGAACATCAATCGGCAGCGTAACGCTGGCGGTCGCGGCGGCGGGGGTCTCCAGACGTTGAGTTAAATAAAGCATCCGCTCTCCTTAAAACAGAAAATAACGTTGCGCCATCGGCAGAACCTCTGCCGGCTCGCTGGTGATGAGTTCGCCATCCACCCGCACCTCATAAGTCTGCGCGTCGACGGTGATGTTAGGCTGCAGGCTGTTGTGCACCATGTCGGCTTTCTGCACCGTACGGCAGCCTTTCACCACGGCGATCGCGCTGCGCAGGTTCAGCCGCTCGGCTACGCCGTTGTCCGCCGCCGCCTGCGACAGGAAGGTGAGGCGGCAGTGATGGCGGGCGCTGCCCAGCGCGCCAAACATCGGACGGTAGTGCACCGGCTGCGGGGTTGGAATAGAGGCATTGATATCGCCCATCGGCGCGATGGCGATCATGCCGCCTTTGATCACGGTGGCCGGTTTCACGCCGAAGAAGGCAGGCGACCAGACCACAAGGTCCGCCAGCTTACCCACCTCAATGGAGCCGACTTCGTGTGCGATGCCGTGGGTCAGCGCCGGGTTGATGGTGTATTTGGCGATGTAGCGCTTCACGCGAAAGTTGTCGTTATCCCCGGTCTCCTCCGCCAGCGCTCCGCGCTGCACCTTCATGCGGTGCGCCACCTGCCAGGTGCGGAGAACCACTTCCCCGACGCGGCCCATGGCCTGCGAATCCGAGGAGGTGAGCGAGAAGGCGCCAAGGTCGTGCAGCACGTCTTCCGCAGCGATGGTTTCCCGGCGAATGCGCGACTCGGCAAAGGCCACGTCCTCGGCGATGTCCGGGTCCAGATGGTGGCAGACCATCAGCATATCGAGATGTTCATCGATGGTGTTAAGGGTGTAGGGCAGCGTTGGGTTGGTGGAGGACGGCAAAATGTTCGGGTGGGCGCAGGCGGTGATGATATCCGGCGCATGGCCGCCGCCGGCCCCTTCGGTATGGAAGGTGTGAATGGTGCGCCCGCCGATGGCGGCGAGGGTATCTTCCACAAAACCGGACTCATTGAGCGTGTCGCTGTGCAGCGCGACCTGAATATCCATCTCATCGGCGACGGTTAACGCGCAGTCGATCGCCGCCGGGGTGGCGCCCCAGTCCTCATGGATCTTCAGGCCAATAACGCCCGCCGCCACCTGCTCGCGCAGAGCGTCCGGCTGAGAAACGTTGCCCTTGCCCAGCAGGCCGATATTGACCGGCAGGCTGTCGGCCGCCTGCAGCATGCGTGAGATATACCATGGCCCCGGGGTGCAGGTGGTGGCATGGGTACCCGCCGCCGGGCCGGTGCCGCCGCCGACCATGGTGGTCACGCCGGAGACCAGCGCCTCTTCCGCCTGCTGCGGACAGATCCAGTGAATATGGGTATCGATCCCGCCGGCGGTGACGATTTTTCCTTCGGCGGCAATGACTTCCGTCGCGGCGCCGATGGGGATGGTGACGTTGGGCTGAATGTCGGGGTTGCCGGCTTTGCCGATGGCGAAGATCCGACCGTCCTTCACACCGATATCGGCCTTAACGATCCCCCAGTGATCGACGATCAGCGCATTGGTGAGCACCAGGTCGACACAGTCGGCGGCCAGCATCTGTCCCTGACCCATCCCGTCGCGGATCACTTTGCCGCCGCCGAATTTGACCTCTTCCCCGTAGGTGGTCAAATCGTCCTCCACCTCTATCCACAGCTCGGTATCGGCCAGGCGCACCTTGTCGCCAATGGTGGGGCCGAACATGTCGGCATAGGCCTGGCGTGAAATATTACTCATCGTTTGCCTCCAGAGGGCCCATGACCTCGCCGCGGAAGCCGAAAACGGCGCGGTGACCGGCGAAGGCCACCAGCTCAACCTCGCGTTTCTGGCCAGGTTCAAAGCGTACCGCCGTGCCGGCCGGGATATTCAGGCGATAGCCGGTGGCCTGCTGACGGTTGAACTTCAGCGCCGGGTTGACCTCGGCGAAATGGTAGTGCGAACCGACCTGAATCGGCCGATCGCCGTGGTTTTCAACGACCACGCGACAGGTCGCCCGGCCGGTGTTGAGGGCTATCTGGCCGGGCTTAACGTGATATTCACCGGGGATCATGGCGCTACCTCAGATAATCGGGTTGTGAACGGTGACCAGCTTCGAGCCGTCCGGGAAGGTGGCTTCGACCTGGATATCCGGGATCATTTCCGGGACGCCCTCCATCACCTGCTCGCGGGTCAGGACGTGACGGCCTTCCTCCATCAGCGAGGCCACGCTTTTGCCGTCGCGGGCGCCTTCCATAATAAAGGCGCTGATCAGGGCCACGGACTCCGGATAGTTGAGCTTCAGTCCGCGGGCCAGGCGGCGTTCCGCCACCAGCGCGGCGGTAAACAGCAACAGCTTGTCTTTTTCTCGGGGGGTCAGTTCCATAACGTTCTCTTAAGTCAGCCAGATTCGGGGAAGTACGGGGGATTTGCCGGTGAGATGAGGGCGCAGAAACTGCCAGACGTCGCGCATCACCTGCTGGCAAACCAGATTATCGTCACTGAGGAAGCGCACCGTCAGCAGGCGGTCGGTCAGGCTGGCGCCGGCGTAGAGGCCGAGCGGCGCCAGCGCGTCGCGCACCCCGTCGAGCAGGGCATCGGTTGCCGGATAGCACAGCAGCGTGCCGACCCAGGGGCGTCCGGCGACGCTGGACAGCTCTCCCTCCTGCAGGTGCAGGCGCTCGACCAGCAGCGGCTCATCGTCCACCCATACCTCCAGCCGGTTGCTGAGGGTGCCGTGGCTGAAGGTTTCGCCAATCACCGGGCGGCCAAGGCAGAGCAGATCCCAGGCCAGCAGCGTGCTGGAGGCACAAAGGTGAAAGGTGGTGGACAGCCGGGCGTTCGCCCCGGGAAAGAAGATGGCATCCTGCGGGAGCCACTCCAGGGTCGCCTGCGGGGCGAGGGTCAACTGCTGGCGCAAAAGCGCTTGCGCGCCGCTGCTGCGGTAAAACTTGCTGGCGCCAGGCATGGTTATCAGGGTATGGCAGCCGGGATCAAGGTGGGCGCTAATCGTCAGCTCATCACCGCCGACGATGCCGCCGGGGGGATGAAGCAGATAGAGATGACAGGTCTCTTCTTCCGGGTAAAACGGGCGCTGGACGGTCAGCGGGCCGACGTGTTGGGCGCTGGCGAGAACGGTCTTGCCGCCGGCCTGCTGAAAGCGCAGATCCAGCGTGGCCTGCCAGCCTTTTTTGAGTGGTGGTAACACGGTGCCGTGCAATGTTGCGCCCCTGCAAAATCAAGATAAAACAGCAGCAATGAGTATTGATCGGCGGGAGATTATCCCGGTCATACGAAACGCTTATGTCATTTGTTACCCGGAGCGTCGCATCGGGCGCGAGGGGAAAGCGGCATAACCGCTCCGGATTATTCACCCGGATAATCATTGCCGTCAATATCCTGAACCGTTGCCTGGCCGCGGCGGAAAAGGCGTCAGCGCGGGTCACGCCGCGCCGCCGGTCGCTGGCGCGATTTTTGCTGTGGGTCGCCGCTAACGCATTGTTACAAAAGGGGGATGTGGCGATGATCGCCAATCATGATGACGTAAGGCGAAAGAGCGGGTGAGACCGCTAAATAGAATCGGGGATCCCGCCGGCTGGCGTGGCCGGGAGGGGAGATTACTTCTCTTCTGGCGTTTTTTTCTTCTTCACCCGCGTCCAGATTTTGCTCTCCTGGCGGCGCCACAGACGCTGAATGTTGTCGTGATGGCGCAGCAGGATCAGGCAGGAGAGCATCGACACCGGGAAGGTGTACTGCGGTTTGAACCACCAGACGTAGAACGGAGCGATCAGCGCGCTGACGATAGCGCCAAGGGAAGAGTAACCGCTGAGCAGGATGGTCAGCAGCCAGGTCCCGGCCATCACGCCGGTCAGGTCGAGGCCGATGGGGGCGATAGCGCCGAAGGCCGTGGCGACGCCTTTACCGCCGCGGAAATGAAAGAAGACTGGCCAGATGTGGCCCACGCAGGCGGCAATCGCCACTAAACCCAGCCAGAACGGCGTCAGGCCCAGCGCCCAGGCGCCCCATACCGGCAGCATGCCCTTCAGCACATCAAAAATAAGTACCGCTACGGCCGCCCCTTTTCCGCCGATTCGTAGTACGTTAGTGGCCCCGGGGTTGCCTGAGCCGCTGTCGCGTGGGTCGGGCAGGCCAGCAAGGCGACATACCAGAATGGCGCTGGAAATGGAGCCGCAGAGGTAGGCGAGGAGTACCAGTCCAGGCGCGATTGCACTCATAACGCTGTTCCGTTTTGAAAATGTCGTTGTATTCTCTGCATCTGTGGATAATACGCATAATTCGCCGGAAGTGGTATCCGGTTTAGCTAAAAAGCAGGCAGGGCGTGATGGATATTGTATTTATAGAGCAACTTTCGGTAATCACCACCATTGGTGTTTATGACTGGGAACAAACCATTGAACAGAAGCTGGTGTTCGATATCGAAATTGCATGGGATAACCGCAAGGCGGCCGCCAGCGATGATGTCAGCGATTGCCTTAGCTATGCTGATATTAGCGAGCGCGTCATCGCGCATGTTGAGGGGGGAAAATTCGCGTTAGTGGAGCGGGTGGCGGAAGAGGTGGCCGACCTGCTGCTGGAGACATTCCAGTCGCCATGGGTGCGCATTAAAGTCAGCAAACCTGGCGCCGTGGCTCGCGCGGCAAACGTCGGGGTGATTATTGAACGTGGCCTTAATCTGAAACAAAACTTTTCAGGTCATACTTGTTAAACAAATTGCGTTTATACCGGTCATAGCATCCGGTCATCAGGCAATTTTACTGGCGATCTCCTACCAGAACGGCAGGTGAATCCTTGTGTACGCCGTGTACGCTGCGGATTGCGCGCCCTCTGGCAGCCGGGTTATGCCTGTTGAACGATACCGTGTTCCTGGTTTTTTTCATTTTACTTTTTTAAAGGGTTTAATTGGATGAGCGATATACACTCGCTGCTGGTGGCGGCAATATTGGGTGTGGTTGAGGGGTTAACAGAATTTTTACCTGTTTCCAGTACCGGTCATATGATTATTGTTGGTCACCTGCTGGGGTTTGAAGGTGATACGGCAAATACCTTTGAAGTGGTTATTCAGCTAGGCTCGATACTCGCCGTGGTGGTGATGTTCTGGCGTCGCCTGTTCGGCCTGATCGGCATCCATTTCGGCAAGCCGCCGGCGCATGAAGGCAAGGGCAGCGGTCGCTTATCGCTTATCCATATCCTTCTCGGTATGATCCCCGCGGTGGTGATGGGGCTTATTTTCCACGACACCATTAAGTCCTTGTTTAACCCGGTAAATGTGATGTACGCCCTGATTGTCGGCGGTGTGCTGTTAATTGCGGCGGAAGTGCTGAAGCCGAAACAGCCGCGCGCGGTCGGGATTGACGATATGACCTATCGTCAGGCATTCGTTATCGGCTGCTTCCAGTGCCTGGCGCTGTGGCCGGGTTTCTCCCGCTCAGGGGCGACCATCTCCGGCGGCATGCTGATGGGCGTCAGCCGCTACGCGGCGTCGGAGTTCTCATTCCTGCTGGCGGTACCGATGATGATGGGCGCCACGGTGCTGGACGTCTACAAGAGCATCGGCTTCCTCAACATGGGCGATGTTCCGATGTTTGCCGTCGGCTTCGTGATGGCGTTTATCGTGGCGCTGATTGCGATTAAAACCTTCCTGCAACTGATCAAACGGATCTCGTTCATTCCGTTCGCTATCTACCGCTTTATCGTCGCGGCAGCGGTTTACGTGGTCTTTTTCTAAGGCCTGCGCCCTCAGCCTTGCGGCTGGGGGCAACGCTGTTCCTTCCACTGCGCCACCGCCGCAATTCTCCGCCGCGTCAGCTCCTCGCGAATTTCCGCCCCTTTAAAGCCCGCCGCTACCACCTCTTTGGTGGAGACCGACTGCGCCACTTCCCAGGCTTCCAGCAGCAGGCGCCCCTGCGGATAATCGCTGGCCTCAAAGCCGGTGCGCCCGCGGACGTCGGCTTCGCTGGTGAGGGCGATCTGTTGCACGCGCTGCGGTTTACGCCAGGCGTCAATGTTGTCGAAGAGTTTAACGAGGGTTTTTGGCTGCAGGATCGGCAGGGTGTGGATCAGATCATGGTACTCCGCCACCAGTTTCGCGAGATCGCGGATATCGTTCGGCACCCGCAGACGCGCGCAGAGCTGCTCCACCAGCTTGACTCCCGCCGGGCCATGGCCGTGGTGACGCGGCCAGAGCGCTTTCGGCGTCAGCCCTTTGCCGAGGTCATGGCACAGGGTGGCGAAGCGCACCTCGACGTCCGGCGATAGCATCGCGGCCATCGTGACGGTCATCAGGGTGTGCAGGCCGGTATCGATTTCCGGGTGCCATTTGGCCGGGGCCGGCACGCCGTACAGGGCGTCAATCTCCGGGAACAGCACCTTGAGGGCCTGGCAGTCGCGCAGCGTCTGGAAAAAGACCTGCGGGTTGCGGGTGGTCAACGCGCTTTCCGTCTCTTTCCACACCCGCTCCGGCGTTAAATGGGCCAGTTCGCCGGCCTCAACCATGGCGGCCATCAGGGTCTGGGTCTCTTCGGCGATGCGAAAACCGAGATGGGCATAGCGGGCGGCAAAGCGCGCCACGCGCAGCACGCGCAGCGGGTCTTCGCTAAAGGCGGGAGAGACATGGCGCAGCAGGCGCTGGCGGAGATCGTTTTGTCCGCCGTAGGGGTCGATAATCGTGCCGTCGGCATCCTGGGCGAGGGCGTTGACCGTCAGGTCGCGGCGCAGCAGATCCGCTTCAAGAGTGACGTCCGGGGCGGCATAGCAGGTAAAACCGGTATATCCTGCGCCGGATTTGCGCTCGGTGCGGGCCAGGGCATACTCTTCCCGGCTTTGCGGATGAAGGAACACGGGAAAGTCGCGGCCTACCTGCTGATAGCCCGCGTCAAGCATCTGTTGCGGGGTGGCGCCCACCACCACCCAGTCTCGGTCTTTGACCGGCAGTCCTAACAGCGCGTCGCGCACCGCACCACCGACCAGATAACTCTTCACGCCTGATTCTCCCGTATCTGTTTTTCGCAAGATGATACGTAAGTCTGGCAGAGAAGACGAATTAGTTCATCCACCGGTCTTTACGTTTGCGGCTTGGCACCAGATGCGGCAGCACCAGACCCAGCAGCAAACCGACGCCCAGCACGCCGCCGCCGTACATAAACCACTGCATGATAATGGTGCGCTGTTTATCATCAAGCTGCAGATTCGCCGCATTCACCTTCTTCTGCGCGACAACCAGCTCGTTTTTCAACTTTTGGTTCTCGTCTTTCAACGCGTTGATCACGCTGTCGCTGCCGGCGACTTTCTTCTGCATATCCGCCGTGCGCTGGTTCCAGGTGGCGTCGATATTATTCAGCTTATCGGTCAGCGTTTTGACCTGGTTTTCCAGATCCGGGACGCGGGTGCGCAGGCTGGGCTCGTTGCTCAGCTCTTTCAGCGGGATCCAGGCGGTACGCCCATTCGCGTCGCGGATCTGCGCGTAACTGGTGCTGTCGTTGGTTTGCAGCACCGACACTTCTTCCCCGGCGTTGATGGTGCCGACCAGACGATAATTATCGCCCGGGCCGCTGCGAACCCAGGTGTTCAGCTCATCGGAAACGTAGCGCTTTTCTTCTGCGTGAACCGCCGTGGCGGCGCTAAGCGCGAGCAAAGTAAAAGTAATCAGGCGTAATTTTGGCATCAGGTCATCGTTTGGTCATAAAAAGTGGAACGATAGTAGAGGCATCGCCAGAGCGACGCAAAGTTTTCCACCACAATCGGAATCATCCAGGAGGTGGCCCGGCAAAAAGCGCGTTGCATGGCGATTCGCCGCAAAATACTATCTACTGACAAAAAATATCGTCGTAAGTTCGCCGCAATTTGTCGGCGCAGCACAGAAGCGGAAGAATTCAGTCATGGCTCAAGAAATCGAACTTAAGTTTATCGTCGCTCAGGATGGGGTAGAGACGCTGCGCGAGCAGCTCAATGCGCTCGAGGCGAAACATACGCCCGCGGGCCAGTTGCTGAACATTTACTATGAAACCGCCGATAACTGGCTGCGTCGTCACGACATGGGGCTGCGCATTCGCGGCGACCAGGGGCGTTATGAGATGACGCTGAAAATCGCCGGTCGGGTGGTGGGCGGCCTGCACCAGCGACCGGAATACAATATTCCACTGGATAAACCGGAGCTGGCGCTTGAGCGCCTGCCGGCGGAGGTCTGGCCGCAAGGGGAACTTCCAGCCGCGCTGGCGGAGCATGTGCAACCGCTGTTCAGCACCGACTTTGCCCGTGAACGCTGGGTGATCCAGGAAGGAAAGAGTGAAATTGAGATTGCCCTCGATCGCGGCGAAGTGAAGGCGGGCGAGCATCAGGAGCCGATCTGCGAGCTGGAGCTGGAGCTGCTCGCCGGGGAGACCGCCGATCTGCTGCGTCTCGCGCAGCGTTTGCTGGAGAGCGGCGTCCTGCGTCAGGGGAGCCTGAGCAAAGCCGCGCGCGGGTATCATCTGGCGCAAGGCAACGACGAGCGCCCGGTAACCCGGCTGGCGGTGCTGCCGGTGGCGGCGAAGGCCAGCGTGGAGCAGGGGCTGGAGGCGGCGCTGGAGAGCGCCCTGGCGCACTGGCTGTATCACGATGAGGTCTGGCTGCGCGGCAACGCGAAAGCCAAAGCGGAAATCCTGCTGGCGATAGCCCGCGTGCGCCATGCGCTGGTGCTGTTCGGCGGCATCGTGCCGCGGAAGGCGACCACCCACCTCCGCGCGTTGCTGAACGACGCCGAAGCGGCGCTGCTGGCCGCGGACACCGCCGATGAGACGTTATTCCGCACCGAGGTCGTCGCCGCCAAACTGGCGCTGACCGAATGGCTGGTCCAGCGCGGCTGGCGTCCGTTCCTCAACGAGGCGGGAGAGAAAAAAATAGCCGGATCGTTCAAACGGTTTGCCGATATTCACCTTTCCCGGGCGGCGGCTGAGCTGCGCGGCGCCGTGCAGCACCTGGCGGTGGAGGATGCCGCCGACCAGCTGCCGAAGCTGGCGCGCGACATCGACAGCGTCCAGTTGCTGGCGGGCGCCTATGGCGACGCCGTCGCGCCGTGGCTGGAGAACTGGCAGGAACTACAGCGTGCGATAGAGCATGACGACCGCAGCGTCTTTGAATATTTCCGTCGCCAGGCGCTGGCTGCCGAGCCGTTCTGGCTGCATAGTGGAAAACGATAATTACAGGCCAGGGAGCCCCTATGATGCCGCTTTCTTCGCAGTTACAGCAGCACTGGCAGACGGTCGCTGACCGCCTGCCAGCGTATTTCCCCGTCGCCGAACTGAGCCCGCAGGCCAGGTCGGTGATGGCGTTCAGTGATTTTGTCGAACAGAGTGTGATCGCCCAGCCTGGCTGGCTGAACGAGCTTGCCCAGTCTTCACCGGAGGCGGAAGAGTGGCGGCATTATGAGACCTGGCTGCAGGAACGCCTGCAGGCGGTGGCTGACGAAGCGGGGTTGATGCGAGAGCTGCGTCTTTTCCGCCGTCATATGATGGTCCGCATCGCCTGGGCGCAGGCGCTGTCGCTGGTAAGCGAAGAAGAGACGCTGCAGCAGTTGAGCGTCCTGGCGGAGACCCTGATTGTCGCCGCCCGCGACTGGCTGTACGCCGCCTGCTGTAAAGAGTGGGGAACGCCCTGCAATGCCGAGGGCCAGCCGCAGCCGCTGCTGATCCTCGGGATGGGAAAGCTGGGCGGCGGAGAGCTGAACTTCTCTTCCGATATCGATCTGATTTTTGCCTGGCCCGAGCATGGCGCCACCCGCGGCGGCCGCCGCGAGCTGGATAACGCCCAGTTCTTTACCCGCCTGGGGCAGCGGCTTATCAAGGCGCTCGACCAGCCGACGCAGGACGGCTTTGTTTATCGGGTGGACATGCGCCTGCGGCCGTTTGGCGACAGCGGGCCGCTGGTGCTCAGCTTTGCGGCGCTGGAGGATTATTACCAGGAGCAGGGCCGGGACTGGGAACGCTACGCGATGGTGAAAGCGCGGATCATGGGCGATAACGACGACGCCTACGCCAGCGAGCTGCGCGCGATGCTTCGCCCCTTCGTCTTCCGCCGCTATATCGACTTCAGCGTGATCCAGTCGCTGCGTAACATGAAAGGCATGATCGCTCGCGAAGTGCGGCGTCGCGGGCTGAAAGACAACATCAAGCTCGGCGCCGGCGGGATCCGTGAAATTGAGTTTATCGTGCAGGTCTTTCAGCTGATCCGCGGCGGTCGCGAACCTGCGCTGCAGCAGCGGGCGCTGCTGCCGACGCTGGCGGCGATTGATGAGCTGCATCTGCTGCCGGAAGGCGACGCGACGCTGCTGCGCGCGGCCTATCTGTTCCTGCGCCGGCTGGAAAATCTGCTGCAGAGCATCAACGATGAGCAGACTCAGACTCTGCCGCAGGATGAACTGAACCGCGCCAGGCTGGCGTGGGGGATGCATACCGACGACTGGGAGACGCTGAGCGCGCAGCTGGCGAGCCATATGGCCAGCGTGCGGCGGGTGTTTAATGAGCTGATCGGCGATGATGAGGCCCAGTCGCCGGATGAGCAGCTGGCGGAGTACTGGCGCGAACTGTGGCAGGATGCGCTGGAAGAAGATGACGCCAGCCCGGCGCTGGCGCATTTAAACGACGCCGACCGCCGCAGCGTGCTGGCGCTGATTGCTGATTTCCGTAAAGAGCTGGATCGGCGCACCATCGGCCCGCGAGGCCGCCAGGTGCTGGATCAACTGATGCCGCATCTGCTGAGCGAAATCTGCTCGCGCGCCGATGCGCCTCTGCCTCTGGCGCGGATCACGCCGCTGTTGACCGGGATCGTCACTCGCACCACCTATCTTGAGCTACTGAGCGAATTCCCCGGCGCGCTGAAGCACCTGATTACGCTCTGCGCGGCGTCGCCGATGGTCGCCAGCCAGCTGGCGCGCCACCCGCTGCTGCTTGATGAACTGCTGGATCCCAACACCCTCTATCAGCCGACGGCGACCGATGCCTATCGCGACGAGCTGCGCCAGTATCTGCTGCGCGTGCCGGAAGAGGATGAAGAGCAGCAGCTGGAGGCATTGCGCCAGTTCAAGCAGGCGCAGCAGCTGCATATCGCCGCGGCGGATATCGCCGGCACGCTGCCGGTGATGAAGGTCAGCGATCACTTAACCTGGCTTGCCGAAGCGATCCTCGACGCGGTGGTGCAGCAGGCATGGGGACAGATGGTGGCCCGCTACGGCCAGCCGACCCACCTGCACGATCGCCAGGGGCGCGGCTTCGCCGTCGTCGGCTACGGCAAGCTCGGCGGCTGGGAGCTGGGCTACAGTTCCGATCTCGACCTGGTGTTCCTCCATGACTGCCCGGCGGAGGTGATGACCGACGGCGAGCGGGAGATCGACGGCCGTCAGTTCTACCTGCGGCTGGCTCAGCGGATCATGCATCTGTTCAGCACCCGCACCTCGTCCGGTATTCTCTACGAAGTTGACGCCCGGCTGCGCCCTTCCGGCGCGGCGGGGATGCTGGTCACCACCGCCGACGCGTTTGCCGACTATCAGCAGAACGAAGCCTGGACATGGGAGCATCAGGCGCTGGTGCGCGCTCGCGTGGTCTATGGCGACCCGGCGCTGCAAGCGCGATTTGACGCCATTCGTCGCGATATCCTGACCACCGAGCGGGATGGCGCGACCCTGCAGACCGAAGTTCGCGAGATGCGTGAGAAGATGCGCGCCCACCTCGGCAATAAACATGCCGATCGTTTTGATATCAAAGCCGATGCCGGTGGGATCACGGATATTGAATTTATTACCCAGTATCTGGTCCTACGCTATGCCAGCGACAAGCCGAAGTTGACCCGCTGGTCTGATAACGTGCGTATTCTCGAGCTGCTGGCGCAGAACGACATCATGGACGAGGAGGAAGCGCGAGCCTTAACGCACGCGTACACCACCTTGCGTGATGCGCTCCATCACCTGGCCCTGCAGGAGCTGCCGGGACACGTGGCGCCAGAGGCATTCAGCCGGGAGCGTGAGCAGGTCAGCGCCAGCTGGCAGAAGTGGCTGATGGCTTAACTATAAAATCGGGTGTGCTATTATCGCGCGCAAAGTTTGCGTCTCGCAGGAGAGAGTCATGAAAGTAACGCTGCCGGAGTTTGAACGTGCAGGAGTGTTGGTGGTGGGTGATGTGATGCTGGACCGCTACTGGTACGGCCCCACCAGTCGTATTTCCCCGGAAGCCCCGGTGCCGGTGGTGAAGGTGGAAAATATCGAAGAACGTCCTGGCGGCGCGGCAAACGTAGCGATGAACATCGCCTCCCTGGGGGCGACGTCGCGCCTGGTGGGATTGACCGGGATTGATGACGCCGCCCGCGCGCTGAGCCAGGCGCTGGCCAACGTCAATGTGAAGTGCGACTTTGTCTCCGTCCCGACACACCCGACCATCACCAAGCTGCGGGTGCTGTCGCGCAACCAGCAGCTGATCCGCCTCGACTTTGAAGAGGGCTTTTCCGGCGTTGATCCGCAGCCGATGCACGAGCGCATTCAGCAGGCGCTGGGCTCGATTGGCGCGCTGGTTCTCTCGGACTACGCTAAAGGGGCGCTGACCAGCGTCCAGACGATGATCAAGCTCGCCCGTGAAGCAGGCGTGCCGGTGCTGATCGATCCGAAAGGCACCGATTTCGAACGCTATCGCGGCGCGACGCTGCTCACCCCGAACCTCTCTGAGTTTGAAGCGGTGGTGGGCAAGTGCCAGGATGAAGCGGAGATCGTTGAGCGCGGCATGAAGCTTATCGCCGAATTCGAACTGTCAGCGCTGCTGGTGACGCGCTCTGAGCAGGGGATGACGCTGCTGCAGCCGGGGCGTCCGCCGCTGCATATGCCGACCCAGGCTCAGGAAGTGTACGATGTCACCGGCGCCGGCGACACGGTGATTGGCGTGCTGGCGGCGACCCTGGCCTCCGGCAACACCCTGGAAGAGGCCTGCTATTTCGCCAACGCTGCGGCGGGCGTGGTGGTTGGTAAGCTGGGGACCTCCACCGTTTCTCCGGTCGAACTGGAAAATGCGGTTCGCGGCCGGGCTGAGACCGGCTTCGGCGTGATGAGCGAAGCGGAACTCAAACAGGCGGTAGCGGCCGCGCGCAAGCGCGGCGAGAAAGTGGTCATGACCAATGGCGTCTTCGACATTCTGCACGCCGGCCATGTCTCCTATCTGGCGAATGCGCGCAAACTGGGCGACCGTCTGATCGTGGCGGTCAACAGCGATGCCTCCACCAAACGACTGAAAGGCGAAACCCGCCCGGTGAACCCGCTGGAGCAGCGGATGATCGTACTGGGGGCGCTGGAGGCGGTCGACTGGGTGGTCTCCTTCGAAGAAGATACACCGCAGCGCCTGATTGCCGGGATCCTGCCGGATCTGCTGGTGAAAGGCGGCGACTACAAACCGGAGCAGATCGCCGGCAGTGAAGAGGTCTGGGCGAACGGTGGCGAAGTGCTGGTGCTCAACTTTGAAGATGGTTGCTCAACCACCAACATTATTAAGAAAATACAAAAAGATAGCGAAAAATAACCGTTTCGCTATTCCCCCGCCATAACGGTGCGGCATCACGGCCTGCGATAGCGATATCGCGGGCCGTTTTTATTTAATGATGTGGAAAATGATTTGGCGCAATAAATAATCATATTAAGCGCATTTTTCGTACAAATGGCGTTAAGGTAAGCGTAAATACTGAAGTGAGTAAAAGGCATATGACTGATCAGAACATCCACCGCTGAAGGAGTATGCGCATGAACCATAACGACATGTATTCAATGAAGAATTTTGATTTTTTGGCACGGAGTTTCGCCAGAATGCACGCCCAGGGCCAGCCAGTTGATCTTCAGGCCATTGTCGGCAATATGGATGAAGAACATCGTGAATGGTTTTGCCAGCGCTATGAACTGTACTGCCGTCAGGTCAACAGCCCGGCGGAAGCCGCACACTAAGCCAACGCAAACGGGCCCCTGAGGGCCCGTTTTTTTACTGCTGCTCTTCGCTGCCAGGCGTCGTCGCCGGGCGGTTTTCGAGGTCATTCAGGCGCTGTTCCAGCAGCGCCAGTTTTTCGCGGGTCCGCAGCAGAACCTGAGTCTGCACGTCAAACTCTTCGCGGCTAACCAGGTCCAGACGGGTCAGCTGCGACTGCAGCGCCTGGCGGATTTTCTTTTCAACATCCTCACCCAGATCGCGAAGTCCTTTTGGCATCGACTCATGGACCTGGCGGGCGATTTGTTCAATTTTTTTCGGGTCAATCATGGTGGTTTCCTGCTCGGGTCGGATGATTGATCATTGTAGTGCGAACCAGGCCGCCTATAAACCAGAAATGTTTGAAGCTTATGCATTGCCGAGGATAGTCAATAGCGTTATAGTTATCTCGCTTATTCTCAGGGCGGGGCGAAATTCCCCACCGGCGGTAAATCAACCATGGCGTTGAAAGCCCGCGAGCGCTTCCCGTGACTACGGGAAGGTCAGCAGATCCGGTGTAATTCCGGGGCCGACGGTTAAAGTCCGGATGGGAGAGAGTAACGGCACAGTCGGGCCCAGGCCCGCTCGCGTTGACTTTTGCCGCTAAACCGGCGCTCCTAAGACTGCCCTGATTCTGGTAACCATAATTTTAATGAGGTTTTTTTACCATGAATCAGACGCTCCTTTCTTCTTTTGGTACCGCTTTTGAACGTGTGGAACACGCTTTGGACGCCCTGCGCGAAGGCCGCGGCGTGATGGTGCTTGACGATGAAGACCGTGAAAACGAAGGCGATATGATCTTCGCCGCCGAAACCATGACCGTAGAGCAGATGGCGCTGACCATTCGTCACGGCAGCGGCATTGTGTGCCTGTGCCTGACCGAAGATCGCCGCAAACAGCTGGATCTGCCGATGATGGTGGAGAACAACACCAGCGCCTACGGCACCGGCTTTACCGTCACCATCGAAGCGGCGAAAGGCGTGACCACCGGCGTTTCCGCTGCTGACCGCGTGACCACCGTCCGCGCGGCGATTGCCGACGGAGCGAAACCTTCCGATCTCAACCGTCCTGGCCACGTTTTCCCGCTGCGGGCGCAGCCGGGCGGCGTACTGACCCGCGGCGGCCACACCGAAGCCACTATTGACCTCGTGACCCTCGCTGGCTTCAAACCGGCAGGCGTGCTGTGCGAGCTGACCAATGACGATGGCACCATGGCGCGCGCGCCGGAGTGCATCGCGTTCGCTCAGCAGCACAATATGGCGGTGGTCACGATTGAAGATCTGGTGGCCTATCGTCGCGAACATGAGCGTAAAGCCAGCTAATCAGCGGCTCACAACGCCAGTGAAAACAGCCCGCTTATTAGTGGGCTGTTTTGTTTCTGTGCCTTAACCGATGCCCATCGTCTGGAGCACCACCAGACTCAGCCCCATCACCGACATCCCGCACAGGACGCCATAGCTCGGGTTGCTTTGCGGATCGATCTCTTTCGCCAGCGGCATCAGTTCATCGACCGACAGCGCCACCATAATCCCGGCGACGGCGGCCATGATTGCGCCCATGACCATCGGCGAGACCAGGCTACCCAGAATCAGCCACGCCAGCACGCCGCCCAAAATCTCCGCCATGCCGGAAAGACCGGCCCAGAGCACCGCCTTACTGCGCGATCCGGTGGCGGCATATACCGGCCCGGCAACGGCCAGTCCTTCAGGAATATTGTGCAGGGCGACGGCAAGCGCCACACCCATGCCAAGCTCGAGGTTGTTGCTGGCCGTGACATAGGTGGCGATCCCTTCCGGAAAGTTATGCAGGCTGATACCCAACGTCAGCAGAATGGCGGTGCGGCGTAAATTGCGCGGGCGCGGCGCGGCGGGGGTCATCAAATCCTGCGGGTGGGCATGCGGCAGCAGGCGATCGAGACCAAAGTAGCCCAGCAGGCCGAAAACAAACATTCCGTAGCCGAGCAGCGGCGACATGTCCTCGGCGGCCAGCGCGGCAGGCAGCATTTCCATCAACGAAATCAACAGCATGATCCCGGCGGCAAAGCCGAGGGAGAAGCCCAGCAGGCGGTTAGAAGGTTTCTGGCCAATCACGCCGAAAATGGCGCCTATAAAGGTTGCGCTACCGGCTAACAGCGTCAATATTAAGGGTGATGACATCGCTTCTCTCCCTGCGAAAATAAGTGCATAGGAGTATATTGCCTGAGGATGCGCGTACGGGACAGCTCCCTTTACCGCGAATTACATTCAAATTTTCTGACGATCATCATCATGGTTATCTGAGTTTATCCTGGCGCAAAAGCGCGTAATGTGAGCACATCACATTGACACCCTAAGGATATCATCATGTCCCGTACCCGAATGCCCGCGTTGTTTCTCGGCCATGGCAGCCCAATGAACGTGCTGGAAGACAACCGCTATACCCGCGCCTGGGCTCACCTGGGCGAAACCCTGCCGCGTCCGAAAGCGATCGTGGTGGTCTCTGCGCACTGGTTCACGCGCGGTACGGGCGTGACGGCGATGGAGGCCCCGAAGACCATTCACGACTTTGGCGGTTTCCCGCAGGCGCTGTATGACACCCATTACCCGGCGCCGGGCTCCCCGGCGCTGGCGCAACGGCTGGTGGAGCTGCTCTCGCCGGTGCCGGTCACTCTCGATAAAGAAGCCTGGGGATTTGACCATGGCTCGTGGGGCGTGCTGATCAAGATGTATCCGCAGGCGGATATCCCGATGGTTCAGCTGAGCATCGACAGCACCAAACCGCCGGCCTGGCATCTCGAAATGGGGCGAAAGCTGGCCTCGCTGCGTGATGAAGGGATTATGCTGGTGGCCAGCGGCAACGTGGTGCACAACCTGCGTACCGCCCGCTGGCATGGCGAGAACACGCCGTATCCGTGGGCGGAGTCCTTCAACAACTACGTGAAGGCGAATCTGCAGTGGCAGGGCCCGGACGATCAGCACCCGCTGGTTAACTACCTGGCACACGAAGGGGGCTCGCTCTCCAACCCAACGGCGGAGCATTTCCTGCCGCTGTTATACGTGCTGGGGGCATGGGATGGCGTTGAGGCGATTTCGACCCCGGTCGATGGCATCGAGATGGGTTCGCTGAGTATGCTGTCGGTGGTGGTTGGCGCCTGATAAAAATTGAGCTCCGGCGGCGGTATCGTCGCCGGAGCGCGACATTATTCGACGAAAATGTGCGGATAGAAACGCGACAGATCCTGGGTAATCAGCGCCCGGTCTTCACGAATGCCGATCCCGGCGGGCTGATCGTTGATGAGCCAGCTGCCAATCAGCGTGTAGCTGTCACCAAACTTCGGCAGCGGGTAAAATTCCTGCACGATAGTGCCTTCTTCCCCATACGGACCTTCCACCGACTCCACCACCTTGCCCTGTTCAACGATCGACACGTTGGCGCCTTCGCGGGAGAAGATTGGCTTAATGACGTACTTCTCCATCTCCGGATGGGCATCTTCGCTGAAGTAAGCCGCCAGCAGATTCGGATGATTAGGGAACATTTCCCACAGCATCGGCAGCAGCGCTTTGTTGGAGATGATGCTCTTCCACGCCGGCTCCAGCCAGCGGACGCCGGCGTCTTCCAGCTTGGTGGAAAACATCTCCCGCAGCATAAACTCCCACGGATAGAGCTTGAACAGGTTGCCAATCACCTGATCCTGGAGATCGGTAAACTGGCCTTTTTCACCCAGACCAATATCTTCGATGTAGAGGAATTCCGTCGCCAGCCCCGCCTCGGCGGCGCAGTCCTGCAGATATTGCACGGTGCCGCGATCTTCAACGGTATCGCGGCAGCAGGCCATATGCAGCAGCTGGAAGCCAAACTGCTCGCGCAGCTCACCGAAGCGATCGATTAGCTTTTCCTGCAGGCTGTTGAACTGATCGCTGCCCGCCGGCAGCTTGCCGGCGTTGAGCTGGTCTTCCAGCCAGATCCACTGGAAGAAGGCCGCTTCATACAGCGAGGTCGGCGTGTCGGCATTGTTCTCCAGCAGCTTCGGCTCGCCGACGCCATCCCAGGCCAGGTCGAGACGTGAGTAGAGTGACGGCTGGTTGGTTTTCCACGACTGGCGCACAAAGCCCCAGGTGTGTTTAGGGATGCGGAATTTGGCCATCAGCTCATCGCTGGCGATCACTTTTTCCACCACCTGAAGACACATCTGATGCAGCTCGGCGGTGACCTCCTCCAGCTTTTCCACCTGGGCGAGGCTCAGCTTGTAATAAGCCTCTTCGCTCCAGTAGGGCTCGCCGTACATGGTGTGGAAGTTGAAGCCGTATTCGGTCGCTTTCTCGCGCCAGTCCGGGCGCTCGGTAATGCTGACTCTTTCCATGTTGCTTAGCCGCCCATTGAGCGAGAAGAGGAGGTGGAGCCTGCGGCGCTACGCTGCATGGTCGACTGCTTCGCCACCGACTCGCCGAAGCCCCCGCGGGTGACGGTGGTGGTGGTCGCTGGCTTCGGCGCCATCGCGGTTTTCGGCACGTTCATGGTGCGGCCCGGCTGGGCGGCGCCATAGCTCTTGCCGCTGGCGTCAGTGTACTGACCGTAGGCCGGGCTGGCCGGGTTTTTGGAGCTGAACAGCGGCTGCTGTTGCGCCATGCCGCCGCCCATCAGGCGGCCCATCATGTAGCCGGCCATCAGCGGCATCCAGAAGCTGCCGCTGCTTTGCGCCTGCGCCTGGTTTTCCGGGGCGACGCCCGCCTGGGCAGGCGTTTGCTGGCACTGGCCTTCGCCAAACTCGGCGACGCAGTCTTCGCGGGTGGCATATTTCGGCGCGGTGCGCTCTGCCTCTTTCACCGCGTTGGTGTAGGCCGTGGTGCATTCGGCTGCTTTGCCCGGGTTGGCGGCGGAGCAGTCATCGGCGTTCTGGTACAGCGAGACCGTTTCGTCGCTTTTTTCACAACCGGCAAGCATAAAGACCGCGGTGACGGCCAGGGCGACCGGCGTCAGGTGGCGTGCGCTCCAGCTTTTGCGGAACGACGAATGATTAATATTTTTTGTCCGTTTCATATTTGTCTTCCAGGACCCAGTGGTATGGCGTGTGTTAACGCTCAGGATAGAGGATGAGTGGTGGAAAATGAAGCGAAGAGGGGCGCTAAGCGGGGGATCTTTACGTTGCCTTACGTTTAACGCATCGCCTGTCCGGCGGACAGGCGATGCGCGTCACAGTATGAGAATTACTGACGGAACGGATTGCTGCCGCTGCTTTGGGTCGTCGTCCGTGCAGACGCCGGCTTCACGGCCGCGGTCGTGTTGCCGTAACCGTCGGCAGTGGCATCCTGCTGCGGATTTTCCGGCGCGACGCTGTCCGCGGAGGTGGAGATCGGTTTGCCCAGGGTGTTGTTCAGGGCGACCAGATCCTGCTCGTTCAGCGTACCTAACGCCGACTTGATGTTCAGCTCGTTGATCAGGTAGTTGTAGCGCGCATTCGAGAGCTGCTGTTTGGCGTTATACAGCGTGGTGGTGGCGTCGAGGACGTCAACGATAGTACGGGTACCCACCGAGTAGCCTGCTTCCATCGCATCCAGGGAGCTTTGCGCAGAGACCACCGCCTGTTTGTAGGCGTTGATGCTGCTGATAGAGGCATTCACGTTGTTAAACGAAGAACGCACGGTCTGGACCACGCTGCGGTGAGCGCTTTCCAGCTGCTCGCTGGCGCCGACGAAGTTGTACTGCGCCTGTTTAACCTGCGAGTTAACCATCCCGCCCTGATACAGCGGCATGGAGAAGCTCAGGCCGATTTTGTTCTGACCGATATCAGCATCTTGCGCGATGCTGTTTGAGCCGCTGTAGCGGTTGTTGGAAACGCCCGACGAGGCATTCAAATCCAGGGTCGGTAAATGGCCGTCCTGCGCCTGGCGAATCTGCTCGCGGGCCAGATCCTGGCT
Organism: Klebsiella sp. C239; assembly: GCF_048822715.1. Lineage (NCBI taxonomy): Bacteria > Pseudomonadati > Pseudomonadota > Gammaproteobacteria > Enterobacterales > Enterobacteriaceae > Klebsiella > Klebsiella sp. C239. Next base: position 570,075 of record NZ_JBMEZK010000002.1, on the reverse strand, counting down.
CAGACGCGCCTGCAGCAGCGACAGGTTGCGGTTCTCCGCTTCCTTCAGCAGGGCGTTCACCGCCTGCGGTTTGCTGGTTTTGAAGCCGTCTACGTTCAGGGAGGCCAGCTCCGGGTAGTAGTTGCCGGTAACCTGGCGCAGCTCTTCCACGGCGTTGTCGAGATCGTTACGCGCGGTCACTTCGTTCGCCAGCACGGCGTCGTATTGTGAACGGGCGTTCTGCACGTCGGTGATCGCCACCAGACCGACGTTAAAGCGCTGGGTGGTTTGATCCAACTGGCGGTAAATAGCCTGTTTCTGCGCTTCGGTATAAGAGAGCGTGTCGATGGCGGCCAGCACTTTGAAGTAGGCCGTCGCGGTATTCAGAATCAGCGTTTGCTGATCGGTCTGATACGTGACATCCTGAATGCCTGCCGTTTTTTCCTGCAGCGTCAGGGCGCGCCATTTCGACATATCAAACAGAACCTGCGTTAACTGCAGCGAGCCGCTGGTGACGTTAGAATTCTGGTCTTTATAATCACGGAAGCCGCTGGTATAGGTATAATCCGCTCCCAGCCCGAGCTGAGGCAGTAATGGACTGCGCGCTTCGTTGATCTTTTCGAACGCGGCGTCACGATCGGCTGCCGATTTACGCAGATCGGGGTTGCTGATGCGCGCCTGCTGGTAAACCTGAAGCAGGTTTTCCGCCTGGCTCATGGCGCTGAACCCGGTCAGGCTCAGGCCGATAAGAATGGGGAGCAATTTCTTCATTTGCATTCCTTGTTGTGAAGCATTTAGCGCTGGTCTAATTCTAAGAAAAATTCCGCTGATTGTATCGATTCTGCCGCCGTAAAAAGTTGGCGTTACGTGCCATCCGGCGGTAATTTGCACCAATCTAACATACGGACCGTAAAACGGTAGCCAAACGGTCTGGAAATCCCTCATTTCGGATTAGCAGGACATGACAATGAGCAAACCCATTCACCAGGGAATTACCTTCTCCAAAAATGATGTAGAAATTATTGCACGCGAAACGCTGTATCGTGGTTTTTTTTCGCTCGATTTATACCGTTTTCGCCACCGTCTGTTTAACGGCGGCATGAGCGGCGAAGTCACCCGTGAAATTTTTGAGCGCGGGCATGCCGCCGTCTTGCTACCCTTTGACCCGGTGCGGGACGAAGTGGTGCTGGTCGAACAAATCCGTATCGCCGCCTATGATACCAGCGAGAGCCCTTGGCTGCTGGAAATGGTCGCCGGCATGATCGAGGCGGGTGAGACGGTAGAAGATGTCGCCCGTCGGGAAGCGCTGGAGGAGGCCGGCCTTGAAGTTGGGCGGACGAAACCAATATTAAGCTATCTGGCCAGTCCTGGCGGCACCAGCGAACGGTTATCGATCCTGGTGGGCGAAGTTGATGCATCGACGGCAAAAGGCATTCACGGCCTGGCCGAGGAAAATGAGGATATTCGGGTGCATGTGGTGAGCCGGGAGCAGGCTTACCAGTGGGTAGAAGAGGGGAAAATCGACAACGCAGCCTCTGTCATCGCCTTGCAATGGCTGCAATTGCATTATCACAATTTACGAAACGAGTGGACAAAATGAAGCGTTATACACCTGACTTCCCTGAGATGATGCGCCTGTGCGAGACCAATTTCGCCCAGTTGCGCCGCCTGTTGCCGCGAACGGATGCAGCGGGTGAGAAGGTGAGCTATCAGGTGGGAAGCGCGCAATATCGGTTAACGATAACGGAATCAACCCGCTACACTACACTGGTGGCGATAGAGCAGACTCTGCCAGCGGTGAGCTACTGGAGTCTGCCGTCGATGACCGTTCGCCTCTACCATGACGCCATGGTGGCCGAAGTGTGTTCGAGTCAGCAGATCTTTCGCTTCAAAGCGCGATATGATTATCCTAATAAAAAGTTGCATCAACGCGACGAAAAGCATCAAATTAACCAGTTTCTGGCCGACTGGCTGCGTTACTGTTTAGCACATGGAGCGATGGCGATTCCGGTTTGTTAGCGTCGTTAAACCTAAGGACACCATTTGGAAAGCCTGTTAAACCTACCTCTGGCTGGTGAGGCCAGAGTCAGGATCTTACAAATTACTGATACTCACCTGTTTGCTGAAAAACATGAAACGTTGTTAGGCATCAATACCTGGGAAAGCTATCAGGCCGTACTGTCGGCCATTCATGCCTCACAGCGTCCATGCGATTTGATTGTCGCAACAGGCGATTTGGCGCAGGATCACTCCTCCGCGGCCTACCAGCATTTTGCTGAGGGCATCGCGAGTTTCGCTGCACCCTGCGTCTGGCTACCGGGCAACCATGATTTCCAGCCGGCGATGTACAGCACCCTGCAGGAGTCGGGCATTTCCCCCGCCAAGCGCGTGTTTCTCGGCGACCACTGGCAGATCCTGCTGCTGGACAGCCAGGTGTTTGGCGTTCCCCATGGCGAGCTGAGCGACTTCCAGCTGGAATGGCTCGAACATAAGCTGGCGGAGGCGCCGGAGCGTTATACCTTACTCCTGCTGCATCATCATCCGCTGCCGGCCGGCTGCAGCTGGCTGGATCAACACAGTCTGCGCAACGCCGGCGCGCTGGACAGCGCGCTGAGCGCCTGGCCGCGGGTGAAGCATCTGCTGTGCGGCCATATTCATCAGGAGCTGGATCTCGACTGGAATGGCCGACGTATGATGGCGACGCCGTCGACCTGCGTTCAGTTCAAACCGCACTGCGCCAATTTCACCCTCGATACGGTGTCGCCGGGCTGGCGCTGGCTGGAGCTTCACCCTGACGGAACGCTGACCACCGAAGTGTGCCGCCTGGAAGGCGCGGCGTTTCATCCGGATATTGCTTCAGAAGGCTACTGATGGCGACGCTCCTTTATCTGCACGGCTTTAACAGTTCTCCGCGCTCGGCGAAGGCGACGGCGTTAAAGACCTGGCTGGCGCAGCACTATCCTGAGATCGCCATGGTGGTGCCGGAGCTGCCGCCTTACCCGGCGGAAACGGCGGAGCTGCTGGAGTCCATCGTGCTGGAGCACGGCGGCGAGCCGCTGGGGGTCGTAGGGTCGTCGCTGGGCGGCTACTACGCGACCTGGCTGTCGCAGTGCTTTATGCTGCCAGCGGTAGTGGTTAACCCGGCGGTGCGGCCGTTTGAGCTGCTGAACAATTTTCTCGGCCACAATGAGAATCCGTACACCGGGCAGCAATATGTGCTAGAGTCTCGCCATATTTACGATCTCAAAGTCATGCAAATCGACCCGCTCGAAGCGCCGGATTTACTCTGGCTGCTGCAGCAGACCGGGGATGAAGTGCTTGATTACCGCCAGGCCGTTCATTACTACGCCTCCTGCCGGCAGACGGTGGAGGAGGGCGGTAATCACGCATTTGTCGGCTTTGACGATCATTTCACTCAGATTATCGAATTTCTCGGCTTGTGCTAAACGGCCCTGAACGACCTACGAATACACACCATGACGCAATCTTCATATAACGCTGATGCCATTGAGGTACTCACCGGGCTAGAGCCGGTGCGCCGCCGTCCGGGCATGTATACCGACACCACCCGTCCTAACCATCTTGGTCAGGAAGTGATTGATAACAGTGTGGACGAAGCGCTGGCAGGCCATGCTAAACGCGTGGAAGTGATCCTGCACGCCGACCAGTCCCTCGAGGTGATTGACGACGGGCGCGGGATGCCGGTCGACATTCACCCGGAAGAGGGGGTGCCGGCGGTTGAACTGATCCTCTGCCGGCTGCACGCGGGCGGTAAGTTTTCCAACAAAAATTACCAGTTTTCCGGCGGTCTGCACGGGGTGGGGATTTCGGTGGTCAACGCCCTGTCAAAACGCGTGGAGGTCAACGTGCGTCGCGACGGTCAGGTCTACAGCATCGCCTTTGAGAATGGTGAGAAAGTAGAGGACCTGCACGTCACCGGCACCTGCGGTAAACGCAACACCGGGACCAGCGTCCATTTCTGGCCGGACGAAAGCTTCTTCGATAGCCCGCGCTTCTCCGTTTCGCGTTTGACCCACTTGTTAAAAGCGAAAGCGGTGCTGTGCCCGGGCGTGGAAATTGTTTTCCGCGACCAGGTCAACAACAGCGAGCAGAGCTGGTGCTATGCCGATGGCCTTAACGACTACCTGAGCGAAGCGGTGAACGGCCTGCCGCTGCTGCCGGAAAAACCCTTCGTCGGCACCTTCTCCGGCGAGACGGAAGCGGTGGACTGGGCGCTGCTGTGGCTGCCGGAAGGCGGCGAGCTGCTGACCGAGAGCTACGTCAACCTGATCCCGACCATGCAGGGCGGGACGCACGTCAACGGCCTGCGTCAGGGGCTGCTGGACGCGATGCGTGAGTTCTGCGAGTACCGTAATATCCTGCCGCGCGGGGTGAAACTGTCGGCGGAAGATATCTGGGATCGCTGCGCCTACGTGCTGTCGGTGAAGATGCAGGATCCGCAGTTCGCCGGGCAAACCAAAGAGCGCCTGTCGTCGCGCCAGTGCGCGGCGTTCGTCTCCGGCGTGGTGAAAGACGCCTTCAGCCTGTGGCTGAACCAGAACGTGCAGGCCGCGGAGCTGCTGGCGGAGATGGCCATTTCCAGCGCCCAGCGCCGTCTGCGCGCCGCCAAGAAAGTGGTGCGCAAAAAGCTGACCAGCGGTCCGGCGCTGCCGGGTAAGCTGGCCGACTGCACCGCCCAGGATCTGAACCGTACCGAGCTGTTCCTCGTCGAAGGGGATTCGGCGGGCGGTTCCGCCAAGCAGGCGCGCGATCGTGAATATCAGGCGATCATGCCGCTGAAAGGCAAGATCCTGAATACCTGGGAAGTCTCTTCCGATGAAGTGTTAGCTTCGCAAGAAGTACACGACATTTCGGTGGCGATTGGGATTGACCCGGATAGCGATGATTTAAGCCAGCTGCGCTACGGCAAAATTTGTATTCTGGCGGATGCGGACTCCGATGGTCTGCACATCGCCACGCTGCTGTGCGCGCTGTTTGTGAGACATTTCCGTACCCTGGTGAAAGAGGGGCACGTCTACGTGGCGCTGCCGCCGCTGTACCGTATCGACCTCGGCAAAGAGGTCTACTACGCGCTGACGGAAGAAGAAAAAACCGGTGTGCTGGAGCAGCTGAAGCGTAAGAAGGGCAAGCCAAACGTCCAGCGCTTTAAAGGTCTCGGCGAGATGAACCCGATGCAGCTGCGGGAAACCACCCTCGACCCGAATACCCGCCGCCTGGTGCAGCTGGTGATCAGCGATGAGGATGAGCAGCAGACCACGGCGATGATGGATATGCTGCTGGCCAAGAAGCGTTCCGAAGATCGTCGTAACTGGCTGCAGGAGAAGGGCGATATGGCGGACCTGGAAGTGTAAGACCGCGCGCTGCGCCAGACGTAAAAGGGAGCCTCAGGCTCCCTTTTCTTATTTCGTTTCTGCGTCAGCGGGCTTAGACGCCGGCCTGCAGGATACGGATGTTGGTCTCCAGCACATCGCCTTTGACCGCTTCCGACCAGGCTTTCATGTGCGGGGTCTGCAGGTGCGCTTCAAGATGCGCGACGCTTTCCCACTGTTCCACCATGACGATAGAGTCAGGAGCGGTGGTCTGGAAGCTGACGCCAGCGGCATGATCCACCATGGGCGCATAGCCGTGGCAGCCTGCTTCCTGCAAAACGGTCGGAATAATTTTCGCGAACTGATCGAGAACCGCCTGGCGGTGGTGCTGGCCCGGGCGGGTACGGATTTCTGCAATCACTGTTAACATGGTTAACTCAACTCCTTCTGTGTGGATCTTGTCATACTCCAGGTTCGAATAACTCGAAATATGTAGAGCATAGACCCCTAGTTAACCAAAAATTTCCGCCAGATGCTTGCGATATTCTGCGATATAGCGTGGGACATCAGGCATTTTAATCACGTCGTTGGCGATAAAGGTTGGCAGCGCCTCCATACCCAGGAACTGGTTGGCTTTATGGAACGGCAGGTAAACGCCGTCAACGCCGACGCCGTGGAAGAACTGTTCTTCGTCGGTGAAGGCTTCCATCGGCGCGTTCCAGGTCAGGGAGAGCATATATTTTTTCCCTTGCACCAGGCCGCCGGAGCCATATTTTTTGCTGGCGTCGGAGCGGGTACGGCCGTCGCTGGCGTACAGTGAGCCGTGGCCTTCGGTAAAGACGTCATCCATATATTTTTTCACCGTCCACGGGGCGCCCATCCACCAGCCCGGCATCTGCCAGATCACCACATCGGCCCAGAGGAAATTCTGCACTTCGGCTTTTACGTCGTACTCGCTGTCGGCGCGAACGCTTTTAACATCGTGTCCGGCGTCGCGCAGATAACTCTCCGCGACCTCGGTCAGGGTGTCGTTCAGCTGGCCATTCGAGTGCGCGAATTTTTTTGCGCCATTGATAATCAGGATGTTGCTCATCATTTGTCCTCAATCTTGAAAATTTGCCGACGATCTTACCCCGCGAAGCGGGGCAGTAAAATGAGCAAAATGTGCAAAGTCTTTTGCTAAATGAGCAATAATATCGCTACCAGTCAACGCGGGCTTCGAAGCCGCCGTCGCGGGCATTGGCAAACTCGACGCGCATGCCGTGCAGCGAGGCGATGCGCCGGACGATCGACAAGCCCAGGCCGCTGCCCGTAGCATCCTGACCCGGCGGGCGGTAGAAACGCTCGCCGATGCGCGCCAGCGCCTGCGGGCTGATGCCGGGGCCGTTATCGCGTACCCGAAACTCGCGGGCGTTGAGGGTGATATCGACCTGGCTGCCGCGCGGGCTGTAGCGCACCGCGTTATCCAGCAGATTGCGCACCAGCAGGCTGAGGAGCAGCGGCTGGCCGGTGCGGGAGATGCCAGAGACATTAAGATGCAGGCGCAGCTCAATCCCGGCCTGCTGCGCCGGGTGGTACATCTCCATTACCGCCGACTGCAGCAGATCGTCGATGGCGACCGGCTGCACGTCGTCCAGCTGGGCGAGCGAGTCCAGCCGCGACAGCGTCAGCAGCTGATCCACCAGACGGGTGGCGCGATCGATCCCCTGATGGAGCTGAGCCAGGGCTTTCTCACGCCCTTGTGGATCGTCCAGAGAGAGCTGGGCGACTTCAGTCTGCACCTTCAGCGCCGCCAGCGGGCTGCGCAGCTCGTGGGCGGCATCAGAGGTAAACCGACGCTCGCGCAGCATGACGTCGTGGGTGCGCTGGAACAGCTGATTCAGCGCCTCGACCAGCGGGCGGACTTCAGTGGGGATCTTCTCCACGCTGAGCGATTCCGCCGAGTCCGGCGCGCGCAGGCGCAGCGTGCGCGCCAGATGTTTCAACGGCGCCAGTTCGCGGCTTAACAGCACGATGAGCAGCACGAACATCAGCGGCAGGGCGATCATCCACGGCGTTAGCTGCGAGGTAACAATGTCCATCGCCATTTCGCGGCGATAATCCCACTCCTGGCCGACGGCGATACGGTGGCGGCCATCGGCGGTGGTTAACCACAGGAAGCGCCACTCGTCATCATCGCCGCGCAGGTAGCCATCGCTGAAGCCCTCGCGCTGCGAGTGCCATTGAATATCCTCCCCGTTTTCGCCGTCGTTAAGCACCATTTTGCCGTCGCGGGTGAAGATGGCGAACGCCAGCGCATCGTCGTCGATATGCCCGTGGCGCACCTTTTTCTTTTCCCCGAGCGATGTCGGCGGGGCGCGGAGCTCTTCGAAATTCATGACGCTCAGGCGTCGGGCGAACAGCAGCTGCTGGGTATCAAACAGCTTATCCAGCTTTTTACTGGTCTGCTGCCAGGCGATCACGCTGGCCACCCCCCAGGCGGCGGCGGTCAGCACGGCAAACAGCAGCGTCAGACGCAGGCGCAGGCTCAGGCGGGCAAGTCGTTTCATGCGTCACCCAGGGTATAGCCGATGCCGTGGACGGTGCGGATAAATTCACTGCCGAGTTTGCGGCGCAGATGATGGACGTGAACTTCCACGGCGTTGCTGGAGACCTCGTCGTCCCAGGTGTAGAGCTTTTCTTCAATAAGCTTACGCGGCAGTACGCGCCCGGCGTTACGCAGCAGCAGTTCCAGCAGGGCGAACTCCTTCGGCTTCAGCGTCAGGCTTTCGCCGTCGAGGCTGGCGGTTAAGCGGTTCGGGTCAAGGCTCACCTTGCCGTGGCGCAGCTCACTGCTGCTCTGGCCGTGGGCGCGGCGGATCAATGCTTCGAGGCGGGCCGCTACCTCAATCAGGGCGAAAGGTTTGCACAGATAATCATCGGCGCCCAGGCGCAGCCCCTCCACCCGCTGGCTGAGCGCATCGCGGGCGGTGAGGATCAGCACCGGCTCATGGCGGCCTTTGTCGCGCCACTCGCGCAGAATATCGAGGCCATCGATGCCGGGAAGGGTGAGATCAAGAATTGCCGCGTCGTAGGGGGCGCTGTATAAGGCGTTTTTGCCCTCCAGCCCGGCGGTAAACCAGTCGATGCTGAAGCCCATTTTGCTCAGCCCGGCCTTGACGCCATCGCCGATTAACTTGTCATCTTCCACCAATAATATGCGCATTTTCCCTCCTGCCAACCCGGCTGCTCTGCGCAGTAAACCGCGTTGCGACCGGGGTTGTACAGCATTAAAATTTCTTTTTTCCCCTTAAGAAGTCGTTAAGTTTTGTCGGGCGTAATAGGAGCCATATCAACACGAAGGGAGAACACATCATGAAGAAAATTGCTGCGATGACCGCGATCGTTGCCCTGGTTTCCATGCCGGTGCTGGCTGCCGGACAGGGCGGGTATACCGGTCCTTCTGCGACCTCGCCGGCAAGTTCGACCACCCAGGGCGGCGGATTTACCGGCCCGAGCGGCGCGGTCACCACCGTCACCAATGTCAAATCGCTGCGGGACGATACCTGGGTGACCCTGCGGGGCAAAATTACCGAGCGCGTGTCCGACGATCTGTATAAGTTCCAGGATGCTACCGGGGTGATCAATGTCGATATCGACCACAAACGCTGGAACGGCGTCACCGTCGGCCCGCAGGACACGGTAGAAATTCAGGGGGAAGTCGATAAGGACTGGAACTCAGTGGAGATCGACGTTAAACAGATCCGTAAAATCACGCCATAAGTCTCCGGCGGATAAGCGCAAGATCGGTCAGGAATCGCTATCCTCGCTCTGTCAGAGTATGTCGCGAGGAGGAGACGATGAACGATATTAAGGCCAGCCCGGCGTATGTCGGGCGCTTCCAGCGCGTCTGTAGATACATTGCGCGTCATCTTGATGAGCCGCTGTCGCTGGAAGCGCTGAGCGCGATAGCGCACAGTTCGCCTTACCATTTTCACCGGCAATTTAGCGCGTATACCGGCATTCCCTTGTACCGGTATATTCAGTGGTTACGTCTGCGACGCGCCTGTTGGCGCCTGGCGTTCAACCCCCGCGATAAAATCATCGACATTGCCCTTGATGCCGGATTTCAGAATGCGGAGTCGTTCAGCCGTGCCTTCCGTACCGCGTTTGACCAAAGCCCGACCCAGTTCCGTCAGCAACCGGACTGGGCCGAGTGGCATCGACGCGTACCGAAACATACGCTACAGGAGCAAACGTCGATGGACGTCAATATCATTTCGTTCCCCACCACCCGGGTAGCCGTCCTGCAACATCGTGGCAGCCCGGACCTTGTCAACGCCACCGCCGCGCGTTTTATCACCTGGCGTAAGACGAGCGGATTATCGCCCGTTGCCACCAGCGAAACCTGGGGGATCGCCTGGGACGATCCGCAGACTACCCCGCAGGAGGCATTTCGTTTTGATCTCTGCGGTACGGTCGAACGGCCGGTTGGTGAAAACGCCTTTGGCGTGATTAACGGCGAAATCCCCGGCGGACGCTGCGCCGTCGTGCGCCATCACGGCTCGCTGGACACCCTGGCGAACAGCGTTTGGTATCTCTATCGCGACTGGTTACCCGCTTCAGGCGAGACGTTACGGGATTTTCCGGTCTACTTCCGTTACCACAATTTTGTCCACCAGGTGGCTGAGCATGAGCTGCAAACCGATATTTATCTGCCGCTGGCCTGATTAAGGTGACGGAATCCTCAACCGATCTCACGGCCTGTGACTCAGGGCGTGAGATCGGGTATTATCGCGGGTAGTTTTGCCGTCCGAACGGTCGGTACCCAGATTGAGGATCCACGATTAATGAGCGATATGGCAGAGCGCCTTGCGCTGCATGAATTTACGGAAAATGCTTACCTGAACTACTCCATGTACGTGATCATGGACAGGGCATTACCGTTTATTGGCGATGGCTTAAAACCGGTCCAGCGTCGCATCGTCTATGCGATGTCCGAACTGGGGCTGAACGCCAGCGCCAAATTCAAAAAGTCCGCCCGCACCGTCGGCGACGTGCTGGGTAAATATCACCCACACGGCGACAGCGCCTGCTATGAAGCGATGGTGCTGATGGCGCAACCCTTCTCCTATCGCTATCCGCTGGTGGATGGCCAGGGGAACTGGGGGGCGCCGGACGATCCGAAATCCTTCGCCGCCATGCGTTACACCGAATCCCGCCTGTCGAAGTATGCCGAGCTGCTGCTCAGCGAGCTGGGGCAGGGGACGGTCGACTGGGTGCCAAACTTTGACGGCACGCTGCAGGAGCCGAAAATGCTGCCGGCGCGCCTGCCAAACATCCTGCTCAACGGCACCACCGGCATCGCGGTGGGCATGGCGACCGATATTCCGCCTCACAACCTGCGTGAAGTGGCGAAAGCGGCGATTACGCTGATTGAGCAGCCGAAAACGACCCTCGACGAACTGCTGGATATCGTGCAGGGACCGGATTTCCCGACCGAGGCGGAGATCATCACTTCGCGGGCGGAAATTCGCAAAATCTACCAGAACGGACGCGGCTCGGTGCGCATGCGCGCGGTATGGAGCAAAGAGGACGGCGCGGTAGTGATCAGCGCGCTGCCGCACCAGGTCTCCGGCGCCAAAGTACTGGAGCAGATTGCCGCGCAGATGCGCAATAAAAAGCTGCCGATGGTGGACGACCTGCGCGACGAATCGGACCACGAAAATCCGACCCGCCTGGTGATCGTCCCGCGCTCCAACCGGGTGGATATGGAGCAGGTGATGAACCACCTGTTCGCCACCACCGATCTGGAGAAGAGCTACCGCATCAACCTCAATATGATCGGTCTCGACGGCCGCCCGGCGGTAAAAAACCTGCTGGAGATCCTCAGCGAATGGCTGGTGTTCCGTCGCGATACCGTACGTCGCCGTCTGAACCACCGGTTAGAGAAGGTCCTTAAGCGCCTGCATATCCTTGAAGGTTTGCTGGTGGCGTTCCTCAATATTGATGAAGTCATCGAGATCATCCGCACGGAAGATGAGCCGAAGCCAGCCCTGATGTCGCGCTTTGCCATCAGCGAAACCCAGGCGGAAGCGATTCTGGAACTGAAACTGCGCCATCTCGCCAAACTGGAAGAGATGAAGATCCGCGGCGAACAGAACGAGCTGGAAAAAGAGCGCGATCAGCTGCAGGCGATTCTGGCCTCTGAACGTAAGATGAACAACCTGCTGAAGAAAGAGCTGCAGGCTGATGCCGATGCTTTCGGCGACGATCGCCGCTCGCCGCTTCACGAGCGTGAAGAAGCGAAAGCGATGAGCGAGCATGATATGCTGCCGTCTGAGCCGGTCACCATCGTTCTGTCGCAGATGGGCTGGGTGCGCAGCGCCAAAGGGCACGACATCGACGCCCAGGGGCTGAGCTATAAAGCGGGCGACAGCTGGAAAGCCTCGGCGAAGGGCAAGAGCAACCAGCCGGTGGTGTTTATCGATACCACCGGGCGCAGCTATGCCATCGATCCGATTACCCTGCCCTCGGCGCGTGGCCAGGGTGAGCCGCTGACCGGCAAGCTGACGCTGCCGCCGGGCGCGACCGTGGAACATATGCTGATGGAAGGCGACGATCAGAAACTGCTGATGGCCTCCGACGCCGGCTACGGTTTTGTCTGCACCTTCAACGATCTGGTGGCGCGCAACCGCGCCGGCAAAGCGTTGATCACCCTGCCTGACAACGCGCATGTGATGCCGCCGCTGGTCATTGAGGACGAGTCCGATATGCTGCTGGCCATCACCACCGCCGGGCGAATGCTGATGTTCCCGGTCAGCGATCTGCCGCAGCTGTCGAAAGGCAAGGGCAACAAAATCATCAACATTCCTGCGGCGGAAGCCGCCGCCGGCCAGGACGGTCTCGCACATCTGTTTGTCCTGCCGCCGCAGAGTACGCTGACCATTCATGTCGGCAAACGGAAGATCAAACTGCGTCCGGAAGAGCTGCAAAAAGTCACCGGCGAGCGCGGCCGCCGCGGTTCGCTGATGCGCGGTCTGCAGAAGATTGACCGTGTTGAAATTGACTCGCCGCGCCGCGCCGCGGCAGGCGATAGCGAAGAGTAAGCGCTTCTCCTCCCGTCTTTGACGGGAGGAGGCGAAAAAAAGCCGCAAAATCGTTGTTTATTCAGGCGTTGCGATTAACAATGTCCATCATCAGGGGCCCAGGAAGAACGGTCCCGGCCTGCGCAGAACTTGTGAGCCTGCCTTCTGCCAGCAGCGAATAATTCTAAGCGGTTTGGGTTTTAGAGGTAGCTATGCTATTCATTTTTCGAGTAATTTTTGTGGTCATTTATTGCATCGTAGTGTGCATACTTGGCTGTCTGTACTGCTTGTTCAGCCCGCGTAATCCAAAACACGTTGCCACTTTCGGCCATCTGTTTGGCCGCTTATCCCCGGTGTTTGGTCTGAAGGTGGAGCTGCGCAAACCTGCCGATGCGGAAAGCTATGGCAACGCGATCTACATCGCTAACCACCAAAACAACTATGATATGGTGACGGCATCTAACATCGTGCAGGCCCCGACGGTCACCGTGGGGAAAAAGAGCCTGTTGTGGATCCCGTTCTTTGGCCAGCTGTACTGGCTGACCGGTAATCTGCTGATTGACCGCAATAACCGAACCAAAGCGCACGGCACCATTGCCGAGGTCGTCAACGCCTTTAAAAAGCGTAAAATTTCGTTCTGGATGTTCCCGGAAGGGACCCGCAGCCGCGGTCGCGGTCTGCTGCCGTTTAAAACCGGCGCCTTCCACGCGGCTATTGCCGCCGGCGTGCCGATTATTCCGGTGTGTGTCTCGAATACATCGAATAAAATAAAGCTCAATCGATGGAACAACGGTCTGGTGATAGTGGAAATGCTGCCGCCGGTGGATACCAGCCAGTTCGGTAAAGACAACGTGCGCGCGCTGGCGACGCATTGCCGCGAGCTGATGGCCGCCAAAATCGCTGAGCTGGACAACGAAGTGGCCGAGCGCGAAGCGGCCGGTAAGCAATAAGACAGGAAACGCCGCCAACGCGCGCGTATTGCTGGCGGGAAACGAATTCCCTTTTTCATTTGTCAGTATGTCATGGAGTTAATATGTCACTCAGTCGGCGTCAGTTTATTAAGGCTTCCGGCGTAGCGCTGTGCGCTGGCGCCGCGCCGCTGAAGGCCCATGCCGCCGGCCAGCAGCCTGCGCTGCCGGTTCCGCCGCTGCTGGAGTCCCGTCGCGGTCAGCCGCTGTTTCTGACGCTGCAGCGTTCACACTGGTCGTTTACGCCAGGCACCCGCGCCCCCGTCTGGGGGATCAATGGCCGCTATATGGGGCCGACGATCCGCGTCTGGAGCGGGGACGACGTCAAGCTTATCTACAGCAACCGTCTGACGGAGAACGTCGCGATGACCATCCGCGGCCTGCAGGTGCCTGGCCCGCTGATCGGCGGCGCGGCGCGCATGATGTCGCCGAACGCTGACTGGGCGCCGGTGCTGCCGATCCGTCAGAGTGCGGCGACGCTGTGGTACCAGGCCAATACGCCGAACCGGATGGCGAAGCAGGTCTATAACGGTCTGGCCGGCATGTGGCTGGTGGAGGATGAGGTGAGCAAGAACCTGCCGATCCCTAACCACTATGGCGTCGATGACTTCCCGGTGATAATTCAGGACAAACGGCTGGATAACTTCGGCACGCCGGAATATAGCGAACCGGGCAGCGGTGGCTTCGTCGGCGATACGCTGCTGGTCAATGGCGTGCAGAGCCCCTATGTCGAAGTGTCCCGCGGCTGGGTGCGTCTGCGCCTGCTGAACGCTTCCAACTCCCGGCGCTATCAGCTACAGATGAGCGATGGCCGACTGCTGCATGTCATTTCCGGCGACCAGGGGTTCCTGCCGGCGCCGGTTTCGCTCAAGCAGCTGTCGCTGGCGCCGGGGGAACGGCGTGAAATTCTGGTCGATATGACCAACGGCGATGAAGTGTCCATTACCTGCGGCGAAGCGGCGAGCATCGTCGACCGTATCCGCGGCTTTTTTGAACCGTCCAGCATTCTGGTCTCCACGCTGGTGCTGACCCTGCGCCCGACCGGGCTGCTGCCGCTGGTCACCGACAGCCTGCCGGCGCGTCTGCTGCCGACGGAGCTGCTCTCCGGCACGCCGATCCGCAGCCGGGATATCACGCTCGGCGACGATCCGGGGATTAACGGCCAGCTGTGGGATCCGCAGCGTATCGATATCACGGCGCAGCAGGGGACCTGGGAGCGCTGGACGGTGCGCGCCGACCGCCCGCAGTCGTTCCATATTGAAGGGGTAATGTTCCAGATCCGTAACGTCAACGGCTCGACCCCTTTCCCGGAAGACCGCGGCTGGAAGGACACCGTGTGGGTCGACGGGCAGGTCGAACTGCTGGTCTACTACGCCCAGCCGTCGTGGCCGCACTTCCCGTTCCAGTATCTGAGCCAGACGCTGGAGCTGGCCGACCGCGGTTCGATTGGCCAGATGCTGGTGAATCCCGCACCGTAAACTCTTCGACCCTGGCCGGCATACGGTCAGGGTTTGAGAAAATCCTCCTTCATTTCCACTATCATTCCGGCTTATAATCCACGCCCTTTTGGTTATTTTTTTATCATTTCCCCGGAAGCAATATGAGCGCAATATCCCTGATCCAACCGGATCGTGACCTTTTTTCCTGGCCGCAATACTGGGCTGCCTGTTTTGGCCCTGCGCCATTTTTACCGATGTCGCGTGAAGAGATGGATCAACTTGGCTGGGATAGCTGCGACATTATTCTGGTAACCGGCGACGCCTACGTCGACCACCCGAGCTTCGGGATGGCTATCTGCGGCCGCATGCTGGAAGCGCAGGGGTTCCGCGTGGGGATCATCTCCCAACCGGACTGGAACACCAAAGACGACTTCATGCGTCTGGGCAAACCGAACCTGTTCTTCGGGGTCACCGCCGGCAACATGGACTCGATGATCAACCGCTACACCGCCGACCGTAAGCTGCGCCATGACGACGCTTACACCGCCGGCAACGTGGCGGGCAAGCGCCCGGACCGCGCCACCCTGGTGTATACCCAGCGCTGTAAAGAGGCGTGGAAAGATGTGCCCGTGATCCTCGGCGGCATCGAAGCCAGCCTGCGCCGTACCGCGCATTATGATTATTGGTCCGATACCGTGCGCCGCTCGGTGCTGGTGGACTCCAAGGCCGATATGCTGATGTTCGGCAACGGCGAGCGTCCGCTGGTGGAAGTGGCTCATCGCCTGGCGATGGGCGAAACCATCGACCAGATCCGCGATGTGCGTAATACCGCCATCATGGTGAAAGAGGCTCTCCCGGGCTGGAGCGGCGTAGACTCCACCCGTCTGGATACCCCGGGCAAAATCGACCCCATCCCGCACCCGTATGGTGAAGATCTGCCGTGCGCCGATAACAAACCGGTCGCGCAGAAGAAACAGGAAGCGAAAAGCATCACTGTGCAGCCGCCGCGGCCAAAACCGTGGGAAAAAACCTATGTGCTGCTGCCTTCTTTCGAGAAGGTGAAAGGCGATAAGGTCCTGTACGCTCACGCCTCGCGCATTCTGCACCATGAAACCAACCCCGGCTGCGCCCGGGCGCTGATGCAAAAGCACGGCGAGCGCTACATCTGGATCAACCCGCCGGCAATCCCGCTCTCCACTGAAGAGATGGACAGCGTCTTCGCCCTGCCTTACAAGCGCGTGCCGCATCCTTCCTATGGCGATGCGCGCATCCCGGCGTATGAGATGATCCGTTTCTCGATCAACATCATGCGCGGCTGCTTCGGCGGGTGTTCGTTCTGCTCGATCACCGAGCACGAAGGACGCATTATCCAGAGCCGTTCAGAGGATTCGATCATCAATGAGATCGAAGCCATTCGCGACACGGTGCCGGGCTTTACCGGCGTGATCTCCGATCTCGGCGGACCCACCGCCAACATGTATATGCTGCGCTGCAAATCGCCACGCGCCGAGCAGACCTGCCGCCGACTCTCCTGCGTCTACCCGGATATCTGCCCGCACATGGATACCAACCATGAGCCGACGATCAACCTTTACCGTCGCGCCCGCGAGCTGAAGGGCATCAAGAAGATCCTTATCGCTTCCGGGGTACGCTATGACATCGCGGTCGAAGATCCGCGCTATATCAAAGAGTTGGCGACCCACCACGTCGGCGGCTATCTGAAGATCGCGCCGGAGCATACCGAAGAGGGCCCGCTGTCGAAGATGATGAAGCCGGGAATGGGCAGCTACGACCGCTTTAAAGAGCTGTTCGACACCTATTCGAAGCAGGCGGGTAAAGAGCAGTATTTGATCCCGTACTTTATCTCCGCCCACCCGGGGACCCGTGATGAAGACATGGTGAACCTGGCGCTGTGGCTGAAGAAGCACCGCTTCCGTCTCGACCAGGTGCAGAACTTCTATCCGTCGCCGCTGGCGAACTCGACCACCATGTATTACACCGGCAAAAACCCGCTGGGCAAGATCGGCTATAAGAGTGAAGAGGTGGTGGTGCCGAAGGGCGATAAACAGCGCCGTCTGCACAAAGCGCTGCTGCGCTATCACGATCCGGCCAACTGGCCGTTGATCCGTCAGGCGCTGGAGGCGATGGGCAAGAAACACCTGATTGGCTCACGTCGCGACTGCCTGGTGCCGGCGCCGACTCTGGATGAGATGCGCGAAGCGCGTCGCCAGAACCGTCATACCCGCCCGGCGCTGACCAAGCACACGCCGATTGTGCATCAGCGTTCTAACGGTGGCGCAACGGCGAAAAAGCCCGTTAAACGGGGTAAAGTCGCCGGGCGTTAAGCCTGACTTTGCGCCCGGCAGCGTTTCGCTGGCCGGGCGGTTTCTCAAGCCGGACACGCGTCAGCGCTGCCCGGCTTTTTTACCTGTTATCCGCCGAACTGATCCGGGTCGGGCCCCAGACGCTTGCCCTGATCCAGCCTGGCAATCTCCCCCAATTCTTCTTTATCCAGGCGGAAATCCCAGACGTTAAAGTTTTCGGCGATGCGCGACGGCGTGACGGATTTGGGGATCACTACCAGACCGCTGTCGAGATGCCAGCGGATGACAATCTGCGCCGGCGTTTTGCCATATTTATCAGCCAGCTGATGGATAACTTTCTGATCGAAGACGCCCTTACCGCCCTGGGCCAGCGGGCTCCAGGATTCGGTCTGGATCTTGTGGGTGGCGTTCCAGGCGTGCAGCTGCCGCTGCTGCAGCAGCGGATGCAGCTCTATCTGGTTGATCACCGGCGCGACGCCGGTTTCATCAATCAGCTTCTGCAGATGCGGCACCTGGAAATTACACACGCCGATGCTCTTCGCCAGCCCCTGCTGCTGCAGCTCAATCAGCGCCTGCCAGGCCTCGACGTAATGGCCGATAGCCGGCACCGGCCAGTGGATTAAATAGAGATCCACATAGTCCAGCTTCAGCTTGCTGAGACTCTCTTTCAGCGCCTCGTGCGGCCGTTTTTGATCGTCGTTCCACAGCTTGGTGGTGATGAATAGCTCATCGCGATTGACGCCAGCGCTTTGCAGGGCGTTGCCGACGCCAGCCTCATTTTGGTACGCGGCGGCGGTGTCAAAAGAGCGATAACCGACTTCCAGCGCCTTATGAATGGCGGAGACGACTTCCTCGTTGCCAGCTTTCCACACGCCGAGACCCAGCTGCGGCATCAGGTTGCCGTCGTGTAGTTTTATAACGGTTGGATGTGTCATGCCTTCCTCCTGTTAATGAACTCGGCGAAGCAGGATCCGCCGAGGGGTAGCATTAAGTCTGGACGAAATAGCTAAAAACGGTAGTAAAAACACCTCTCCCCGACGTTTGTTTAACGTAAGGGGAGGTGAATCAGGCGGGGTAACTTAGCGGGCAGCCTCGTAGATACGACGGCTGACGTCCAGGGTGATATCCTGGCGCTCGCCCAGCTTGGTCATGCCGTGCTCTTCCAGTTTCGCCAGCAGCGCCGGGATGGAGCTACCGTCGAGACCGTAATCGGAGAGGCGGGTCGGCACGCCCATCTGCTCGAAGAACTGGCGCGTCGCGGCGATGGCGGCATCGATGCGCTGGTCGTCTGAGCCCTCGGTGATATGCCACACGCGCTCCGCATATTGCAGCAGCTTCTCGCGCTTGGTATCACGCTTCTCATTCCACAGCGCCGGCAGAACGATAGCCAGCGTCTGGGCGTGATCGAGACCATGCATCGCCGTCAGTTCGTGACCAAGCATATGCGTTGCCCAGTCCTGCGGCACGCCAGCGCCGATCAGGCCGTTCAGCGCCTGGGTCGCGGCCCACATAATGTTGGCGCGCACGTTATAGTTTTCCGGCTCCTGCAGCGCTTTCGGGCCATCCTCGATCAGGGTCAGCAGAATGCCTTCGGCGAAGCGGTCCTGAATTTTGCCGTCAACCGGGTAGGTGACGTACTGTTCGACGGTATGGACGAAGGCGTCAACCACGCCGTTGGCGACCTGGCGCGGCG
This sequence comes from Klebsiella sp. C239, assembly GCF_048822715.1. NCBI lineage: Bacteria > Pseudomonadati > Pseudomonadota > Gammaproteobacteria > Enterobacterales > Enterobacteriaceae > Klebsiella > Klebsiella sp. C239. Next base: position 551,275 of record NZ_JBMEZK010000002.1, on the reverse strand, counting down.
GCAGGGTATAGGTGTAGACCGGATCGAGGATCGCGAACTGCGGCTGAACGTGGGAAGACATAAACGCGCGTTTGTCGCCGGTGGTTTTCCGCGAAATCACCGCCCCTTTGTTTGATTCAGAACCGGTCGCCGGCAGGGTGAGAACCGAGCCCATTGGAATGGCGCTGGCGATCTTACTGCCATAGGTTTCCAGAATTTCCCACGGATCGATGTTGGCGTCATAGTGGGCTGCTGCCGCGATAAATTTGGTGCCATCCAGCACCGAACCGCCGCCGACCGCCATCAGGAAGGTGACCTTCTCTTCGCGGGCGAGCTTCACCGCGTTCATCAGGGTTTCGTAAGACGGGTTCGGCTCGATGCCGCCAAATTCAAGGACGTCCAGGCCATTCAGGGCGGTCAGTACCTGATCCAGGACGCCCGTTTTTTTCACGCTGCCGCCGCCGTAGGTGATCAGTACGCGAGCTTCCGCCGGGATCTGTTCACGCAGTTTTTCAATCGCGCCTTTGCCAAACAGAATGCGGGTTGGGGTATGCAGGTCAAAATTATTCATTGCTTGAGTCCTCAAAAGAGTAAAACCGCCGACAGGGACGATACCGCTGCCCGATGACGGTTATTGTGGTCCTGGCGCCGTTGCCCCTCAATGCACATTTCTGCCTATGTCTTGCCTATTTCTCCATATGGCTGGAGAATTCGCGGCGGCCTGCGCACAATGTACGGGTGAAGAAACATCGGGAGAGACGGTGGTAATGCAACACGCAGAGATATGTCAGACACTGACAGAGAAGGTTAACCAGCTGAAAGATAAGCACGAAATGTTAAGTTCGCTGCTACCCGACGTCCGCCTGCTGTACGGGACGCAGCCGGGACCGCGGATGCCGGTGATGTACCAGCCGGGGATCGTTTTTCTCTTTTCTGGCCATAAAATTGGTTATATCAATGAGCGGACGTTTCGCTACGATACAAACGAATATCTGCTGCTGACCGTACCGCTGCCTTTCGAATGCGAAACCTTTGCCACCCCGGAGGTGCCCCTGGCCGGCATGCGCCTGAACGTCGATATCCTGCAGCTGCAGGAGCTGCTGATGGATATTGGCGAGGATCCGCTGTTTCAGCCCGCCGTCGCCTCCAGCGGGATAAACTCCGCAGTGCTCTCGGAGGATATCTTGTGCGCTGCTGAACGGCTGCTCGACGTGATGGAGCGGCCGCTGGACGCGCGGATCCTTGGCAAGCAGATCGTCCGCGAAATTCTCTACTATGTGCTGACGGGACCCTGCGGCGGCGCGCTGCTGGCGCTGGTCAGCCGGCAGACCCACTTCAGCCTGATTAGCCGCGTACTCAAGCATATCGAGAGTCAATACACCGAAAACCTCAGCGTCGATCGGCTGGCGGCGGAAGCGAATATGAGCGTGTCGGCGTTTCACCATAATTTTAAATCGGTGACCAGTACTTCGCCGCTGCAGTATCTGAAAACCTACCGTCTGCACAAGGCGCGCATGCTGATGATCCATGACGGGATGAAGGCCAGCGCGGCGGCGATACAGGTGGGCTATGAAAGCCCTTCCCAGTTCAGTCGCGAGTTTAAGCGCTACTTCGGGATGACGCCCGGGGAAGACGCCGCGCGTATTCGTACGATGCAGGGAATGTAATACCGGGGAGGAAGCAGGCCGGGCGGGCGCAGCCCCCCGGCAGTCGACATCAGGCGCTGCAGTATTTCTTTTTGATCACCACGAACAGCGTGCCGAGCAGGCCAGCCAGCAGCAGGGCAATCGGCAGGATCATCAGGCAGGTCATCACCTGATCTTCATGACGCTTCACGAATGGGATCATGCTCAGCGCATAGCCGAGGCCCGTGACCACGCCGACCCACAGCAGGGCGCTCAGCCAGTTGAAGAACTGGAAGCGGCGGTTCGGCAGACCGGAAATCCCCGCCATGGTTGGCAGCAGGGTACGGACAAATGCCAGAAAGCGGCCCGCGAGCAGCGCCAGCAGACCGTGGCGGTCAAACATGCAGGTGGCGCGCTGATGGTACTTATGCGGCAGGTGCGCCAGCCAGCCTTTCACCGTTTGCGTATTGCCCAGCCAGCGCCCCTGTACATAGCTCAACCAGCAGCCGAGGCTGGCGGCGGCGGTCAGAATGGCGATAGTGGGCACAAAGTCCATGACGCCTTTAGCAATCAGCGCGCCGGCGAGCAGCAGCAGGCTGTCTCCAGGTAAAAAGGAGGCAGGCAGCAGCCCGTTTTCCAGAAACAGGGTCGCGAACATAACCAGATATACAACGCCCACAACATGAGGGTTCGCCAGTGCGGCAAAATCATGTTGCCACAGCGCGGCGACAATCTCTTGAATGACAACCATGGACTTTCCTAAGTGGTACCGTATTGTTGACTAGTGTACTCCTGAAGAGACCCGAGCACCTTGATCCCGGGCGCAACAAAAGCGGCCGCTCCGATAAAAAGCGTCCGCTATTGTTGCCACTGACTGTCACTTTACACGATACGCGCGAAGCCCGCTGCTAAATCCGCCTGCAGATCGTCAACATTTTCGAGTCCAATGTGCAAACGGATCAGCGTACCGCTGAAGTCGACTTCCGCATCCGGTCGGATGTGAGCGATTTGCTCCGGCTGATTGGCCAGAATCAGCGATTCAAAGCCGCCCCACGAGTAGGCCATGCTGAACAGGCTGAAGTTGTCGAGATACGCTGCCAGCTCAGCGTCGTTGAGACGCTTGTTGAGCACAAAAGAGAACAGCCCGCTGCTGCCGGTAAAATCGCGCTTCCAGAACTCATGGCCTTTACTGCCGGGCAGAGCGGGGTGGTTGACCCGCGCCACCTGCGGATGCTGCGCCAGCCACTCGGCGATGCGCAGGCTGCTTTCATGATGCTGACGCAGGCGGACGCCCAGCGTGCGCAGGCCGCGGCTGGTCATATAGGCGGTATCGGCGTCCAGCATTTGCCCCATCAGATAGGCATTCTCACGCAGCTGCGGCCAGCAGCGCACGTTCGCCACCGCGGTGCCGACCATGGCGTCGGAGTGGCCGATCAGGTATTTGGTGCCTGCCTGAATAGAAATATCAATGCCAAAATCCAGCGCTTTGAACAGGATCCCCGCCGCCCAGGTGTTATCAATCATGATAATCGCTTCCGGGGCGACCTGACGCACGGCGGCGACAATCGCCGGCACATCGTGTACTTCCATGGTGATGGAGCCGGGCGATTCCAGGAACACCACGCGGGTCTCAGGGCGAACCAGACGGGCAATATCGGCGCCGATTAAGGGATCGAACCAGCTGGTGGTCACGCCGAGTTTGGCGAGAATTTTGGTACAAAAATCCTGGCTTGGCTCATAGGCGGTATTGGTCATCAGCACATGGTCGCCCTGCTCGACAAACGCCAGGATAGTGTTGGCCACCGCGGCGGCGCCGCAGGGGAAGAGGGCGCAGCCGGCGCCGCCCTCCAGCTCGCACATCGCTTCCTGCAGCGAGAAGTGGGTCAGGGTGCCGCGACGCCCGTAGAACAGCTCGCCGTTGGCCCGATTGCGGGTGGCGTGCTTTTTGGCCTCTACGGTGTCGAACACCAGCGATGACGCGCGCTGGATCACGCTGTTCACTGAGCCCTGGGTATATTTTTTGCTCCGCCCGGCGTTGACCAGCGCGGTATCAAGATGTTTATCAGCCATGTTGATGAACCTGTTTTTATACGTCTGGACGTCTAAACTAGCATGAATCTTCTTTTCTGTACCAGCGCGCTGCCGATACAGGCGAAAATTTTACCAGGCCCGCGGTTAGCCACTTTTTTACTGCGTAAGCGCAAGGAAAATAAACGTGATTTGCTGCACAGTGTAAATACTAATGAGAACCACTATCAATTCGATGTCGTTTTGATATTATTGTGGGCAGATTTTGTGATTATCGTCGTGGAGATAGAGCGTGGGTAATAATTTGATGCAGGCGGATCTCTCCGTTTGGGGTATGTATCATCATGCCGATATTGTCGTTAAGGTGGTGATGATTGGCCTGATTCTGGCGTCGGTCGTCACCTGGGCCATCTTCTTCGGTAAAGGGGCGGAAATCCTCGCCAGCAAGCGTCGCCTCAAACGTGAACAGCAGCAGCTGGCGGAAGCCCGCTCTCTCGATCAGGCCAGCGATATCGCCAGCGCCTTTGAGGCGAAAAGCCTCACCACCCAGCTTATCAATGAAGCGCAGAACGAACTCGAACTCTCCGCCGGTGCCGAAGACAATGAAGGCATCAAGGAACGAACCGGTTTCCGCCTTGAGCGCCGCGTCGCGGCCGTCGGTCGCCATATGGGGCGCGGCAACGGCTATCTGGCCACCATCGGCGCCATTTCGCCGTTCGTGGGCCTGTTCGGCACCGTCTGGGGCATCATGAACAGCTTTATCGGCATCGCCCAGACCCAGACCACCAACCTTGCGGTGGTGGCGCCGGGCATCGCGGAAGCGCTGCTGGCGACAGCTATCGGTCTGTTCGCCGCCATCCCGGCGGTGGTCATCTATAACATCTTCGCCCGCATGATCGGCAGCTATAAGGCCTCGCTCGGCGACGTCGCCGCTCAGGTCCTCCTGCTGCAAAGCCGCGACCTGGACCTCAGCGCCAGCGGCGTGAAGCCGGTGCGCAGCGCGCAGAAATTACGGGTAGGTTGATCGGCTATGGCGATGCGTCTTAATGAAAATCTGGACGATAACGGCGAAATGCATGAGATCAACGTGACGCCGTTTATCGACGTCATGCTGGTTCTGCTGATTATCTTCATGGTAGCCGCGCCGCTGGCGACGGTCGACGTGAAGGTCAATCTGCCGGCCTCCTCCAGCCAGCCGCAACCGCGACCGGAAAAACCTGTCTACCTGTCGGTGAAGGCGGATAAGAGCATGTTCCTCGGCAACGACCCGGTGACCGAAGCGAATATGATTAACGCCCTGGATAGCCTGACCGCCGGCAAAAAAGATACCACCGTCTTCTTCCGCGCGGATAAAACCGTCGATTACGAGACGATGATGAAAGTGATGGATACCCTGCATCAGGCGGGCTATCTCAAGATCGGGCTGGTGGGCGAAGAGACCGTCAAAGCCAAATAACCCGATGCTTTTCCTGAAAAGGCTGGCCGCGCGCCGGCCTTTTTTATTGTCCTCTGCCAGCGAAGTGTTGGCCTGGCGTTGCCATCACGTTATCTGTCTGAGATATAATGTCGCTTCTTTTTGTTAACTGACAGGATCTTATGGAACGCTTTCTGGAAAATGCTATGTACGCCTCGCGCTGGCTGCTGGCGCCGGTTTATTTTGGCCTCTCGCTCGGTCTGATTGCGCTGACCATCAAATTTTTTCAGGAGATCTTCCACATACTGCCGCATATTTTTAGCGTCAGTGAGTCGGATATGATTCTGACCCTGCTGTCGCTGGTGGATATGACCCTGGTGGGCGGTTTGCTGGTGATGGTGATGTTCTCCGGGTATGAAAATTTTGTCTCGCAGCTGGATATTAACGAGGGTAAAGAAAAACTCAGCTGGCTGGGCAAAATGGACGCGACGTCGCTGAAAAATAAGGTTGCCGCCTCCATCGTGGCGATCTCCTCTATTCACCTGCTGCGGGTGTTTATGGATGCGAAAAACGTCCCGGACAATAAGCTGATGTGGTATGTCATCATCCATCTGACCTTTGTGCTGTCGGCCTTTGTGATGGGCTACCTCGATCGTCTGACCAAAGTGAAACACTGAGCCTTTCTCTCCCGGCGGCGTTAGCCGCTGGGCTGTTTCTCCCCGTTTCTGCTGTTCTGCGCTGGCGTATGTCCGGGCTTCTGCTTTGCTTAAAGGGCGCTTAACAACGGAGGCAGGGTGATGACGCGATTAACGGCCAAAGATTTCCCGCAGCAGCTGCTCGAGTATTATGACTACTATGCCCACGGCAAAATCAGCAAACGCGAGTTTCTCCAGCTGGCGGGGAAATATACCGTCGGCGGGATGACCGCGCTGGCGCTGTTTAATCTGCTGAAGCCCGACTATGCCCTGGCAGAGCAGGTACCGTTCACCGACCCGGATATCCGCCCGGAGTATATTCATTATCCCTCTCCTGACGGCCACGGCGAAGTGCGGGCTTACATGGTGACGCCGACGAAAATAGCCGACAAAGCGCCCGCCGTGGTGGTGGTGCATGAGAACCGCGGCCTGAATCCCTATATTGAAGACGTCGCCCGGCGGGTAGCGAAAGCGGGGTATATCGCGCTGGCGCCGGATGGCCTGAGCTCCGTCGGCGGCTATCCGGGGAATGATGATGAAGGCCGCGCGCTGCAGCAGAAAGTCGATCCCGTGAAGCTGATGAATGACTTTTTTGCCGCGGTCGCGTTTATGGCGAAGCATCCGCAGGCGACGGGGAAGGTTGGTATCACCGGTTTTTGTTACGGCGGTGGCGTCAGCAACGCGGCGGCGGTCGCCATTCCGGAGCTGGCCTGCGCGGTGCCGTTTTACGGCCGCCAGCCGCCGCTGAAGGAGGTCGATAAAATTAAAGCGCCGCTGCTGCTGCACTATGCCGGCCTCGATAGCGGCATTAATGAAGGCTGGCCCGCCTATGAACAGGCGTTGAAGGAACATCATAAAATCTATGAGGCCTATCTCTATCAGGGCGTGAATCACGGCTTTCATAATGATTCCACGCCGCGCTACGATCGGGCTGCGGCGGACCTGGCCTGGCAACGCACGCTGGCATGGTTTGAGAAGTATTTACGCTAGCGCAACCGTCATAAATAGCGCTACCGCTCGCTCAAAAAAACGCTATATAATTTATTACATAACGATTGGGAGGGCGCGATGGAAAATCATTTTGGCAAAGGCTTAATGGCGGGGCTACAGGCATCCTATGCTGACACCGCCGCGCATGCGGCGAATTTTTGCGCCGACTATAAACGCGGGTTTGTGCTCGGCTACTCGCACCGCATGTTTGAAAAAACCGGCGACCGCCAGCTCAGCGCCTGGGAAGCGGGGATCCTCACTCGTCGCTATGGCCTGGACAGGGATATGGTGATGGATTTCTTCAAAGAAGGTGGGTCGGGTATGGCGATGCGCTATTTTCTGGCGGGCTATCGGCTGGAAAGCTAAACAGGACGGCTTCGCAGGCGGAACCGTCCTGTGGTGGGAACCCTTTCCCGTCAACGGGAAAGGGTGAAGACCTTACGCCTGGCGCTTATCTTCCGTTTGGGTGTCAAAGTCGCGGGCGTCGTGGCGCTCATGCAGCTGCTCATTGAGCGGGCCGTTGGTGCGGTTAACGATGCGTCCGCGCTTGACGGCGGGGCGGTTGCCGACATCCTGCGCCCAGCGCAGCACGTTGGTGTAGCTCCCGGCGTCGAGGAACTCCGCCGCGTTATAGACATTGCCCAGCACCACGTTGCCATACCATGGCCAGACCGCCATATCGGCGATGGTATACTCCTCGCCGGCCACATAGCGACCGCGGGCGAGCTGTTTGTCCAGCACGTCGAGCTGGCGTTTGGCTTCCATGGTAAAGCGATCGATCGCGTACTCGATCTTCACCGGCGCATAGTTATAGAAGTGGCCGAAGCCGCCGCCGAGGAAGGGCGCGGCGCCCTGCAGCCAGAACAGCCAGTTAAGGGTTTCAGTGCGGCCGGCGGGATCCTTCGGCAGGAAGAAGCCAAATTTTTCCGCCAGATAGAGAAGAATGTTGCCGGATTCGAATACTCGGGTGGGCGGCGTGGTGGAGTGATCGCTCAGCGCCGGGATCTTCGAGTTCGGGTTGATGTCGACAAAGCCGCTGGAAAACTGATCGCCTTCGCCAATGCGTATCAGCCAGGCGTCGTACTCCGCGCCGCTGACGCCCAGCGCCAGCAGCTCCTCCAGCATGATCGTCACCTTCTGGCCGTTGGGCGTGCCAAGTGAGTATAGCTGGAGCGGATGGGTTCCCACCGGCAGGACGCGTTCATGAGTCGCGCCGGAAACGGGACGGTTGATGTTGGCGAACGCGCCGCCGCTGTTTTGCTTCCATTCCCACACTTTTGGTGGCTGGTAGTTTTGCTCTGACATGCTGGTTTGCCTTTTTCGTGGATGTACAAAAAGTGTAGCAGGTGACCTCAGGCCATAATCCGCGCGGCCCACACGCTGACATCATCGCCGCTGCCCAGATCCGGCTGCACCAGACCATTGACCATAAAGGTCGGCGAGACATGGATGCCGTTCTGGCGGGCATATTTGCTGTGCCACTTGATCACGTCCTGCAGCTCCGGGCGGGCAAAGGCGGCTCCCAGCAGGACGTGACTGTAGCGCTCAATGCGTTCAATGATTTGCTGCGGCGTGGCGTTCATGTTCGGCCCGCTGCAGTGATCGGTAAATTCAAACTCTTCCCGATGGTCTGCCACGGCCTGCATCACCTTATGCGCCTGCTCTCTGCCATGCGGCAGGGTGGACGCGGCGAGGATGCAGCGGACAATCACCCCGGAGAACAGATGCCACGGCTGCGACTGCAGCCGTATCTTGATGGTTACGTTATCGGCGCCGACCTCATCGAGCAGATCGTCGAGTTTATTAAACGCGCGGACAGAGTAGGGGCAGGTGGGCTCAAGGAACACCTCAAACGTCCGCGGGCCGTGTCCCCAGACCAGCGGTTGGGCATTCAGATGCGAGGGTGTGCTCATTGTCGACTCCTGATGTTGCGTTGTTTTTTTGTTATATCACCGATAACGATATCACTTCTGCTTTCGGCTGCAGGGTTATTTTCCTTAACGGCACGATTAGCGAAACGAATGAGTGGTATCATCGTTACACCTCTGTCTGGTAAGTGCCTGCGGCAGGATAAGAAGAGGGAGTTTTGTTTCGCCAACTGCCCGGGCTGCATTTATTTGAGGTCAGGCTAAATGAGCAAAGGATCGACAAGCAGTGACGCCCCGTTTGGGACATTGTTAGGCTACGCGCCCGGCGGCGTGGCAATTTATTCATCGAATTACAGTAGCTTAAATCCGCAGGACTATCCGGATGACGCGACGTTTCGCAGCTACATCGGCAATGAGTATATGGGGCATAAATGGCAGTGCGTTGAATTTGCGCGCCGCTTTCTGTTCCTGACCTACGGGTTTGTCTTTACCGATGTGGGGATGGCCTATGAAATCTTCTCCCTGCGCTTTCTGCGCGAAGTGGTCAATGACAATATTCTCCCGCTGCAGGCCTTCGCCAACGGCGCCCGTCGTCCGCCGATCGCCGGTTCGCTGCTGATCTGGCAGAAGGGCGGCGAGTTTAAGCACACCGGCCACGTCGCGGTGATCACCCAGCTTGTCGGCAATAAGGTGCGTATCGCCGAGCAGAACGTCATTCACTCGCCGCTGCCGCAGGGCCAGCAGTGGACCCGCGAGCTGACCCTCGAGGTCAACGCCGGCCGGTACACCATCAAAGATACCTTTGCCGATACCGAAATTTTAGGCTGGATGATCCAGACCGACGATACCGAACACAGCCTGCCGCAGCCGGTGCTGCCGGGCGAGGCGATGGCGATCAAGGGCGCGCGGCTGCCGAACAACGGCCAGTTCCGCGGCAAATGGCTGAACGAGAAAGATCCGCTGCAGAAAGCCTACGTGGCGGCCAACGGCCATTTTATCAATCAGGATCCCTATCAGTATTTCACCATCAGCGAAAGCGCCGAACAGGAGCTGATTAAAGCCACCAACGAGCTGCACCTGATGTATCTGCACGCCACCGATAAGGTAATGAAGGATGATAACCTGCTGGCGCTGTTTGATATCCCGAAAATCCTCTGGCCGCGTCTGCGTCTCTCGTGGCAGCGCCGGCGTCATCATATGATCACCGGGCGCATGGATTTTTGCATGGACGAGCGCGGGCTGAAGGTGTACGAGTACAATGCCGACTCCGCCTCCTGCCATACCGAAGGCGGGCTGATCCTCGAGCAGTGGCTGAAGCAGGGCTACTACGGCACGGGTCACAATCCGGCTGAAGGTCTGCTCGATGAGCTGGCGGGGGCGTGGAAACACAGCCGGGCGCGGCCTTTCGTGCACATCATGCAGGACAAGGATCTGGAAGAGAATTACCACGCGAAGTTTATCCAGCGTTCGCTGACCCAGGCCGGTTTCGAGAGCAAAATTCTCTTTGGCCTCGATGAACTGCGCTGGGATGCCGCCGGCCAGCTGATCGACGCCGACGGGCGGCTGGTGAACTGCGTCTGGAAAACCTGGGCATGGGAAACCGCCATTGAGCAGGTGCGCGAAGTCAGCGCCGATGAGTACGCGGCGGTGCCGATTCGTACCGGACATCCGCAGAATGAGGTGCGACTGATTGACGTCCTGCTGCGTCCTGAAGTATTGGTATTCGAACCCCTGTGGACGGTGATCCCGGGCAACAAAGCGATCCTGCCGGTGCTGTGGTCGCTGTTCCCGCATCATCGCTATCTGCTGGATACCGATTTTGTGGTTAACGACGAGCTGGCGAAAACCGGTTATGCCGTGAAGCCCATTTCCGGACGCTGCGGGAACAATATCGACCTGATCGGGCCGCAGGATGAGGTTCTGGATCAGACCAGCGGCCAGTTTGTCGATCGTAAGAATATCTACCAGCAGCTGTGGTGCCTGCCGAAAGTGGATGGCAAGTATATCCAGGTGTGCACCTTTACCGTCGGCGGTAACTACGGCGGTACCTGCCTGCGCGGCGATTCGTCGCTGGTGGTGAAAAAAGAGAGCGACATAGAGCCGCTGATCGTATTGAAAGATAAAGCGTGATGTGCTGACCCCGGATAGCGGCTCGCGCCCTGTCCGGGGAGAGCGCAGAGACACGAGCCAGGATAGCCCGGTCCGGTAAGCGCCGCCGGGGAACACCTGCAATAAAGCCAAGATAATTAACACAACAACAAGACAGAAAAGGAAAATAGTATGCACGATCGGCGTCTCGCCGCCCGCGCGGGTGAACTCAAGCCCTCCGCCGTCCGCGAACTTCTCAAGCACAGTAAACTGCCGGGCGTGATCTCGCTTGGTGGCGGCATTCCGGCCCCGGAACTGTTTGATACCGAAGGCCTGGAGCTGGCGGTGCAGAAGGTGATGAGCGAGCGTTTTCATGACGCATTTCAGTACGGTCTGACCGAGGGCTACCCGCCGCTGCGTCAGGCGGTGAGTGAAATCTGCCACGCCCGTGGCGTGACCTGTTCAGCCGCTCAGGTCTATATCACCTCCGGCTCCCAGCAATCGCTGGATATCGTTGCCCGCACGCTGCTCGATCCAGGCGATACTATCGTCGTTGAGCGACCCACCTATCTGGCGGCGCTGCAGGTGTTTCAGCTGGCGCAGGCCAATATCCTCAGCGTCGATACCGATGATGACGGGATGCTGGTGGAGCAACTGGCCGACCTGCTGGAGACCACCCGCGTCAAAGCCGTCTACCTGGTGCCGACGTTCGGCAACCCCGGCGGTAAAACGCTGAGCGAGGCGCGTCGTCGCCGGCTGGTCGAGCTGGCGAAAAAATATGACTTCGTCATTCTGGAAGACGATCCCTACGGTGAAATTAGCTTTACTGACGCCGTGCGACGTCCGCTCTATCAGCACGCCGTTGAGCTGGGCTGTGAAGATCAGGTGGTTTACACCTCGACGTTTTCAAAGATCCTCGCGCCGGGGATGCGTATCGGCTGGATCGTCATGCCGGACTGGCTGGCGCAGCAGACGGTGATCGTTAAGCAGGCGGCGGATCTGCATACCAATATGCTGTCGCAGGTGATCACCGCGGAATACCTCAGCCTGAACCGGCTGCAAAATCAGATTGCGTTGATTCGCGAAGACTATCGCAAGAAGTGCGTGGCGCTGGCCGACGCGCTGGAGAGTCGCCTTGGCGAGCATCTGGAATTCAGCCGCCCACAGGGTGGGATGTTCCTGTGGGCGCGTTTCCGCTATCCGTTCGATACCATGGCATGGATGAAGAAAACGCTGGAAAACGGCGTTGTGTACGTCCCGGGGGAAGCGTTCTATCACGATAATCCGGATACCCGTACCCTGCGCCTTTCCTACTCCACGGTGTCGGAAGCGGGGCTGCTGACCGCCGTTGAGCGGCTGGCGGCCTCCCTGTAACGACCCTGCTGTGCGCCGCTAAGCGGCGGCGCACCCTCTTCGCCTCAGTAGCGAGAGGGGGTGACGCTAGCGTTCAGCGCTGGGGTCAATCCGTATCGGCGATGCGATCATCCAGCCAGACCAACATCAGCGCTGCGAGAAAAGCCACCGCAAAGGTACCAATAAACAACCACATAGATGTCCCTCACGGGTTAATTATTTTGCTGATTTTACCGGAGAGCGATCGTTTCGGTCAGAGATGGAGATTTTTGTCCCAGCCGCATGGCTGGCGAGAGAGAAAAAGTCATCGGCATCAATATCGAAGTTAAGAATAATTTCCCTGTATTCCCCACCGTTAATTAACGCTTTGGCTTCTTTAACACTACTGGCAATAATGACAGGCATCAGTTTTATCTCATTTTGAAAACTGAGAAGCAAAATAAGAGTTAGTTCGTACCAGATCAACTACTTTTTATCGTATGCGACCGCAGAAAAAAACGTCATCCCGTGGCCCGGCGATAGAGGAGGATTTTGTGACAGCGATCGGCTCATCAACAGCGGGATCTTATCGGACGCTGGGACGGGCTGCTGTTTCGCCAGCCCGCCGGGATTATTCACCCTGCTGTTTTGCCCGTAATATCTCGCCGCAGCGCTGCCGGTCCTGACGCAGCGTCTGCTGTTCCTGCGGGCTGAGCTGATGCCAGGTGTCCAGCATCCGCTGCCCCAGCGCCGGCAGGTAATGCGCTTTATGCAGCGCGTAGTCAGAATTCCCCCCCTCGACGATGTTTTGCATATCGTCGAGGAACTGGCGGCTGTCGTCATGATCGATCACGCAAAATACCGCCCGGTAGTAAGCTTCGTCTTCCTCGGTGTAATGCGGGGTGAACCACCAGACCAGCAGCGCGGTAAGCGCCAGCAGCGGGATAATAAAGGGTAATTTTTTCAACATCAGTTTTTCGGCCGGAGACAATCAGCCGTCAGTGTACCTGCAACGATGTCAGGATGTAAGCGCCGGCCCCGGCGGGCCGGCGCAGGCTAGTAGCCGACCGGGTAAATGCGGCCGGTCTGCACCCCTTCAATGCTGCGGCGATAGGCCTGCGCCACGGCGGCGGCGGGGACGCTGGCAAAGCCCGGGAAAAAGTCGCCGTAGGCCGCCAGCGACTCGCTGAGCACGGTGGGGCTGATGAGATTAATGCGGAGCCCGCGCGGTAGTTCGCAGGCGGCGGCGCGCACAAAGCCTTCCAGACCGGCGTTAACCGTCGTGGCATTGACGCCCTGAGCAATCGGCTCCTGCGCGACAATGCCGCTGACCAGAGTAATCGACCCGCCGTCGCGCAGGAAATGCTGGCCGATCAGCGCCAGGCGAATTTGCCCCAGCAGCTTGTCCTGCAGACCGAGGTTGAACTGGCTATCGGTCATGGTGCTTAACGGCCCAAAGTGCAGATTGCCGGTGGTGGAGACGATGGCGTCTACTTCGCCGGTCTGCGCAAACAGCGTCTCGACGCTCCCCTGGGAGGTAATATCCACCTGATAATCCCCCCGGGTGCGGCCGACGCGGATAACGTCATGTCTCTGGCCCAGTTCTTCGCTGACCGCGCGACCAATGGTGCCGCTGGCACCGATAACGATAATTTTCATGGCTGACTCCTCGTGAGGTGAAAGGCTATTCTTTAATAAAACGGATATCGGATAAACTGGCTAAAAGTTAGAACATTACTAACCAGAGGTTAGCAATATGGATAAGCTGCGAGGGATGGAGACGTTTATTGCCGTGGTGGAGTGCGGCAGCTTTACCGGGGCGGCGTCGCGCCTGGGGCTGTCGGCGGTAATGGTCGGGAAATACATCGCCCATCTGGAAACCCAGCTGGCGACGCGTCTGCTGGAGCGTAACACCCGACGCCAGAGCCTCACCGACGCAGGGCGGGTCTATTTTGACGAAGCGAAACGGGTGATGGAGCAGGTCTCCATCGCCGAAAGCGCCGTTGAGCGGCTGCGGCTGGCGCCCGCCGGCACCCTGCGGGTGAGCGCGCCCACCTCGTTCGGCGCCAGCGTGATCGCGCCTCTGACCGCCACCTTTCTGCAGGCCTGGCCAGCGGTCCGGGTGGAACTGGATCTGACCAACCGGATGGTCGATCTGGTGGATGAAGGTTTCGATCTGGCGATCCGCATTGGCGAGATCCATCAGGAGGATCTGGTGGCCCGCTATCTGGCGCCCTATCGGATGGTGATCTGCGCCGCGCCGGCTTATCTGGCGCGTTACGGAACGCCAGGGACGCCGGAAGATCTCGCCGATCATCTCTGCCTGTCCCATACGGTCTGGACCGCGCGCAACGAGTGGCGGCTGCCGGGCATGGAGGGGGAAGTGCGCTGGAAGCGTGATGCGGTTTTGCGCTGCAACGATGGCTATGCGCTGCGCCATGCGGCGATCGCCGGGGCCGGGCTGCTGATGCAGCCGGAGGTGCTGCTGGCCGATGCGCTGGCCAGCGGCAGCCTGATGCGGGTGCTGGAGGCGTGGACCCCACAGCCGAGGCCTGTACATCTGCTCTGGCGTCAGGATCGCCGGCCCCTGCCGAAGCTGACGCAGTTTATCGCCCACCTTCAGCAGGGAATGGCCGACGCGCTGGCGACGACCCGCGCGTCGGAATAATCACTCCTCCCGTAGCGCCTGCTGCCAGTCGGCAATCAGATCGTGAGGATCTTCGATCCCGACCGACAGGCGAATCAGCTGCGGCGTGATGCCGTTCGCCAGGCGCTTCTCCAGCGGGATCGAGGCATGGGTCATGCTGAAGGGCTGGCTCACCAGGCTCTCCACGCCGCCCAGACTCTCCGCAAGGGTGAACCAGCGCAACTTGCTGATGATGCGTTCGGCGTAACCGTCATCGCCCTTCACCACGACGGAAATCATGCCGCCGGGCAGGGCCATTTGCTGGCGCGCCAGCTGATGGTGCGGGTGCGAGGCCAGCCAGGGGAACCAGACTCGCTCCACCTCCGGCTGCTGTTCCAGCCATTTGGCGAGCTGCAGCGCGTTCGCGCTGTGTCGCTCCATCCGCAGCGCCAGGGTGCGGATGCCGCGTAGCGTCAGGAAGCTGCTGAACGGGTCGAGTACACCGCCTACCGCATTCTGCAGGTAGCCAAGCTTTTCCGCGAGCTCAGCGTTATCGCCAACCACCGCCAGGCCGGCGACGACATCGGAATGGCCGTTGAGGTACTTGGTCGCGGAGTGGACCACAATATCAAACCCATGCTCCAGCGGGCGATGGATCGCCGGCGAGGCGAAAGTGTTATCGGCGACGCTGATCAGGTTATGGCGGCGCGCGATGGCGGCGATGGCGCTGAGATCCGCCAGCTTCAGCAGCGGGTTGGTGGGCGTCTCCACCCAGATCATGCGCGTATCGGGGCGGATCGCCGCTTCAATCCCCGCCAGGTCGTCGGGTTTCACCCAGCTCACCTGCAGACCAGCGCTACGGCGGCGAACGTTTTCCAGCAGGCGGTAAGTGCCGCCATACACATCATCGACCGCCACCAGGTGGCTGTCCTTATCCAGCAGCTCCAGCACGGTGGAGATGGCGGCCAGCCCGGAGGCGAACGCGTAGCCGCGCGTGCCGTTTTCCAGGTCGGCGATCGCCGTCTCCAGCGCGTGGCGGGTAGGGTTCCCGCTACGGGAATATTCATAGCCGGTATGCTGCCCCGGCGCCGGCTGAGCAAAAGTGGAGGTGGCGTAAATCGGCGGCATCACTGCGCCGTGGCTGTCGGTGAAGGTTCCGCTATGTACGCTCAGGGTGTGGATGGATGACATAAAAAATTCCTTATTGTGCGACTCGGTTACGCCAGGCGGTCAGTACATCGCTGCGGGTGACCAGGCCAAGAAAACGCGCGTTGTCAGCGATCACCGCCACCAGACCGCGATCGAGAATGGCCTGCAGTTCGCTCTCTGGCGCACGCTTATCGAGAGTTTCAACATGGCGGCTCATCGCTTCGCTAACCGGCAGAGAGAAGCGTTGGCGATCGCCCTTTACGTGGCGGATCAAATCCCACTCATCGACGATGCCGACCACGCGGCCATCCTCCAGCACCGGCAGCTGGGAGATGTCATACAGCCGCATGCGGGTAAATACTGCGGCCAGGGTGTCGTCCGGCGCGGCCGTGACGGTGGCGCCTTCGTCATGGCGCAGGGCGATAAAATCACTGAGATCGCCCTGTTCGGGGCGGGCGATCAGCCCCTGCTGGCGCATCCAGTCGTCGTTGAACATTTTTGACAGGTATTTATTGCCGCTGTCGCAGGCGAAGGTCACCACCCGCTTCGGACGGCTTTGCGCCCGGCAGTAGCGCAGCGCGGCGCTGAGCAGGGTGCCGGTGGAGGAGCCGGCCAGTACCCCCTCGACCTGCAGCAGCTGGCGCGCGGTGTGGAACGCTTCGCGGTCGCTGACGCGATAGGCGGTATGCACCCCTTCCAGCCTGGCCAGCGGCGGGATGAAATCTTCTCCAATCCCTTCGACCAGCCAGGATCCCGTTTCGCCGTAGCGTCCGGTATCAACCTGATCGGCAAGGATCGAGCCCGCCGGATCGGCGAGGATAAATTCCGTTTTCGGCGAATGTTCTGCAAACCAGGCCTGAAGCCCGCCCAGCGTGCCGCCGGAGCCAACGCCGACGACGATGGCGTCTATGTCGCCCTCCAGTTGCTGGAAAAGTTCCGGCGCGGTGGAGGTAGCGTGCGCCAGCGGATTAGCGTCGTTGTTAAACTGGTCGATGTAAAAAGCCCCCGGCGTTTCATCGGCAAGGCGGCGGGCATAATCCTGGTAGTAGGCCGGGTGGCCTTTATTGACGTCGGAGCGGGTGAGCAGCACCGTCGCGCCCAGCGCCCGCAGGTGAAAAATTTTCTCGCGGCTCATTTTGTCCGGCACCACCAGGATCAGGCGGTAATTTTTCTGCGCCGCAATCAGCGCCAGGCCGAGGCCGGTATTGCCGGCGGTGGCTTCGATAATTGTCCCGCCGGGCGCCAGTTTTCCCTGGCGCTCGGCTTCGTTAATCATCGACAGCGCAACCCGATCTTTAATTGAGCCGCCCGGATTCTGATTTTCCAGTTTTAAAAACAGACTGCAGGGGCCGGTATCCAGTTTGTGCAACTGGAGCAGGGGAGTATGACCGATCAGGTCGCTCACGGAATGAAACAGTGACATAACCATTTACCCACTCGTTTAAGATATTTTTGCATGGTAGGTCTGTGAAATCGGTTATTTAAAGAATATTTCTCTGTCATTTAGCGCAAAATGGAATATAAGATGCTATTCAGCCATCCGGAGGGAAAGCAGGGTAGCCGCCTGGGCGGATCGATTGCCAGAAAAGGGCGTTTTTAGCCGCTTTTGGCGACAAAAAGGCGATTTTAATCAGCGTGTTATATGATATCTGGCAATGTATTTGCGAAAAGATTCTATGGGGAACAGGCCTGCGCTTGCCGTTAAGTGGCAGCGGGCTGGCCAGGAGAAAAACGCAGCAGGGAAATCACGGCTTAACGGAGTTCGATGGAGAGTCCGGCTACAGAAAAGCAAAAACCCAGCCATAGGCTGGGTTCTTTAAATAGTGGTGCCCGGACTCGGACTAACGCCGCAGGCGTTGAACAGCGCGCGTGTCGCGCTGGCCCCGAAGGGGTGAGCCGCTGTGCGGCGAATAATCGAACGCAGTTCGATGGAGAGTCCGGCTACAGAAACGCAAAAACCCGCCTTGTGGGCGGGTTCTTTAAATAGTGGTGCCCGGACTCGGAATCGAACCAAGGACACGGGGATTTTCAATCCCCTGCTCTACCGACTGAGCTATCCGGGCAACGGGGCGCATTAAACCGTAATCGCCGCGCCTCGTCAACGAAATTTATCTGTTTTGCAGCAGACTGAACAATCTATCACCACATTGCGCTAAAAGCACGCGTCTTCAGGCAAAAAACAGCGTCCAGGCCGCTGAAATCGGCATCGCCAGCACCAGCGCAGGCAGCATATTCACCACGGCAAACATTTTTATTCCGCAGATGCGCAGCCCTGTGGCCACCAGCAGCATACCGCCGACGGCGCTGAAATCCGCCAGCATCATCGGCGTGGTGAGCGGCATAATGATCGCCGCGCAGGCCGCGAGGGTCAGCTGGATAAGCAGCATCGGCACGCTGATGGCGGCGACGGCAATGCCCAGGGTGCAGGCGAAAATGGTGGCGGTGAAAAAATCAAGAAACGCTTTGGCAATCAGAATGCTGGCGTCGCCGGTCATCCCTTCGCGCATGGCGCCGAAGACGCCGGTGCCGCTGGCGCAGAACAGGACGATAATCGCCACATAGCTCTGAATATAGGAGTCATGCGCCGAGGCCTTTTTCTTACCCTTCGATGACAGCAACTGCTGAAGCTGACTGACCAGCGTATTTATGCCTTTTTCCATATTGCATATTTCGCCGAGCAGCGTTCCCACCAGGGTCGACAGCACCATCACCGGCAGATTGGCGCATTTAACCACCAGTAAAATACCGATGCCTAATGACGCCAGGCCAAAAATTGAGGTCATGGATGTGCGGATCCGTTCCGGCAACCGCTGGCTGAGTAAGGCGCCTAACACGCCGCCGACCAGCACCGCGCTGGCATTAATAAAAGGTCCTGTAACCACGCTGACTCCTGTTAAATATCCCTGATAACCGATTGATTATGACGTTAACCCGCCGTGAAAGCTTGTGTATCCGTGATATAAGTGCATACGGTTTTCATCTTGCGCCTGTCAGGGAAAGGTGCCATGATTGCGCGAATTTTCTCCTCCCTGATATGAGGCCGCCGATGACGACACTGCCATTACCTCGCCAGCGACGCCGCGCACAGATGCGTGGGCTGCCTCATCTTGCTACGCTTACCCCTTCGTTCACCATGCGGTGAAGGACACGTATGCTCACTGTAGGGCAACAGTAAGATCGGACGCGTCTGCTTTTACTGATGTCCGGCGGTCGGAGCTGAATCCGTCAGACCCGGACACATCGTTGGGCAAGGTTTTCCTTGTCTGAGATTTTTACACTCCCGATACGGGCATTTGCGCTTATGAAATCCATGCACATTGCCGCCAGCTGCGAGCTGGTCACCCGCTTGTCCACCCACCGCCGCGTTGTGGCGCTGGACAGTACCGATTTTACCGATGTGGCGGCAGTCGTCATCACCGCGGCGGACAGTCGCAGCGGTATCCTTGCCCTCCTCAGGCGTAGCGGATTTAACCTGCCGGTCTACCTGCTGAGCGAGACGGCGGTCGATAAGCCGGAGGGGGTACAGGCGGTGATCGCCGGTAAAGATCAGGAGTGGCTCGAGCTGGAAGCGGCGGCCTGCGATTATGAAGCGCGTCTGCTGCCGCCGTTTTTCAATACGCTGACCCAGTACGTCGAAATGGATAACAGCACTTTTGCCTGTCCGGGACACCAGCACGGGGCCTTTTTCAAAAAGCATCCCGCAGGCCGTCAGTTCTATGACTTTTTTGGCGAAAACGTCTTTCGCGCCGATATGTGTAACGCCGATGTAAAATTAGGCGATCTGCTGATCCACGAAGGGTCGGCCAAGCATGCGCAGAAGTTCGCCGCGAAGGTCTTTAATGCGGATAAAACCTACTTCGTCCTTAACGGCACCTCGGCGGCCAACAAAGTTGTGACCAACGCGCTGTTGACCCGCGGCGATCTGGTGCTGTTCGATCGCAATAACCACAAGTCAAACCATCACGGGGCGCTGATTCAGGCGGGGGCGACGCCTGTCTATCTTGAAGCCGCGCGCAATCCGTTCGGCTTTATCGGCGGCATTGACGAGCGTTGCTTTGATGAGCGCTACCTGCGGGATCTCATCCGCGAAGCGGCGCCAGAGAAAGCCACGGCCGCTCGCCCGTTTCGCCTGGCGGTGATCCAGCTCGGGACCTATGACGGCACGGTCTATAACGCCCGCCAGGTGGTCGATAAAATCGGCCACCTCTGCGATTACATCCTGTTCGACTCGGCGTGGGTGGGCTATGAGCAGTTTATCCCGATGATGGCCGACTGTTCGCCGCTGCTGCTGGAGCTGACGCCGGACGATCCGGGCATTTTTGTCACCCAGTCCGTACACAAGCAGCAGGCCGGTTTCTCGCAGACGTCGCAGATCCATAAAAAGGATAACCATCTGCGCGGCCAGGCGCGCTTCTGTCCGCACAAGCGGCTGAATAACGCCTTTATGCTGCATGCCTCCACCAGCCCGTTTTATCCGCTGTTCGCCGCGCTGGACGTCAACGCCAAAATTCACGAAGGCGAGAGCGGCCGCCGCCTGTGGGCCGAATGCGTGGCGCTGGGCATCGAGGCGCGCAAAGCGATCATCGCCAACTGTAAGAT
Organism: Klebsiella sp. C239; assembly: GCF_048822715.1. NCBI lineage: Bacteria > Pseudomonadati > Pseudomonadota > Gammaproteobacteria > Enterobacterales > Enterobacteriaceae > Klebsiella > Klebsiella sp. C239. The sequence continues at coordinate 530,882 of NZ_JBMEZK010000002.1, read as the reverse complement.
GATTCAGCCCTTTATTCCGCCGATGTTGGCGGGGCGCCCGTGGCAGGATCACCCGACCGAAGCGATCGCCCGGGAGCGTCGTTTCTTCAGCTTCGAACCGGGCGCGCGCTGGCATGGTTTCGAGGGCTATGCCGACGACCAGTATTTTGTCGACCCGTGCAAGCTGTTGTTGACCACCCCTGGCATCGACGCGGAGAGCGGGGAGTACAGTGAGTTCGGCATCCCGGCGACCATTCTGGCGCATTACCTGCGGGAAAACGGCATCGTGCCGGAGAAGTGCGATCTCAACTCGATTCTGTTCCTGCTGACGCCGGCGGAAAGCGCCGATAAAATGGCGCAGCTGGTGGCGATGCTGGGGCAGTTTGAACAGCATATTGAAGCGGATACGCCGCTGGCCGATGTGTTGCCGACCATCTACAACAAATATCCGGTGCGCTATCGCGACTATACCCTGCGCGAGTTGTGCCAGGAGATGCACGATCTGTACGTCAGCTTTGACGTGAAGAGCCTGCAAAAAGAGATGTTCCGTAAACGGAGCTTCCCGCGGGTGGTGATGAATCCCCAGGATGCCAACCGCGAATTTATCCGCGGCGACGTGGAGCTGGTGCGTCTGAGCGAGGCGGAGGGCCGCGTCGCGGCGGAAGGGGCGCTGCCGTATCCGCCGGGGGTATTATGCGTGGTGCCCGGTGAGGTCTGGGGGGGCGCAGTGCTGCGCTATTTCCTCGCGCTGGAGGAGGGGGTCAATATGCTGCCGGGCTTCTCGCCGGAGCTGCAGGGAGTCTATAGCGAGACGGATCCGGACGGCATTAAGCGGCTGTATGGCTACGTGTTGAAGGGATAAAAAAACGCCCCGCCGAACAGGCGGGGCGTTTTACTTTTGCCGATCACGCGCTCTGCTGCGCGGCGGTCGGCTGTCTGACGTGTTTGTATTTGAACAGCGCCACGAAGGCAAAAGCCAGCGCCAGCGAATAGCCGGCGAAAATCAGCCACACGCTCTGCCAGTTAGTGATCCCTTCGACGGTAAAGTGCTCCACCACTTTGCCGCTCACCATGCCACCGAGAATACAGCCGAAGCCGTTGGTCATCATCAGGAACATCCCCTGGGCGCTGGCGCGGATTTCCGGGCGCACCTCTTTCTCAACGAACACTGAACCGGAGATGTTGAAGAAGTCGAAGGCGCAACCGTAGACGATCATCGACAGTACCAGCAGCACGGTGCCAAACGGCGTCGGGTCGCCAAAGGCGAACAGGCCGAAGCGCAGCATCCACGCCACGATACTCATCAGCATGACGTTCTTAATGCCGTAGCGGCTGAGGAAGAACGGGATGGTCAGGATAAACAGGGTCTCGGAGATCTGCGAGATCGACATCAGCACCGAGGCGTGTTCGACGATAAAGCTGCCGGCAAACAGCGGATCTTTATCGAAGCTGTGCAGGAAGGTATTACCGAACATGTTGGTGATTTGCAGCTCGGCGCCGAGCATCATCGAAAAGATAAAGAAGATGGCCATGCGCTTGTTTTTAAACAGCGCGAAAGCGTTAAGCCCCAGCATCTCCGTCCAGCTTTGATTACGCTGGGCGTTAGCCACCGGGATCGTCGGCAGCGTCAGGGTGAACAGCGCCAGCAATACCGACAACGTCGCACCGATGTACAACTGCATATGGCTCAGCTCAAAGCCGGAGAAGCTGACGCCCCACATGGCGAAGATAAAGCCGATAGTGCCCCAGATACGGATCGGCGGAAAATCGGTAACGATATCCAGCCCCGCCGACTGCAGGCGATAGTAAGAGATGGTGTTAATCAGCCCCAGCGTCGGCATATAGGCCAGCGAGTTGAGGAGGATCACGAGGAACATTTCGCCCGGCGTGGTGACCTGCGCCGCCAGATACAGCGTCAGCGCACCCACCAGGTGACAAACGGCATACACCCATTTGGCGCTAATCCACTTATCGGCGACGATGCCGAGCAGCGTCGGCATCAGCACCGCGGCGATACCGAGCGAGCTATAAACCGCGCCGATTGCTGCGCCGTCAAACTTCAGGGTGACAAACATGTATGAGCCAAGCGTGGTAAGCCAGCTCCCCCAAAGACAGAACTGCAGGAACGACAGTATTTTGAGCTGCAGCTTAAGATTCATGTAGTTATCCTCACGAATGTGGGCTTGTTATGTTTTTAAAATAACATTAAACCCGTTATTTTGATGCGATTCTATCATTCGCCAACCGAAGGCTTCTGTTAACTGCCGCAGAAAACCGAAAGATATTGCACCGTATGGCGCAGAAAAACGCGGCCTCAGCGCGGGGCTGAGGCCGGTGTCAGGAGGGGGGTTATTTACGGCGGTAGCTTTTCTGCGCCGTGTTAACTTTATACAGATAGCGGCGCGATTCCGCCGAAGGATGGCGGGTGGTCAGGGTCTGGTAGACGTCCCCTGGCGCCATGCTGTTGATGATATTGGCCGCCTGGACTTTATCGCTGGAGAAGACCCGCAGTACGCTGCCGGCGCCGCCGTTATAGGCGGTGATCACCGCGTAGCGACGCGAGGTGGGGTTATCGATGCCGGCGAGGTAGACATTGTTCAGCATCGCCAGGTAGGCGGTACCGGTGTCAATGTTATTCGCCGGGTCGAACAGATAGCTGCGGCTTGGCAGGCCCGATTTACCCTGGGAACGGAAGACGTCTCTGCCGGCGCTGTGCTGGACCACCTGCATCAGCCCCATGGCGTCGGCATGGCTGACCGCATAAGGGTTAAAGGAGGATTCGGTCTGCATAATCGCGAGGATCAGCGACTCATCAACCCCATACTTACGCGAAGCCTGACGCACCATGCCGAGGTATTTATGCGCACGTTTGTCGAGGTGGTTCGGCACCAGGTTGATGGTGATGCTGTAGACCACGCGCAGGCCGTTGTTGCGGCTCTTCAGGCGGGTTTGCAGCAGATAGTCGGCAAAGCGCGCGGCGCGCCACTCCCAGCGAATCGATGCCCCGGTGTTATCCACCACCTGGCCATAGAGGAACGGCTCTTTGGAGATCTGAATGTCATCGACATCGGAATAGAGGTCGATGGAGTTGGGGTCATCGCCCATCAGCAGGGTTTTGACGATCGCCTGGCGCAGTCGTCCGCGCGGATCGGTGCCGGCGATGGTCTCGACGGTGATCGTCCCTTCATCGAAGTTGATGTGGCTGCGGGTTTGATACTGGTCGGTGTATTTGACGTAGTCCTTCGGCCCGGCGAGCAGGACTTCGTTGTACCCCCAAATGTTCTCGATGTTGTGGGCAAACTGGCCCATCAGGATATCAAAACCGTTGGTATCCTTGACCCAGGCCTCGTTGTATTCGGCGCCTTTTTTATTGGAGCTGGAACACGAAACGAGCAACGGCGCAATCAGCGCGAGCGCTAAGTATTTTTTCATCATTCCGGGCGTGCGTGTTGTGTTTGTTTTTAAAAGGCCGCAGGGCCCTTACTGTTTTTCCGGCGGCGTATAGCCTTCGATGTGCACGTCTTTCCCTTCAAACAGGAACTGCACCATCTCCTGCTCCAGCAGCTTGCGGTGCTCCGGGTTCATCATGCTGAGCTTTTTCTCGTTGATCAGCATGGTCTGCTTGTGCTGCCACTGCGCCCAGGCTTCTTTGGAGATTTCGTTGTAAATGCGCTTCCCGAGTTCGCCCGGATACAGCTGAAAATCCTGGCCGTCCGCTTCACGCTGCAGGAAGGTACAAAAAATGGTTCTGCTCATAATCAATCCTCTTTGATAGCCGAAAATTTATACCGGCGTTCCGGCTTTTAACTGTTGCAACAAACGCTCCACGGGGGCCGCCAGACCGACCGACGGCGGCTGCGCTAAGTTATACCAGAGTGCGTTGCCTTCATCCATGCATGCGCCAGATGAGTGCACTGTAAGCCACATCGGCACAATATCCAGATGGAAATGGCTGAAAGTGTGGCGAAAAGCGGTGAGCTGCGTCAGATTATCGGCCTTAATCTGGCGCTGTGCCAGCCACTCGCGCAGGCCCGCTTCGTCGGCAAACTGCGGAAAACAGAACAATCCGCCCCACAGGCCCACCGGCGGACGCTGGGCGAGAAACACCTCGTCGCCGTGCTGCATCAGCAGGAAATAGCCGGTGCGTTCCGGAATGGTCTGCTTCGGTTTTTTGCCCGGATATTCTGCCCATGAATGATTGGCGTAGGCCACGCAGCCGTTGCTCAGCGGGCACAGTTCGCACTTCGGCTTCGAGCGGGTGCAGACCATCGCCCCGAGGTCCATCATCGCCTGGTTAAAGCGCTCCACGCCCTTCGCCGGCGTGACCGCTTCGCTGATCTCCCACAGCCGTTTTTCCACCTCTTTTTTCCCCGGCCAGCCGCTGACAGCATAGCAGCGGGCGAGCACGCGCTTCACGTTGCCGTCGAGAATCGGATAATGCTGACCGAGCGAAAGGGATAAAATGGCCCCCGCCGTTGAGCGCCCGACGCCGGGAAGCGCTGCCACTTCGTCAAAAGTTTGCGGGAATTCGCCGCCGTGCTGCGCCGCCACCTGCTGCGCCGCTTTGTGTAAGTTGCGCGCCCGCGCGTAGTAACCCAGTCCGGTCCACAGATGCAGCACCTCATCCAGCGGCGCGTTGGCGAGATCGACCACCGTGGGGAAACGCGCCATAAAGCGTTCAAAATACGGGATAACCGTGGTCACCTGGGTTTGTTGCAACATCACTTCGGAGAGCCATACTTTGTAGGGCGTCTTGGCGATTTGCCAGGGCAGGGTTTTACGCCCGTATTTGTCGTACCAGTCCAGGACCTGGGCTGAAAATTGCGTGGCGAGAAAAGTCAAAGCTACGGCTCCGGGATCGCGATTACAGGGTGGCAGATTGCAGCACAAGGCCGAGTGGCTGTAAACCCTTGCATCCGCCGGGTAACTTTGGATAATGCCCGTTTTCCGAACACTTTCACTAGCAGACCTAACTTTTATGAAAAACGACGTCATCTCTCCGGAATTTGATGAAAACGGCCGTCCGCTGCGCCGTATTCGTAGCTTCGTCCGTCGCCAGGGCCGCCTGACGAAAGGGCAGCAGCATGCGCTGGATAACATTTGGCCGGTGATGGGCGTTGAATTCAACGATGCGCCGCTCGATTTCGCCGCCCTGTTTGGCCGCGAAGCGCCGGTCACCCTCGAAATTGGCTTCGGGATGGGCGCCTCGCTGGTGGCGATGGCAAAAGCCAAACCGGAACAGAATTTCCTCGGCATCGAAGTACACTCCCCGGGCGTCGGCGCCTGTCTGGCCTCGGCCGAAGAAGAAGGTGTGCAAAACCTGCGCGTGATGTGTCACGATGCGGTGGAAGTGCTGCACACTATGATTCCGGATAACTCGCTGAATATGGTGCAGCTGTTTTTCCCTGACCCGTGGCACAAAGCGCGCCATAATAAACGTCGTATCGTGCAGCCGCCTTTCGCCGAGCTGGTGAAAAGTAAACTGAAGCTCGGCGGCGTCTTCCATATGGCGACCGACTGGGAAGCCTATGCCGTCCATATGCTGGAAGTGATGTCCTCGCTGGAAGGGTACCGTAACCAGTCGGCAAGCAACGATTACGTACCGCGCCCGGAATCGCGCCCGGTAACCAAATTTGAACAGCGTGGCCATCGTCTCGGCCACGGCGTATGGGACTTAATGTTCGAGAGGGTGAAATAATGGCCAAGAATCGTAGCCGTCGTCTGCGGAAAAAAATGCATATCGACGAGTTTCAGGAGTTAGGCTTCTCCGTCGCCTGGCGTTTCCCGGAAGGGACCAGCGAAGAACAGATCGACCAGACGGTCAACGATCTGATCGAAGAGGTGATTGAGCCGAACAAGCTGGCCTTTGACGGCAGCGGCTATCTCTCCTGGGAGGGGCTGATCTGCATGCAGGAGATCGGTAAATGTACCGAAGAGCATCAGGCTATCGTGCGCCAATGGCTGGAAGCGCGTAAGTTAGAGGATGTGCGCACCAGCGAACTTTTTGACGTCTGGTGGGACTAAGTTTGACAAGGGTCGGCAACTGCCGGCCCGTTTTGTCTTAAGGGAGTTTTATGATGCGTAAAACGCTGCTGGCGGTGGCGCTCTCCGTCACCGCTTTGTCTGCCCATGCAGACTACCAGTGTAGCGTCACGCCGCGTGACGATGTGATCCTCACCCCGCAGCAGGTCCAGGTGAAAGGGGAAAATGGCAATCTGGTGATCAAACCGGACGGTAACCTGACCTTTAACGGCAAGGCCTATGCCCTCAGCGCCGCCCAGCGCGAGCAGGCCCAGGATTATCAGGCCGGTCTGCGCAGCAGCCTGCCGTGGATTGACGAAGGCGCGCGTTCGCGAGTCGAAAAAGGCCGCAAGGCGCTGGATAAAATCATTACCGAACAGGTCGGCGCCGACAGCAGTATGCACGGTCGTCTGACTAAGCTGGACGCGCAGCTGAAAGAACAGATGAACCGCATTATTGAGCGCCGCAGCGATGGCCTGACCTTCCACTATAAAGCCATCGACCAGGTGCGCGCCGACGGCCAGCAGCTGGTGAATCAGGCGATGGGCGGCATTCTGCAGGACAGCATTAACGAGATGGGGGCGAAAGCGGTGCTCAAAGGCGGCGGCAACCCGCTGCAGGGCATTCTCGGCAGCCTCGGCGGTCTGCAAACCGCGATTCAGGACGAGTGGAAAAACCAGGAGGCCGATTTCCAGCAGTTTGGTAAAGACGTCTGCAGCCGAGTGGTCTCCCTTGAGGACAGCCGCAAAGCGCTGGTGGGCTCGTTAAAGTAAGTTACATCCCGCTACCTGCGTCCGCAGGTAGCAAAATCAGATTTCATTTATCCTGCCTGCGGTGGCGAACGCCTTATGATGCCTGCTGTATTCATAAAAGGAATTTGCTGATGAAAGAGGCATGGAAAACGCTCACCGTCCTGATGATCGCTTCCCCTTGTTACGTGCTGGCGGATGCCAACACGCCAACAGACGACGTGGTGAAAAAGCAGTTTGCTGAACAGACTGGCGGGATTATGCGCTTGCAAAGTGTGACGCTAAAGCAGCTCGACGCCCGGGGAAATCAGGCGACCTATATGCTGGAAGGCGATATGGCCGCCGCGGAAGATCTCTATATTTGCGTCGGCGTCGCGGGAGATTACTTTTTTTATGAGCGAGTCTGGACCAGGGGGCGGCCGGTAAAGTTCTCCGCCATGATGACCGCGGTAGGGACCAAAGACTCCGGCTGGCAGACCGAATTCTTTTCGCTGCAAATGGCGGCGAAGAGGGGCGGGAGAACCTTGAAGGAAATCGGAGGGGATGAAAGTAAAAACCTGATCGTTAATGACCACAAATTTATGGCGCAATTTGCCAAAATTAACGCCAGCTTTGCCGCCAGCAAAGCCACGATGAAGACGTTGCAAGGGCAACAGGATGCGCTGAAAACCGAGATCGCCGCGTTAGAGGAGCAGATTAACCGTTCATGGGGTACGGATGCGAACGGCAAGACGCTCGATCGCAGCGACGTGCAGCAGGCGATGCTGGAAAAAATGTATGAAGTAGATCGGCAAAACGATCCGCTGAAATTCGAGAATCATTACTACAAAACTATCTATGAACCCGCCCTGGCCGCCTGTCAGAAAAAAGCGGTTTGCGATGCTGCGCCGCTGCGCGCCGAGCGCGATGCCGTGCTGAATGAGCAGAAGCGTAACTATTATCGCCAGCATAAAGAGATGAGTGAAAATATCAAAGCGGAGATGGCCGCGCGCGATAAAAAGATAGCGCCGCTGCAGAAGCAAAAAGGCGAACTGAGCGCGCAACTGATGGCGCTGGAGATACGCTATCGGGATTTGGCTCGCGACGAAAAATACTGGCAGGAGGGGCTGGAGAAGATGCGCCGCGACGGGGTCCTTAAGTAGCCGAATCAGGTTCGGAATGGCCCGGCTGCGCCTGGCGGGTATAGGCTTGTCGGATGACACAATGTTCTGATATTGAAGATTTTTTCCTGACGGGCAGGGCGCTAAGCGCCGCCCGGGCAGAAGCGTTAGCACGGGGGCTAACGCTCGTTTTTCCTCAGGGAGGAGAGCCCCTTCTCCTGGGCAAAACCCTACATCAGCCCCAGCAGCTGTGGAATAAACAGCGAGATCGGCGGGATATAAACAATCATCATCAGCGCGATCAGCAGGGCGGCCTGGCTGGGATCTTTTTTAAAGTCATCGTATAGCGGCTGCACGGCGGCGCGGAACGGCGCTTTATCTACTTTGACTATTTCTCCGCCCAGGGCTTTGGCCTGCGCGCGGGTATCGGCATCGATCTTCCGCCACAGCTGTTGCTGATAAATCTCTGAGGCTTTCGCCGCTTTGATCAGAATGTGCTGCTGATCCGGCGTCAGCTTGTCCCAGGTTTTGCTGGAGATAACGAGGAAGTCAGGGATGGAGGCGTGCTCATCTTCAGAGAAAACTTTCGCGATTTCGATATGGCGCGTCTGCACCCAGGAGGGAACGTTATTTTCCGCGCCGTCCACCACCCCCTGCTGCATGGCGGTATAAACTTCACCAAAGGAGATGGGGGTCGGGGAACCGCCCATTAATTCGACCATTTTTAACGTTGTCGGACTGGCCTGGACGCGGATCTTCAGTCCTTTTAAATCTTCCGGTTTAGTAATGGGCTTTTTGGCATAAAAGCTTCGCGTCCCGGCGACATAAGCGGAAAGGGCAAAGAATCCTTTCTCTTTCGTCGAGTTCATTATTTCCTTGCCCACCTCGCCGAAGACGACTTTATTGAAGTGATTCTGGTCGTTAAACAGGAAGGGTAAATTATAGATGGCGTAAATATTATCGAAGGACTCCAGATCGCTGGCGGAACCTTTGGTCATATCCAGCGCGCCGTTTTGTAATAACTCCATGGTCTCGCGCGCGCTGCCCATCTGACTACTGGGGTAAATACGAATCTTCATCTTACCGTCAGAAAGCTGGTTTACCTCTCTGGACATCTCCTCCAGCGCCTGATGCACCACATGGCTGCGCTCAAGGTTATGAGCCAGTTTTAACGTGACTTTTTCAGCCGCGACGGCCCCTGCGGAGAGTAGGGCCAGTAAAGCTATACCTACCAGAGAACGAGAAAAAGGATATTTTTTCATGAGTTGGCTCCATGCACTTGGGATAATTGGTCAATATCTTTAGCATCATGCTTTATTTCTGTATGACATATTATCTTTGTTGTCGTACACCTTTAAGCTACCTGACTCACACTTTCTGGCAATGAGGTAAGGAAATAACCGATCTTATTGCTGGATTGATATTTGGCTTGTATTAATTAATGCAAATTAATTTAAGGGTGGAATATTTAATAAGAATGAGTCGGATATAATAGGGTATATATGGCGGAGGAATCGAGTTATTCCCATTCCCGCACTCTGCCTGGCGGGAATGGGATAACGATATTTATTCGCTAAGGAATAGTTCGAGAAGAGAATTTAAAAACAGCTTTCCATGCTCGGTGATCTGCCAGTTCTGCTCGTCTTCCTGCAGATAGCCCTGAGCTATCGCCGCGTCCAGCTGCGGACGGATCGCCGCTTCATCAAGACCGGTATAACGGCGGAATTCCGCGCGCGGCGCGGCCTCCAGCAGGCGAAAACGGTTCATAAAGAACTCAAACGGTTTATCCGCCTCTTCCACATCATGCTGACGTTCGAGGTAGCGGCCTTCCATATAGCCGCGCGGGTGGCGGGTTTTGGCAGTACGCAGAATGCGCCCGTCCGGGAAGGTTATCTTGCCGTGCGCGCCGCAGCCGATGCCAAGGTAGTCGCCAAAGCGCCAGTAATTGAGATTATGCTGACACTGATAGCCCGGTTTGGCGTAAGCGGAAGTCTCGTACTGCTGGTAGCCGGCGGCGCTCAGCAGCTGATGCCCCTGCTCGAAAATATCCCATAGCGCGTCGTCATCCGGCAGCACCGGCGGCCGGGAGCCGAACAAGGTGTTCGGCTCAATGGTCAGCTGGTACCACGAGAGATGCGGCGGGTTGAGAGCAATGGCCTGACGCAGATCGTCCAGCGCCTCCTCCAGAGACTGGTCCGGCAAACCGTGCATCAGGTCGAGATTGAAACTGCGCAGGCCCAGGCCGCTGGCGAGGCGTGCCGCGCGTTTGGCCTCTTCCGGGCCGTGGATCCGCCCCAGCCGCTGCAGCTTCGGTTCGCTAAAGCTTTGTACGCCGATGGAGATGCGATTCACCCCGGCGCGCTGGTAATCAACGAAGCGATCGGCCTCCACGGTGCCCGGGTTGGCTTCCATGGTGATTTCCGCCCCGGCGGCCAGCGGCAGGCAGGCGCGGACGCCATCGAGCAGGGTTTGCATGGCCGGGCCGGACAGCAGGCTCGGCGTACCGCCGCCGATAAAAATGGTGCCTATTTCCCGTCCCTGGGCATACTGCGCATCGGCCCGCAGATCGTTCAGCAGATGCTGGACGTAGTCATCGTGCGGCACTTCGCCTTTCAGCGCATGCGAATTAAAGTCGCAGTACGGGCACTTCTGCACGCACCAGGGAATATGGATATAGAGACTCAGCGGCGGCAAATTAGCCATTACGTAATGCTTCCAGTAACAGTTTCAGCGCCTGCCCGCGATGGGAAATGGCGCTCTTTTCTTCACGGCTCAGTTCGGCCGCGGTTTTTCCTTCTGACGGGACGAAGAAGATCGGGTCGTAGCCGAAACCGCCCTGACCCGCGGCTTTCCGGGCGATCACCCCAGGCCAGCTGCCGTGGCACACCAGCGGCGTGGGATCCTCGGCATGGCGCAGATAGACCAGTACGCAGTGGAATTGCGCCTGGCGCTGGTCGTCCGGCACGTCCTGCAGGGCGTCGAGCAGTTTCTCAAGGTTCTGCTGGTCGCTGGCGTCGACGCCGGCATAGCGGGCGGAGTAGATGCCCGGCGCGCCGCCCAGGGCATCGACGGCCAGACCGGAATCGTCGGCGATAGCCGGCAGGCCGGTGATCTGCGCCGCATGACGCGCCTTCAGAATCGCGTTTTCAATAAAGGTCAGGCCGGTCTCTTCCGCAGACTCGACGCCCAGCTCGGTCTGAGCGACGATATCGAGACCAAAATCTTCCAGCAGCGAGGCCAGTTCGCGCACTTTACCGGCGTTGCCGGTAGCGAGGACGACTTTTTGCATGATGAATCCTGTTTATTCAGTTAGCGCCGCGACCGCAGTCGGGATCTGTTGTGGGGCGATGATTTTAACTTGCTTATGGCGGCCCAGCTCGCCTTTTTCAATCAGTACCTGGCTTTTGGCGACGCGGAACTGTTTGGCGAGAAATTTAACCAGATGGGCATTGGCCTGGCCATCAACGGGCGGGGCGGTAATGGCGACTTTGAGCTCGTCGCCATGCACGCCCACGATGCTGTCGCGGCTGGCCTTCGGCTGAATATACAGCCTCAGCACCAGCCCGTCAGCGCAGCTTTCAACGGCACTCATAGCGCCATCCACAGCCCCGGCAGCAGTACGTTACCGGTGGCCTGCAGCACCTCGGCGATACCCATATTGATCACGTACAGCAGCAGCACCAGCACCATCGGCGAGAAATCGATACCGCCCATCGACGGCAGCAGGTTGCGGATAGGGCGCAGCAGCGGGTCCGCCAGCTGCATCAGCACATACTCCACCGGGCTGCGTCCCTGGCTGACCCAGCTCATGATCGCCATCAGCAGGAGCACCCAGAAGATCAGCGAGCCGATGGTTTTCAGCAGAATAAGCAGGGCGGAGATCCAGATGATCGGCTGGAAGGTGATCACCATAAACAGTACGATCGCTTTGATGACGCAGAGGATGAATGCCACCAGCAGCGAGGCGCTGTCAATCGGCCCCATTGCCGGGATGATCCGGCGCAGCGGCCCGACAATCGGCTGCGTGGCCTTTACCACAAACTGCGAAAACGGGTTGTAAAAGTCGCAGCGCGCCCACTGCATCCAGACGCGTAACAACACGACCATTGTATAAAGCTCAATGACCGTTGAAAGCAGGAAAGTCAACGTCTTCATGGCGTTCCTCAGATTCCTTATTATTTGCTGTAGTCGCGCGCACCAAAAATGGCCGTGCCGATGCGCACCATTGTGCTTCCCGCCGCGATAGCGGCTTCCATATCGTCCGACATTCCCAGAGACAACGTATCGACCGTGGGGTACCGCGTTTTTAACCGCGCAAATGCTACCGCCATTTGCTGGGCGACGGCAAACTGCCTTACATATTCTGACTCAGGCGCGGGGATCGCCATCAGGCCGCGCAGCTCCAGATGAGGTAACTCAGCGATCTCCGCCGCCAAGGCATCGAGCGCTTCCAGCGGGATGCCGGATTTACTCTGCTCATCGCTAATGTTGATTTGAATCAGTACCTTCAGCGGCGGTAAATGCGCCGGGCGCTGCTCGTTCAGGCGGGTGGCGATTTTCAACCGATCGACGGTGTGGCACCAGTCAAAATGTTCGGCCACCAGCCGGCTTTTGTTGGACTGCAGGGGGCCAATAAAGTGCCACTGCAGACCGCTGACGCCTGCCTGCTGGAAATGGTTGATCTTCTCCACGCCCTCCTGGACGTAGTTTTCACCAAATGCCCGCTGGCCTGCCGCGATGGCTTCTTCGATCGCGCTCGCAGGTTTCGTTTTACTTACTGCAAGCAATGTCACTTCTTCTGGCGCACGCCCGCAACGGGCGGCGGCACCAGAGATTTTGTCCCGGACCTGTGCCAGGTTATGCGCAATATCGTTCATATTCCGAGGATGAGTTATGAAGCTGGAAGAAATCGTAGCCCTTAGTGTAAAGCATAATGTCTGCTATTGTATGACTATCTACACTAAGAATGAGTCCACCAAAGATGAGCAAAATCATACCACACCTCTACTGTAGGGTCTCAACGAGTCATCAACTTCAAGGTTCTGGAATGGATGATCAAAGTCGTGTTGTGACTGAGTATGTGAAGTCAAAGCCAGAAGTCTTTGATGTATCTAAGATGACATTATTGAAGGATGAAGGACTTAGTGCATATAAGGGGGAACACTTACAAGGTGATGGTGCACTGAGGGGATTTGTTGATGATGTAGAGTCTGGTGTAATACCTAGTGGTTCTGCGTTAATTGTCTATTCTTTAGACCGTCTCTCTAGATTAAACCCTTGGGTTGGTTCTCATTTGATATCAACACTTATAAGTAAAGGAATAGAGATACATTCTGTTTCTGAGAATAGTGTATTGAAGTCTGATGATCCGATCGGTTCAATCATTAGTGGTATCTATTTGTTAAGAGCGAATAATGAATCTGTATTGAAATCAGAACGAGCTAAGGATGGATACAAGGCAAGGTTACAGAAGTCAATACTTAACAAGACTATACTAACTAAGCAAATGCCTCGATGGTTGTTTGATGACAATGGTAGTTATGGTGTTAAGAAAGATATGAAAGATGCGATAGATTATATCTTCGAATCTTACATTGATGGACTATCATCTGGGCATATAGCGAAAGAGTTAAACACGAAAGGATTAAAGAATAACAATACTAGTTGGACTGGTTCTTATGTAGCGAAGTTGATTAGGGATAGAAGATTGATAGGTGAGCATATACGTTTGAGTGCACAAATTAAGGGAGTGAAGCGAGAAATCATTGAAAAAATTCCTGAGTTTTATCCGGTGGTAGTAGATAAGGATCGATTCAACTTAGCTAATAACATGTTGGATAATGTCGCTAAAAACATAAGGGGAAGGACTAGATTAACTTATGGTGATACATCTGTATTAAAGAATTTATTCAGTGGAGTAATCAAATGCGGTTTATGTAATGGAATGACTACAGTAGTTAAAAACTCTAAGCCTGTTAAATTGCCTGATGGTTCCAGGAAGTATGTAGCTGGAACTACCTTTATACGATGCAGGACAAAGTATGAGTATAAGAGTTGTAAACAAGGTGACGTTAAGTATCAGACTATAGAGAAAGCTATACTAGAACATCTAATGGGTTTAGATATACCTGCGTTGTTGGCTAAACCAGTAGATAATAAACTGGACATATGGAAGAGTGAATTAAACCTTTGTATAAGCGACAGGAACGATTACAAGCGACTCATAGATGAACGTAAGGCATTGGGTAAGAGAGCTAGTGTAGAGTCACTAGAGGCTTTACAGGAGGTTACAGACCGTATAGAAGAGTTGACTTCATTAATTGAATCACACGTTGACGAGGACTTTGTTCCTGTTTTTGATGCGATAGACCTTGAACAGATAACTGACGTTACGAATGTAGAAGAGAGGGCTTTGATAAAGAAATCTATAAATAGTTTAGTAGAGAAGATAACTTATAAGACTGTATCTGGTTTTGTGATGTTGGAGTTTACTTATCTATATCGAAGCATAAAACACGTTGTAATTATAAATAAAACTGAAAGTAAAGTAGTAGTAAACTTTTCAGTTGAGAGTAGAGATGATGTAGTTGAATTCGTTTGCAACCAATTTATGATGAGATACTATAAATACAATAACGAGTTTGATGTGATGGGTAGTAGTTTGATTGATTACTCTCACATGGTAAACTTTGTAGATTACTTAGAAGATGATGTAAGTAGATTAGCAAAAGAGTTTCTTGTAAAAAACATGGATAGAATGGTTTTATTATGAGGCTGTTTTGAGATTAATTTATAAATACAATTGTAGAAAAGAATACTTCACGGAGGAAGTTAAAGATGGAATGGCGTATTGAAGCGATAGTGTTAGCGATAGGTTTTGTTGTAATGATTAATGGATGGATTATCCCTTATGTTCTTGGGGGGTTGTTGGTCATGTGGTTCGTTGCACCAATAATCTTATGGGTTATGAAAAATAATTCAAAAAAATGTGAGAAACTTGGGACAAACGAAAAAAATGTGATATAATATAGTCATGAACATGAAATTATCTTAGTAAACCCCACCTTTCAATTGGCAGTTTTCCCCAAGATTTAAATCATTTCATAGCTTCTTTCTAAAGAAGTTATAAATAGAATAACAATATATTTAAAAATTCCTTATGCAAAACAAACGTGTCACTCATCTTTCCCAAAGACGTTAGAGTGACACGTTTTATTACGAATCTTTTTTTTCGCAAAATGCTGGGATTTTAGACAACAAGTATAAATAGTTTTATAGGAGAATATAACTATGAACAAGGAAAGAAAGACTGAGAAGTATACAGTCGCACTAACACCATCACAGGTTGAATACTTGGAGGTATTAAAGAATGAGGGATCACATATCAGCATAACTAAAGTGATATATGAGCTTATTAATAAAGATATGATTCTCTCTAACAAAAGTAAATAAGACAACAATAGAAACAAAGTGAAGCAAGGATAGCTTTACTATAATACATAAGGAATATGTAAAATGAGTAACAATACTAACAAAGTAAGAAGAGTAAAAGCAACTAACCTACCATTCTGGGGGTGTGGTGCGGTTAATGATATGAAGGGTCAAATCAAATCTACTGACCATGTATATTCTACATGGAGTGCTAACGTCAAACGTTGCTTCTCTATGATATGGATTGTAGAGAATAGACCGTCTTACATTCTTGCTGATATGTCTGAAGATATGAAGGTGTTCAGTAACTACTATCAATTCCATCAACAAAACTATATAGATGGATATGTGTTGGACAAGGATATACTACTAGATGATAACAAATACTATAGTTTTCAAACGTGCGTCTTTGTTCCTGAGTATGTAAACATTGCTTTTGTTTCATCGTTTAAATCAAGTGGTTTACCTATTGGTGTTAAAGCTGGGAAGAATAATACATTCACTTCTACTATAACCATTGATGGTGTTACAACTACTCAAACAGGATTTAATACAGCAGATAAAGCACATGCTGATTGGCAACTTAAGAAGACTCAATATCTACTAGATATCGCTAATCGTTATGAGAATGAAACAAAGGCTAATGGTTCATTCAATCAAGGAATACTAGATAAGATTAATGAGAAGGCATCGGACATAGCCAATGATATTGTTAGCGGATGGCATACAATTGAAGCAAGTGTTGAGGGTGTTCGTAAGAAACTAGGGACTAATGAATACGAAGCTTACATTACTATGCAAGGTGCTGTTCATGTAATTGATACATACGATACACCAGAAGCAGCACACAAGGTTTGGCAACAAGGGATTATCTATCAACTACAAGATAAGTTAGCTTGGTGGAAATCAGTAGCCCCAACTGACACTATCGTTGAGGATTACATTAACAAAGTAATTAACAGACTTACTAATGATATGAATAACGATATTATTAGTATTGACTACTATAAAGTTTAACAAACAAAATAACATGAGGAATAAAAATATGAATAAAAATTTCGAAGACCAATTTGCTATGTGGTTTGGATATGTAGTATCGGGGGTATTATCATTATTTGGTAGTATCCTTCAGGGACTAATGTTCATGGCAATTCCTGTATTGATTATACAATTCTTCGTATACGGGTCAGGACTAACATTAGGAGCCTACTTTTCTACACTAGCTGTAGTTGGTGGTAGTATTGGAATCATCTTTTGGATAATCGCTGTGGTAATGATGATTAAAAACTCGTAATTTGAGAAAGAAATTACTAAATAAAACGAAGGGTAAGATATATCAAAAGGGAAAGAGAATATCTTATCTAGACAATTAAAACTAAACGAACAGATAAGGAAATCTGAATGAAAGAATATATTAAAGAATGGAATCTAAGCAGTAACGAATACATCACAGAAGAAATGGTAGCTGAGATGGAACTAGATTCAGGAATCAACTTGATTATAAGTGATGTAAACACAGGTAAAAGTTTCTATTTTGCTAAACAACCAAATACTTACTTCGTTGCACCACTAGTGAGTATTGTAAAGAGTATTGAAGGTGAAGATGTTTCTACATGGAATGCTAAAGTTAAGGCAGTAGTTGAAGCGGAAGACAGAAGTGTATTCAAGGATATTACACTAGTGGTTGATGAATGTCATGGATTACTAATCGATGATTATAAAGCACCATTGATTTGTAAATTGATTCAGTGTTTTAAATACTTCAAGAGTGTTGTGTTGTTATCAGGAACTGTAGATGCAAGTTATTTTTCATCATTTGAAATCGACAGAGTATATCGTGTAACTAAGAAACAACAGTCTAAGAAAACTATTAATACCTACATCACTAAGAATACTAAAGCAGCGATTGAAGAGATGATTGTAAATTGCGATGAAAAGGCAATTGCATTAATCAATGATATCAACCTATGTAATACTATCAAAGCGTCATATGAAAAGACGACTGGGAAGAAATGTTTAGTAGTTAACAGTGATGTTAAGAATGCTAAAGAAGTTGTAGATTTCTATGAAGCTAAAAGAATGGGTCAATACGATTTGATCATCGGAACTGATTCAATTCGTGAAGGACTTTCCATTGAGGATGATTTAGAGACTGCATCTGTATTCATACTTGATCACCGTGATCCAGATGAGATTGAACAGTTCGTCAACCGTTTCCGTAAAGTAAGAACAGAAAGAACAATCTCATATGTAATCAAGAATGTTGATTATCAGAAATGTAACTATGAAGATGTAACCTCAACTGATTTGATCAATGATGCATATCTAACTGCTGACTCATTAAATAATGCATACAATAAATTCTCAACGAATGTTCAACGTGAAAACTTACGTAAGCAATTCAGTGCTGAGATTAATGCAGCTAACGTATTCTTTAGTGTAAAAAATGATTGCTTTAAAATTAACAAGTATGGAATTGACTTTCAAAGAGCAAAGCTACGTTCATATCAATCAATGATGGATATCGTTACATTCAAATCAAGAATGCAAGATTATGATTATGAAGTTAATATTATTGCCTCTCATGAAACTTCAAAAGAAGCAGCAGCAAGATTAGCTAAAGAATTAAAAGCAATGAGTGAAACACGTAAAGCGGAACGCGTTACTTTATTATCTAAAGTTAAAGATTACTTTGTTAGCGGAGAAGTTGTAGTTAATCCAAGCTCATCAGAATACATGGCATTGATTGAATCCATTAAGTCTCTACGTAGAATTGGACTAAGTGATGAACAGATTCCAATGGTAGTAGATGGAGCAATAGCAGATACAGACTTTATCAGTAAAGTTTGGAAGGATTATCATCATGTTAATACAGGTGAAACTATCCGTGAAGTTATTGTGGATTACTTAACTACATATGAATTACAAGACAAACGGTACATTCACGAAGATCTATATGGTCGCGGTGACATCATGGCAATAGCTATGGTAGTAATTAACAAAGTATGTGAAGAAGCATTTGGTAATAATAAGAAACTAATGGCTCGTAATGAAGAGTGGAAACACTTGATGGAAGTTGATAAGAGAACTGGCTTTATAAAAATCAAAAAGAATAAACACGCTGAGATTTTGAACAAGTATATTAAAGTTGGTAAATCAATTCAACGTAAGAACGAAACTGGATTTAAGCATCGCTATTACAAAATCAATGAGATTACACTATCTGGTATTTTCATTGAACAGAATGATATTCAGGCATTGCGTAAGCAGTTAAACATTAATTTAAAATAAGAGGTTTTAAAAGGGGCTATGTCCTCTAGCCCCAACATTAAGGAAAAACGAGATATGGAAGTTTCAATACAGGAAGTAATAAATGCAATTCGTATAAATAGAATAGCAACATTGAAAGGACATCTTCAATCAACTGGTAATATTAATCAATCAATTTACTTTGAAGAATCTAAAAACATTAGATTTATATTGGATGTTGAGGATGGGGAATTAATAATATACTACATTCCCCAAACAATAATCATACCTTGTGAAAATGACATAAAAAATTTTGACATAAAAACATTAAAAATAGAGTCTATTTCAGAGGGTATTTTAAAAGAAACTATAAATAGTATTGTAAGTTTAAAAGAGTATCAAAAGGAATTGATAATCTTGGCAGCAAAACTTGCAATTAACCGAAAAGGTAAATTAATTTTAATTAAGTAAAGGAATACGAGAAATGCAGATTAACAGAAAGCAATTTGATAACACAGACTTCACCGAATACTATCAAGGAATGATGGAATTGTTTGGTGAAGACTTAGCAACTGAGGAATTAAAATTAGAATTAGAATCTCATAATATGGGTTCAGAACGCTACATGAAACGCTTGGAATCTAGTATTAAACGTGAAGAAGTTACTATGGATTCTTCAGTAAAACCAATTGTTCAAACTTTGATTCCTATTGTTTCTAAGAAGATTGAGAACTGGTTAGAAACACAAGAGAATAAGAGCGGTAGAAAGTCATCAGTTTATCCAGTGTTCAAACATTTAAATCCAGACGTTGTATCATTCATTGGTATTAAGATTGCTCTAACTAAACTCATTAAGAATGAAATGGTAACTGTTCAAAACATCGGAACATTAATTGGTCGAGCATTAGAAGAAGAAATAAGATTTAGTCGTTTACGTAAATCAGAAGAAGATTTCTTATCACGCGTTGCAGGTGGTGCAAAACGTCGATTAGGTAGTAACTACAAAAGACTATATCTAACCAGCACAGAGCAACACATCATAAGTGAAGGTAAAGTTGAAGCTTGGGATCGTTGGTCTAACTCACAAGCTGCATCAGTTGGTATCATGGTAATAGACTTTATCATTACTTCTACTGGATTACTTGAACGAGAAATCATTAAGAAGCAAGGTAAATCACACTCTGAGATTAAGATTTCTAAACCTTTTAAAGACAAGATTGTTAATCGTGCTTTTGCTTTAAGTTCAATCAGTCCTATGTATCAACCAATGGTAGTTCCTCCTAAACCGTGGACTGATATTCACAATGGTGGTTACTATACTAAGTCACGTGCTCCACTATCATTCATTCGTATTAATAATCGAGAAGCTCTAAAACGTTATGATGATGTAGATTTAACAAGAATCTTTGATGCAATTAACACAGCACAAGATACGGCGTGGAAGATTAACACTAAAGTATTGGATGTAGTTAAAGAGATGTATCAATGGGAATATCCACTAGCTGGAATTCCGGGATCTAATGAGATTGAGTTACCGGGTCGTTATGCTGGAATGGATGAAGACACGGATGAAGCAAGAAGACTACTTAAGAAATGGAAAAAAGAATGTATTCCAGTTTACAGAAAAGAAAAGGCGAGAGTATCGAAACGTTTAGCGACTGAGTTTATTGTTGGTCAAGCAGATAAATTTAGTGAATATAAAGCAATATACTTTCCACACAATCTTGATTTCCGTGGTCGCATTTATGCAGTTCCTCTATTCAATCCACAAGGTAACGACTTAACTAAATCACTACTAACATTTGCCAATGGTAAAGCAATTGGCGAGACAGGATTCTACTTTCTAAAGATTCACGGTGCTAACTGTGCAGGTGTTGATAAAGTAGATTTTGAATCTCGTGTTAAGTGGGTTCTTGATAACGAAGAGATGATTATAGCTTGTGCTACTGATCCACTAGTTAATCGTAAGTGGGCAGATATGGATTCTCCATTGATGTTCTTAGCATTCTGTTTTGAATATCATCAAGTTAAAGTTAACGGATTAGAATATGTTTCAACACTACCAATTTCATTCGATGGTAGCAACTCAGGAGCACAACATTTTTCTGCAATGCTTCGTGATGAAGTTGGAGCAGTAGCGGTAAACTTAACTCAAAGTGATAAACCACAAGACATATATCAAATAGTAGCAGACGCAGTAATTGTTAAGTTACAAGGTGATTTACTAAATGGAACGGGAAACAAAAGTGAAACCATTACTGATTCAGATGGTTCAATATATGAGAAGACAGTTTATGGAACAAAAGAATTAGCAAATCAGTGGTTAAAGTTTGGCGTAACACGTAAGGTAACAAAGCGTTGTGTAATGACTGTAGTATACAGTGCAACAAAATTTGGTTTTAGTGATCAGATCATGGAAGATACAGTAAGACCAGCAATCGATGATGGTAAAGGATACATGTTCATTGAACCACGTCAAAACTGTCAATATATGGCTTCGTTAATTTGGGATGTATGCCACGAAGTAATCTCTTCAGCAATGAATGCAATGGAGTGGTTAAAAACAGCAGCTAAACTACTTTCTAAAGAAGTTAAAGTTAATGGTGTTGTAGTTAAAGAAACTCTTCCAGTGTTTTGGGTTACTCCTGATAACTTCCCTGTTTGGCAATGTTATTATAAACAAAACAAAGTTAGTATCTCAACGTTCATTCACGGTGTTGAAGCAAGAGCTAAGATTAGTGAAGATGATACTTCAACTATCAATACAACAAAACAATCATCAGGTGTTGCACCTAATTTCGTACATAGTATGGACGCATCACATTTAAGAATGACTGTCAATCATGCTAAAGATGTATATGGTATTACATCATTTAGTCTAATTCATGATTCATTTGGAACAATAGCAGCAGATGCTGAGAATCTTTTCAAAAGTGTTCGTGAAGCATTCGTTGATATGTATAAGAACAACGATGTAATTCAAGAGTTTTACTATCAGTTTGAATCACAACTACATGAATCACAACTTGAAAGTATGCCATTCATACCAGCACGTGGAAACTTTGATATTAATGAAGTGTTAAACAGTTTATATTGCTTCGCTTAATTAAAAAAAACTATAAATACAACGTAATGAAAACAAAAGTGACTCTAAAGGTAGGAGTACATAAAACTTTAAGGAATCTAATAAAATGAAAACAATTACGCTAAAAACTAAAATGAAAGCATCAAATACCACTATGGAAATCGTAGTGGCTTTAGATAAAGAAATGGACTTATATGAAGTCAGTCGTAATCTTGTAACACCAAAAGAAACACGGTATCTAGATGATGACTGTATTGAAATGTGCGGTTTTGATAATATTGAATATCGTAACCTATTAGAAGAAATACTACCAAACGTAGAAGTATTGCTTCGGACTGATGGTGATATTGATGAATTCAATGAAGAATTAATTGAGACGCTAACAAATAACAAACTACCAAACGATTATATTAAGATGTTTAAGGAATAATAAGATGAATGATGAAGTAAAATATGGAACCTCACAATTTGAAGCTGATGATGGAAGTATTAAAGTATGGTTGCAACGTCGAGATGGAGTATATTTTGTACGTTGGAATAATGGTGATGAAGTAGAGGTGACTGATACATACATAGCTTCTATTACTAAAGTTGAGTTATTTTATATTAGTCAATTGACACTGTTGATTGATGATTTAGACACACAAGAATAAAAAAAACAATCCTCCAAAAGATTAAAAGCCCGGCTCATGTAGCTGGGCTTTTTTGTTTCCTATTAGAGAAACACAACATGGAGGTATCACAATGGATACTAAAACTTATATCATAACTACTACATCTACTGAATATCAAGTTGAAGCAGATAGTTTTGAAACAGCATACTTGAATGCTATTGACTCAATTCCAAATGGTGATGAGATCTCTGGTATTGAGCAACGTGATATTACTATTAATACTAAGAAATATATTGTCACCATCGAAGATGATTATGGTCGCAAGCAATATACAGTAAGGGCATTAGATTATAACGAAGCATATGAATGTGCAGTTAATAACTTAATGCCACGACAAGTATTGATTTCAGTAAAACTTAGTAAGATTCAGTAATGGCTAATAAGTATAGATCTGGTTTCGAACAGAAAGTAGCTTCTAAACTTAATCCATCTGATTTCACTTATGAGACTAGCCACTACAAGTATGTGGTGGTTAAAACCTATACACCTGATTTTGTCTTGAGTAATGGAATACTCGTTGAGACTAAAGGTAGGTGGACTAGTGAAGATAGAACTAAGCATAAGTTAGTAAGAGAAGCTAACCCTGATTTAGATATAAGATTTCTATTTCAGAAAGATAATAAATTAAGTCCAAAATCCAAAACGCATTACTCCGACTATTGTAAAAAGAAAGGTTGGAAGTTTTCTATTGGAAACGAAATACCAAAGGATTGGTTAAACGAATGAATATTTTTGAAATGTTAAAATATGATGAGGGTATTAAAAATACTTTATATAAAGACACGCTTGGATATTACACAATTGGCATAGGCCATTTAGTAACTAAAGAAGCAAATAAAACAAGGGCTATTGAAATTTTGGATAAAAAATTTTCAAGAGCAACTAATGGAACATTAACTGATAAAGAAGTAGAGATACTATTCAATGAAGATGTTCAAACTGCAATAAATCAAATTAAACAAAACAGAGTAGTAAACGATGTATATCAAAGTCTAGATAGTGTAAGGCAAATGGCATTAATCAACATGGTTTTTCAAATGGGGATTGGTGGCGTAGCAACATTCACTAATAGTCTTGCACTACTTAAAAACAAAGATTGGGAAAAGGCCACAATTAATTTATCAAAGAGTAAATGGTATTCTCAAACGCCTAATAGAAGTTATCGAGTCATTGAAGTATTCAGGACTGGAACACTTAAGGCATATATGAAATAACAATAAAAATAAAGGAAATTAAAAAAATGATTAAATTCAAAGAAAGGAGTGTCACAGAATATGTAGAAATTCAACTAACTAATACGACCGATGATGAAGATTTATCTATACGTGAATTACGAAGAATGGAACTTAAAAATGGTTCTTTAGAAATAAGAGCGAATTATGTTTTACATCGTTCTGGTGACTTAGTGGAAGTAAGAGGATTACATAGTGTATCCGGTCAAGGTGATAATAATATTATAATTCTTGTTGTAGGTAGTAATACGAACTCAAATCAAAATGAAGCAATAAAAACTATCTACGCAAGAATAGCAGAAGAGTTTCCAAATATAAAAATTGTATCCTATAAGGAATAACAATAAAAGGGAGTTATATGATTACTAATGACATTCAAAATGTTTTTGATGCTGAATCAACACCTTCTATCTCAAAAGAGTTAACCGAACATCTAGTAACTGTATTTTCATATGAATACTTAAAGATGAGTGGTGTAGTCGATAATATGAGAATGAATGGTTTTAATGAGGCGTTTATCAATGGTTATATTGAGGGTGTATATTCAGCACTTCAGGAAATTATAAAACTATCAAATCCCAATTGGGATTAAAAAAGGAGAAAAATAAAGTGTGCTTTTCCCCAAAAGTGAAAATGCCAAAGACTACAGTTACTACGACTCCAATTGATCCAGCTCCGATTTCTGATGAAGTTGCAGGTGTTCAATTTGGAGATTCATCTGATGATGATTCTAAATCAACTGATGACTTTGCTATTGAAAAAGACAAAACAACTGATGATTCCACTGATAAGGATGATTCACTATCAAATAAAGCTACTAGTTCAGCAGACATTACTGCTTCAACTATTGGCAAATCAATTAAACGAAAATCCGTATTTGGAGGAAAATAATAATGGGTTTATTCAAAAAAATTAAAAAGGCAGTAAAGAAAGCTGTTAAACAAGTTACTAAACCAGTAGAAGACGTTGCCAAAGGAGCCGTTGGTCTAGTTGCAGGTGGTAATGATGGTGTAACTGTTATTGAAAAAGAAACACCAGCGGCAACAGTTTCTGCACCAACACCAGCAGTAGCCATTGACGCACCGTCACAAGACGATATTGAAAGTGAAGATGATGCAACTACTGAATCTGCAAAAAGGAAAATTGCTGCAAGTGGTAAACGTTCACTAAGTATTGCTCGTTCAAGCGGAACTGGTATCAATATCTAATAATAGGAGAATTCATTATGTCTTCAAGGAAGAAGAAATTAAAACAACCTAAACCTCGTTTTGGTCTAGGTCGCAATGGAGCAGAAAATGCTTACAGTAGTTTAATTCAAGATCGCGATATGTATATTCAACGTGCTCTAGATTGTGCTCGTGTAACTGTTCCATCTTGGTTTCCTGATTGCAGTGATAATAGCTCTACTTACTATGTAACCCCATATCAAAGTATGGGGGCAATGTGTGTTAATAACTTAACTGCTAAATTAGTTAATGCATTGTTTCCGATGTCTCAACCTTGGTTTAAATTAAATCTTAATGAATTCGTTCTAAAACAAGTTGAAAGTGATAAGTCACAGATGGCTCTTGTTGATCAAGGCTTGAGTATGTGTGAACGTATTCTAATGCAATGGATGGCAGATAATAGTTATAGAGTTACATTAACCGAAGCTATCAGACAGCTAGTAATTAGTGGTAATGCCTTACTATACATTACTCCACCAGAAAGTATTGCTGGATATAACCCATGCAAATTATACAAGATTCACAACTACGTGGTTCAACGTGATGGTTATGGAAATATTCTTCAAATTGTTACTACTGAAAAGATTGCATTTGCAGCATTACCTGATGATTTAAAAGAATCATTGGATTATCCAGATGCTTATGAAGATACGTCTGAACTGGATGTATATACTCACGTATATCTTGATGATAAAACTGGTCAATATCTTTCATATGAAGAGATTGATGGTAAAGAGATTCCGGGAACTGCTAGTTCTTATCCAGTAGAGTCACTTCCATGGATTGCTATTCGTATGAATCGTCTTGATGGTGAAAGCTATGGACGTAGTTATACAGAAGAATACTTGGGTGATTTACGTGCTCTAGAGAATCTTAATAAGAGTATTCTAGATATTACAATGATTAGCTCTAAAGTAATTGGTATTGTTAACCCATCTGGTGTTACAAAACCTAACCGTTTAGTTAATGCTCGTAATGGTGATTTTGTTCCGGGTAATCCTAATGATATTCAATATCTGCAAGTTAATAAAAGTGGAGACTATCAACTAATTCAAAATCTACTAAGTCAAATTGAACAACGCCTAGCCTCTGCTTTTCTATTAAATAGTGCAGTTCAACGTCAAGCTGAACGCGTAACTGCTGAAGAAATACGTTATATGGCTGATCAATTGGAACAAGTAATGACTGGTGTGTATTCAGTTCTTAATCAAGAAATGCAATTACCAATTATCCGTGTATTACTAAATCAACTTCAGGCAACTCAAAAGATCCCAAATCTACCCAAAGAGGCACTATCACCAAATATTTCAACTGGTGTTGAGGCTCTTGGGCGTGGTCAAGATCTAGATAAATTAAATCAGTTTGTTACTGCTATGAGTGCAGTTAGTCAACTAAGTCAAGATCCTGATGTGAATATGTCAACGCTTAAATTACGTATATGTAACTCACTAGGTATTGATACGGATGGTTTACTACTAACCGATGCAGAGAAACAACAACAACAAATGCAAGAAATGAGACAGCAAGGTATGCAAAATGCAGCAGCGGCTGCTGGTCAAGGTGTGGGTGCATTAGCTACTCAATCACCAGAAGCATTAAGTCAGACAATGCAAAATATGAATATTGATCCTAATAATCTAGGGTCTCAATAAGAAAACAAAAGGGGTATTAATTTACCCCGAACATAAAGGAAAATAAAAAAATGAGTCAATCAAATAGTGATGTATATGCAGAATTTGGTGCAACTAGTGAATCGATTATTAGTGATGGTTCTCTTTCAGAACATGACCTAGCAATGCTTGAGATGGATGTTTCTGTACGAGATGGCGATGATAGTATTGAACTTGGTGAAGATATCGACTTTGATGAAATTGAAGAAGAAGAAGAAACTGAAGAAGAAGTGGAAGAAATTAATGAAGTTGAAACACCTAAAACTTCTAATGAAATTTCTGAGTTAGTTGATAGTAACTCTCGTGAAATTCAAGAAGGCCGTGATGGTCTTGAGAGTATGATTGAATCCGCAGTTGCTAATGGTATGCCACAAGAAGCAGTAAATTCAATCATTGGTGAATATCTTGAAGATTCACAACTATCTGAAAAGTCACTAGCAACACTAGAACAATATGGTTTTAATCGTAAGTTTGTTGCTAATTATATTGCTGGTCAACAAGCAATGGTAGACCGTATGGCTAACAGTCTTGTTGAATATGTAGGTGGTGTAGATAAATGGAACACCATTATTTCACATCTTGAGACCAATGATAGTGACACACTAGATGCTCTTCAAGATGCGTTGGATAACAATAATATTAAAGTCGTTAAATCAATTCTATCTCTAACTAATAAAACAATTACTACTTCTAAATCTCAAAAGTTTGGTAATAAAGCACAACGTTCAGTTACTAAATCTGCTCGTCCTCAAATTCAAACTAGAGTAGATACAGTCAAAGGTTATGCTACTTCACAAGAAATGGTAGAAGCAATGAGTGATAAACGTTATTCACGTGATCCAAAGTATCGTGCAGAAGTAGAACAACGTGTAATGCGTAGTAATTTCTAAAATGTATCATACAGGGGAATTACCTTTTCCCCTTTACAACTAGGTAATTCCAAAAGAATTATAAAAGCCGAAATGGATTTCGGTAATTAAAAATCAATTAAAAAAATAAAATTATGAAATGGAGGTCATTAAATGGCTAATATTAACGGTGGTTCTTTCCAAGGTCTAGATCAAGGTAAAGGCTCAACTTCAACTGACAAACTAGGTATGTTCCTAAAGGTCTTCTCTGGTGAAGTCCTAACTGCTTTCCAACGTCGTTCTGTGACTATGGACAAAATTGTTGTTCGTACAATCACCAGCGGTAAATCTGCAACTTTCCCTGTATTGGGTCGTGCTACTGCTCACTATCTACTCCCTTCTGAGAGTCTAGATGATAAACGTGAAGCGATGAAAGCAACTGAAAAAGTAATTAATATCGATGGTCTACTAACTGCTGATGCTCTAATCTTTGATATAGAATCTGCAATGAACCATTATGATGTTCGTGCTGAATATGCTAACCAACTCGGTGAATCTCTAGCAATTGCTAATGACGCCTCTGTTCTAGCTGAAATTGCAAAACTAGCTAATAGTGATGAAAACATTGCTGGTCTAGGTGCACCAACTGTTCTAGAAGTAGGGACCGCAGCAGATCTAGCTGAACCTAAAACTCTAGGTGAGAAAGTAATTGAGTTTCTAATGAAAGCTCGTGGTTCTCTAACCCAGAATTATGTTCTAACTGGTGATCGTTATGCTTATGTTCTACCAGAAACCTACTCAGCTATCCTAGCTGCTCTTGGTCCAAATGCTGCTAACTACAGTGCTCTAGGTAATCTAGAGAAAGGTATTCTAACTAATGTTGCCGGTTTCACTATTGTTGAAGTTCCACACTTCACCACTGGTGGTGCTGATGGTAAACATGCTTTCCCAACTACTGGTAAAGTAACTGCTTCTAACGTTGTTGCTCTTATTGCACACCGTTCTGCTGTTGGCGAAGTTAAAATAAAAGACATGAGCCTAGAACGTGCTCGTCGTCCAGAATATCAAGCAGATCAAATCATCGCTAAAATGGCGGTTGGTGTTGGTGGTCTTCGTCCAGAAGCTACTGCTGCTCTAGTGTTCACTGCCGGCGAATAATAGGTTTAAATAATCTAAAAAAATATACCCATATCCACTTTTGTGGGTATGGGGTTTTTTTCAAAATAATAGGAGGCCAAGGAATGGCTACAGAATATATAACTAATATCTACAGTTCAAGAGCATTAGATTGTGTAAATGATATTATTGGTTCTATCGGTGAACCTTCAGTTACATCACTCGATACATCTAATGTAGATGTAGTAAACGCATTAAGAATTTTAGATAGAGAAAATAGAGTTGTTCAATCAGAAGGATGGACATTCAATACTCTATTAAACAAGAAACTTCTACCTGATGTTTTCAGTAATCAAATTATGTGGCTACCAAGTTACATTTCGTTGATTGAACCAAGTAATAGAACACGTTATATAAATCGTGCTGGATTTGTTTATGACAGAGTTAATGAAACTAATTATTTCTCATCACCAATAATTGTTAATTTGATTGAGTATCAAGATCTTGATGAAATGCCTGATTGTTTCATACAACTAATTGTTGCCCGTTCAATCAGACGTTTCAATAGTGAATACTTTGGTGCAGCAGAAATTGATGGTAAATGGGAAATTTCAGAAGCACAAGCAAAACAACGTTGTATGGAATATGAACTTGATTATGGGAAATACAATATGTTCTCAGATGATGCATTTGTAATGTTTCAAAAATATAGATAACAGGAGACAAAGGAATGGCTTTAGTCGGTCAAGAAATTAAAAACCTAATTGGGGGTATAAGCCAACAACCAGATAATCTTAGATTTCCAGAACAATGTGAAGAACAGATTAATGGATTTAGTTCAGAAACTGATGGACTACAAAAACGCCCACCTTCAAAGTTTATAAAGTGTATGGCTGCACAAGGAACATATGGTTCTAAGCCATTGGTTCACTTTATTAATCGTGATGCTACTGAACAATATTATGTGGTTTTTACTGGTAATAATATTTACACAGTAGATTTAGCTGGTAATCAACGAACTGTCAGTGGTGATAAATCATATGTAACAACTTCAAATCCTCGTGATGATTTACGTTGTATTACAATTGCTGATTACACATTCATTATCAATAAAAAGAAAGTAATACAGTCGGGTGGTGGAACTACTCAAGCTTTTGATAGTGATAGACATGCAATCATTAACGTTCGCGGTGGTCAATATGGACGTACACTCAAAGTTTGCCTAAATGATGTTTGGACAGATGATTACACATTACCGAATGGTTCAGCAGCAGACGATGTGAAAGCATGTGATGCACAAGCAATTGTTGCACAATTAGCAATCAAATTACGAGCTAAATTTCCTTCGTGGGCCTTCAACGAAGGTGAAGGTTTTATTGAAATCGTGGCTCCAAGCAATGCTACTATAACAATGGTATCTACACGCGATGGTTATAATAATGATTTAATCAATCCAGTTTGGAAACAAGTGTCACAAGTAAGTAAACTACCATTGGTTGCCCCAGATAATTACGTAGTGAAAATTAATGGTGTAAGTAATTCCACCAGTGATGATTACTATGTTCAGTTTAATAGAGCTAACCGTGTTTGGAAAGAATGTCCAAAACCGGGGATTACTGCTGGTCTTAATGGTGCTACCATGCCATATGTATTGATTCGCCAAGCTGATGGTAGTTTTACATTTCAACAATTTTCATGGGGAACACGTAAAGCCGGTGATACGGATACTAACCCTGATCCATCTTTTGTTGGTTCTACAATAAATGATGTGTTTTTCTTTAGTAACAGACTTGGATTTTTAAGTGGTGAAAACGTAATACTATCTCGTCCTGCAAAGTATGGTGATTTTTATGTTCCTTCAGTTTCTGTGTCCAGTGATGATGATCCAATTGATATTGCAACATCAGATAATAGAATTAACATTCTTAAATTTGCTGTTCCCTTTAGTGAGCAATTACTATTGTGGAGTAATGATAGTCAGTTTATTCTTAGTAAATCAGGAACCCTAACTACAAAAAATATTAACTTAGACTTAACGACTAACTTTAGTGTTAGTGATTATGCAAGACCTTTTGGATTGGGTCGTGGTGTTTACTTCTGTTCACCTCGTTCATCATTCAGTTCTATTAATAGATTCTATGCAGTCCAAGATGTTACATCAGTTAACAACTCTGATGATATATCTGCTCATGTCCCAAACTATATCCCAAATGGAGTTTTTAATGTAACAGGTAGTAACACTGAAAACTTTGTTACAATTCTTACAGAAGGTGCAAGGAATAAGATCTTTATCTATAAGTTTCTTTATATTCAGGAGCAAATTAGACAACAAAGTTGGTCTTCGTGGGAATTCCCATCTGATTTTCACATTTTAGCTTGTAACTGTATTAATAGTAAAATGTTCTTACTATATGAAGCTACTGGTGGTATTTGCTTAGAATCAATTGATTTTACACAAAACACAGTTGATATATCTGGTGAACCATATCGTCTTTATATTGATGCTAAAACTAAGTTTACACCAACTGCTGCAATGTATGACCAATACACCGATACAACAAACTTTAGTCTAATTGTTAACTATGGGTTGAATGGATCAATTGGTCCTCAAACTGATTATTCGGTTATATTGAGTGATGGTTTTGTCTATGTTTTTGAACAACCAGCTGAAGGTTGGAATGCTAATAATATAAAACTATCTTTAGCTGGTAACTTAACTGGTAAGACCATTTTCATCGGTAGGAATATTAACTTCCTTTATACATTCAGTAAATTGTTAATCAAGAATACAGCAGATGATGGAACTACATCAACTGAAAGCTCTGGTAGATTACAGCTTAAGAGAACGTATCTTAACTATAAAGATACCGGGGCGATGGACTTGATAGTTGATAATGGGTCAACCTCATATGTATACAATCAAGCCGGAGCGTTAATAGGGACTGAACAATTGAGGACTAACAGAGTTAATATTCAAACTGGTCAAGTAAGATTCCCAACTACTGGTAATGCAAAAAACATTACTATAAGTATATTCAGTGCTCATCCAACACCAATATCAATTGTTGGTTGTGGTTGGGAAGGAACTTATATTCGTAGAACAAATGGCATTTAATTAATTAACCCATATTCACTTAATTGTGAGTATGGGTTTTTTTTGTAGCCTATAAGGAAGAATATTTTAATTAAAGGAAAAACAACATGAAACTAATTAATACCACAGTAGAACACATCGATGTAGTAGTTAAAAATATATCAGAAGAAGATTTCAATGAATATATTGCTTATAAAAAGTATATTATCGGTAATGAGGATATACAATTATACGACCATCTAGTATTGGCATTAAGTCAATATCAACTATTAACACTAATACATAGTGATATAGTTATTGGAATTGGTGGTGATATCAATGGCAATTCTTGGTTTTTAGTTACAAAAGAACTTGCTACTCTTTCCAAAGAAGAGAAAAAAGAATTTTTTATAACAATGAATCAACATAAAGAAAAAGTTTTAGATGAATCTGGCCTCATCTGGAATTATGTATGGGAAGGAAATATAACTCACATTGAATTTCTTAGGAGATTGGGTGCTGTCTTTCCACTAAATATCCCAAATGTGCCAGAACAATTTAAATATTTTGAAATTCGGAGGAATTAATTATGTGTGGACCAATCGCAGTAGCCGCAGTAATGGCAGGTGCCTCAGCTACTCAATCTGCAATGTCTGCAAAAAATGCAGCTAAGGCAGAAGGTAATCGTGCCGATGCAGCACGCTTACAAGCACAAGAGTATGTTAAAGCTAATAACATTACTCAAGCAAATTTAAACTTATCTAATAGAGATGCATATGAAAATGCGGTATCTAAAATGACCGCAGCTAATATGCAAGGCATCCAAAATATGGGTGCATTGAATACAGCAATAGCTGAGTCTGGTATTAAAGGTAATAGCATTAATAGACTAAGACGTTCGCAAGAAGCATCTAACAGTGCAGAACAACTTTCTATTACTAATGAATACAAACGAAACTATGCTGAGATATTCGGTAAACAATTAGAAAGTCAACAGAATACAATATCGGCAGTAAGTGGGCTAGATCAGGACGCTCATAAAACGAGCGGTTTACAGCAAGCTTTAGGGATAACTATGGCAGGTGCACAAGGTGCAGCTCAAGGTTATTCAATGGGGTCTGCAATGTCTGGTGCAATGTCTGGTGGTGCATCTTCTGCTGGAGCTAGTGCAGGAACATCTGCTGGAGCTAGTGCCGCATCAACTTCAACTGGAACTGCTATCCAAAATTACGGATATAGTAACGCGGGACAACTATCAACAAACTTTTCAACTTACACTAGATAAGGAGTGAACCAATGGCTAAGAATACCATAGGTCAAACTATAAATAATTTCCAACAAACTAATATGGCTGTAGGTGGTTCTTCGACTGTTGGGACAAACTTTTCATATACACCTACTCGAATTAGAACACCTTACAATGATGATTCAGCATCTAAAATGTTAGGTTCTCTAATGGACTTTGCCAAAACAGGAACAGTCTTAATTCAAGAATATGACAAATAGAAGAAACAAGATGCTGATGAAAGAAGTAATCAGATTTTACAATCATTGAGTCCTGAACAACGTGCAGCAGCATTAAAAAATGGAACATTACTATATCAAGATGATCCATATACAATGAATGCACTAAAACGTAAAGTTGCTCAAAACGCAACTGTAATGGCTGATAGTCAAATTCTTGATGGTATTAATAAAGGCCAATTCAACTCTACTAAAGAACTAGATGATTACATTTATACACAACGTGCACAAGCCGCAAAAGATGCTGCTGAATTGAACGGTTTTGATTTTAATGATTCGGAGTTTCAATATGGATTTTCTTCCAATGCTGATGAAAGAAATATGAAACTCCAAGAGGGTTATGCTCAATGGCAATCTGGGCAGATTCAAAAGACTAAAGCACTTCATGATTCTGCATCAATTAATGGTATTGTTAGTGTAGTTCCACAATCTGATCCTAATATCAGTGCTCAACAGTTGCATGGGTATATTATGACATCTGGTGGTTCCGACGATGATAAAGTTAATCTTTTAAATCAAACCATGAAAAATCTATCCGGTGTTAGTGGTGGTGCACAAGTAATACAATCTCTTCGTAGTATGGACTTTAATCTTTATGGTCAAAGAACTACTATCGATGGATTATATGGTAAAACAGGTGCTGAGAAGTTGATTAGTGATGCAGGTGCATCTAATTATTCTTCTGATCGTGCTGCTCGTGACTCGTTCAATGATCGTCTTGCTACTGGTATGTCATCCAATGATCCAACAGTTGCGTTGCAAGTTTATCAGGACTTGTCATCTGAACTTGATCGTACACAACCCGGTCAATATGATACACCACAACGTCAAGCTCTAGCTAATTACAAAGAATCTATTGCTCGTAAACAAGCTGCTTTGGCACAGCAAACACAAGAGTTAACTACTAAGCAAGCTCAAAAGGACAACCGTGCTGATGTATTGTATCAACAATATGTCCATGCCGCTCAAGGTGATACTAATGCAGTAACTGATTTTAATGCTCAAACAACTAATGAATCATCGGGTAACTATACAGCAGAAGATTCTATTAACGCAGGTAGACGCTATTATGAACACGTTATGGGTAGTAAAGATTTAACTCCAGAACAAAAATCAACTGCCATTAGTAACCTATCTTTGAATACACCTAAAGATCAAGGTATCAACGTTATATTGAAGAACAAGATTGGACAAGCTAATAATGAGTTAATGTCTGCTGCTTTACAAGGTAAATTAGATTTTAGTAAAACACCTAATACTAATAACCTTATTCAATTGTATAGATCTAATCCAGCGGCTTTAGCCAATATAATGTCTACTGATCCATCTTATGCAGATTCCTATGCAACTATAGCATCTATTGTTGGTTTTTCAGATAACGGTATAGACCCAACTATATTACTAACTGGAAAACAAAAGATCGCTAGTATGTCAGATATTCAAAAGAATGATCTACGAACTAATGGTAATAAGTTTATTACTAAAACTTCTACTGATAGTAGATTTAGTGGTATGGGTGGATTACCTATGCAGATAGCAGGAAGTATTTTCAATAACGTTTATGCTTCAACTGGTGATATTGATACAGCTACTAATATGGCTCGTAGTTTCTTAGTTAATAACGTAACTGATATTTCTAAAGGTGGTGATTACACTGGTCAAGTATTGAAGTCTTCTCTTCAAGTTTCATCTGATGTTAAGTCAGTTGAAATTGGTCGTGGAATTTTACAAGATAAAGTTAATGACCTTGTAACACAATATCCCGGACTAAAAGGTAAACTTACAGTTTCTACTGATAGTGATGGTTCTATTATCATTCAAGATCCTTCTACCGCTTTAAAAGCATATACAGGACAACCATATATTAGAATATCTCGTTATGATTTAGTTAGTGAATACAATGAACGTAACAAAGCCAGTTATGCTAAAGAACAACAAGCTGTTACTGCTGAAGAGAATCGTATTAGATCCAATCAAGGAAAATACAATCCTACTAAACCAACTGGTAATGGAAACGTTACAAGTATGGAAGATGCTTATAATCAAGCATCAACTAAAAAATCTAAGCCTAGTAAATTAGAAGAGGCTAATAACCAACTTCAAGGTTTAACTAATCCAAGAGGTAAATAAAACAAAAGGTATTGCTCATAATGGGTAATACCTTCTTATAATTAATTTAATAAAAGGGGTCATTAAATGGCGACTAACAATAAAAAAATAAATCCTTATCAAGACCAAATCAACGCAGCAGCAGCAAAATATAATATCGATTCTGGTTTTTTAACTCGTCTACTCGAAGTTGAAAGTGGATTTAATCCAAATGCACAATCTAAAACTGGACCACGTGGTATCGCTCAGTTTACGAAAGCGACCGGTGCTAAGTATGGTCTAGTAAAAGACTCAGACTTTTACGATCCAGATAAATCAATTAATGCTGCTGCTGCTCATGTTAGTGATTTACTTAAAACTAATAACCAAGATTATGTTCGTACAGCTTTAGCTTACAACCAAGGTGAAGGGACTGCTGGTAGACCACAACTAGTAGCATATGATTCCGGTGACTTCACTATGATTTCTAATGAAGGCCAAAACTATATCAAGAAGTTTCGTGATTGGGATAATGGTTCAAATGCTCAAAGAACACAATACTTAATTAATGATAATAACATTCAATATAAATCCCAGCAAAGTTTCCCATCTGCTAATGGTTCTACTACAACATTCGAAGGAACAACTAAAGCAGAGATTAAATCAAATCCTGATAACTTTCCTACTCCTGTTACAATGGATATCAATGGCGGAGCACCAGTTCAAGTTCCTTCTATTGGTAATAACTATGAAGCGGATATGTTTACTCAAACAGGTAGAAATGTTGAAGACAACGAAGATCCTACATTAACACAACGTGCCAGTGACTTTGGTTCAACCGTTTCTGATTATGCACAAAAATCTGTTGGTTATGGCGTTTATCGTTCTATTCAATATGGTCCACAGAATGTAACGGCTGATAGATTCCGTTCAATAGAAACTAACCAATATGCTCCAGATGATGATGATTTTAAATACGCTCGTGATAATGGAGTGATGGCTAGTAACTACGGAATGATTGAGGGTGCTAGTTCGAAAGAAAACTGGAAATTCCTTGTTGATGAAGTTAAACGTACGCAAGGATTACAAGCAAGTATCGACGCCAGTGATTCTACTTCTGGTAAAATAGTTGGTTTCGTTGCTGATATCGCATTAGATCCAACTTCATATATTCCATTCATGGGTGGTTCGATGCGTGGCGTTAAACTTGGTAACGCTATGCTTACTCGTGCTGGACAAGGTGTTGTAGCTGCAAACTCTTCAGCTTTCATGCATCAACAATTTAGCGGTGAACAAGCAGATTATGCAACTGCAACTGTATTTGGTGCTTTTTTGGGTTCCGGTTTTGGTGCTGTTGAAAGTCGTGGTGCTCGTAACCTTTTTAAACGTGGTGGAAACACAGCTAATGAAGCTGTTCCTACTAGTATTCCTCATGCATCACAAGAAGCAGCAGATAATTTTAGTTCCAATGCTCAAACTATTAGTCAACGTATCGAAGCTCGTGAATCAGCCGATACGCTAAATGGTGTGCATCTAGAGCGTGTTATGCCAGATCCTAATACCAAACCTGATTTTGTCAGTGATGGTAATCTGTTCTGGAACCATCCACATGATCCTAATGCTGTAGTTATGGCTGATGGTTCTGTTATTGAAGGTGGTAACATGCTTAACCCTAAAACTATGATGAATGTTAGAGAGTTGATGAATGGTAATATACCAGCAGGACAAGTTGGTGGTGATGTTGCTAACGCATTTGAACGTGCTGCTAATGAAGCTGTTCCTGATAATATTGGTTCCAGTAAAGTAGCGACTAATTCCTCTGATAGTATCATGCCTGAACAATCTACAACTAAAACTTCTGATAGTGGTGATATTGTAAGTAATGCAGTTGAAGGTAAAGATGCCAGTGGTAAATCAATTAATGCTACTCAAGAAACTACACAACCTAAAGCAACTGATGAGGCTAGTGTAACTCCACCATCTAATTCTGCTGATGAGTTAGTTAAAGATGCTAGTAGTAAATCAACTAAATCATTCCATTTAAATTTAGGTAGTTTTACTGAGATTGGTAACAGAATGATTGGTAGTGATGATGATGCGGTTCGTGGACTTGGTGCAATGTTTTTCCGTCCAACTATGGATCGTAATGGTTCACGTGGTCTTGCTGAAACTACATCATCCGATATTATCCAACGAATGAAAGGTGTTGATAATCTTTGGTATAGTAAGTTTTCTGATTTAAAATCTAAAGCATTAAATGATATTAAGTATTCTACTTTAACTCGTTCCGAACGTGAACTTCAACTTAATAGAAATGTTGTCGAAGCAGTAGAGGATATAAGTGGTTCTAAGTTGAATTCTTTGTCTAAAGATGAAAGAAATCTTGCTGAACATATTCGTAATAACTTTATTGCTAAAGAAGACTATGCTGTTAATCCAGCACAGTTGGGTAACTATAATGCTGTTCCTGTTATGGATAGATCATTCAAGTCTGGTAACTATGTTCCTCGTTATTATAACCAACATAGTATTATGGAATTGAAAGATAAACTACTTAACATGGGTATTAAGCAAGAAGACGTAGCAGTAGTTGCTAAAGATATGGTTAAGAAGAGTTTCAAGCAAGCTTATCTTAAAAATGCTGATGAAGCTGCTGAACTCAATAGTCGCATTATTCGTAAGTTATATGGTAAGAAGGGCAAAATGTTAGAACGTCCTGATATTAACGATTTCCCAACACGTGATGAATATAATGTAGCTAAGAAAGCTTTTGATGAACAACAAGCAGCATTACACAATGCAGTTGAAGAACATATTGAAAAGTTATCTTATGGTATTGTTAATGGGGGCGAAGATAATATTGGTGGAATTGTTGCTAACTTATATGGACATGGTGATGGTGCAGTAACTAAAAATGCTGCTGACTTTCTTAAAGAACGTTCGCCTCTATCAACTGATGAAGTTGTTCGTTTACCAGATGGTTCTGCTTTTAGTGTTAACGATATTCGTGATTTTGATTTACATACTATTATTCCTTCATACAACTCTAATATGAATCATAAACTAGCTACTCATGGTGTTGGATTTACTGATGATGAGTTAAGAGACTTTGTTAATACTAACATGCAAAGACTTATGAAAGAAGGTAAGAAACGTGATTCAGAAGCATTAGAGAATGGTTACAAAATCATTACTGGTCAAAATCGAAGAGACACAATGGAAGGTGTTTTAGATAACTTTATGTCTGCTGCTCAAACAGCTACATTTGGTTCTCGTAACACATACTTTGGTGCAATGACTGCTACTGAAATTAACAATATGCTAGCTCAAGGTTCTTGGAGGGCTATGCTAGACAATATTCCAATTTTACGTGATGCATTTGCATATAACACAAAAGCTGGGCGTGAAACATTGGAAGAGTTGCACAACTTAACATTTGGTTCGTATCTAGATGATTCAATCCGACCTCGTTATAAAGATCGTGTTGCTGCTATCAATGCTAATCCGAATGCTGCTGAGTCCCAAATTCTTGTAAAATCAGCAGCGGGAGCAAGAACAGCGGCTGATGTATATGCTCATTATAATCCGTTTACATATATACTACGTGAAACTACCAATGGTGTTATTAACACTGCTCGTAAAACACTCGTTAGTGATATTGTAAGAAACGTATTTGATGGTGCAGGTATGCCACGCTATCTACGTAACGAAGCAAAGTTGAATGGTTTATCTATAACAGAAAAGCAAATGGATGAAGTAAGAGATTTGATTAAAGACCATATTGAATTTAAAGGTAAAGGGAACTATACACTTAAAGATCAAAAAGCGTGGGTATCAGATCCCCGTACAGCTATTCTGTTTAGACTTGCTGATAATTACGCTGATAAAGTTATTTTACGTCCTGAGACTATTAGTAGTGCTCAAACTAAGTTGTTCCCTCGTTCATTGAATATGTTAACTCAGTTTAAAATGTTTTCTGTACGTTCTATCAACGGTCGTATGATGAGTATGTTAGGTGATACACGTTTCAATCAACAATATCTAGATAATGCGATGGAGTTAACTTTAGGTTTCTTAACTGCTGGACTAGGTTATATGGGACAAACATATGGTCAATCATATGCTCTACCTCCTGAAAAACGTGATGAGTATTTGGCTAAAGCCTTAGATAATAATAACTTCATCTGGAATGTTATGTCCCGTAGTTCAGTAATTGGTGGTCCAATCGGTCTAGCTTCTACTGCTTATACTATCGTTACGGGTGAAGGTCCGGGGCAATATCTACGCTCTACTGTAACCCCAAGTATTAACGATAAAGATGATAGTAGTATATTTAAAGGTCAAACTAGCCAGAATCCATCATTCACTGGTGCTTTTGGTCGCTTAGTCCAACAAATGCCACCTTTATCTTATACCGTTAATCTATTGTCGGCTCCGTATTATACAAGTCGTATGTTAATGAGTGATGAGTATAGTTACGATAAATCTGATTATGCTACTGCTGCGTTTAATAACTGGCGTGGGATATTACCAAATAACCCACTAACTTATGCATTTCTTGATCAAGTATTCAGAACACAAGGACTAGATACAGATTACTTACGTAATCACTAATAATAAAAAACAAAGATAACTTTAGGAGGGTTAGCAAAGGAAGCTAACCCACTATTAATTAAATGGAGATTTTCTAAATGGCATATATTACAAATATATCAACTGTCATTACATATGCACTCGATGGTTCAACCAAAAACTTTACAATTCCGTTCGAGTATCTATCACGTAGTTTTATCGTGGTAACATTAATTGGTGTAGATCGTAAAGTATTGACTTACGTTACTGATTACACTTTTAACTCAAGTTCAGTTATTACAACTAATAAAGCATGGGGTGTTTCGGATGGCTATACAACTATAGAAATTCGTCGCCAAACGTCTGCTACAGAACGTATCGTGGACTTCCAGAACGGCTCTGTTCTTCGTGCTAATGACCTTAACACTGCACAGATTCAAGCTATCCATGTTGCTCAAGAAGCACGTGACTTAGTGTCAGATACTATTGGTGCTGATGCTGACGGTAACTTAGATGCTCGTGGGCGTCGTATTGTTAATCTTGGTGATGCAGTAAATGAGTCTGACGCTATAACTCTTCGTCAAGAAAAGGCATGGGGTCAGTCTGCCCTTAACCAAGCAAACGCATCTGCTACTAGTGCTGCTGCGGCTAAAGTTTCTGAAACGAATGCTAAGACTTCAGAGACCAATGCTAAAGCATCAGAGAACGCTGCTAAAGCCTCTCAGACAGCCGCTAAGACTTCAGAGACCAATGCTAAGACCAGTGAAACTAATGCTGCTGCAAGTGCTGCTACGTCCACTACAAACGCTAATCAGACAGCACAAGACCGTACAGCAGTAGCTGCTGATAAAGTGAATGTCCAAGATAATCGCGATTATGTTCAAAGTGTACGAGATGAGATGATAACAATCGCAGGTGGACCAGTAATGGTAGGGACTAATAACCTATCTGAAATTACTAATCCGACTACTGCTCGTAACAATATTGGAGCATTTGCTACATCAGGTGGAACCATTACTGGTGCAGTAACAATTAACAATGGTAGTTTAAACGTTGGTCTTTCTACACAGACTACAACAGTTAAATTATCGGCTTCATCTCAATTACGTGATAACGGAATTGGTGCATTAATCATTACTTCTAACTCAAGTGGTTTTAGTGGCACTGCTAAGGGGATTTATCTACGTCCATTGGGTGATACAGTTTCATCTATTCAACTTTTAGGTAGCGATACCGGATTCTATTTTACTGGTAACGTAACTATAAATGGTAACTCTACTGTTACGGGGTCTTCTACTTTACAGGGTGCAACAACTATTACTGGTTCTCTTACTAATACATCACAAGCGTTTTTAGAAAAGACTGGTTTTTATACTACTGGTTCTAATAGATCTACTAATGGTGTGAGAATTAGAGGTAATAGTGATTTATATGCTGATTTGTTTCACTATGAAAGAGTTGGTCAAGAACACTTTTTTGGCGTCCATGTAGCTAATGGTGGTGGTGATTCATATTATGAATTCTCTAATGGTGGTGAATTTAGAAGCAACTCTATTAGAATGGGTGGTTCAGGTGGACAAGGTTTTATTGATTCATTCGGTAATATAAGGTCTTCAAAGTGGGGTAATCGCTGGTTAGACTCAGTAATACTCGATCCGGGAACAGATATCGGAACTGTAATGATGTGCCGTTGGACTGGTTCTGGTTCTGTTGGATATGGTGGAACTGTTGCAGGATCTACACTAGTTCCAGCAAATGCTGAGGGTGCAAGCGGTAGTAATGGAACACTAAGTGGAACATGGCGTTGCATGGGCTTTGCTCAAACTACTAACGATGGTCATAGAACAACGTTGTGGCGTCGTATTAGTTAATAAAAAATAAATCAAATACAGGGGATATCATATCCCCTTTTTTATAAGGATAAAATATATGAGTGCATTCGATATAAACTCATTCGAGGATATGCTTCTATCTATTAAGTCTGAAACAGCTAATATGTTGTTAGCAGATTTACTAGATGAGGAAAAACGTACACCTCAATTGTATAACGCAATTATCAAATTCCTAGAAATGAATAAAGAACATATAACAAAGTATATGAATGAAGACTTAGAAGTAACTGATGAAATGGAAAGTATATTAAATTCTATTCCAGATTTGCCAGAAGTCCAAAATGTCTATCATATGAAAGGAGCATAAAAATGGAAGGATTTTCTTTCAGTGCTCTCTTTATATTTGTTTTAAAGTTAATAATTGTTCGTATTTTTTGGGCAGGAATATTGTGGTGTATAAGAACGATAAGGAAAAAACTTAAAAATAATAAAGTCACTAAAACTAACATGGAGGATAGTGAATATGATGGCAAAGGTTAAATTTCTAATCTTAGATATAATTCTCGTAATTTTGTTAACAGTTGGTGCTTATAACTTTGGACATAGTAGAGGTGTTGATGATCAACTTCTAGTTTCACAAAATGAAATCACCACTATGAAACTTAATTACCAAAAAGAAATAAATCAACTCAAAGAGGATAAACAAAATGATGTTAATCAAATTAAAAAAGATTATCAAGCAAAATTGGACGACTTGCAAGGTATTACTGATGGCGTTATTGATAGTATTAATAACGACAATAAGCGGTTGCAACTCAAGGTCAAACGTTGCTCCAGTCCAGAAACCGGAAGTAATAACAGTTCAACTACCGGACAATCTGATGCAACAGCCGAGCTTTCAGAAGGATCTAGTCGGTTTCTTGTCGGACAATCAATAAAAGCAGATGAGTGGATTAAACACTTACAGCAACTCGTTTTAAAGCTAAATGAGGAAAATAAAGAATTAAAGAATAAAAAATAAAAAGGATTTTATATGGCAACAACACAACCAAAATGAAAAGCCTCTAAACAACAACAGCAGATTAAAGAGTTAAAAGGTTCTTTCGTAAAGTTTCTATACGTTCTCTGGAATCAATTAAAATTACCCCAACCAACACGTATTCAAATAGACATTGCTCAAAGTCTTGAAGCATGTGGTAAAGATGAACGATATATCATTCAAGCTTTCCGTGGTATCGGTAAATCATTTGTTACTTGTGCTTTCGTAGTATGGAAACTATGGAATAACCCCGATTTAAAAATTATGATTGTTTCTGCAAGTAAAGATAGAGCTGATGCGAACAGTGTTTTTATTAAACAGATTATTGAACTACTACCTTTCTTACATGAATTAAAAGCTGATAGTTCCAAAGGACAGCGTGATAGTAAGTTGATATTTGATGTAGGTCCAGCTAAACCTGATGCTTCACCTTCTGTTAAGTCAGTAGGTATCACTGGTCAATTAACTGGTTCTCGTGCTGATATTCTAATCGCTGATGACGTTGAAGTTCCTAATAACAGTGGAACATCTACTACAAGAGAAAAACTTTGGGAAAGTGTAAAAGAATTCGATAGTATTCTAAAACCGGGTGGAATGATTATCTACCTTGGAACACCACAATCAGAAATGACTCTTTATAAGGAATTAGAAAATCGTGGATATCATACTAACATTTGGCCTTGTCGTTATCCTCGTAACTATCAAGAGTTAGAGCAATATGGTGATAGGATTGCTTCTATCATCCGTAATGATATGGAAGAACAAGGCCATGAGGCTCTATTCTGGCTACCAACTGATCCTGTACGTTTTGATAATGAAGACTTAGTTAAACGTGAAATCTCGTATGGTAAAGCTGGCTTTGCTATGCAGTTCATGCTTAACCCTAACTTATCCGATGAAGCTAAGTATCCTCTTAAACTTAAAAACCTTATTATTGCTGACGTAGAACGTGATAAATCACCTCTTACTTGGAAATGGCTTCCTAATCCAGATAAAGTAATGAAAGATTTGCCAATGGTAGGACTGAAAGGTGATAACTACTATTTGTATGCTGGTAGTAGTGAACAATTCCATGAGTATACTTCTAGAATTTTAGTCATTGACCCATCAGGGCGTGGTAAAGATACAACTGCTTATGCCGTATTGTATTGGAACAATGGATATATATATTTGATGGATATCGGAGGGTTTAATGATGGATACGGTGATTCTACTCTTGATAGTCTTGCTAACATAGCTAAACAACATAAAGTTAATAAGATTTGTATAGAAAGTAACTTTGGTGATGGTATGTTTAATAAACTACTCATGCCAGTAGTGAATAAAATCCATGCCACTGAATTAGTAGAGATTCGTTCTAATAAGCAAAAAGAAGTTCGTATATGCGATACACTTGAACCTGTATTGGGTGCTCATAAACTAATTGCAACTCCTGAAGTTATTAC
The DNA here is from genome assembly GCF_048822715.1 of Klebsiella sp. C239. Lineage (NCBI taxonomy): Bacteria > Pseudomonadati > Pseudomonadota > Gammaproteobacteria > Enterobacterales > Enterobacteriaceae > Klebsiella > Klebsiella sp. C239. The sequence continues at coordinate 486,929 of NZ_JBMEZK010000002.1, read as the reverse complement.
TAAAGACTACCAATCATCCAAAGATAAAGATGGTAAGCATAGTATCATTCATTCTTTAATGTATCAGTTAACTCGTATAAGTAGGGATAAAGGTGCTCTGAAACATGATGACCGTTTAGACGTTCTTGCAATGGGTGTTGCACAGTTTACAGAAATGATGGCTATCGATGCTCAAGAGAATATGGATTACCTAATGGAAGAGTTTTTGATTGATCACTTAGAACGTAGTATGAAAACTACTCTAAGCACTGCTTATAAGTCAGTTGGTGGTGATATCACTATTTCTTGGGAAGATGACGATGACTGGTGTAACTCCAATATTCTGAACGGAAGAAATGACGACTGGGTGTAACTCTGGTTGTAAGTATAAACAAGGGGACACGAAGTGGACTCTGGTTGTAAGTCCATTAAGAATTAAAAGAGATCAATGGCGACGGCGAATGCCTCGCAACTCTGTTATTATATAGAAAATACATGACTTGAGAGGCGAATGCCTCTCAACTGGACTCAATTACTTTAAAGTATAAACAATAAATGGACTTACAACCAGCAACTACAATAATTCCAAAACCGACTCGTACAGGGAGATATTCAATCTCCTAACTCTTGCTATGGAGGTATATTATTATGAAAACTAAAATTTCTGATAACCTCAAAGGTGCTATTAAATTTGTTTACAGTAAAACCATTTCGGTATTAAAACTAAAAACTACTTGGGTATCCGTTGGTTCAGCAATCTCTTATTACATTAGTCATAAGAAAGATGAACTTGGTAACTCAGTCTTTGATGCAGGTGATGCCAACACTGTCGATATTATCTTACATGGCGTTGAGGTTGCTGTTTGTACAATCCTTGATGGTTGTAGTTAATCATTTTCCTTTTCTTAAATTCCTTATGTAAAAACCCATATTCACTTCATTGTGGGTATGGGTTTTTTTTAATAATCCACAACAACAAGAGATTACAACTATTATGATAACTTCAAAAACACTAAATTATTTCATTACTGAAAATGTATTAAACAACAGTAATGATAAACTTAAAATCAATAAAATTATTAATAGAAAAGATATACTCAACACTGATCAAAAGTGGAAGTGTATTAATTGCAATAAAGAAATATTCCATCCAGTTCAAGTATTACCCCTCATCCACTGTAGATGTGAGTATGAAGACTGGCAATTCAAAAATCAATCACTATACATCCAGAAAATATATAGAGATGAAAAACAACAAGAATTAGTAGCTATTAAAATAGGTATAACTAAACAAGACGGTAACGTAAGAAAAAACTTCACAGACTCTTTTAGTATCTATCACCATAAACTCTTCTTTGAAGTCCGTATGGAGTATGCCCTAGCAGCACGCATAGAACGACGTATAAAGAAAGAATTGCCAGTAGGGTATCTTTCTAAGGATGAGATGAAAGATGGCTACACAGAGTCGTGTAGCCCCTTATATTTGGATGATATGATGCGTATCTACGAAGAAGAAATAGCTACTACTACTCTACCTTTTTTGAGGGTGATGTGATGAATATATCGTTAAAAGTTGAGTGGTTTAACTTATCCATATATTCGCTTATGGCTTTAAGTTTTTCCTTGTAGATACTTTCATTTTCATCTAACGATATGTTCTGTGATGGTTGTGCTCTCTTTATTGTTGATGTTGTATCTATTACTATATCCCGATATTCCTTGACGCAATCAAGTAAGGTGATCGGATTGTATTCTTCCTTTATATCAAATCCCCATATATTAAGGTGCATATAATGACCAACTATTGTGTTTCGTATTTCGTTAATCTTAAGTATGGATTCATGTATGTTTTCAATTTTTTTTTCTATTTTCACACTATCTAGTATAATTAGTTTGTTCTTGTATAGTATGGTAATGTCGCTATTGATTCGTCCTATTTCAATTGCTATTTCTTGAATCTTATCAATTATCGATTCGCACTTCTTGAATCCTTTCTCATTAACTTTATTTCCTAACCATTTCTTAACTTGAAATGCTGAGTATATAGCCAAAACTAAAGCACAAACGGCAATAAGTGATGATAATCCTGGTGCAGTTACTCGTTTAATATCTTTATATAATAACCAGTTAAATCCTTCTGCTAGAAGAACTCCAGCCAATAACCACGCTATGTGAGAAGGTTGTAACTTATTCAATATTTCTTTTACTTTCTTTTTCATCATAACTTTACCAAAGGTTAATTTTTAACAACACGGAGAATATTACTATGGACAGTTTTAGACAACAACTAAAAGCAGGAACATACCAACGTTCCAGTAGTATCAAATCGAGTATCCATAAGTTCATTGGCAACTTCACGATAACTGATGAGGGTTACTGTGATTTCAACGATGTAGCGGATGAAAACTTCTTCCTTCTAAAAGCCTCCAGAAATCATTCTAAGAGGTGCAAAGGGGTGATGCGGTAAGTGTATCAGGTAGTGTAAGATAGTGGCTTACAAAGGGTTAGGGAAGGATTCAGTCTTGTGAATGTGATCAAGAAAGTGTGGCACCTCGCGAAACCATACATCTTCAAATACTATGTTGCTTTCTTTTGTGGCGGCCTCGCTTGGATGCTACTTGATGTATACGTTACTAAAGGGATTGACGCTTCTTTCGTTTCTGCTGTTATGGATTCAATCATGGCAGGAACTGCTATCTTGGCGGTATTAGCTGCAAGAAATTACTTAGCTCAATTTACTGCACAAGAAGGGTATAAACTTGCGATTCACTTTGTTAATTTTTCCTTTCATGAACTTCTATCACTATCAACTGAGTTAAAAGAATACAGCGTTTCTTTAGAAAACTATTATAAAGGTTTAGTTGATAAAGAAAAGACTACAGTGGACTTGAATGGTTTTACAAAATATCCTGAAACTTTTAAGGGTAAACTTCAAAAGATTAATGAGTGCAAAGCAGCATTAGATAAAGAATTGGCTTCAATTAAAACGTATGGCTTGCATCTTAATTTAGAGCGGTTTTTTTTGTATGAGCAAATTCCAGAATTTTTAAAACAATTAAACGATATATTTGATGATTTCACCGACCATAACAATTATTATATAGATGCACTTGATAGAGAACTCGACCTTGAAATGAGAAATCCATTTCCTAAACTTCCTATCAGTAGAGATAAATTTGCTAAAACAAATGATACCGCTTTAAATAATTTAGTTACTTACTCATTACGTATTAAATGCATATCTAAGGATATTAATTCATGCTGTGATGAATTCATTAGTAAGTCTGAAAAAATCACCAAAATCTTTGTAGTTTAATGAGGGGTCTATTGTGGATAAAGATATGATAATAGTTGTATCTTCTTTAATCGCAGTTAGCGGAGTGATTCTGTCTGCTTTTATTAATTTTTGGATAAATAGTATTAACCGTGATAAGTCTCGCAATGAATGGAAGCGTGATAAACTGTTATCTTTAACCAATGAATTTATAAAGATATTTTACAAAGATATTAAGTATGCTAAAGCTAATGGAGATGGTAGCGGAGTTAACAACGTACAGGATTATGTGCCAACGCTTTTCTCAAGTAGTGAACAGGCTATGTATCAACTATGTATGCTGTTAGATGTAGATGCCAGTAGAAAAGCTTATGAACATTATATTGGTATGAGGGTTGTAGCTTCAGATTTTGTGACTTCTCGTATACTCAAAATGCACTTAGGCGATTTTGAAGCACAGTTCGAAACAATGAAAAATAAAGAAGTTAGACTCTTTATTCAGTTCATTAGTAGTGAAATAAGTAAATTGAAATAGAGGGAGCAAGTTGAGTTATATTTTTGGCGAAAAATTTGAAACGTCTTCTAATAATTTGAGGGAAGTCGATTTTCCCCATTATCCCTTAAAAATCAGCCTCTTAATTATTTTTCTCACGGTCTCCAGCATTATTAGAAAAACTGATGATACCGATCTCATTTACACTTTGTAACGTACAGAAGAATTGATCTCAGTAGGGGAGGGGATAGTGTTTTTTATAGTTATCCTCACTATTTAACATAATCTTTGTTATCGGAACTGATATTAGAAAGATTGATAAATTATTGGTGGACTCAGTTTTGCTATTAATCTTACCTCTATTATGCCTGTACGTTATTATCATTATCTTTTTCTAGTATGGTAGTGTATTTGATTGTTTTTCCAGATGTCTAGCCGTCTAGACATCTAAATGTCTATCTCTGTTTTTCACACCATCTGTGGTTCCAAAGCCTCTTAACTATATCAATAATAGTCTCTTAACTTTAGTCTTCAATGATAACAATAATAGTCTCTTAACTATAACATGAAAATCTGCTTTAACTATATCTACTAGTTTAATCACTCACTCATTAACTCTTCAACTCGTAAGTATTAATTTACTCTTAACTTTATAGCTGTTCACTTATCCATGTTGGTTCATTATGTATCCTATTAGAGACTATTATTATAAATAGTTTTACATATGAGTTATTTAACAACAAGGAGTAGACGTTAATGAACATAGATTTAAGTAAGAGTTATACAATAGCCTTTGATTGCATGTATATGGAAGAGAGTGATGCATACAATGGATATGTATTGAGTATTGAGCAATACAGGACTGATGGTGTTGGTGATGTATTGAGTATAGAAGTTAAGTTATCAATGGTTGGTAACAGTCAATATAGTTTTAAGTTTATTGAGAGTAGTAATGTAGTTAATCATAGAAGTAGTATTGGTGGTGAAGAAGTATATGGGTTTGTTGTTGATGTATCTGATTGTGGAGAGGATAGATTATTTCAGTGTAGTTTATTAGCTCCAATGGATGGTGTTTCGTTAGCTATGATGATTAGGATGTATGATGGATTGAAGAAGGTGTATGAAGATGTTGTGGGTAATTAAGGATAGAGATGTAGAGTTAGGGAAGTCAGGTGAGTTAGTATTGTTTACTGTTAGTGATTCATTGATGTCTTTGATTGAGGCGTATAACTATAGGTATAATAGTAGAGTAATATTTGAGATTATAGATAGCGATAGGAAAGGGGAGGAATCATTCTTTGATCCATTAACTAAGAGTTATACTATATTGATTCCTTTCAGTGATACTCATAGTTGGTTTTGTAATCGTGAGTATATAGATTTGCCTTTAGAGTTTGATTCAGACTTTATCTTTCAGTTAGAGGTGTTGCATGATATATCTTGTATTGATGTAATGCTTGAGAGTTGTAGCTGTGGTTGGAGTTGCATACAAATTCGTGAGATTGGCTTTGTGCAGGACTGGTAAAAAATATTTGGTGGGTGTAACTCTGGCTGTAAGTCTATGATGGTTTATACTTTAAAGTTATTGAGTCCAGTTGAGAGGCGAATGCCTCGCAGGTCATGTATTTTCTATATAATAACAGAGTTGCGAGGCATTCGCCGTCGCATTAACTCGCTACTTTATGTCTTGTATCATTAATGGACTTACAACATGAGGTCACCTCGTAATTCACTTCGTTCATTACTTACGTTCTCAGTTTGATTTGGTGTCTACTTAGTGGAGGCCACTGGTTGTAAGTCGATAAAGGGACTTATAGATAAGTAATAACAAGTATGAATTGATAGCTCGATTTAAGTAGAGCGTTCTTTGAACGCGAATACTTAGGAGAGATAGCAAGAGATTTAGATAGGGACGAAGTTCCTATGTGAATCTAGAGACCTCGCAACTCTGTTATTATATAGAAAATACTACACCTGCGAGGTCTTCACTTCGTAACTCCCTTTGTTCGCTACTGCGTTCGTGTTGACCTCGATACTATGAGTATCAACTTTAGTGTAGATAGAAACTACAAACCCTCCGATCTACACCTGTGCAATTCCGCCGCACCGCGCTGGCGGCGGCAGGGCAAGCTGGAGGCCGCTCCCTTTCCCGCGCCGGATATCGCGGATTTACTCAACGACTGGCTCGATGCCGCACAGTTCCAGCACTGGCAGGAGCACGGCCAGATTGACTTTGCGCTGACTCTGGCCTGCGGTTCGCGGCTACGCGCCAGCGCTTTCGCCCATACGCGCGGAATATCGCTGGTGCTGCGTCTGCTGCCCGTCCAGTGCCCGCGTCTGGAGACGCTGGGCGCGCCGCCTGCGCTAAGCGAGCTGCTGGCGGAAGAGAGTGGCCTGCTGCTGGTCACCGGGGCGACGGGCAGCGGCAAGTCGACTACCCTGGCGGCGATGGTCGGGCATCTCAACCAGCATCTTGATGGCCATATTCTGACGCTGGAGGATCCGGTGGAGTTTATTCATCACAGCGAGCGCTGCCTGATCCAGCAGCGGGAGATTGGCCGTCACTGTCCTTCGTTCTCCGCGGCGCTTCGGGTGGCGCTGCGCCAGGATCCGGATGTGATCCTGCTTGGGGAGTTACGCGACAGCGAAACCATCCGTCTGGCGTTGACGGCTGCGGAAACCGGGCATCTGGTGATGGCGACATTACACACCCGCGGCGCGGCGCCGGCGGTGGAGAGATTGATCGATGTCTTTCCGGCAGAGGAGAAAGATCAGGTTCGGAGTCAGCTGGCCGGAAGCCTGTGCGCGGTGCTGGCGCAAAAATTATTACCCGCACGTCAGGGCGGCAGAGTTGCGCTATACGAGCTTCTGGTCAATACGCCGGCGGTGGCGAATTTGATCCGCGAAGGAAAAGTGCACCAGCTGCCCGGTGTTATGCAGACCGGGATGCAGGCCGGAATGCTGACATTTACCCAGAGTTTTCAGCAACGTGTGGCCGCAGGCCAGCTGTAAGGGGGGCGTGAAGCGGGTTGGGTGGTTAAAATGATGTGTTAACTGAATGTTTAAATGCTGTTTCTGGATATTATTTGATAATACAAATAATCTTTCTGAATAAATTCAAATAAGACATTCAGCTAAGATATTTCGACAGTGAATACGCATTTCCAGGAAAAAAGTTTGATTACCTTTTGACAGCTTTGCGGTATTCGATTTATGCTGTTTACGGGAATAGGATGATTCTCATGGAATAACGTTTCAATTTGTGAATTGCTAAGGCTATTTATAAATTCATGACTGATTGTATATTTTTTTACTCATTTAACCACCATGACGGTGGATAGCAGCTAAGGAGAGTTTTAAGTGATTAATTTAAATGGAAATTCATCATCTTCTCGTCAGGTTACATTTATTACCCACCCGTCAATCCAGAGTAAAGCCTTTGCCAGCTATCTCAGCGAAACCCTGATGGCACCGGTAGTTTTACAAAATATTAATAAACCGCTGGCACAGCGACTGGCGAAAGACTCTGTAATATTATTTGATATCGCCGTTTCAAATAAGAAATTAAATGGGGTGTGGCGAGATATTATTCGGCTGCAGTCACATAATCCCCGCTTGCTGATTATCAACAGCGCGCAAAAGTATGAGTTATACGAAATGGCGCAGTGGCCGGCTTTATATGGCGTGTTCCGTCATGACGATGATGAATCGCGCTTAATTGAGGGCGTCAAGGCCGTGCTGAACGGCGAACAGACGGCTGAATTGAGCGTGATGCACCCGGCGATGTACGCTGCGGACCATACATCGGCGCCGGTTGAAAACTCGCCGCTGACCGAACGAGAATGCGAGATCCTCAACGAACTGCGCTGCGGCGCGACCAACCTGGATATTGCCCGCGCGCTGTTTATCAGCGAGAACACGGTGCGGACGCACCTGTATAACGTGTTCCGTAAGCTGAGCGTTAAGAATCGCACCCAGGCGGTGAGCTGGGCTAACGAACATCTGCGCCACTAGGCGGGAGGATCTGCGCCGTTAGCGGTTCGCCGGCGGCGCAGAAGACAGAGCTTAAAAGCTCTGCTCGAAGTAGCTTTCCAGAATGACCACCGCAGAGGCCGAATCGACGCTGCCTTTATTCAGCGCCCGATAGCCGCCGTGTTCGAACAGGCCCGCCCGGGCCTCAACCGTACTCAGACGTTCATCGTGGAGAAGGATCGCGACGCCAAAGCGGCCATGAATTTTATTGGCGAAATTACGTGCGCGCGCCGTCAGCGGTTGCTCGGTGCCGTCCATATTCAGCGGCAGGCCGACGATCACCGCCTCAGGCTGCCACTCCTTAAGCAGTTTTTCGATGATATTCCAGTCCGGTTTGCCGTCCTGCGCCTTCAGCGCCGGCAGTGGCCGGGCGGTGGCGGTGATGCGTTGCCCCACCGCCACACCGATGCTTTTCGTCCCGAAATCAAAGCCGAGAAAGGTTCCGCTCATCATGCATGCCCCGCGACGCCTGGCATCGTCACGATGTCGATGCCAATCAGTTTAGCCGCCTCGCGCCAGCGATCGGCGATGGGCGTACGGAAAAGAATATTCTGGTCCGCCGGGGCGGTGAGCCAGGCATTATCTAAAATCTCCTGCTCCAGCTGCCCTTTCTCCCACGAGGAGTAGCCCAGCGCAACCAGCACGTTGCCCGGCTGCCGGTCGGTGCCTAAGGTTTCGAGGACATCCCGCGAGGTGGTGATCACCGTGTTATCCGAGATACGGATGCTTGAGGAAAAGTCAGAGGGCGGGGTATGTAAAATAAAGCCGCGGTCTTCCGCCAGCGGGCCGCCCAGCATCACCGGTTTATCCAGGCGGATCTCCGGATTACGCGGCTCCGGGACAATTTTGAGCTTCTCAAGGATCCCTTCCACCTGCAGATTTTCCAGCGGCTTATTGATAATAATGCCCATGGCACCCTCGTCGTTATACTCGCAGATATAGACCACGGAGCGGCGGAAAATGGGGTCCTGAAGCGCAGGCATGGCAATCAGAAAGTGATGCTGTAAATTCATTGTCAGAGGTTCTGTTCCTGGTTCAAAAAGCAACACCCAGTATGCGGGCAAAGTAGAATGGTGTCGATGCACTTTATCTGGCAGGCGCCTGAGCGGCGCCTGGCTGGAAGGGTTTCACCAGCGCGGCGATCCGCGCTCGCTGTGCCCTGAGCGGACGTTCGTCCGCCGTAGTGCTTATCGGGCGAGACGTCTTTCAATAGCGTCCATCAGCATGCCGGTGATCGAAATATCCGGGAAGGCGGCTTCGATCTCACGTACGCAGGTGGGGCTGGTGACGTTAATTTCCGTCAGACGGTCGCCGATGATATCCAGGCCGACGAAGATAAGACCTTTGGCCTTCAGCGTCGGGCCGACGCGGCGGGCGATGTCCCAGTCGCTTTCGGTTAGCGGGCGAGCTTCGCCGCGGCCGCCGGCGGCCAGATTGCCGCGGGTCTCGCCGCCCTGCGGAATGCGCGCCAGGCAGTAAGGCACCGGCTCGCCATCCACCACCAGCACGCGCTTGTCGCCATCTTTAATGGCTGGCAGATAGTTCTGCGCCATGCAGTAGCGGCTGCCCAGCTCGGTCAGCGTCTCGGCGATCACCCCAAGGTTCGGATCGCCGGCTTTGACGCGGAAAATAGAGGCGCCGCCCATGCCGTCGAGCGGCTTCATGATGATATCGCCGTGCTTTTCCCAGAAGGCTTTCAGCTGGGCTTTATTGCGGGTGACCAGCGTTTCCGGGGTCAGCTCGGAGAACCAGGCGGTGAACAGCTTCTCGTTACAGTCGCGCAGGCTCTGCGGCTTGTTGACGATAAGCGTGCCTTTCTCTTCCGCTCGCTCCAGAATATAGGTCGCATAAATAAATTCGGTATCAAACGGCGGATCCTTACGCATCAGAATGACGTCAAGATCCGCCAGCGGCAGGTCCTGTTCGCCGGTGAAGTCATACCATTTGTCGTAGTTCTGTTCGACGCTCAGCGTGCGCGTCCGGGCGCGGGCTTCGCCGTTGATCAAATAGAGGTCGTTCATCTCCATATAATGGAGTTCATAGCCGCGACGCTGCGCCTCCAGCAACATAGCGAAGCTGGTGTCTTTCTTGATGTTGATGGTTGCGATGGGATCCATCACGATGCCGAGCTTGATCATGGTTCTTCTCCGTTAACGCCTCAACCTAAGTCGCCAAAACGCACCTGCAGGGCGGTGATGGCGGTGAGCGCAGTAGTCTCTGTACGCAGAACGCGCGGTCCCAACAGGATATCAGTAAACTGGTATTTCGCGGTCATCGCTATCTCTTCAGCCGACAGCCCGCCTTCCGGGCCAATCAGCAGACGGACGCGTTCAACCGGCAGCGGCAGCGTGTTAATGCTGGCGCTGGCGCGCGGGTGCAGGTTGAGCTTCAGCCCGCTGTCCTGCTCGGCGCACCACTCCTCCAGCTGCATCGCCGGACGAATTTCCGGTACCACGTTACGACCGCTCTGTTCGCAGGCGGCAATAGCGATTTTCTGCCACTGCTGGATCTTTTTCTGCAAACGTTCGGCGTCCAGTTTAACGCCGCAGCGCTCGGAAAACAGTGGCGTTATGAGGCTTACCCCGAGTTCGATCGATTTCTGGATGGTGAATTCCATTTTTTCGCCGCGGGACATCACCTGGCCTAAATGGATATGCAGCGGCGATTCCCGATCGTCGGGTTCGCCACTGAGGACTTCAACCGCGACGTTTTTCTTACCGGCCTCGGTGATGACGGCGTCAAACACCTGGTTACTGCCGTCGAAGAGCTGAAGGTGCTGACCAGCGGTCATGCGCAGGACGCGGCCGACGTGGTTGGCCGCGTCATCGCTCAACGCGATCAGGCTGCCGACAATGAGGCGTTCTGGATGATGGATGCGAGGAATGCGCATGCTTGATATTCCGTTCTTTGCGCAGATGCCAGCTTCCCGCCATTGGGCGGGAAGCACAGGGCTGCAAATTAACAATTGCCGCTAGTGTAGGTTAGCTCTTTTGCGCCTGGCAAGCCTGCAGGACATACGGATTATGGTTGCCCTGTACTTTCGCGATGCGTTCATCGCGTTCACACTCCCAGGCGGTGACCGGGTACTGTTTATTCCAGGCGGTAAACAGCTGAGTTTGCTGGCGGGAAAGATTCAGCTGGTAGCGGTCGCGCATATAGAAGTAGGTGCGGGCGATGGAGCCGCGTGCGCGGGCAGGGGGCTCGGCGATTTTATCTTTAAAATCGACCTTCATGGTGCACTGGCCGTACTGGCCTTCACCGCCGTTCCACTGGCTGTACATAAAGTTGCCGCGATCGCCATTCACTTCTCCCACCGCCGGCTGCAGATTGTGCATGTCGCTTTCCATCTTGCGGTACTCCGGATCTTTGGCGCAGTTTTTACGTCCGCCCTCCTGCCAGCACTGGCGCTGATGGCCGAACTGCCACGCCGGCACCACGTGTTCCCACTCAACCCGGCTGGCGCGGTTCTCATTTTTACGCACTTTATAGCCGCAAGATTCCAGATCGATAACGCCTTTTTTACCCTGCCAGTCAATTTTACAGCCGCAGTAAAAGTCGCCGGGAACGTCGGCGTTTACTTTGACGCCAGCGGCCTTGGCCTGGGAAAAGCTGGTAATTTCGGCGGCCGCAAGCGGGCCACTCACTGCCGTGCACAATACTGCAACGGCTAAAACATGCATACGGGACATCGTTCACTCCGTGTCAAAACGAGCCCGCAACGTAGCGAATGAGGGTGCCGGATGCAATCAGTCAGATCAGAAAGTTTCTAATTAATTCCAATGGTTATTTTTCAGCCACCAGCAGATCGCCGCAGCGCACGCAGCGGTAAGTGGCTTCGCCGCGCACCACCCGGTTATGGCGACGAACGGTGAGCTGATGCTGCTGGCAGCGGCAGCGGTAGGGGAAGGTATTCTGGCGGACCGAATCAAGTTCAAAACGGTGGGTGCGACGCGCGGGAACGCCCAGGACGCTCTCCATCATCCATTTCCACTCTTTGCCGTGCGGGGCTACCCGGCCAAAGTGTTGCCACACCAGCAGGTGCGCCAGCTCATGGGGCACCACTTCATCGATAAACTCCTGCTGATTCTCCAGCAGCAGCACCGGGTTTAAACGAATTTCGTTTTTCTCCAGCCAGGCGGTGCCGGCGGAGGTACCGCGCTGCTGGTAGACCAGCGTCGGCTCCGCGTAGCGGCGTTCCAGCTTGAGGTTCGCTTTGGCGAGATGCTCCCGCAGGCTGCGCATCACGGCCTGCTGAATAGCGATGGGAATACGGGGTGTTTTCATAGCGCCAGAGGATAGTGCGGCGGAGGGGGGAGAGCAAGAGGAAGCTTCCTCCCGTGAGGGGAGGAAGCTCAGGCGGGTTAATCGCGGGCGCCGATCTCGCGCAGCGGACGACCCTGCATCAGGTTGCGTTCGATATGTTCCAGCGAGACGTTTTTGGTTTCCGGGATCAGCCACAGCGTCAGCAGGATAAACAGCACGTTCAGACCGCCGTACACCCAGAAGGTGTTGGCGCTGCCCAGCGAATTGAGCATGGTCAGGAAGGTAGCCCCGACAATCATGTTGGCAATCCAGTTGGTCGCTGTGGAGCAGGTGATACCGAAGTCGCGGCCTTTCAGCGGCTGGATTTCGGAACACAGTACCCAAATCAGCGGGCCGGCGCTCATGGCGAAACCGACGATAAACATCAGCAGCATCAGGACGGCGATGTACTGGGCGGTTGAGGAGTGAATGCCGATGTGCATCATGCTGCCCAGCACGCCCATCCCCGCGGCCATGACGATAAAGCCAAGGATCAGCGTCGGTTTACGGCCCCAGCGGTCGACCAGACCGATGGCGATAAAGGTAGCCAGCACGTTAGTCAGGCCGACGATCACCGTCCCCCACATCTGCTCGGTGGTGTTGGCATAGCCCGCCAGCTCAAAGATCTTCGGCGCGTAGTACATGATGACGTTCATCCCGGTGAACTGCTGCATCACCTGCAGCAGAATGCCGAGGAACACCGCGCGGCGGAAGTTGCTGTTGTCTTTAAACAGCGACCAGCCGGACTGTTTTACCTTCAGGCTTTCGCGGATCTCGTCGAGTTCGCGTTTCGCTTCGGCGCTGGTATCGCGCAGGCGCAGCAGCACGCGCTCGGCATCGACAAAGCGACGTTTAGCGGCGAACCAGCGCGGGCTGTCCGGCAGGAAGATAACGCCGATCAGCAGCAATACCGCCGGAATAATGATTACGCCGAGCATCCAGCGCCATGCGCCGCTGTAGCTGAAAGCGGTGTCGGAGAGGTAGGCGCCAAGAATACCGATGGTGATCATCAGCTGGTACATGGAAATCATACTGCCGCGAATTTTCTCCGGAGCGATTTCCGACAGATACAGCGGCGCGGTGTAGGAGGCGACGCCCACCGCCAGGCCCAGCAGCACGCGGGAAACCAGCAGGATCTCGACGTTTGGCGCGGCGGCGGAGAACAGAGAGCCGGCGACGAAGAGGATGGCGCCGATCATCAGGCTCTTTTTACGGCCCAGTTTGAAGGAGAGCCAGCCGCTGCCGACCGCACCGACGGCGGCGCCGAACATCATGGAGCTGACCACCCACTCCTGAGTGTGAGCGGAAATCTGGAACTCATTGGCAATAAAGGGTAAGGCACCCGCAATAACACCGATATCAAGGCCGAACAGCAGGCCAGCCAGCGCGGCGAGGAAACAGACGAAGAACGTCATGGTCTTGTTTGAACGCCCTTGTTTTTTGTTGTCAGGCATAACGCCCTCCAGTTGAGTTATTGATTCTGTCGATGGTTAGCGTAGGACACTCGTCGGTAAAAAAACGTGATTATAGTCACGGCTGTGTAATCGTTTCCACAAAGGTAAAGAAACGTAATTCATTAAATGCTTTTTAAATCAGCAATATAAATAAGGATAGACGACAATTTTAAAAACGGTAATCAGAGTTAACCGAAACAATATGTAACATTGTGAAAAATGCGCGCATATGGAGGCGCTTGCAGGCAGCAATCGACCATTATCATGATGTAATCGCTTTCATTGCATCGCCGCGGTTCGCTGAAGCAGGGCATGGGAGGGTGGGTAACGGACATAAAAAGGCCAGCGCGAGGCTGGCCTTGAAGAGTGGAAGCGGGGAGATTATTTCAGACCAGCCGCTTCGCGCAGCAGGGCCGCTTTGTCGGTTTTTTCCCATGGGAAATGTTCGCGACCAAAGTGACCGTAGGCAGCGGTTTCTTTGTAGATCGGGTGCAGCAGATCCAGCATCTGAATCAGGCCGTACGGACGCAGGTCGAAGAACTCGCGCACCAGCAGGGTCAGCTGTTCAGAAGGCACTTTTTCTGTACCAAAGGTTTCCACCATGATGGAAGTCGGCTCTGCAACGCCGATGGCGTAGGAAACCTGAATTTCGCAACGGTCAGCCAGGCCTGCGGCAACGATGTTTTTCGCCACATAGCGCGCCGCATAGGCTGCGGAACGGTCAACTTTAGATGGATCCTTACCGGAGAAGGCGCCGCCGCCGTGACGAGCCATGCCGCCGTAGGTATCGACGATGATCTTACGACCGGTCAGACCGCAGTCGCCCATCGGGCCGCCGATAACGAAACGGCCGGTTGGGTTGATGAAGAATTTAGTGGACGCGCTCAGCCATTCGGTTGGCAGAATGGGTTTGATGATCTCTTCCATCACCGCTTCCTGCAGCGATTTCTGGTCGATATCTTCCGCGTGCTGCGTGGACAGCACCACCGCGTCGATGCCGACGATTTTGCCGTCGTCATACTGGAAGGTCACCTGGCTTTTCGCATCCGGACGCAGCCACGGCAGGGTGCCGTTTTTACGTACTTCAGCCTGGCGCTGCACCAGACGGTGAGCGTAGGTCACCGGCGCCGGCATCAGCACGTCGGTTTCGTTGGTGGCGTAGCCAAACATCAGCCCCTGGTCGCCTGCGCCCTGTTCCAGCGGATCGGCACGGTCAACGCCCTGGTTGATGTCCGGAGACTGTTTACCAATGGCGCTCAGTACGGCACACGAGTTGGCGTCAAAGCCCATATCGGAATGCACGTAGCCAATTTCGCGGACGGTGTTGCGGGTGATCTCTTCGATGTCAACCCATGCGCTGGTGGTGATTTCGCCGCCTACCAGCACCATGCCAGTTTTGACATAGGTTTCACATGCGACACGCGCTTTCGGATCCTGCTCGAGGATCGCATCCAGCACGGCATCAGAGATTTGGTCAGCAATTTTGTCAGGATGCCCTTCTGATACGGACTCAGACGTAAAAAGGTGTTTTGCCATATTTTATTTCACCTGTGGACGATTCGGATAGCTCATACTGTTGTGTAATGTGGCTTTGGTGGATAATCAGCGCAAAGCCGCGCAGGTAGCGACACGAGCAGTCTGAGTGTTAATCAGTATAGACGGATTAACTTCTGGACGGCTATTTTAGGTCAAATCTTAAGCCCATTTCCAGCCTTTTTTGATGGCGGTCGCATTTATCGGAAAACTCGCCTGGCAAAATTTCCTGACAACCGCGCAAACCTGCACATTTTTATTTTGCTTTTTACCCCGCTTCTCGGTATAAAACGCCGCGCGCGGCTCATTAAAAAAGCGCACGGGGATCTCCCCGTGGTGCCACTTCCAGCCGGGTTAAGCAGTCTGTATTTACAGAATCTCGCAACGGCATAGCGCCTGTTGCCCGGTATGTATAGCTTTGGCTTGTCGCCGACCCTGACCCAGGGCGGTGTGGAGGTGATACCAGATAATGAACCAACGTTTTTCGCTTGATTCGTCGCGTCGTTCTGTCGCGCGTCAGCACTCCGCAACCTGCATCTCTCTCATGCAAACCAGCCGATGTTCACCCCATCTCGGCGCTTCTCAGGATTCCAGGGCCGGTCGGTCGTCAGAAAACTGAACAAGGGCGCTCTTGCCTGGCAAGAGTTTTCTCGTGGTTTCTCCGGACTGTCATACTCTGTTCGGCTACGTGTTTTACGATGATATGAATAAGAAACCGGTCGCGCAGTCGCAAAACCAGCAGATAGTGCTGGGCTTTAGGACTGTTCATGGGTTGTTATCGCATCTTTGGACTGCGATAGTAGTTAACTGTCTTACACTTATTATTAAAAATTGAGGTTCGCTATGTCTGACGACATGTCTATGGTTTCGCCTTCGTCAGCAGGCGAACACGGTGTACTACGTTCCATGCAGGAGGTAGCGATGAGCTCCCAGGAAGCCAGCAAGATGCTGCGTACTTATAATATTGCCTGGTGGGGCAATAACTATTATGACGTCAACGAACTGGGCCACATCAGCGTTTGCCCGGATCCGGACGTCCCGGAAGCGCGCGTTGACCTCGCTGAATTAGTCAAAGCGCGCGAAGCGCAAGGGCAACGCTTGCCGGCGCTGTTCTGCTTCCCGCAGATCCTGCAGCACCGCCTGCGCTCAATCAACGCCGCATTCAAGCGCGCGCGCGAATCCTACGGCTATAACGGCGATTACTTCCTGGTCTACCCGATCAAGGTGAACCAGCATCGTCGCGTCATCGAATCGTTGATCCATTCCGGCGAGCCGCTGGGTCTGGAAGCCGGTTCGAAAGCGGAACTGATGGCCGTGCTGGCGCACGCCGGGATGACCCGCAGCGTCATCGTCTGTAACGGCTATAAAGACCGCGAATACATCCGCCTGGCGCTGGTGGGCGAGAAGATGGGCCACAAGGTCTATCTGGTCATCGAGAAGATGTCGGAGATCGCCATCGTGCTGGAAGAGGCCGAGCGCCTGAACGTGGTGCCGCGCCTTGGCGTGCGCGCGCGTCTGGCCTCGCAGGGGTCCGGTAAATGGCAGTCTTCCGGCGGCGAGAAGTCCAAGTTCGGCCTCGCGGCGACCCAGGTTCTGCAGCTGGTGGAGATCCTGCGTGCCGCAGGACACCTCGACAGCCTGCAGCTGCTGCACTTCCACCTCGGCTCGCAAATGGCTAACATTCGCGATATCGCCACCGGCGTGCGTGAATCGGCGCGTTTCTACGTCGAGTTGCATAAGCTGGGCGTCAATATCCAGTGCTTCGACGTCGGCGGCGGCCTGGGCGTGGATTACGAAGGCACCCGCTCGCAGTCTGACTGCTCGGTGAACTACGGCCTGAACGAATACGCTAACAATATCATCTGGGCCATCGGCGACGCCTGTGAAGAGAACGGCCTGCCGCACCCGACGGTGATCACCGAGTCCGGCCGCGCGGTGACCGCGCACCACACCGTGCTGGTTTCCAACATTATCGGCGTGGAGCGCAACGAATACACCGAGGCGACCCCGCCGGCGGAAGACGCCGCGCGCCCGCTGCAGAGCATGTGGGAAACCTGGCTGGAGATGCACGAAACCGGCAATCGCCGCTCGCTGCGCGAATGGCTGCACGACAGCCAGATGGACCTGCACGATATCCATATCGGCTACTCCTCCGGCACTTTCAACCTGCAGGAGCGCGCCTGGGCAGAACAGCTGTATCTGAACATGTGTCATGAAGTGCAGAAGCAACTCGACCCGAGCAACCGCGCCCATCGCCCGATTATTGATGAGCTGCAGGAGCGCATGGCGGATAAAATCTACGTCAACTTCTCGCTGTTCCAGTCGATGCCGGATGCGTGGGGGATCGATCAGCTGTTCCCGGTGATGCCGCTGGAAGGGCTGAACAAGTCGCCGGAGCGCCGCGCGGTGCTGCTGGACATCACCTGCGACTCGGATGGCGCCATCGATCACTACGTGGACGGCGACGGGATCGCCACCACCATGCCGATGCCGGAATATGACCCGGAGAACCCGCCGATGCTGGGCTTCTTTATGGTCGGCGCCTATCAGGAAATCCTTGGCAACATGCACAACCTGTTCGGCGATACCGAGGCGGTAGACGTGTTCGTCTTCCCTGACGGTAGCGTTGAGGTTGAGCTGTCCGACGAGGGCGATACCGTGGCGGATATGCTGCAGTACGTGCAGCTGGATCCCAACACGCTGCTGACCCAGTTCCGCGATCAGGTGAAAAACACCGGCCTGGACGACGCGCTGCAGCAGCAGTTCCTCGAAGAGTTCGAGGCGGGTCTGTACGGGTACACTTATCTGGAAGACGAGTAACCACTGATGCCCGGTGGCGTTGCGCTTACCGGGCCTGCGTATGTCGGCCGCCTAAGGCGAAGCCGTCATCCGGCAGAAGGCGATACTCACTTGAACCCGTATGCATTACCGGCGATAATTCACGCCAATAAGCGATTTATCTATCAAACCCTTCCTCGTCGGGCCTAACGACGCGGAGGGGTTTTTTTATACTTATTTTTTACGTTCCACGACTGTGAAAAGAGGTCATATCCATGAGCACTTTAGGTCATCAATACGATAACTCCCTGGTATCCAATGCCTTTGGCTTCCTGCGTCTGCCGATGAATTTCATGCCCTACGACAGCGATGCTGACTGGGTGATCACCGGCGTCCCGTTCGATATGGCGACCTCCGGGCGCGCGGGCGGCCGTCATGGCCCGGCGGCGATCCGTCAGGTTTCCACCAATCTCGCCTGGGAGCACAACCGTTTTCCGTGGAACTTCGACATGCGCGAACGCCTGAACGTGGTTGACTGCGGGGATCTGGTGTACGCCTTCGGCGACGCGCGCGAAATGAGCGAGAAGCTGCAGGCCCACGCCGAGAAGCTGCTGGCGGCCGGCAAGCGCATGCTCTCCTTTGGCGGCGACCACTTCGTTACGCTGCCGCTGTTGCGCGCCCACGCCAAGCACTTCGGTAAAATGGCGCTGGTGCACTTCGATGCCCACACCGACACTTACGCCAACGGCTGCGAGTTCGACCACGGCACCATGTTCTACACCGCGCCGAACGAAGGGCTCATCGATCCGAACCACTCCGTACAGATCGGTATTCGCACCGAATTCGATAAAGATAACGGTTTCACCGTGCTTGATGCGGGCCAGGTTAACGACCGCAGCGTCGATGACGTGATTGCCCAGGTGAAGCAGATCGTTGGCGATATGCCGGTGTACCTGACCTTTGATATCGACTGCCTGGATCCGGCGTTTGCGCCAGGAACCGGTACCCCGGTTATCGGTGGGCTCACCTCTGACCGCGCGATCAAGCTGGTGCGCGGTCTGAAGGATCTGAACATCGTCGGGATGGACGTGGTGGAGGTCGCCCCGGCCTACGATCAGTCCGAAATCACCGCCCTGGCGGCGGCGACCCTCGCGCTGGAGATGCTGTACATCCAGGCGGCGAAGAAGGGCGAATAACCCGAGGTCACCCAACCCTCTCCCTTCCGGGGAGAGGGTACCGCACGGCACAGGGGGTTAATCAAGGCGCCGGACGGTTGCTCCTGCGGGCCGGGAGAGGGCCGACCCGCAGGAGAGGGTTCATCAGGTGCTTAAAACACGTTAAATGGATATTCGACGTAGAACCGCACTTCATTACCGCTGACGTTATAGTCGCTGGCGTTGCTGGAAACCCGCAGTACCGAATAGCGAAGCCTGAATTTCAAATCTTTCGCCGCCCCGTTTTGCACCTGGTATTGAACCTGGTTGAACCATTCATGTTCTTTGCCGTTGCTGGTCTCTGACGTTTTAATGTTATCCCCGCGCACGTAGGCGGTGGTCCAGGTCAGCCCCGGTAGCCCCAGCCCGGCAAAATCCAGTCCATACGATGCCTGCCAGGAGCGTTCATCTTCCCCGTTAAAATCAGACCAGTAGGAGTTGGCCAGCCAGATGGTGTTCCCGCCATCGCCGACGCCGCCCTGGTTCTGGTAGCCGCCGTAGTGGTAGCCGGTGCTGCCGCTGCTTTGCTGGTAAGCGACCTTAAAGGTATGGATATCCCAGATGTAGCTGGCGGCCAGGCTCCAGATACTGTTGCTGCGTCCGGTGTCATTGGCATCGGCATATTGCTGATCAAGGCGTGAGTGATAGCCGTTGAAGTCGAGAACCAGCTGTTGGTTGGCGGCGAACGGCTGCTGATAGTTCAGGCCGAGATACTGTTTGTTCAGCACATCTTCGACATGCGACGCATACAGCGCGCCGCTGAGCTGGTCGTTGAACCGGTAGCTGGCGCCGCCGAAGGACAGGCTTTTCAGACCGCTGTTATGGCTGTCGTCGCTTTTACGCTGCTGATCGGTCAGGTAGCCGGCGTTAATTTCCAGACCGTCGATTTCGCGTGAGGTCAGCATGGTGCCGGTATAGCTCTCGTACAGCAGACGTGAATCATCGGCGTAGACGATGGGCAACATCGGGCGCTGACTGCCGTAGCTGAGCACAGTATTCGAAAAGCGCATTTTGCCGGTGGCGCCGAATTTCGCGAGGTCGGATTTTGCCCGGCCGTCGTCATCCTGGGCGAAAAAGTCAATGCCGCCCGCGCCGCTGCGGCCGCGGCCGCCGTCGAGGCGCACGGCGTACTGGGCGATGCCGTCCACGCCGAAGCCGACCGGTCCCTCGGTAAAGCCGGATTCGAAGGTGGCGATAATTCCCTGGCCCCATTCGGCTTTATCCGGCAGCCCATCGCGATAATCGCGTTTGATATACGCGTTACGTAAAAAGAGATCCAGATGGCTGTCTTGAATAAAGCCCTGGCTGGTAGATTGTTGGCTGGCGAAAGCCGGCGCGGCGGCAATAATGCCAAGTGCGATGAATGATAATTCTTTTTTCACTGAGGGCACTTCTCTGTCTGTCGATATATTCAAGGGAATCACTGCAATCGCGATATTCTCCTGAAATAATGTCAAAAGCAATCATTGTGTGAGCAATGGTATCGGCAGGAAACAAGCGGTGTGGCCAACGCCGGCCAGGTTTGGCGAAGAGGGGTGGACTATTTAATATTTGGTCTAACCCGGCTCTGAAAGGCGGATTGTGTACGCCGTTTTTCATTTGCCAAATAATATTTTGCTGAGTGACAGCATATAAAATAATTGGCTGCGACGAGGTGAAATAATAATTAACGGTTTGTGCGCTTAAGTTATCAATTGATGCGGCTAAATATTTTTACTGGCAGATATAAAAGGGAGGCAGTCATGCCTCCCGCTGGCGATTATTTAATCCCGTCGGCCTTCATGCGATCGCGAATATGCTGGGCGCGCGCTTCTGAGGCCGGGTGATCGTCAAACATCGAGCTCTGACGGCCGGCTTCCAGCTTGGCCAGTTTCTCGAAGCTGGTGGCCAGTCCCGACGGATTGATGCCGCGCTTACGCAGCAGGTCGTAAGAGTAGTCGTCCGCTTCCGATTCCTGGCGCTGGGAGAACTGCGAGTTCACCAGTTTTTCACCCAGATCGCCGAGCTGCGACTGGGACAAGCTGCCGACGATGCCGCCGGCGGAGGCCGCCGCCGCGCGCACGGCGTTAGTGCCCAGGGCGACCTGCATGCCTTTCTTCACATGGCCCAGCGCGACGTGGCCCATTTCGTGGCCGATCACCGCCTCGACTTCATTATCGTTCATCAGATCCATCAGCCCGCTGTAGACGCGGATGCAGCCGTTAGCCATGGCGAAGGCGTTGACATCCTTGGTCTCATAGACCTTGTAGTTCACGGGCTGACCATTGATGTTATCGCCCAGCGCGGCCGCGATTTTGTTCAGCCGCTGGCTGTATTCACTGCTGGCCGGGGCGATTTTCGCTTTGGCGTCCATCTCTTTACAGGCCTGGTCGCTTAAGGTTTTCACCTGCGCGTCGCTGAGGGAGTATGCCTGGAAGGCTTCGGCCCCTGAGCTGAGCAGACCGTTGGAGTCCATGTTCTGACATCCGGTGAGCGTTGCTGCGATCCCAAGAGCAAGTACGGTTGAGCGAATTTTCATTTTTTATCTTCCACAATCTTATGGTTGTTTATCCGACAATACGGCGACGGCAGGGAACCGTATTCTGCGTAAATTATAAAGAGTATCGCAGGATGCGGGCGAGCGGATTCCGGCGTAGCACAACCTGTTCCAGAGATTTCTTAAAGGGCAAAAGGATGCTCCATGTACATGACTTGTCGCTTGGGTTACATTGTTCACACTTTTTTCCGGCGTAGCCCAAAACGCGCTCTCGTCAAGTCGTTAAGGGCATGGCCTTCAACAGTCCGAACTGGAGTCAAAATGTCCTCACGTAAAGAGCTTGCTAACGCTATTCGTGCGCTGAGCATGGACGCTGTACAGAAAGCCAAATCCGGCCACCCGGGTGCCCCGATGGGTATGGCTGACATTGCCGAAGTGCTGTGGCGTGATTTCCTGAACCATAACCCGAACAATCCGGCCTGGGCTGACCGTGACCGTTTTGTACTGTCCAATGGCCATGGTTCGATGCTGATTTACAGCCTGCTGCACCTCACTGGCTACGATCTGCCGATTGAAGAGCTGAAAAACTTCCGCCAGCTGCACTCCAAAACGCCGGGCCACCCGGAAGTCGGCTACACCGCGGGCGTGGAAACCACCACCGGTCCGCTGGGCCAGGGTATCGCTAACGCGGTCGGGATGGCTATCGCCGAGAAAACTCTGGCGGCGCAGTTCAACCGTCCGGGCCACGACATCGTCGACCACTACACCTACGCCTTCATGGGCGACGGCTGCATGATGGAAGGCATTTCTCACGAAGTGTGCTCCCTGGCCGGTACCCTGAAGCTGGGCAAACTGGTGGCCTTCTATGATGACAACGGCATCTCTATCGACGGCCACGTTGAAGGCTGGTTCACCGACGATACCGCCAAACGCTTTGAAGCCTACGGCTGGCACGTGGTGCGCGGCGTTGACGGTCACGACGCTGACGCCATCAAACGCGCAGTAGAAGAAGCGCGCGCAGTCACCGACAAACCGTCCCTGCTGATGTGCAAAACCATCATCGGCTTCGGTTCGCCGAACAAAGCCGGTACCCACGACTCCCACGGCGCGCCGCTGGGCGACGCCGAAATCGCCCTGACCCGCGAAGCGCTGGGCTGGAAACACGCGCCGTTTGACATCCCGTCTGACATCTATGCGCAGTGGGATGCCAAAGAAGCCGGTCAGGCGAAAGAAGCGGCATGGAATGAGAAGTTCGCTGCTTACGCCAAAGCCTTCCCGCAGGAAGCAGCCGAATTCACCCGTCGTATGAAAGGCGAGATGCCGTCTGACTTCGACGCGAAAGCCAACGAGTTCATCGCGAAGCTGCAGGCCAACCCGGCGAAAATCGCCAGCCGTAAAGCCTCTCAGAACGCCATCGAAGCTTTCGGTCCGCTGCTGCCGGAATTCCTCGGCGGTTCCGCTGACCTGGCGCCGTCCAACCTGACCCTGTGGTCTGGTTCTAAGCCGATCAACGAAGACACCGCGGGTAACTACATTCACTACGGCGTGCGTGAGTTCGGTATGACCGCTATCGCCAACGGCATCGCGCTGCACGGCGGCTTCCTGCCGTACACCTCCACCTTCCTGATGTTCGTGGAATACGCGCGTAATGCGGTACGTATGGCCGCGCTGATGAAACAGCGTCAGGTGATGGTCTACACCCACGACTCCATCGGTCTGGGCGAAGATGGCCCGACTCACCAGCCGGTAGAGCAGGTGGCTTCTCTGCGCGTAACGCCGAACATGTCCACCTGGCGTCCGTGTGACCAGGTTGAATCCGCGATTGCATGGAAATATGGCGTCGAGCGTCAGGACGGCCCGACCGCGCTGATCCTCTCCCGTCAGAACCTGGCGCAGCAGGAGCGTACCGAAGAGCAGCTGGCGAACGTGGCCCGCGGCGGTTACGTGCTGAAAGATTGCGCCGGCCAGCCGGAGCTGATCTTCATCGCCACCGGTTCCGAAGTGGAGCTGGCGGTGGCCGCGTGGGACAAACTGACCGCCGAAGGCGTGAAGGCGCGCGTAGTCTCCATGCCGTCCACCGACGCGTTCGACAAGCAGGATGCGGCCTACCGTGAATCCGTACTGCCGAAAGCCGTGACCGCGCGCGTTGCCGTGGAAGCGGGTATTGCTGATTACTGGTTCAAATACGTTGGCCTGAACGGGGCGATCGTTGGCATGACCACCTTCGGTGAGTCTGCGCCGGCTGAGCAGCTGTTCGAAGAGTTCGGCTTCACCGTCGACAACGTGGTCGCTAAAGCGAAAGCGCTGCTGTAATTGCGGTTACGGTGCGGGCTGATGCCCGCACCGTAACCCTCTCCCACAGGAGAGGGTGCAAACGCCAAAAACGGTAACCCCTGGGTTACCGTTTTGCTTTTACCTCGCCACCCGGCTTTTTTGTATCTGCTATTCCTGAACCATGTAATACGGTTGTAAATTATTCCAGCGAAAATGTGATGTGAGTCATATAGCTGGTTTATTGCGCTGGACAAACATTCCTTTTATTCCTCGTTTGGCTTATTCTAGCTGAAGCGTTTCAGTCGTTTAAATGTTCGACAATTAATCAATCAGTCGCAGTTTGCAGCTGGTAAGGTTTCCCTCAGAGCGTAGCTGGATTACTCTGTCAGCCACCTCATAACAGGGACAGCCTTGCAGGAGATCTATGACCATTCGCATCGCGATTAATGGCTTCGGTCGTATTGGACGCAACGTGGTTCGTGCGCTATATGAATCCGGGCGCCGTGCGGAAATCACCGTGGTGGCTATCAATGAGCTGGCGGATGCTGCGGGCATCGCGCATTTGTTGAAATATGACACCAGCCATGGCCGTTTCGCCTGGGATGTTCGTCAGGAGCGCGAGCAGCTGTTTGTTGGCGATGATGCCATCCGTCTGCTGCACGAGCCGACCATTGCGGCGCTGCCCTGGCGCGAGCTGGCGGTAGACGTGGTGCTCGACTGCACCGGCGTTTACGGGAGCCGTGAACACGGTGAGGCGCACCTGCAGGCTGGGGCGAAGAAAGTGCTCTTCTCGCATCCCGGCGGCAACGACCTCGACGCGACGGTGGTGTACGGCGTCAATCAGGATGAACTCCGCGCCGAGCATCGCATTGTCTCCAACGCCTCCTGCACCACCAACTGCATTATTCCGATCATTAAACTGTTAGATGATGCCTATGGCATCGAGTCCGGCACCGTCACCACCATTCACTCGGCGATGCATGACCAGCAGGTGATTGACGCCTACCATCCGGATCTCCGGCGTACCCGCGCGGCCAGCCAGTCGATCATTCCGGTGGATACCAAACTGGCGGCAGGGATCACCCGTATTTTCCCGCAGTTTAATGACCGTTTTGAAGCGATTGCCGTGCGGGTGCCGACGATAAACGTGACGGCAATTGACCTGAGCGTGACGGTCAAAAAACCGGTAAAAGCATGTGAAGTCAACCAGTTGCTGCAAAAAGCAGCACAAGGTGCATTTCATGGTATAGTTGACTATACGGAATTACCGTTGGTCTCAACAGATTTTAACCACGATCCGCACAGCGCCATCGTCGATGGCACGCAAACCCGGGTCAGTGGCGCGCATCTGATCAAAACGCTGGTCTGGTGCGATAACGAATGGGGCTTTGCTAACCGAATGCTCGACACGACGTTAGCGATGGCGGCTATTGGTTTCAGGTTCGACGCGTAAACGTCGACAAAACTTTATGAATCAACGAGAGGATTCACCATGTCTGTAATTAAGATGACCGATCTGGATCTGGCTGGTAAACGCGTTTTTATCCGTGCGGATCTGAACGTACCAGTTAAAGACGGGAAAGTAACCAGCGACGCACGTATCCGTGCCTCTCTGCCGACCATTGAACTGGCGCTGAAGCAGGGCGCGAAAGTCATGGTTACTTCTCACCTGGGTCGTCCGACCGAAGGCGAGTACAACGAAGAATTCTCTCTGCTGCCGGTTGTTAATTACCTGAAAGACAAACTGTCCAGCCCGGTACGTCTGGTTAAAGACTACCTGGACGGCGTGGAAGTCGCTGCCGGCGAGCTGGTGGTGCTGGAAAACGTTCGCTTCAACAAAGGCGAGAAAAAAGACGACGAAGCGCTGTCCAAAAAATACGCCGCGCTGTGCGACGTGTTCGTGATGGACGCTTTCGGTACCGCGCACCGCGCGCAGGCTTCCACCCACGGTATCGGCAAATTTGCTGACGTGGCGTGCGCAGGCCCGCTGCTGGCCGCTGAACTGGACGCGCTGGGTAAAGCGCTGAAAGAGCCGGCTCGTCCGATGGTCGCTATCGTCGGTGGTTCTAAAGTATCCACCAAACTGACCGTGCTGGATTCCCTGTCTAAAATCGCTGACCAGCTGATCGTCGGCGGCGGTATCGCCAACACCTTCGTTGCCGCTCAGGGCCACAACGTCGGTAAATCCCTGTACGAAGCGGATCTGGTTGATGAAGCCAAGCGCCTGCTGAGCACCTGCGATATCCCGGTTCCGACTGACGTTCGCGTCGCGACCGAGTTCTCCGAAACCGCAACGGCGACTCTGAAATCTGTTAACGACATTAAAGATGACGAGCAGATTCTGGACCTCGGCGACGTTTCCGCACAGAAACTGGCTGACATCCTGAAAAACGCCAAAACCATCCTGTGGAACGGCCCGGTTGGCGTATTCGAATTCCCGAACTTCCGTAAAGGGACTGAAATCGTGGCTAACGCTATCGCGGACAGCGAAGGTTTCTCCATCGCCGGCGGCGGCGACACCCTGGCAGCGATCGACCTGTTCGGCATCGCTGACAAAATTTCCTACATCTCCACTGGCGGCGGCGCGTTCCTTGAATTCGTCGAAGGCAAAGTCCTGCCGGCAGTAGCGATGCTCGAAGAGCGCGCTAAGCAGTAATTCAGTTCAGGCGGGGAAACCCGCCTGTTTTTCAGCGCGCTTAAGGGCTCGCGAACCTTCTTCAACGGTCGAAGATACAGATACAGGACTAAGTAACATGTCTAAAATTTTTGATTTCGTAAAACCGGGCGTCATCACTGGCGACGACGTTCAGAAAGTGTTCCAGGTAGCGAAAGAAAACAACTTTGCACTGCCGGCGGTAAACTGCGTAGGTACTGACTCCATCAACGCCGTTCTGGAAGCTGCTGCGAAAGTTCGCT
This sequence comes from Klebsiella sp. C239, assembly GCF_048822715.1. Taxonomy (NCBI): domain Bacteria; kingdom Pseudomonadati; phylum Pseudomonadota; class Gammaproteobacteria; order Enterobacterales; family Enterobacteriaceae; genus Klebsiella; species Klebsiella sp. C239. Next base: position 460,204 of record NZ_JBMEZK010000002.1, on the reverse strand, counting down.
CTCCGGTTATCGTTCAGTTCTCTAACGGCGGCGCGGCGTTCATCGCAGGTAAAGGCGTGAAAACTGACGTTCCTCAGGGTGCTGCTATCCTCGGCGCTATCTCTGGCGCGCACCACGTGCACCAGATGGCTGAGCACTACGGCGTGCCGGTTATCCTGCACACTGACCACTGCGCGAAGAAACTGCTGCCGTGGATCGACGGCCTGCTGGACGCGGGTGAAAAACACTTCGCCGCTACCGGCAAACCGCTGTTCTCTTCTCACATGATCGACCTGTCTGAAGAGTCTCTGCACGAAAACATCGAAATCTGCTCTAAATACCTGGCGCGCATGGCCAAAATGGACATGACCCTGGAAATCGAACTGGGTTGCACCGGTGGTGAAGAAGACGGCGTGGACAACAGCCACATGGACGCTTCCGCCCTGTACACCCAGCCGGAAGACGTGGATTACGCGTACACCGAGCTGAGCAAAATCAGCCCGCGCTTCACCATCGCCGCTTCCTTCGGTAACGTACACGGCGTGTACAAACCGGGTAACGTCGTTCTGACCCCGACTATCCTGCGCGACTCTCAGGAATATGTTTCCAAGAAACACAACCTGCCGCACAACAGCCTGAACTTCGTCTTCCACGGCGGTTCCGGTTCTTCCGCTCAGGAAATCAAAGACTCCGTCAGCTACGGCGTAGTGAAAATGAACATCGATACCGACACCCAATGGGCAACCTGGGACGGTATCCTGCAGTACTACAAAACTAACGAAGCTTACCTGCAGGGCCAGCTGGGCAACCCGAAAGGCGAAGACCAGCCGAACAAGAAATACTACGATCCGCGCGTATGGCTGCGTGCTGCACAGACTTCCATGGTGACTCGTCTGGAGCAGGCATTTAAAGAGCTGAACGCGATCGACGTTCTGTAAGAAAAATCTGTTTCTTACCCTGAAGCCCGCAGCAATGCGGGCTTTTTTATTAGCTTAACAACAGGATAGCGCGGCAGAAAACTGTGATCCATTTGGCAAAACGTGCACTTATTGTTTACCCTATAACCTGACTGCCCTGTCGCAGGCTGAGTTATTTACTTCCCCCTGGGGGATTCATAAGGAATGTTAAATGGAAGATTTGAACGTTGTCGATAGCATCAACCACGCCGGGACGTGGCTGGCACGCAACCAGGAGCTGCTGCTGAGCTATGCCGTCAACATCGTCGCGGCTATCGCTATCCTGATCGTCGGGATGATCGTGGCGCGCGTCGTCTCTAACACCGTCAACCGCCTGATGCTGGCGCGTAAAATTGACGCCACCGTTGCCGATTTCCTCTCCGCGCTGGTGCGCTATGCGGTTATCGCCTTTACGCTGATTGCCGCCCTGGGCCGCGTGGGCGTGCAGACCGCCTCGGTCATTGCGGTGCTGGGCGCCGCGGGTTTAGCCGTCGGTCTGGCGCTGCAGGGGTCACTGTCTAACCTCGCGGCTGGCGTACTGCTGGTGATGTTCCGCCCGTTCCGCGCCGGTGAATATGTCGATCTCGGCGGCATTGCGGGTACCGTACAGAATGTGCAGATTTTCTCCACGACCCTGCGTACCGTCGATGGCAAAATCGTGGTGGTGCCGAACGGCAAAATTATCGCCGGCAACATCATTAACTTCTCCCGCGAACCGGCGCGCCGCAATGAGTTTATTATCGGCGTCTCTTACGATGCCGATATCGACAAGGTGAAGCAGCTCCTGACCTCGATTATCGAATCTGACGATCGTATTCTGTGCGATCGGGAAATGACGGTGCGCCTGAACGAACTCGGCGCCTCGTCGGTGAACTTCGTGGTGCGCGTGTGGAGCAAAAGCAGCGATCTGCAAAACGTCTACTGGGATATCCTCGAGCGCATCAAGCGTGAATTTGACGCCAATGGCATCAGCTTCCCTTATCCGCAGATGGATGTTCATGTGGTGCGCCTGCCGGAAAAAGCCGAGTAAACCACCACTCAGTGACTCAGGCCGGCCATGCCGGCCTTTTTTAATGGCTCATTATTAGCTTCGCTTATTAATGATTAATACTTTCAATTTCCGCTAATAATTTATTCGCGTTATAGTCAGCGCCACTCTCGAAGACAGCGGAAAAATCCTCATGTTTACCTATTACTTTCAGGGCCTTGCCCTGGGAGCGGCAATGATTTTGCCGCTTGGCCCACAAAATGCTTTCGTGATGAACCAGGGCATCCGTCGTCAGTATCACCTGATGATTGCCTTGCTGTGCGCCGTCAGCGACTTGCTGCTGATCTGCGCCGGCATTTTTGGCGGCAGCGCGCTGCTGATGCAGTCCCCCTGGCTACTGGCGCTCGTGACCTGGGGCGGCGTGGCCTTTTTACTGTGGTACGGCTTTGGCGCGCTGAAGACGGCGTTCAGTCCGAATCTTGAGCTCGCCAGCGCCGAGGCGATGCAGCAGGGGCGCTGGAAAATCATTATCACTATGCTGGCGGTCACCTGGCTGAATCCGCACGTTTATCTGGATACGTTTGTGGTGCTGGGCAGCCTGGGAGGCCAGCTGGCGGTGGAGCCGAAGCGCTGGTTTGCGCTGGGAACCATTAGCGCCTCTTTCCTGTGGTTCTTTGGTCTGGCGCTGTTGGCCGCCTGGCTGGCGCCGCGGCTGCGTACCGCCAGAGCCCAGCGGATCATTAACATTGTGGTCGGCGCCGTCATGTGGTTTATTGCGTTTCAGCTGGCAAAAGAGGGCGTCGTCCATATCCAGGCGTTGCTCAACTAAGCGTTGTCCGATGGACTTTCCTGCTGTACGCGCTAAGCTTGCTGGCATGCGTCCCGTAAGGGCGATTTAAGTAACATGGAGAAACGACAGTGAAGTTAAAAGTCTTAGCCCTGGCGGCAACACTCGGATTTAGCACGATGGCGGCACAGGCAAGCGAATTGCCGGACGGTCCGCACATTGTGACTTCAGGCACAGCAAGCGTTGCTGCGGTTCCGGATATCGCTACCCTGGCGATCGAAGTGAACGTGGCGGCAAAAGATGCCGCATCGGCAAAAAAACAGGCTGACGATCGCGTTGCGCAATACCTCTCTTTCCTCGAAAAGAGCGGCATTGCGAAAAAAGACATCAACTCGGCGAATCTGCGTACCCAACCTGATTACGACTATCAGAACGGGAAAAGCATTCTGAAAGGCTATCGCGCGGTGCGCACCGTCGAAGTGACCTTGCGCCAGCTGGATAAACTCAACGGTCTGCTGGATGGCGCCCTGAAAGCCGGTCTGAACGAAATTCGCTCCGTCTCGCTGGGCGTTGCGCAACCGGACGCCTACAAAGATAAAGCGCGTAAAGCGGCGATCGACGACGCCGTGCACCAGGCGCAGGAGCTGGCCGCAGGTTTCCACAGCAAGCTGGGGCCGGTGTACAGCGTACGCTACCATGTCTCTAATTATCAGCCGAGCCCGATGGTTCGCATGATGAAGGCCGCTGACGCTGCGCCGGTTTCCGCCCAGGAAACCTACGAGCAGGCGACTATCCAGTTTGACGACCAGGTCGACGTCGTGTTTGAACTGCAGCCGGCGCAGGCCGCGGCTCCGGCGAAACCGGCTGAAGCGCCGAAACCGGCCCAGTAAGCGATAGAAACAAAAAAGCCACTTCAGCGAAGTGGCTTTTTTTATGCCCGCGGTTTAATCCTGACGCAGCACCTTGTGCCCGTAGTCGATGAGCGCATCGGTCACCCGCCGCATCATACGGCTTTCCGGGGCAAAGCGGTGCCAGTAGAGCATACGGCGCTGAAACAGGCCGGGAGTGAGATCGATAAGCTCGCCGCTGTTGAGCTCTTTTTCGATCTGCAGATGCGGGATCATACAGCAGGTAGTGCCCTGGCGCGCCAGCTGGACGAAGGCTTCCGACGAGTTGACGATATGGCAGGGGACGCTGCCCGGCGGCAGGTCGAAGTTTTGCTGCAGAAAGGCCTGATGCATATCGTCCAGATGGTCGAAGGCGACGACCGGGGCTTTCAGCAGCGCCGAACGCGTTACGCCGTTCGGGAAGTAGCGTTGCGCAAACTCTTTTGAGGCGACAAACAGGTAATCGAGCGCGCCGAGCTGATCCACCAGGCAGCTTGGCAGCGCCTGCGGCTGGATACTTACCGCGCCGACCACTTCGCCACGGCGCAGGCGCTCCTGGGTGCGGGTTTCATCTTCCACCTGCAGGTTGAGACGAATAGGGGAGTCCGACAGCACATTAGCCAGCGCCGGCAGCAGCCAGGTCGCCAGACTGTCGGCGTTCACCGCCAGCGACAGCAACAGCGGCGTGGAGCCAGTCTGCTCGTCGCCCAGCCACTCCTCTTCCAGCAGTTCAACCTGGCGCAACAGAGCCAGCAATTTTTGTCCTTGCTCGGTTGGGCGCGGCGGCACGGTACGTACCAGCAGCGGCTGGCCGAACATATTTTCCAGCTGCTTAATTCGCTGTGAGACGGCGGACTGGGTAATACATAGCTTCTGCGCGGCGCGCTCAAATCCTCGTTCTCTAATCACCGCGTCCAGCGCTTGTAGTGTCCTGTAGTCCGGTCGTTTCATTATTCTGGCGTGCCCCCATAACTAATCGTTATCTCGCACTATGACATAAATTTTTATTTGATACAGACGAAATTGGTCTGCTCTGTTGTGTGATCTGCATCGCAGGGACATTTCCACTGTCGATGTTCTATAATGCGCCACAGGCATTCACATCTCGGACCATGATTATGACGCAGGATGAACTGAAAAAAGCGGTAGGTTGGGCAGCGCTGCAATACGTACAGCCAGGGACCATTGTGGGCGTTGGCACCGGCTCGACGGCGGCCCATTTTATTGACGCGCTGGGCACCATGAAAGGGCAGATCGAAGGGGCGGTCTCCAGCTCCGATGCCTCCACCGAGAAGCTGAAAAGCCTCGGGATCACCGTCTTCGATCTCAACAGCGTCGATCGCCTGGGGATCTACGTTGACGGCGCGGATGAGATCAACGGTCACATGCAGATGATCAAAGGCGGCGGCGCGGCGCTGACCCGTGAGAAGATCATCGCTTCGGTGGCCGATAAATTTATCTGCATCGCCGATGCCTCCAAGCAGGTCGATATTCTGGGCAAATTCCCGCTGCCGGTTGAAGTCATTCCGATGGCGCGCAGCGCCGTTGCACGCCAGCTGGTCAAGCTGGGCGGTCGTCCGGAATACCGTCAGGGCGTGGTGACCGATAACGGCAACGTGATCCTTGACGTGCACGGCCTGGAAATTCTCGATGCTATCGCGCTGGAAAACGCGATTAACGGCATTCCTGGCGTCGTGACCGTAGGGCTGTTCGCCAATCGCGGCGCCGACGTGGCGCTGATCGGCACCGCTGACGGTGTGAAAACCATCGTAAAATAGTCTGTCCGCAGGGAGCCAACCGGCTCCCTCGCAAATATTTTTTCACCTGGTGCAATTTAGTGACTTCTGTCACATTTGTGCAACCATTCTGATTAACGCGCTACCGTTCATTATCTTTCTGGTGTTTTGTCCTGCCATTTCCTTCTGAATGACATTTCTTCAGGACGGCGACGCAAACGTTCATATTGCCGCGATAGTTTTTTTTGATATGTTGCTGAGACGAACTTTCGTTCAGCACGACATCAGTTAAGACAAAACAGGACGGGGAAATGGCTAAGGTATCACTGGAAAAAGACAAGATTAAATTTCTGCTGGTTGAAGGTGTGCATCAAAAGGCAATCGATAGCCTTCGCGCGGCAGGTTACACCAACATTGAATTTCATAAAGGCGCGCTGGATTCCGAACAGCTGAAAGCGTCGATCCGTGATGCCCATTTCATCGGCCTGCGTTCCCGTACCCATCTGACTGAAGAGATTTTCGCCGCGGCGGAAAAACTGGTTGCCGTCGGCTGCTTCTGCATCGGTACCAACCAGGTGGATCTGAACGCCGCCGCGAAGCGCGGTATTCCGGTGTTTAACGCGCCATTCTCTAATACCCGTTCGGTGGCCGAGCTGGTGATCGGTGAGCTGCTGCTGCTGCTGCGCGGCGTGCCGGAAGCCAACGCTAAGGCGCATCGCGGCGTATGGAATAAGCTGGCGGTGGGAAGCTTTGAAGCGCGCGGCAAGAAACTGGGGATTATCGGTTACGGCCACATCGGCACCCAGCTCGGCATTCTGGCGGAATCGCTGGGGATGCATGTCTTCTTCTATGATATTGAAAACAAACTGCCGCTCGGCAACGCCACTCAGGTACAGCATCTCTCCGACCTGCTGAACATGAGCGACGTGGTCAGCCTGCACGTGCCGGAAAACGCCTCCACCAAAAATATGATGGGCGCGGAAGAGCTGGCGCTGATGAAGCCGGGCGCGCTGCTGATCAACGCCTCCCGCGGTACCGTGGTGGATATTCCGGCGCTATGCGATGCGCTGGCGAGTAAGCATCTGGCCGGGGCGGCAATCGACGTCTTCCCGACCGAACCCGCGACCAACAGCGACCCCTTCACTTCTCCGCTGTGCGAATTTGATAACGTGATCCTCACTCCGCATATCGGTGGCTCCACTCAGGAAGCGCAGGAGAACATCGGTCTGGAAGTGGCCGGCAAGCTGGCCAAGTACTCTGACAATGGATCAACCCTGTCGGCGGTCAACTTCCCGGAAGTTTCTCTGCCGCTGCACGGCGGCCGCCGTCTGCTGCATATCCATGAGAACCGGCCGGGCGTCCTGACCGCCATCAACCAGATCTTCGCCGCGCAGAGCATCAACATTGCCGCCCAGTATCTGCAAACGTCGCCGCAGATGGGTTACGTGGTTATTGATATCGAAGCGGAAGAAGACGTTGCCCAGCAGGCGCTGCAGGCAATGAAAGCGATCCCGGGGACTATCCGCGCCCGTCTGCTGTTCTAACCATTGTTGCCTCTCGGGCAGGTCGCGTACCTGCCCGTTTTTTTGTTAATACTTTCCAGGCTGAATTTCTCGTCCCCGCGTACCTACCAACACCAGGTTTTGCCCGGGGTGATCACCGCCGGCAGCGGGATATCCCACTCTTCGCTCGGCAGGGTGTCCACCTGCTGGCAGTCGTGCGCGTAGCCCACCGGCTGCAGGCGATACTGCTGCCAGTTTTGCAGCGTCCGGTCGTAAAAACCGCCACCCATCCCCAGCCGTTGGCCGCCGGCATCGAAGGCCACCAGCGGGGTGACCAGCACATCGAGTTCAGCGAGCGGCAGCACGTCGCGCACGTCGAGCTTCGGTTCGCGGATCTTCAGGCGATTCACTATCAGTTCGCTCTGCGGATGGTAATGTAAAAACAGCAGGTTACCGGGGCTAAACGGATGCAGCACCGGGAGATAGACTCGCTTACCGGCCCGCCAGAGCTGGTCGATCAGCGGTTGGGTGTCCAGCTCGCCGTCAAAGGAGAGAAACAGCGCCACGGTGTGGGCGAGAACCACCGGCGGCCAGGCCATCATCCGCTCTGCGGCCTGCAGGGCAAACTGCCGCTGTTGCTCAGGGCTGAGCGCGCGTCGACGCTCGCGGATCTGCTGGCGAATGTGCTGGCGGGAGAGCAGGGTATCGGGCTGTAGAGTCATGCAGGTCTCATGGCGAGCAGGCGAAACAATAGAAAACAGTGTAATACAGTGCGGCATCAGCCGAAAACAGGCGTGGGGAAATAATGCGAGGTAAGGAAGGGAATCTCCGAGATGCCGCCGCAGGCTGTAACCCTTGAACCCTTGGTTCAAGGTGAATGTGTCGTCACAGTTTTAAGGCTTCTCGGACGGACCGAGCATGCTCACCAACCGTGGAGCGCCACATTCTTGTGGTATGAAATATCGGCTCAGGGGACTGGCCCGCTTGCAAACATCTCAGAGAAATTTTGTTCCTAGAGTTACTCTAACACAGTTAACTGCAAAGTGTTATTCAAACTTCGACCCTGGTCTTTCGCTTATGCGACCTTGCTCAAGCAATGCTTGCTCGATGGTCTGCTGAAGCATGCGAATGCGCTGCTCCATACTGGAAGCGTAGTCGCGGGTCTTCGCTTTTTCCTGAGTCAACTCATAGCTGATGTTCAACGCGGCGATGAAGACCAGCTGCTCAGTATTTGTGACTCTAGTGCGTTCTTTTAAATCTTGCAACCGCTGATTAAGGTCTTCAGCTGCCTGATTCAGGGCATCCCTTTGTTCAGGCGGGCAATTCACTCGCAGTGAACGGCCGAAAATTTGGAGATCTACGGGTTGTGCAGACATGCCACCTTCCTGCTGATTGACTGCGCTGCCTTCACACCCTGACCCGGGTCTGCGAAGGGGCGACACTATAGCTACCCTGGTGCGAAGATACAAGCCCTATTCTGGTTCACCAGGGTCCAAAGTGGTAGCATACCATGAATATTCCTCCCAACGATGACGAATGCGCATGTCTATACAGAACGAAATGCCTGGTTACAACGATGTAGACCAGTTACTGAACCAACAAGGGGTAGGGCTTACCCCGGCCGAGATGCACGGTTTGATCAGCGGATTACTGTGCGGCGGCAACACGGACAGCAGCTGGCAGCCGCTGGTGCACGACCTGACCAACGAAGGTCTCGCCTTCGGCCATGAGCTGGCCCAGGCGCTGCGTAACATGCATTCCGCCATCAGCGACTCACTGGATGACGACGGCTTCCTCTTTCAACTGTATCTGCCGGAAGGCGATGCGGTGAGCGTCTTTGACCGCGCCGACGCCCTCGCCGGCTGGGTCAACCACTTCCTTCTCGGCCTTGGCGTTAGCCAGCCGAAGCTGGATAAAGTGAAAGACGAAACCGGGGAAGCGATTGACGATCTGCGTAATATTGCCCAGCTGGGCTACGATGAAGACGAAGATCAGGAAGAGCTGGAGATGTCTCTGGAGGAGATTATCGAGTATGTCCGCGTTGCCGCACTGCTGTGCCACGACACCTTTGCGCGTCAGCAGCCAACCGCACCGGAAGTCCGCAAACCGACATTACACTAACTAAAATTCGTTCAGGGGGCGTCATGACTCAGCAGGAATTTCTCTCGCGTCGCCAGGCGCTGTTGGCGCAGATGCAGCCAGGCAGCGCGGCGCTGATTTTCGCCGCACCGGAAGCGGTGCGCAGTGCAGATTCGGAATATCCCTACCGGCAGAACAGCGATTTCTGGTACTTCACCGGCTTCAACGAACCGGAAGCGCTGCTGGTGTTGATTAAAAGCGATGAAACCCACAACCATAGCGTGCTGTTCAACCGGGTTCGCGATCTGACCGCTGAGATCTGGTTCGGTCGCCGTCTGGGCCAGGAGGCCGCGCCGGCGAAGCTGGGCGTGGACCGGGCGCTGGCGTTCAGCGAAATCAACCAGCAGCTGTATCAGCTGCTCAACGGTCTGGACGCTATCTATTTTGCCCAGGGCGAATATGCCTATGCCGATGAGATTGTGTTCAACGCCCTCGAAAAACTCCGCAAAGGCTCGCGGCAGAACCTGCAGGCGCCGAACTCGGTGATCGACTGGCGGCCCATTGTGCATGAGATGCGCCTGTTCAAATCCGCGGAAGAGCTGGCCGTGATGCGCCGCGCCGGGGAGATCAGCGCCCTGGCCCATACCCGGGCGATGGAAAAATGCCGCCCTGGCATGTTCGAGTATCAGCTGGAGGGCGAAATTCTCCATGAATTCAATCGCCACGGCGCGCGCTTCCCCTCCTATAACACCATCGTTGGCGGCGGCGAAAACGGCTGCATTCTGCACTACACCGAAAACGAATCTGAACTGCGCGACGGCGATTTAGTGCTGATTGACGCCGGCTGCGAGTATCGCGGCTATGCCGGCGACATTACCCGCACCTTCCCGGTGAACGGCAAATTCAGCCAGCCGCAGCGCGAAATCTACGATATCGTGCTGGAATCGCTGGAGACCGCGCTGGAACTCTATCGCCCGGGCACCTCAATCTGCCAGGTGAACCAGGAAGTGGTGCGCATTATGATCACCGGCCTGGTGCGGCTGGGGATCCTCAAAGGCGAGGTTGACGAGCTGATCGCCAACAATGCCCACCGCCCGTACTTTATGCACGGTCTGAGCCACTGGCTGGGGCTGGATGTACACGATGTCGGTCACTACGACACCGACCGTTCTCGCGTCCTGGAGCCGGGGATGGTGCTGACCGTCGAACCGGGGCTGTATATCGCCGCCGACGCCGACGTGCCGGCGCAGTACCGCGGCATCGGCATCCGTATTGAAGATGACATCGTCATTACCGAAGACGGCAACGAAAATCTCACCGCCGGCGTGGTGAAGAAGGCGGATGAGATCGAAGCGCTGATGGCGGCGGCGCGCCAGTCATGAGCGTGCTGATCGTCGGCGGCGGGATGACCGGGGCGACGCTCGCCCTGGCCATCTCCCGTTTGACCGGCGGCGCGCTGCCGGTTCATCTGATTGAGGCGCAGGATCCCCAGTCGGCTCGCCATCCCGGCTTCGACGACCGGGCGATCGCCCTGGCCGCCGGCACCTGCCAGCAGCTGGCGCGCATCGGTGTCTGGCAACCTCTCGCCGAGCGGGCGACGGCTATCCAGCGGGTACACGTCAGCGACCGCGGCCATGCCGGTTTTGTGAATCTGGCGGCGGCGGATTATCGCCTGCCGGCGCTGGGTCAGGTGGTTGAACTCCACGATGTCGGCCAGCGCCTGTTTAGCCTGCTGCGCGAGGCGCCGGGCGTGACGCTGCATTGTCCGGCGAAGGTGGCAGCGGTCAGCCGCAGCCAGGAGAGCGTCAGCCTTACCCTTGAGGGGGGCGAAACGATCAGCGGCAAGCTGCTGGTGGCGGCGGACGGTTCGCGTTCGTCGCTGGGCGCCCGCTGCGGCATCAGCTGGCAACAGCAGTCCTATGAGCAACTGGCGATTATCGCCAACGTAAGCACCGCGCTGCCCCACGAAGGCCGCGCTTTCGAACGTTTTACCGAGCATGGCCCGCTGGCGATGCTGCCGATGTCGCAAGGGCGCTGCTCGCTGGTGTGGTGTCATCCGCAGTCGCGCCGCGACGAGGTGCTGAGCTGGTCTGACGAACGCTTTTGTCAGGAGCTGCAGCAGGCGTTCGGCTGGCGTTTGGGGCGCATTACCCACGCCGGGAAGCGCAGCGTCTATCCGCTGGCCCTCACCACCGCCAGCCGCGCGGTGTCGCACCGCCTGGCGCTGGTCGGTAACGCGGCGCAGACGCTGCACCCGATTGCCGGGCAGGGCTTTAATCTCGGCCTGCGCGATGTGATGAGTCTGGCGGAGCTGCTCGCTGACGCCCATCTCAGCGGCGAAGATGTCGGCCATTATCCGCTGCTGTGTCGCTATCAGGCGCGCAGAACAGGGGATAAAGCCGCCACCATCGGCGTGACCGATGGGCTGGTGCATCTGTTTGCCAACCGTTGGGCGCCGCTGGTGGCGGGGCGCAATGTCGGTCTGATGGCCATGGAATTATTTACCCCGGCGCGCGATGCGCTGGCGCAGCGTACCCTCGGTTGGGTTCCCCGTTAAGGAGTAGAACGTGCAAAGTGTTGATGTTGCCATTGTTGGCGGTGGAATGGTGGGGCTGGCGGTAGCCTGCGGTTTACAGGGCAGCGGCCTGCGCGTCGCGGTGCTGGAGAAAGCGGAGCCGCAGCCGCTGGCCGCCGATGCGCCGCCGGCGCTGCGCGTGTCGGCAATAAACGCCGCCAGCGAAAAGCTGCTGACGAAGCTGGACGTCTGGCGCGAGATCGTTGCCCGACGCGCCAGCTGCTATCACGGAATGGAAGTGTGGGACAAAGACAGCTTCGGCCGCATTAGCTTTGATGACCAGAGCATGGGCTTCAGCCATCTGGGCCATATTATTGAAAACGCCGTGGTGCATTATGCGCTGTGGCAGAAGGCGCAGCGCTGCGCCGACGTCACCCTGCTGGCGCCTGCGCAACTGCAGCAGGTGGCGTGGGGCGAAAATGAGGCCTTTCTCAGCCTGCAGGACGGCAGCATGCTCACCGCGCGTCTGGTGATCGGCGCCGATGGGGCGAATTCGTGGCTGCGCAATAAAGCCGATATTCCGCTGACCTTCTGGGATTACCATCATCACGCGCTGGTGGCGACTATCCGTACCGCTGAGCCGCATCAGGCGGTGGCGCGCCAGGTATTTCATGGCGACGGGATCCTCGCCTTCCTGCCGCTCTGCGATCCGCACCTGTGCTCGATCGTCTGGTCGCTGTCGCCGGCGGAGGCGCAGCGGATGCAGGAGGCTGACGAAGCCACCTTTAACCAGGCGTTGAATATCGCCTTCGATAATGGCCTTGGCCTCTGCCAGCTGGAAAGCGCACGTGAAGTCTTCCCGCTGACCGGCCGCTATGCCCGCCAGTTCGCCGCCCACCGCCTGGCGCTGGTCGGCGATGCCGCGCATACCATCCACCCGCTGGCCGGGCAGGGCGTCAACCTCGGCTTTATGGATGCCGCCGAGCTTATCGACGAACTGAAGCGTCTGCACGCCCAGGGCAAAGATATCGGCCAGCATCTTTATCTGCGCCGCTACGAGCGCAGCCGCAAGCACAGCGCCGCGCTGATGCTGGCGGGTATGCAGGGCTTCCGCGACATGTTTTCCGGTAGCCATCCGGCGAAGAAGTTCCTCCGCGACATGGGGCTGAAACTGGCCGATACGCTGCCGGGCGTGAAACCGCAGCTGATTCGCCAGGCGATGGGCCTCAACGATCTGCCTGCCTGGTTACGTTAACCGCGTCACACTTCTTTCACCCGGCCTGCGCGCCGGGTTTTCCCCCTCATTTGAAATATTCTAATTTCACCTCTTTTTTCGCATTAGTTTTATTAATGCGCCCTTTTTTTTGTTAAAGAAATTAGGGCTACGAAATCGCATAAAACACCATCATTCCCTAATTCGAGCCGCGGTATTGTTAATTTTATGTGGCGTAAATCGCTTTTTTCCAGTCAATAACTCTGTAGGCTTTTCGGCGGATTTTAGTCATAAGCTAATGTGATGCCCTGAATGAGCTTATGGTTTAGCGCCGGGTTCGGTGGTAAGTTCAGGCAAAAGAGAACGTTTGCGTCGGTGTCCGTCAGCGATGCCGACGCCCCATTTCGTGGCGAAAAATCGCCGACAATCTCGTGGCTGGTTCCGTTTTATTCGATGAGGAAAAGATGGCTCAACAGACTCCGTTGTATGAACAACACACGCTGTGCGGCGCGCGCATGGTGGATTTCCATGGCTGGATGATGCCGCTGCATTACGGATCCCAGATTGATGAGCACCATGCGGTGCGCGGCGACGCAGGCATGTTCGATGTGTCGCATATGACCATCGTTGATTTCCACGGCAGCCGGACCAGAGAGTTCTTGCGCTATTTGCTGGCCAACGACGTGGCGAAGCTCACCACCCCGGGCAAAGCGCTCTACACCGGCATGCTGACCGCCTCCGCCGGCGTCATCGACGACCTGATTGTCTATTTCCTCTCTGAAGATTATTTCCGCCTTGTTGTTAACTCCGCCACCCGCGAAAAAGACCTCGCCTGGATTTCCGAACAAGCTGAACCTTACGGCCTTGAAATCATCGTTCGCGACGATCTGTCGCTGATCGCGGTTCAGGGTCCGCAGGCGAAAGCGAAGGCGGCGACGCTGTTCACCGACGCGCAGCGTCAGGCCGTGGAAGGTATGAAGCCGTTCTTCGGCGTGCAGGCCGGCGAGCTGTTTATTGCCACCACCGGCTATACCGGCGAAGCGGGTTATGAAATCGCCATGCCGAACGAGCAGGCGGCGGATTTCTGGCGCGGTCTGCTGGACGCTGGCGTTAAGCCGTGCGGTCTCGGCGCGCGCGATACCCTGCGCCTGGAGGCCGGGATGAACCTGTATGGCCAGGAGATGGACGAAGGCGTCTCTCCGCTGGCGGCGAATATGGGCTGGACTATTGCCTGGGAACCGGCGGATCGTAATTTTATCGGTCGCGAAGCGCTGGAGATGCAGCGTGAAAAGGGCACCGAACAGCTGGTTGGCCTGGTGATGACCGAGAAAGGCGTCCTGCGCGGCGGCCTGCCGGTACGTTTTACCGATAGCGACGGTAATCAAAAAGAAGGCATTATCACCAGCGGCACCTTCTCGCCGACCCTGGGCTACAGTATCGCGCTGGCTCGCGTGCCGGCCGGGATAGGCGACACCGCGGTGGTGCAAATTCGTAACCGTGAAATGCCGGTAAAAGTGACTAAACCTGGTTTTGTACGCAATGGCAAAGCCATTGTGTGATTTCCCTTTTTTGGAGATGAATTGATGAGCAACGTACCAGCAGAACTGAAATACAGCAAAGAACACGAGTGGCTGCGTAAAGAAGCGGACGGCACCTATACCGTCGGGATCACCGAGCATGCGCAGGAGCTGCTGGGCGATATGGTATTCGTTGATCTGCCGGAAGTGGGCGCCACCGTTGAAGCGGGCGCCGATTGCGCGGTTGCCGAATCCGTGAAGGCGGCTTCCGATATTTATGCCCCGATCAGCGGTGAAATCGTTGCCGTTAACGAAGAGCTGAACGACTCGCCGGAACTGGTCAACAGCGACCCGTACACCGACGGCTGGATCTTCAAAATCAAAGCCAGCGATGAAGCGCAGGTTGCCGCGCTGCTGGATGCGACCGCCTATGAAGCTCTGTTAGAAGACGAATAAATACGTTTCATCCTTCACGCTGCAGGGGCGTTGGCTTCCTGCCGCGTGGACGATTTTGCGTATTCCGGCCCGGTAAGCATCAGCGTTTGCCGGGCAAACCAGTCAGACAATCACGATTCACCGCACGTTTCAGGAACCATCGCTCATGACTCAGACTTTAAGTCAGCTTGAAAACCGCGACGCCTTTATCGAACGTCACATTGGCCCGGACGCTCAGCAGCAGCAAGAGATGCTGAAGACCGTCGGCGCGGATTCGCTTAACGCCCTGATCGGCCAGATTGTGCCGCAGGATATCCAGCTGGCGACCCCACCGCAGGTGGGCGACGCGACAACCGAATTCGCCGCGCTGGCAGAGCTGAAGGCGATCGCCGGTCGCAACAAGCGCTTCAAGTCTTACATCGGCATGGGCTACACCGCCGTGCAGCTGCCGCCGGTTATTCAGCGCAACATGCTGGAAAATCCGGGCTGGTATACCGCCTATACTCCTTACCAGCCGGAAGTCTCCCAGGGCCGTCTGGAATCGCTGCTCAACTTCCAGCAGGTTACGCTGGATCTCACCGGACTGGATATTGCTTCCGCTTCGCTGCTCGATGAAGCGACCGCCGCCGCCGAAGCGATGGCGATGGCCAAACGCGTCAGCAAACTGAAAAACGCCAACCGTTTCTTCGTCGCCGCCGACGTCCATCCGCAAACCCTGGACGTGGTGCGCACTCGTGCGGAAACCTTCGGTTTCGACGTGATCGTCGATGACGCCGACAAAGTGCTCGATCACCAGGATGTTTTCGGCGTGCTGCTGCAGCAGGTGGGCACCACCGGCGAAATCCACGATTACAGCAAACTGATCGCCGAGCTGAAAGCGCGCAAAGTGATTGTCAGCGTCGCTGCCGACTTTATGGCGCTGGTGCTGCTGACGGCGCCGGGCAAGCAGGGCGCGGATATCGTCTTCGGCTCCGCCCAACGCTTCGGCGTGCCGATGGGCTATGGCGGCCCGCACGCGGCCTTCTTCGCGGCGAAAGATGAATTCAAACGCTCCATGCCGGGCCGGATTATCGGCGTATCGAAAGATGCGGCGGGGAATACCGCGCTGCGCATGGCGATGCAGACTCGCGAACAGCATATCCGCCGCGAGAAAGCGAACTCCAACATTTGTACCTCGCAGGTGCTGCTGGCCAACATCGCCAGCCTGTACGCGGTATTCCACGGCCCGGCGGGTCTGAAACGTATCGCAGGCCGCATTCATCGCCTGACCGACATTCTGGCCGATGGCCTGCAGAAGAAAGGGCTGAAGCTGCGTCATGCCCACTACTTCGACACCCTGTGCGTGGAAGTGGCGGATAAAGCCGCGGTGCTGGCGCGTGCCGAAGCCCTGCAGATTAACCTGCGCAGCGATATTCACGGCGCGGTGGGCATTACGCTCGATGAAGCGACCACCCGCGAAGACGTGCTCAACCTGTTCCGCGCCATCGTCGGCGACGATCATGGTCTGGACATCGATACCCTGGATAAAGACGTGGCGCTGGACAGCCGCTCCATCCCGGCGGCGATGCTGCGCGACGATGCGATCCTCACCCATCCGGTGTTCAACCGCTACCATAGCGAGACCGAGATGATGCGCTACATGCACGCCCTGGAGCGTAAAGATCTGGCGCTGAACCAGGCGATGATCCCGCTGGGCTCCTGCACCATGAAGCTGAACGCCGCGGCGGAGATGATCCCCATCACCTGGCCGGAGTTCGCTGAGCTGCACCCGTTCTGCCCGGTAGAGCAGGCGGAAGGGTATCATCAGATGATCGCTCAGCTCTCCGACTGGCTGGTGAAACTGACCGGCTATGACGCCGTCTGCATGCAGCCGAACTCCGGCGCGCAGGGCGAATATGCTGGCCTGCTGGCGATTCGCCACTACCATGAGAGCCGCAACGAAGGCCATCGCGATATCTGCCTGATCCCAAGCTCCGCGCACGGCACCAACCCGGCTTCCGCGCAGATGGCGGGTATGCAGGTGGTGGTGGTCGCGTGCGACAAAAACGGCAACATCGATCTCGTCGACCTGCGTGAAAAAGCAGAGCAGGCGGGGGCGAATCTCTCCTGCATCATGGTCACCTATCCGTCGACCCACGGCGTATATGAAGAGACCATTCGCGAAGTGTGCGAGATCGTGCACCAGTTCGGCGGCCAGGTTTACCTTGACGGCGCCAACATGAACGCCCAGGTCGGGATCACCTCTCCGGGCTTTATCGGCGCTGACGTTTCGCACCTCAACCTGCATAAAACGTTCTGCATTCCGCACGGCGGCGGCGGCCCGGGTATGGGCCCAATCGGCGTGAAAGCGCACCTGGCGCCGTTCGTGCCGGGTCACAGCGTGGTGCAGATTGAAGGGATGCTGACCCGTCAGGGCGCGGTTTCCGCTGCGCCGTTCGGCAGCGCGTCCATCCTGCCGATCAGCTGGATGTATATCCGTATGATGGGCGCGGAAGGGCTGAAGCAGGCGAGCCAGAACGCGATCCTTAACGCCAACTACATCGCTACCCGTCTGAAAGACGCCTACCCGGTGCTCTACACCGGTCGCGATGGTCGCGTGGCGCACGAATGTATTCTCGATATTCGTCCGCTGAAAGAAGAGACCGGCATTAGCGAGCTGGATATCGCCAAGCGCCTGATCGACTTTGGCTTCCATGCGCCGACCATGTCCTTCCCGGTAGCGGGTACGCTGATGGTTGAGCCGACGGAATCGGAAAGCAAGGTGGAGCTGGACCGCTTTATCGACGCGATGCTGGCGATCCGCGCGGAAATCGACCGCGTCAAAGCCGGTGAATGGCCGCTGGAAGACAACCCGCTGGTGAACGCGCCGCATACCCAGGGTGAGATCGTTGGGGAATGGAACCATCCGTACAGCCGCGAGCTGGCGGTATTCCCGGCGGGTCTGCACAACAAATACTGGCCGACGGTGAAACGCCTGGACGACGTGTACGGCGACCGTAATCTGTTCTGCTCCTGCGTGCCGATGAGCGAATATCAGTAACGTGCGGAATTAGCTATACTTTTAAAGGCGCTGCGGCGCCTTTATTTTTTGGGAGAGAAGCATGGGGATAGCACTGATTAGCGGCGCGAGCCGCGGAATAGGTCGGGCGACGGCGCTGCTGCTGGCGCAGGAAGGGTATACTGTCGCGGTCAATTATCATCACAATATTAACGCTGCCACCGAGGTGGTGAATACCATTGTTGCCGCCGGCGGCAAAGCCACGGCGCTGCGGGCGGATATCAGTGATGAAGCGCAGGTGATGGCGATGTTTGAGGCGATTGACCGCATGGGCGAGCCGCTGACGGCGCTGGTCAACAACGCCGGGATCCTCTTTACCCAGTGTACGGTGGAGAGCCTGAGCGCCGAGCGCATTAACCGCGTGCTGGCGACCAACGTGACCGGCTATTTCCTCTGCTGCCGCGAGGCGGTCAAGCGCATGGCGCATCAGCATGGCGGCAAGGGCGGGGCGATAGTTAACGTGTCGTCGGCGGCGTCGCGCCTTGGCTCGCCGGGAGAATATGTTGATTACGCCGCGTCGAAAGGGGCGGTGGATACCCTGACCACCGGCCTGGCGCTGGAGGTGGCGGCGCAGGGGATCCGGGTAAATGGCGTGCGCCCTGGGCTGATTTATACCGAGATGCACGCCTCCGGCGGCGAACCGGGGCGCGTGGATCGGGTGAAGCATTCGCTGCCGATGCGGCGCGGCGGTCAGCCGGAAGAGGTCGCTCAGGCCATTGCCTGGCTGCTGAGCGACAAAGCGTCTTATGTGACGGGCAGTTTCCTCGAACTGGCGGGCGGTAAATAACCCGTAGATGTCTATTGCCCGGCGGCGCTGCGCTTGCCGGGTAACCTTCCCGGATGGCGGCTACGCCTTATCCGGGCTACCCAACAACGCGAGCCAGGTAACCCGACGGTCTACCAGAAGGCCAGCCACAGCCGTAGACGCATTCCCCAGCCGCTGGTCCAGCCGGTGGTGACCGACTTCACCTCGCCTCGATAAATCACCACCAGCGTTGGCGTCACCCGAATGTCCCACCGCCGCGCCAGCTGGCCGCTCGGGTCATTCACCGTCGGCAGCGCCAGTTTCTTTCTGGCAAGCCACGTCTCCAGCGCGGCGTTATCACCGGATCGCAGGGCCACGGTCAGCACATTGCCGCCATCGGCGGCAAGCGATGCCACCGACGGCGTGGTGTAGCGACAGACCCCGCACCAGGTGGCCCAGACGTACAGCAGCAGCGGCTTTTGCTGGCTCATGGCGTTCAGATCCACCGTCCTGCCGTCGAGGGTGTGCAGCGATGTGGCGCTGACGTTTTGCGGCAGCGCGGGCTGGCGAAAATAATCCACCGCCAGGCCCATCGCCGCGCCAATCAGCAGCCACACTGCCAGCTCACGCAGCCAGCGCCTGAGCTTACTGGCCACGGGCTTTCGCCAGCTGCTCTTTCACCAGCCCCTCCAGTTCGTCAGCAGGGATCGCCCCGGCCACCATCTGATCGCCGATGATGGTCGCCGGCGTGCCCTGAATATTCAGCACCTGCGACAAAATCAGGTTCATCTTCAGTGAATCCATGGTCTTGTCATCGAGACTGACGCTGTCGGTGGCGGTTTTCTTCTGCGCCGCGGCGATGCTGGCGTCATCGTGATAGCCTTTTTTCGCCATCAGCCGCTGATGCAGCGCCCAGAACTTATCGGGCTGCTGGCGCCAGGTAGAGAGCGCCGCTTTGGCGGCATTGACCGAACTTTGCCCCTTGAACGGCAGCAGCTTCACGATCAGCTGGATGTCCGGGTTATCGTGGACGATTTTTTCCAGCATCGGATCAAACTGTTTACAGTAAGGACAGTTGTAATCGGTAAACGAGACGATCGTCAGCTTCGGCGCTTTGGCGCCGGTGCGCGGGCTGTTCGGATCGTTAAACAGCAGCTGCGCCAGCTGGTCATTACCGTTTGCTGGTGGTTCTTCCGCCGGGGCGGCGAAGCTGAAGGCGGATACGCACAGCAGCAATAAGGCGGTGATAGCTCTCATGTTAGTTTCCTTTGGCGGCGGACAGGGTGGCGAGGAGGTGGTCGCGATCTAACAGCGCAGGCAGGATCTCTCCCTGCGGCAATCCCGGTCCGTAAATCTGGTTAAACGGCACCGCGGCGCTGCCGCGGTCGGTTAAAAACTGACTAATCGTGGCGGAGGGGCGGCTCCAGTCGCCGCGCAGGGCGACCACGTCCGGCGCTAACAGCGCCTGCTGGACGTCATCGCGCAGCAGCACGTTGTATTTATTGGCTTTACAGGTCACGCACCAGTCGGCGGTGACATCAATAAACACCCGCTTATGTTCCGCCAGGGCGCTGGCGATAGCCTGCTCGCTGAGCGGCTGCCAGTTAACCCGGTCGCGGCGCGGGCCCTCGCCGTCAGGCCGGGAGACAAAGGCGACGGCGCCGGCCACCACGATGGCCAGAGCCCCTGCGCGCAGCGCGGTCCGCCAGCGGTAGCGCCAGGCGGTGGCCAGCAGCAGGGCTACGGTCAGTATCACCAGCAGGGTAAGCACCGGGGTACGGCCGATGTGGATCGTCAGCAGGCTGACCAGCCATAGCGCCGAGCCAAGCATCATCACCCCCAGCGCCACCCGCAGATGATTCATCCAGCGGCCTGGGCGCGGAAGGCGTTGCGCCAGCCCCGGCCAGGCGACGTTCAGCAGCCACGGCAGGCTCATACCGATCCCCATGGCGAAGAAAATCCCCCACAGCAGCGGCAGCGGCGCCACCAGCGCCACCGACACGGCGGTGCCAAGGAACGGCGCGGTGCAGGGCGTCGCCAGCAGGGTGGCGAAGGCGCCCTGCCAGAAATGGCCCATTAAGCCGTTGCCGCCTCGGGTGGCGAGGAAGGTGCTGGCGGTGGAGGAGAGGCGGATTTCGAACAGCCCCAGCAGACTGGCGCTGAACAGGACCATCACCAGCGCCATGGCGCCGATAAACCACGGGTTCTGGAACTGGATCCCCCAGCCGAGCGCCTGATTACCCAGGCGTAGCGCGGTCATCATCAGCGCCAGCGCCAGGAACGAGACGACGATCCCGCACGCCGAGGCGAGGAACTGTCGGCGAACCGCGCCGCGTTCGCGATGTTCGGTTTGCACCAGCGAGCCGAGCTTCATCGCCAGCACCGGCAGGACGCAGGGCATTACATTGAGGATAAGCCCCCCGGCCAGCGCCATCAGCAGCACCCAGCCTAACGTCAGCTCCGGCGCGGCGCTGCCGGCGCTGATGGCGAGCTGGCTTTCCTGCGCCTGGCCGCTATCCGCCAGCACCAGCGACAACGTTTTACCGCGTAGATCCGGCGCCGCTTCGCCCCAGCTATCGGTGATCGGCACGCTGGCGGTCAGCGTATCGCCGCGGGTGGTAAAGCTCGGCTTGCCGAAATCGACATCCTCCATGCCGTCGATAAACAGCGCTGGCTGCTGCCAGCCGGCATCACGGCGGGCGGTCACCGTCAGTTTGCCGCTGACGTAGCTGGCGCTCAGCTGCGAAGTCAGGCCATCGCGCAGCGGCAGCGTGCCCATCGCACGGGTGTAATCGTAGGCAAAACCCTCCCCTGGCGGGGCCGTCATATCCAGCGAAAAGGGATAGTCAGTGAGAATGCAGACATTGCTGCAGGTGGATAATGTCAGTACGCCGCTGAGCGTCGGCGGTATCTTCCCGCGCAGGGTCATCGGGAAGCTGACGTCGCCGTGATACCCCTGAGTGGAAATGCCCGCAACGTCGAAACGCTGCGGCGTCGGCCAGCGCCAGTCAACCGCCAGCGGCGTGCCCCAGGCGATAGCCGGCGCGATGCCGCCTTCCCCTGGCGAGCGCCAGTAGGTTTTCCAGCCCTTTTCCAGCGCCACGTCTAAAAGCAGGCGGGTATCGCCATTGCTCTCGGTTTGCGCCCGCAGGCGCACGCTGGCGTGTTGATTATCGGCGGCGCGTAGCCAGCCGCTGTCGGCGGCCTGGCTGACGGGCAGCCATAGCCAAAGCAGGCAGACCAGTAGTCGCCTGAATAACATAGACATAAATTTGCTCCATAAATGATGAATTAACCTGAACTGTCAGGAAAATCAGTCACTCACGGAAGACGCATAATCGCAGATGCACCCGCAATCGGGGCGGGGAGATAACGCGGGGAGGCCACTGGCGTTCGATACGCGGCGGGATCGCCGCCAGCACCGCCAGCAGCAGGGTGATAGCCAACAGCGCCCCTTCGAACAGCATCGGCGGGACGGCCATCAGCGACTTGGCGCTGAGCTCGCACGGCGTGACCGGCGCGTCGGCCTTATCCTGGGTTTGCTGTAGCGACGGGCTGTCGGCAGCGAGGTTCATGACCAGCGCGTGCATCCCGGCCATTCGCTGGGCGGTGCAGACCAGCACCACCAGACAGGCCAGGAGGACAAAAAGAATGGCTTTGCGTTGTCGCTTAATCATGAGCGCCTCAAATATTCACGAGGCATATCTTATCGGGCGAACGCGTTTTGGCAATGGTAAAGCTGTAAAGAAGTGTCTGGCGGATAAGCGATTTGCCCTCCCCCGGCCGGGAGAGGGCAGTCAATTACAGATTCTCACCGTTGCTGGCGATGACCTCTTTGTACCAGTTGAAGCTCTTCTTGCGCGAGCGGGACATATCGCCGGTGCCGTCGTCGTGTTTGTTGACGTAGATGAAGCCGTAGCGTTTGCTGTACTGGCCGGTGGTGAAGGAGACGCAGTCGATGCAGCCCCACGGGGTATAGCCCATCAGATCGACGCCGTCGTAGGTGACGGCTTTCATCATCTCTTCGACGTGGGCGCGCAGGTAGTCAATGCGGTAGTCATCGTTGATGCTGCCGTCGGCTTCGACTTTGTCGTAGGCGCCAAAGCCGTTCTCGACGATAAACAGCGGCTTCTGGTAGCGCTCATACAATTCACACAGGGAATAGCGCAGACCGACCGGGTCAATCTGCCAGCCCCAGTCGGAGGCTTTGACGTGCGGATTCGGCACGCTGCCTTCGAAGCCGGAAATGGCGTCGCCGGTGCCGCCTTCGGCTTTCACCGCGTTGGTCATGTAGTAGCTGAAGCCAAGATAAGCGCAGGTGCCTTCGCGCAGGATCTGCGCGTCGCCATCTTCCATCTGGATGTTGAAGCCGCGGCGCTCCCACTCATTCAGCACATAGCTCGGATAGTAACCGCGCAGCTGAACGTCGGTAAAGACGTAGCGCTCGCGCATCGACTCCTGAGCAAACATCACATCTTCCGGTTTGCAGGAGTAAGGGTAGAGGGCGACCATCGCCAGCATGCAGCCGACCTGCATGTCCGGGTTAATACCACGCGCCGCTTTCACCGCCAGCGCGCTGGCGACGAACTGATGGTGCAGCACCTGGTACATGGTCTCTTCCGGGTTGTCATGCTCGGTATAAACCACCCCGGAGCAGCAGTAGCCGAACAGCGGCGCGCGCCAGTTACGCTGGTTATTGATCTCGTTGAAGGTCATCCAGTATTTCACTTTGTGCTTATAGCGCTCGAAGACCACTTCGGCGAAGCGCACAAAGAAATCGACCACTTTACGGTTGGTCCAGCCGCCGTACTGCTGCACCAGGTGCAGGGGCATCTCGAAGTGGGAAAGGGTGATCACCGGCTCGATGTTGTACTTCAGCAGCTCGTCGAACATGTCGTCGTAGAACTTCAGCCCCTCTTCATTCGGCTGGGTCTCGTCGCCCTGCGGGAAGATGCGGGTCCAGGCGATGGAGGTACGGAAGCATTTGAAGCCCATCTCGGCGAACAGTTTGATGTCTTCTTTGTAGCGGCCGTAGAAATCCACCGCTTCGTGGTTGGGGTAATATTTACCGGCTTCAACCTGGTGGGTGATTTCACGCGGCACGCCGTGCGCCCCGCCGGTCAGTACGTCGCAGATGCTCGGGCCTTTGCCGCCCTGATCCCAGCCGCCTTCAACCTGATGCGCGGCAACCGCGCCGCCCCATAAAAAATCTTTCGGAAGGGTTAATTTTTTCATCCTGGCTAATCTCTCTAATAACTATTGCTCTCGAGTCTAGCAAAGTGAAATTGAATGTCACGATATAACAAATTACGCCAAACGTAATATGTTACATCGAAAAAACAGGCTGTTATTTTTAGCTGATTTTGCGCGCTAATTTACGTCCGAGCGTTTCGAGAATATAGATCACTGGAATTTGCGTCGTAATATCGTAGACACCGCCAATGCGCGTCTGCGGCACGTGCCAGGAGAGATTGAAATCGGCCAGTTTGGCCAGCCGCGAGTGTTCGTGACTGGTAATGGACATCACCTTGCAGCGGTGCAGGCTGAACTGGCTGGCGAAGCGCAGGATCTCTTCCGTCTCGCCGGAGACGGAAAGCACGATCGCCAGCGCGTTACGGGCCATATCGTTAGTCACCGGAAAATAGGGGTCATCAATATGATTACTAAATTTCCCGACGTTGGAGAAGAAGCGGGCGCCATATTTTGCCAGCGCGCCCGAGGTGCCTGCGCCGACGAAAATAATACGTTCGGAGGCGAGAATAATATCGACGGCCTGCTCGAGTAATTCATCGAACTCGTCATTATTAACGCTTTTAAAAAAGCTCATGATTTCGCTGGCGCCGATATTTGCCTGTTGAGGCTCGTTCTGCTCAAGATATAATTTAAAGCGCACGCGAAATTCAGAGTAGCCCTCGCACTGCAGTTTGCGGCAGAAGCGCAACACGGTGGTGGTGGAGACGCCGGCGGCTTCGGCCAGTTCGCGGATGGTCATGTACATCACTTTGTCACGATTCTTAATGACGTAGTGGTAGACCATCATCTCAAGATTATTGAGACTGGCGACAGCGGCGTGGGAGAACATACTCACAGTGGCGAACTCACAATTCATAATGACCAGGACGGAATTATATCATGCAGGCCAATGACATTACCTTTTTTCAGCGCTTTCAGGAGGACATCCTCGCCGGGCGCAAAACGATCACCATTCGCGATGCGGCGGAGTCGCACTTTAAGCCCGGCGATGTGCTGCGCGTCGGGCGCTATGAAGACGACGGCTATTTTTGCACCATCGCCGTAACCGCGACCTCGACGGTGACTCTCGACACGCTGACCGACCAGCATGCTCAACAGGAGAATATGACCCTCGGGCAGCTGCGTCAGGTCATCAGCGACATCTATCCTGGGGAGAACCAGTTTTATGTCATTGAATTCAAAACGCTTTAAGACAATCAGGAACAGCTGTGAGTTGAAATAAAATTGTAACTTCATGATTTTAATGTGTTTACAAATATACATCGTTTTATTTTAGCTAACAGGTGTTCACTGGAATCATTCTCAGTTACCCTAAGTGGGCAATGAAAGCGTTCTTGTTTTCACGGAGTCAAATATGGTGCGCAAACCATTAATCACTCAGGGATATTCTCTGGCAGAGGAAGTTGCCAACAGCATCAGTCATGGGATCGGGCTGGTGTTCGGTATCGTCGGCCTCGTGCTCTTGCTGGTGCAGGCGGTGGACACTAACGCCAGCGCGACGGCGATCACCAGCTACAGTCTGTACGGCGGCAGCATGATTATGCTGTTTCTCGCCTCCACGCTCTATCACGCGATCCCGCATCAGCGGGCGAAACAGTGGCTGAAAAAGTTCGACCACTGCGCCATCTACTTGTTAATCGCCGGGACCTATACGCCGTTTTTGCTGGTAGGGCTGAACTCGCCGCTGGCGAAGGGGTTGATGATCGTCATCTGGAGTCTGGCGCTGCTGGGGATCCTGTTTAAGCTGACCATCGCGCACCGCTTTAAAATCCTGTCGCTGGTGACCTATCTGACCATGGGCTGGCTGTCGCTTATCGTGGTCTATCAGCTGGCGGTAAAGCTGGCGGTGGGCGGTGTGACGCTGCTGGCGGTCGGCGGGGTGGTGTACTCGCTCGGGGTCATCTTCTACGTCTGCAAACGCATTCCCTATAACCACGCTATCTGGCATGGCTTCGTGCTCGGCGGCAGCGTGTGTCACTTCCTGGCGATCTATCTGTACGTCGGCCAGTCCTGATAAACATCCCACGGTGGCGCTGCGCTTACCGTGGCTACGGTTATCTGCGGCCTGGAAATCCCACGGTGGCGCTGTGCTTACCGTGGCTACGGTTATCTGCAGTCAAGTAGCCCGGCTAAGGCGCGAGCGCCGCAAGCCGGGAGTCATAACGCTTTATTACGCGTCTTCCAGTGAATAGGGCAGCGGTTCGATGCGCAGGCTGCCGGCATCGTCGCGCACGCGGAACACGCTGTCCGGCTCCATATCGTTATTCATCACCACCTGCACCAGCAGCTGGCCATCATCCAGCTGAACCGCCGCAAGCACCGTACCGGTGCGGCGCCAGTTTTCGCCCATCTTCAGCTCCAGATCTTCTCCGGCCTCCGGCACCCGGCTGGCGGTACCTGACAGCGTCCACAGCGCGCGCTTATTGGCGCCGCGGAATTTCGCCCTGGCGACCATTTCCTGGCCGGTATAGCACCCTTTTTTGAAGCTGATACCGCCCAGCGCCTGCAGGTTGGTGGCCTGCGGAATGAACTGCCCGCTGTTGGCGCTGTCGATAACCGGCAGACCGGCTTCAATATTCAGCGCCAGCCACTGCTGGCTGTTGTTGAGCTGCGCTTCGCCGCGCAGCGCGTCGGTGACGCGATTGGCGGTGTCGACATCGGTCACCAGCAGGAAGCGTTCGCCCGGGTGTTCAAACCACAGCAGGCTGGTGGCGCCTTCGCTAATCACCGGCGTCGCGGCGTCGGGCAGGGCGGCGAACAGCGGCGCCAGCGCGGCGCGCGCCTGGAAGCCGGCCACCCCCAGCAGAACCAGATCGTCGTTGGCGGCGATGGTGACTTTGGAGAAGACGGCATATTTTTTCAGCTCGGTCAGCTGCGCGTCGCGCAGGCTGCGGCGCTCAATCCACGCGAAGCCGCCGTCGCGGCGGAATACGCGCAGGTTGCTCCACATCTTGCCTTTGGCGTCACAGTGGGCGGCAAGCAGATGCTGGGCATCGGTGAGACTGCTCACATCGGCGGTAATCTGCCCCTGCAGATATTTTTCGCTGTCCGGTCCGCTAATTGTCGCCAGCGCCCAGTCATCCAGGGTCATCAGCGTTAACGGCAGACGAGCGGAAGAGGAAGGCTGACGCGGAGGAAAAGGTGTAAAAGCCATAGTCATATCCTGAATCGCTTAACGCAGTGTGTGTGACCAATGGTAAAAGAGCTATAGTGCATTGCAAGTGCTTTCAACAGGCCATTTGTGCGCTGACGTTTGGCGACGTCCTGACGCGGGAAAACAATAAGCCCATCATTATTTTATGGTTTTTATGGAAGGATGCTCGCATTCAGCGATATTCCTGTAAAGTTACGGCAGAAAACGGGTTAAACTAACCTATATTTTGCTGCTGGAAGGTCAACATGGACATTAACAATAAAGCACGTATCCACTGGGCATGCCGCCGCGGGATGCGCGAACTCGACATCTCCATCATGCCGTTCTTTGAGTATGAGTACGATACCCTCAGCGACGCTGACAAACAGCTGTTCATTCGCCTGCTGGAAAATGACGATCCGGATCTGTTCAACTGGCTGATGAACCACGGCAAACCGGCCGATGCGGAGCTGCAGCGGATGGTAACCTTAATTCAGACACGGAATCGGGAACGTGGTCCTGTGGCAATCTGATCTCCGTATCTCCTGGCGCGCGCAGTGGTTTTCCCTGCTGCTCCACGGCGTTGTGGCGGCGCTGGTGCTGCTGGTTCCCTGGCCGTTAAGCTACACCCCGATCTGGCTGCTGCTGCTGTCGCTGGTGGTCTTTGACTGTGTGCGCAGCCAGCGACGGATCCATGCCCGTCGCGGGGAGATAAAACTGCTCACCGATTCCCGGCTGCGCTGGCAAAACGCCGAATGGGAGATCCTCGGGACGCCGTGGGTCATCAACAGCGGTATGCTGCTGCGTTTGCGCCATGTCGATACCCGACGCGGTCAGCATCTGTGGCTGGCGGCGGACAGCATGGATCCCGGAGAGTGGCGGGATCTGCGCCGGCTGGTGCTGCAAAAACCGGCGCAGGAGTAAGCGGCGTCAGGAGAAGTGTTCGGCCATTTCGCCGAGGATCTGCTCGCACCAGCTCTGGATGCGCTCGTCGCTCAGGTCGTACTGGTTGGTTTCATCCAGCGCCAGGCCAACGAACAGTTGGCCATCAGCGATCACCGGTTTCGGGCTGGTGAACTCATAGCCTTCGGTTGGCCAGTAGCCGACAAACTTCACGCCTTTGGTCGCCAGCTTGTCATGCAGCATGCCCAGCGCGTCAAGGAACCATTCGCCATAGCCCAGCTGATCGCCCATGCCGTACAGCGCGACGATTTTGCCCTCCAGGTCCAGGGTGTCCAGCTGGTCCCAAACCGCTTCCCAGTCTTCCTGAATTTCGCCGAAATCCCAGGTCGGGATGCCGAGGATCAGTACATCGTACTGGCTCATCAGGGCGGGGGAGTCATCTTTCAGATTGTGCAACGTCACCAGCTCAGGGCCGATGATATCGCGGATTTTCTCCGCGGCCATTTCGGTGTAGCAGGTACTGGAGCCGTAAAACAGACCTATATTCATCGCGTAAACATCTCGATTCTTGCTGTGAATGGCGGGCAGTGTACCAGAAAGGCGTCCTCTTAAGGCATAATGAGAGCGTTTAACGAACAAAGAGGCCGATGTGAAACAGGATCTGGCACTAATCGAACAGTTTCTCGATGCCCTTTGGCTGGAGCGCAATCTGGCGGAGAATACGCTCAGCGCCTACCGTCGCGATTTGACGATGCTGGTGGAGTGGCTGCACCATCGCGGCCTGTCGCTGGTAAGCGTCGGCAGCGACGACCTGCAGGCGCTGCTGGCCGAGCGGCAGTCCGGCGGCTATAAAGCCACCAGCACCGCGCGCCTGCTGAGCGCCGTGCGTCGTTTCTTCCAGCATCTGTACCGGGAAAAAATTCGCCCGGACGACCCCAGCGCGCTGCTGGCCTCGCCGAAGCTGCCGCAGCGGCTGCCGAAGGATCTCAGTGAGGCGCAGGTTGAGCGTCTGCTGCAGGCCCCGCTGGTGGAGCAGCCGCTGGAGTTGCGCGACAAAGCGATGCTGGAGGTGCTGTATGCCACCGGCCTGCGCGTCTCGGAGTTGGTGGGGCTGACGATGAGCGACATCAGCCTGCGCCAGGGCGTGCTGCGGGTGGTGGGCAAAGGCAATAAAGAGCGGCTGGTGCCGCTGGGGGAAGAGGCGGTACTGTGGGTGGAAAATTACCTCGAGTATGGTCGCCCCTGGCTGCTGAACGGCGTGGCGTCGGATGTCTTATTTCCCAGCCAGCGCGCCCAGCAGATGACGCGTCAGACCTTCTGGCACCGGATTAAACACTATGCCGTGCTGGCGGGGATCGACAGCGAAAAGCTCTCCCCGCACGTGTTGCGCCATGCGTTCGCCACGCATTTGCTCAATCATGGCGCCGACCTGCGCGTGGTGCAGATGCTGTTAGGACACAGCGATCTCTCCACCACGCAGATCTACACCCACGTGGCGACCGAGCGTCTGCGACAACTTCATCAACAGCACCACCCGCGGGCGTGAGTGCTGAACAAAAGGACTGAGTATGAAAAAAGGTTTATTGATGTTCACCCTGCTGGCGGCTTCCCTTTCCGGGGCGGCGCATGCCGATAGCGCGGCAATTAAACAGTCGCTGGCGAAGCTGGGTGTGCAGAGCACCGATATTCAACCGTCGCCGGTTTCCGGGATGAGCACGGTGCTGACCGACAGCGGCGTACTGTATGTCACCGACGACGGCAAGCACATCATCCAGGGGCCGATGTACGACGTGAGCGGCGCGCAGCCGGTCAATGTCACTAACCAGCTGCTGCTGGGTAAACTGAACGCGCTGAGCAACGAAATGATTGTCTACAAAGCGCCGAAGGAGCAGCACGTCATTACCGTCTTCACCGACATCACCTGCGGTTATTGCCACAAGCTGCATGAGCAGATGAGCGACTACAACGCGCTGGGGATCACCGTGCGCTATCTCGCCTTCCCGCGCCAGGGACTGCAGAGCCAGGCGGAGCAGGATATGAAGGCCATCTGGTGCGCGAAAGATCGCAACAAAGCGCTGGATGACGCTATGAACGGCAAGGGCGTGCAGCCGGCGAGCTGCAGCGTGGATATCGCTAAACACTACACCCTTGGCGTGCAGATGGGCGTCAACGGTACCCCGGCGATGGTCCTCAGTAACGGCATGGTGCTGCCGGGCTATCAGGGGCCGAAAGAGCTGAAGGCGTTCCTCGACGAGCATAAAAAACAGACAAGCGGTAACTGATTCGCGTGAAACAACAGATACAACTACGCCGCCGCGAGGCGGTTGACGGCGTCGATTTACCCGCCGATCTGCCGCCGCTGCTGCAGCGGCTGTATGCCAGCCGCGGGGTGCGCAGCGCCCAGGAGCTGGAGCGCAGCGTCAAAGGCATGCTGCCGTGGACGCAGCTCACCGGCGTTGAAAAAGCGGTCGGGATGCTGCACGACGCTTTCCAGAAAGGGTTGCACATTGTCGTAGTCGGCGATTTTGACGCCGACGGCGCCACCAGCACCGCGCTCAGCGTGCTGGCCCTGCGCGCGCTGGGCTACGGCAACGTCTCCTACCTGGTGCCGAACCGTTTTGAAGACGGCTACGGCTTGAGCCCGGAAGTGGTCGATCAGGCCCACGCCCGCGGCGCGCAGATGATCATGACCGTCGACAACGGGATCTCGTCCCATGCCGGCGTCGATCATGCCCATGCGCTGGGGATCCCGGTGCTGGTAACCGATCACCACCTGCCGGGGGAGACGCTGCCGGCGGCGGAGGCCATCGTTAACCCTAACCTGCGCGATTGCGACTTTCCGTCGAAATCGCTGGCCGGGGTCGGGGTGGCGTTCTATCTGATGCTGGCGCTGCGCACCTTTCTGCGTGATAACGGCTGGTTCGATGCCCGCGGCATCGCCGCGCCGAACCTTGCCGAGCTGCTGGATCTGGTGGCGCTTGGCACCGTTGCCGACGTCGTGCCGCTGGATGCTAACAATCGTATTCTCACCTGGCAGGGGTTAAGCCGCATTCGCGCCGGCAAATGTCGGCCCGGTATTAAGGCGCTGCTGGAGATTGCCAACCGCGATCCGCAAAAGCTGGCGGCCAGCGACCTCGGTTTTGCCCTCGGGCCGCGCCTGAACGCGGCGGGGCGGCTGGACGACATGTCGGTCGGCGTCGCGCTGCTGCTGTGCGATAACATTGGCGAAGCGCGCGTGTTAGCCAATGAGCTTGACGCGCTCAACCAGACGCGCAAAGAGATCGAGCAGGGGATGCAGGCGGAAGCGCTAACGCTCTGTCAGCAGCTGGAACGCAGTAGCGACACCCTGCCCGGCGGGCTGGCGATGTACCATCCGCAGTGGCACCAGGGGGTGGTCGGCATCCTCGCCTCGCGAATTAAGGAACGTTTCCACCGGCCGGTGATCGCCTTTGCGCCCACCGGCGACGGCACGCTGAAAGGCTCCGGCCGCTCCATTCAGGGGCTGCATATGCGCGATGCGCTGGAGCGTCTCGATACGCTCTATCCGGGGCTGATCCTGAAGTTCGGCGGCCACGCGATGGCGGCAGGATTATCGCTGGAAGAGGCGCGCTTTGAGGAGTTTCAGCAGCGCTTTGGCGAGCTGGTGACCGAGTGGCTGGATCCCGCGCTGTTACAGGGCGAGGTCGTTTCCGACGGGCCGCTGGCGGCGGCGGAGATGAGCATGGAAGTGGCGCAGATGCTGCGCGACGCCGGGCCGTGGGGACAGATGTTCCCGGAACCGCTGTTTGACGGCCGTTTCCGCCTGCTGCAGCAGCGGCTGGTGGGCGAGCGTCACCTGAAGGTGATGGTCGAGCCGGTTGACGGCGGCCCGCTGCTGGACGGTATCGCCTTCAACGTGGATACTTCCATCTGGCCCGACAACGGCGTGCGTGAAGTCCAGTTAGCCTACAAGCTCGACATCAATGAGTTCCGCGGCAACCGCAGCCTGCAGCTGATCATCGATCACCTCTGGCCAAATTGACAACAGTGTATGAATAAGGGCGCGAATCCGGTAGAATTCCGCTCTTATCACCGCATTTTGACAAATCCATTAAAAGAAACCGACCATGTTTGAAATAAATCCGGTAAAAAACCGCATTCAGGACCTCACGGAGCGCTCCGACGTTCTTAGGGGGTATCTTTGACTACGATGCCAAGAAAGAGCGTCTCGAAGAAGTAAACGCCGAGCTGGAACAGCCGGACGTCTGGAATGAACCTGAACGCGCTCAGGCGCTGGGTAAAGAGCGTTCTTCCCTGGAAGCCATCGTAGATACCCTGGATCAGATGTCCCAGGGGCTGGAAGACGTTGCCGGCCTGCTGGATCTGGCCGTGGAAGCGGACGACGAAGAGACCTTCAACGAAGCCGTCGCCGAGCTGGATACGCTGGAAGAGAAGCTGGCGCAGCTTGAGTTCCGCCGCATGTTCTCCGGCGAATACGACAACGCCGATTGCTACCTCGATATTCAGGCAGGCTCCGGCGGCACCGAAGCCCAGGACTGGGCCAGCATGCTGATGCGCATGTACCTGCGCTGGGCGGAAG
Source organism: Klebsiella sp. C239 (assembly GCF_048822715.1). NCBI lineage: Bacteria > Pseudomonadati > Pseudomonadota > Gammaproteobacteria > Enterobacterales > Enterobacteriaceae > Klebsiella > Klebsiella sp. C239. The sequence continues at coordinate 427,939 of NZ_JBMEZK010000002.1, read as the reverse complement.
CGCGCGGCTTTAAGACCGAGATCATCGAAGAGTCCGAAGGTGAAGTCGCGGGCATTAAATCCGTGACCATCAAGATCATTGGCGATTACGCTTACGGCTGGCTGCGTACCGAAACCGGCGTTCATCGTCTGGTGCGTAAGAGCCCGTTCGATTCCGGCGGCCGCCGTCATACCTCCTTTAGCTCTGCGTTCGTTTACCCGGAAGTTGAAGACGATATCGATATCGAAATTAACCCGGCCGACCTGCGCATCGACGTTTACCGCGCCTCCGGCGCCGGTGGGCAGCACGTTAACCGTACAGAATCCGCGGTGCGTATTACCCACATCCCGACCGGGTTGGTGACGCAGTGCCAGAACGACCGTTCGCAGCACAAGAACAAAGACCAGGCCATGAAGCAGATGAAAGCGAAGCTTTATGAGCTGGAGATGCAGAAGAAAAATGCCGAGAAGCAGGCGATGGAAGACAACAAGTCCGATATCGGCTGGGGCAGCCAGATCCGCTCTTACGTGCTGGATGACTCGCGTATTAAAGATCTGCGTACCGGGGTGGAAACCCGCAACACTCAGGCGGTGCTGGACGGCAGCCTGGACCAATTTATCGAAGCAAGTTTGAAAGCAGGGTTATGAGGAACCAACATGTCTGAACAACAAGCACAGGGCGCTGACGCGGCAATTGACCTTAATAATGAACTGAAAACCCGTCGCGAGAAGCTGGCTGCGCTGCGTGAGCAGGGCGTCGCTTTCCCGAACGATTTCCGTCGTGACCATACCTCTGACCAACTGCACGCTGACTTCGATGCCAAAGAAAACGAAGAGCTGGAAGCGCTGAACGTTCAAGTGGCCGTGGCTGGCCGCATGATGACCCGCCGTATCATGGGTAAAGCGTCCTTCGTCACTCTGCAGGACGTTGGCGGCCGCATCCAGCTGTACGTAGCGCGCGATGACCTGGCGGAAGGCGTTTACAACGACCAGTTCAAAAAATGGGATCTCGGCGACATCATCGCCGCCCGCGGTAAGCTGTTCAAGACCAAAACCGGTGAGCTGTCTATCCACTGCACCGAGCTGCGTCTGCTGACCAAAGCCCTGCGCCCGTTACCGGACAAGTTCCATGGCCTGCAGGATCAGGAAGCGCGCTATCGTCAGCGTTACCTCGACCTGATCTCCAACGATGAATCGCGCAACACCTTTAAAGTGCGTTCGCAGATCCTGGCGGGTATCCGTCAGTTCATGGTTGGCCGCGGCTTTATGGAAGTGGAAACCCCGATGATGCAGGTGATCCCGGGCGGCGCCTCCGCGCGTCCGTTCATCACCCATCATAACGCGCTGGATCTGGACATGTACCTGCGCATCGCGCCGGAACTGTACCTCAAGCGCCTGGTCGTAGGCGGTTTCGAACGCGTCTTCGAGATCAACCGTAACTTCCGTAACGAAGGGATCTCCGTTCGTCATAACCCAGAGTTCACCATGATGGAACTCTACATGGCCTATGCGGACTATAAAGATCTGATCGAGCTGACCGAATCCCTGTTCCGCACCCTGGCGCAGGACATTCTCGGCAACACCGAAGTGCCTTACGGCGACCAGGTGTTCGACTTCGGCAAGCCGTTTGAAAAACTGACCATGCGCGAAGCGATCAAGAAATACCGTCCGGAAACCGAGATGGCGGATCTGGATAACTTCGATTCCGCGAAAGCGATCGCTGAGTCTATCGGCATCAAAGTGGAGAAAAGCTGGGGTCTGGGCCGTATCGTGACCGAGATCTTCGAAGAAGTGGCGGAAGCGCACCTGATCCAGCCGACCTTCATCACCGAATACCCGGCGGAAGTTTCTCCGCTGGCGCGCCGTAACGACGTCAACCCGGAAATCACCGACCGCTTTGAATTCTTCATCGGCGGCCGTGAGATCGGTAACGGCTTTAGCGAGCTGAACGACGCCGAAGATCAGGCGCAGCGCTTCCAGGACCAGGTTGATGCGAAAGCCGCGGGCGACGACGAAGCGATGTTCTACGATGAAGACTACGTGACCGCGCTGGAGCACGGCCTGCCGCCGACCGCCGGTCTGGGTATTGGTATCGACCGCATGGTGATGCTGTTCACCAACAGCCACACCATCCGCGACGTGATCCTGTTCCCGGCAATGCGTCCGCAGAAATAATCGCGTCTTGTGAAATGCAAAAACCCGGCTTGCCGGGTTTTTTTATGTCTGACGTGAGGCCTGAAGGCTGGCGGCGTAAATGTCTTATCCGGGCTACGCAACAGCGCAGAACCGTAGGCCTGTGCAAGCGTAGCGCCGCCAGGCAACGATGACAGGTACGGAGTCGCTTTTTGCGCCGGGTGGCGGCTGCGAGAATAGTTAGCTTACCCGCGCACACGCGCAACAAAGTCGGTCAGCGCCTGGCGAGCGTCCCGATTTTCCGCTTCCAGCACCATCCACGGGCTAAACGCCCACGGCGTGGCGGCCAGCGCGCTTAACATCGTTGCCAGGTCAACCCACTGATAATCCATGACTTCATCGTCGTTAGGCAGCACTTCGCTCACCACGCGCGCGGCATACACCGGGCATACTTCGTTCTCAACGATGCCGTTCGGGGCGACCGCCCGGTAGCGGAAGGCCGGGTGAACCGGCACGATGTCGGCGATCTCCACGCCGAGTTCGAAGCGACAGCGGCGCGTGACGGCCTGCTCGAAGGTCTCGCCCTGCTGGGGGTGTCCGCAGACGGAGTTGGTCCACACCCCGGGCCAGGCTTTTTTGCCCAGCGAACGGCGGGTGACCAGCAATTGACCCTGCTGATTAAACAACCAGCAGGAAAACGCGAGATGTAAAGGGGTATCAAGCGTGTGGGCGGCATACTTCTCCAGCATACCGGCAGGCTGATCCTGCTCATCCAGTAAAATGACGTGTTCCCCGGCCATGACGACTCCTGAAAATAAAAAATGACCCGGCACAAACCCGCCGGGTCATGTACTCAGGCCTCTAGGGTAGCCGATAAATGGGAGAAAGGCATTACCAAAACAAGCCCTGCAGTCCGCTCTGTGAGCGGCAACGCGTCATGGCGGGCAAACCCACCACGACGTGCGGCTCCAGCAGCAATCGCTGTTTGTCGCGGGCCGGATTCGATGGCAGGGGGGTATTGGTTTCGCCATCAGGGATGACGCCCTGCGCCGCGGACTGGTATGATATTCGCCCTGATTGCGAGGTAAGTGGTTGTGTTAAGTGCAGGATGCCTGATGATGAAACGCGTTTATATGACACTGATGCTTGTGGTAAGCCTGGCGCTGGCTGGCTGCTCCAGCACCTCCGATTCCGGTACGACCTACACCGTTAAACGCGGCGATACCCTGTATGGCATCTCCCGCACCACCGGCACCAGCGTTCGCGATCTGGCCCGCCTGAATAACATCTCCCCGCCTTACACCATTGAGGTGGGGCAGAAGCTGAGGCTTAACGGCAGCAGTTCAACGAAGACAACGAAGAAAAAATCTTCCTCTACGCGCACCGCGGCGGTCACGCCTTCGTCCGCAGTACCTCAGTCCTCCTGGCCGCCGGTGGGACAGCGCTGCTGGCGCTGGCCGACCAGCGGCAAAGTGGTCCTGCCTTATTCCACCGCCGATGGCGGCAATAAAGGCATTGATATCGCCGGGACTCGCGGCCAGCCCGTGTACGCCGCCGGGGCGGGCAAGGTGGTGTACGTCGGCAACCAGCTGCGCGGCTACGGCAACCTGATCATGATTAAGCACAGCGAGGATTACATCACCGCCTATGCCCACAACGATAAGCTGATGGTGAATAACGGCCAGAGCGTGAAGGCCGGCCAGCAAATAGCCACCATGGGCAGTACGGATGCCGACTCAGTGCGTCTGCATTTCCAGATCCGCTATCGGGCGACGGCCATCGATCCGCTGCGCTACCTGCCGCCGCAGGGCAGTAAGCCCAAGTGCTAAAAGGTTATTTTATCGCCAGTCAGCATCCGGCGGGCTTGTCACAGGGTGCGTAAGGGCTATAATGCTTCTCGCACCTCTTCGCGGGCGTAGTTCAATGGTAGAACGAGAGCTTCCCAAGCTCTATACGAGGGTTCGATTCCCTTCGCCCGCTCCAAAAACTCCCTAACGTATTCATTCCTCAGCCTTTTTCTGATTCATACGTGACGGCGCTCGTGATCCTCCTACAAAGGGGTCATACAGCCGATGGCGCAGCGTGATAATCTCTATCGACGTCCAAGCGGTATCTATGTTCTGCGGATCACCGTTCCGGTTCGTTATCGCGCCCTGATAGGGCAGCGTGAAATTCATGCATCTACCCGCACAACCCACCTTGCAAATGCCAGAGCTATTGCCGCGCGTTTGTTGGAGAAGTGGTATGCGTCTCTGGAAGAGTTCAGGCAAGTGGATAAAGAGAAGATCAGGGTAATGCCCCATTGTTGACTGGAGCAGGCAAAATCAGCCTGGCGTTGTTTTGCGATTCATTTGGGGTTGGGTCTGAGACTGTCGTCCAGCATCTTCTGGCAGCCAATGTGCCGCTGTATGCCCTTGTATCTAACCAGCGTGGCTTTCTGATTGATGATTTCAGCACGCTTGAGCGTGATCCTGATACGCATGGATTCGTTTTGAATAACATTGCTTATGACGGTGCTGAGGCTGCGGTAAACGGCTATATGCAGCTTTACCAGCCGCAGTTTGCCCTTGTTGAATTGCTGAACGGGCGAGAGGTTGAGGTTACGGCATTCAGGGCTAACAACGGCAATCCTCTTTCCCTCTGGTTGTTGGATTTACCCGGGGTGACGCTGAATGCAAGTTCTTTGTTCATCAACAACGTGCAGGCTGAAAAACTGCGTAGCGCTTGGGATAAGGCGCTTGCGAAATCGGAGCCAACATTAAGTGCTCTGCCATGCGCTCCGGTAGGTGTAACACCAGCGATTCCTGTGGCCGCTACCATCAACCCGTATTGCAACCCGACATATGCGAGCATGACGGTTTCAGCATTGCTGAAAGCGTTTTTGGTCTATAAAAATACGGGCGATATTAAGCTAGCCAGCGAGGGGAAAATTCGTTCCAGAATTGAACACTTCGTGGAGATAATGGGCGATTTAACTCTAGGCGAACTGAATCGTGACGTTGTGAAAGATTACGTCACCAAAATGCAGAATATGCCCGGTAATCTGTATTTGATGCGGCGAAAATACAAGATTTCAGATACGCAAAAGCTAATTGAAATAGCGCTAGCTGATGGTCAGCCAGTTATGAGCCGAGATGCTATTGGCAGGCATATTGAGTCACTGGGTTCTATGCTCAAATGGGCTAAGAGTGAACGTTACCTTTTTGATAACCCTGCTGAGAATGTGTTGGCTCAGCGTCGTGTGATGGTGCGTGAGCAGGATCGCCGCGACCTCTTCACCGACGATGAACTAGAGCAAATTTTCTCGGCTGACTGGTTTAAGAAAGGCGCGGGAAGGCCCAATCAATACGGACGTTATACGAGCTTCCGCCCGTTTCACTACTGGTTGCCTCTGTTGGCATTATATGTGGGCGGGCGCATCAATGAGCTTTGCCAGCTTTATCTGACGGATATTCGCGAAGATAAAAACGGGGTTGCCTATATTGATTTTAACCTTGATGCGCCGGATAAGGTGATGGATGAAGAAGCGCAGGCTGGTGGCGTTAAATCATTAAAGACGGTGAATGCGATCCGTCAGGTTCCAATTCATCCGCGACTTATCGAACTAGGGCTGCTGGAGTATGTAGATGCATTGAAAGCTGCCGGGTATGATCGTCTGTTCCCTGAGTTGAAGCACAACAAAATCAAAGGATATCGTGCCGCCGCCTCAAAATGGTTTAACGAAAACTACTTTGGCAAAGTCCTCGGTTTTACCCGTGACGGTAAGAAAACGTTCCATTCGCTGCGGCACACTTTCATCAACGCCGTAGACAAGTTTGAGATCAACGAACGCACGATTGCGCAGCTTGTTGGACATGTTCGGGGCAGCACCACCGCGATGACAACCTATCGTAAGGATGCTGATGTGGGAGAGCAATTAGGCGTGATTTCGCAGCTTCACTACAGTTTACCTGATATTGCGCAGTTTGATTCGCAAGCGGGTATAAAGGCGGTCATCGACGCACGGCGCAGGCATAAATCGTAAGATGTGCCAAACTCGCCAAGAAGCTATGTGGCGCGTTTCTATCAAAGATAGTGTCTATTAGAGAAAAAGTTGCATTAGCCCTCGCTTGTGCTCTTTGTATCTGTAACCTAACAAATCAGCTAAAATAATTGTATTAGATAACTTTATATAGAGGATGAATTAATGGACAGCTACATGGAGCCAGATCCGGAGAAAACTTATATAAGCCCCAGTTTGCCATCTTTTGGTAACAAAGATTTGAAAATACGAATTGCCTCAAAAGCGATAGTTAGTAATGAAGGATATGAGTTCGCAAAAATTAAGGATGAAATTATACTCAGGCACAAGCTAGATGCATCAACTTATATAACAGCGAAGTTTTTTGAAAGTAGTAAGGAAATATTTGTTCTATCTATTCAAAAGTTTTCCACGCAAACTGGACAGCCTTATGGTTCTGGTTTTTCTTTTATAGGTGATGAGATTGGTAAGTTTATTGAATTTCTAGCCAACATTAATTCAATGGGCTTTAACGGCAATGGCCCCATGAAAATTACGGATGAGGAGCTTAGGAAAATCGTTTTAACTAATAACCAAGCTTCACAACTTTTAAATGGGAATGAGGGGGCTATCTCTGAGGCGCTTAAAACACATGTGACTAAAAAAGATATTATATCAATAGCATATCGTAAAAAACAACTTGATACATTTAATCGACTTCTTAATGATGAAGCATTTTTTGAATATGCTAAGAAAGAAAAAAACTGTTCAAATGAGGCTTTGTGGCAAAAGTTTTTTGAAAAAAATCCTTGGATCTTTGGATATGGATTAAGTTATATCTACTTATCAAGTTTGAACGATAAGAAAATAGAGCAAGTTGTTCAGGGAGCGCAGATTGGCCAACATGGAAAACGAGTTGATGGATTGCTGAAAACAAGAGGTGCAATTTCTAATCTATGTTTCGTTGAAATAAAAACAAATACAACTGGCTTACTAGCTAATACTCCATATCGCTCAGGTTGTTGGGCCCCATCTAGTGAATTAACTGGTGCGGTGGCACAAATTCAAGGGACAGTTTCTTATGCTATGGATTCAATAAAAAGCAATTTAAATTTAACAGATTCTTATGGGGATCCAACAGGAGAGGAGCTATTTAATTTTAATCCAAAATCATTTTTGGTTGTAGGTAATCTCTCTCAGTTTTCATCTGATAATGGTATCAATCATGATAAACTTCGGTCGTTTGAAAATTTTAGAAGCAATTTGATCCGTCCAGAAGTTATCACTTTTGATGAGCTGTATGAAAGAGCTCGGTTTATTGTTGCATTTAGCGAAAATATATGATCTATTTTTTACATGAAAACTATAAATACCCCATAATGATCAAGGGGCTACAAATATTGTGGCGCCTTGAACCGTATCCCTAATTATTTATTTTCGAAGCCCGTCCACGCTTTCTGGCGGTAGGTTCATTACTGTTCTAATGCTGGTTTCGATACTGCGAATAATCTCTTCGCGTGGGCCGCTGCGCCAGTCATCGCTTGCGTAAAAAGCATCAAGAACTACAGCCATCTTTTCAGGGCTATCAAAGGTGCGAATGAGGTAGTAGCAATCCGGGTCATGAAGCGAGTTACCAAACGACACGACATCGATTCCGTAGCGCTGGTGTAGGGGAACGCTGATTTCCCGCATGATGGCATGAAAAGTGGCGCCGCTGCCTTTGCGTAAGGTGTATTGCAGTATCTCGACGGTTCTCAAGCGTTATCTCCGTGTCGCCCTTGGACGGCTCTTGGTTGATAGCAATAAAGTAAACCGGACTGGGCGATGAAGCTACCACTAATCAGGCAATCATCCGTAAGCAGAAGCCGCGATATGCAGTTCAAACGCAATGTAAGGCTCTCTGGAGAGTTTTTTGAAAGAAGGTAGTCAAAATCATGGTGCAGATTTCGCGGCGCTCTCATCGAGTGGCTGGCGAAGCCAGATGGAACAAACGTAGCGGAGTTCAAGCAATCAAAGAGAAATCTGGGTGAGCTTTAAGCTTTACCGCGCTTCTTAACTTTTGAGTCTGTTTGGCTCTATAAGGAGAAGCCTGCCGCTGCGGAAAATTTCGGACGCAATGCCTGAGAGGGGCGCTTCCAAACCTAGGAGATCCACTTTTCGGCGTGACAATTTTTCCGGTAGCTTTTGAAGTGTAGGTTGGGGGCTGGTGAGTGCTGAGCTGAAGCTTCAAGACAACAAGAACTTAATTCTGGTGTTGTCTTTTCTTTTTAACTTCTTGTTTTGTTTTATATGTTTTATTAAACCTCTTTTCTGGGGAGCAAAACTAGCCCTAAGGGCCAATGCGATGATTTGCAGTGAGGCACTTGGCTAATCAGGCTTCCAGAGTTGTAACCTCTTTTCTGGGTCCCTGCTTGGATCGGCGATGTGAGCTACTCTGCTTTAAAAAAGGCTCACGACGTAAGCCCTCTGCAAAACATGATAACTCACTATTGGATATTGGTTATGCAAGTCCAAGACTCAGCACCTTGCATAACCTCACGCACTCTGGCATACGCCGCCTTTCGGAACTAGACCAGTGGGTAATAGTGCGACCCCTCTTTTCACCCCGGCTCCGCTACGCTAGCGGCTGAGCCTTGTTGATGCGCCACTTCGGGTAAGCGTCTGTATACCAAAACCCCGACAATGTATACTGATAGTAACATTTTGAATCTTTTGTGCAAGCATCTGTCATTTACGGCGCCACTCATCAAGGGTGAGAGTAAACAGCAAACTGGGGGGGCATTATCTATGTCGCTGATCTCTCTGACATACTTTAATCCTGCTTTCATCAGGACTTTTTGTGATGCAAGATGATTTCCCCTGACGACACCCGAGATGGCTTCAAGCTGAAATTTTTCGAATCCATAACGAACGGCATAGCGTGAAAACTCAGTTGCCAGCCCTTTACCCCATGCTTCGGTAGCAAAACGATACCCAAGATTATTGATAGTAATACCGGCGTAAGTGCTAATACTCAGCCCACTAAATCCAATCACTTTTTCTGGAGCTTCATGCAAAGAGATTGCCCAGTTCCCGAAAGCATTTTCATTCCAGTGGCTAACCCAGCGGGCCAAGATTGTCTTTGCATGAGTTGGATTCGGATAAGGGCCAGCCGGGTTAAAAGTGTTAGTGGCAGGATCGCCATAAATCCTAAATAAGTCATCAACGTCTGATGTTGTAACCGGTCGTAGAGTCAGGCGTTCTGATTGTGTGCGTGTCATGTTCACCCTTATTTATATGATTGCAGCAGATGTTATATCTCACTTGATTAGAGTCATGCCAACAAACGACCGTTTTCCGGCACCTCTTCGCATGTATCTTCCGGGATGTTGAAAAATTAGCCTTGGCAATTGTTGGCAGGCGTCCTATTGTTGACACCGTTTTCTGACAGGTATTGAGAGGTGTTGAGAATGGCGATTTTCGGCTACGGGCGTGTCTCTACCGCTCAGCAAGATACGGAGAACCAGAGGTTAGAGCTTGAGCAAGCTGGTTGGACGTTTGACTTTTGGTTTGCAGATATTGTTAGCGGGAAAGTTCAGGCAATTCAGCGTAAGGCATTTGCTGAAATGCTTGGCAAAATTCGAACCGGTGAAACACTGGTAGTGGCAAAACTCGACCGTTTGGGGCGTGATGCTATTGACGTGCTCCAGACAGTCCGATTGTTATCTGATCGCGGCATCAAGGTGATCGTCCACCAGCTTGGAACAACTGACCTCACTTCTGCTGCCGGTAAGCTCCTATTGTCGATGTTGGCAGCGGTTGCGGAGATGGAGCGTGATCTACTGATTGAACGCACCCAAGCGGGTTTGTCGCGAGCAAAAGCTGAAGGCAAGAAATTGGGAAGACCGCCGAAAATTGCGCTAGAAGACCATAGAACAATCATAGAGCAAAATAATAGCGGTATGAGTGTCAGTGCGTTAGCACGCAGATACGGAGTTTCCAGAGCGACGATAGCAGCGATCTTAGATTAATGTCGGAAGGTCTATGATTGAATTGATACGGCATGGTCAGCTTACGAGAATATCTTATCTAAAATCCGCTGTCTGCCAAGTCGATGTCGAAAACATTACGTTAATTTCATTGACAGAGTCGGATATGACTCACTAATAATTGAAACTATTAAAGTAAATAAAAGCACATTATAAATGTGCTTTTATTATTGAGGTGTGTGTTATTTCTGTTTTCCATCAAGTTTTTCCGATAATCGTTTCTTTGTATTTAAGTTTTTTAAGTCGATAATGAAATTTACACTTGATGCAATTACCGCATAAATACAAAACAATTGCGCATAAATCAAAGACAGTAAACACCATAAGCCAATACCTGTAAATACTTGCCAGTATCGTGCAAAAATATCAGTTTTTGTCAGGAATGTTTTTAACGTAACTCCTGTTAATAATAATAACAGAATGAATGCTGAGGAAATTACCACCCCGACTAACAGTTTTACTCTTTTTAGGTCATCTTCTGAGAAAATTGTTGTCACTTTTGAGGGTTGAACAATTTTTAAAACAGCATTTGGATAAACATAAGCAATCCAGATACCCATTATTGTAAAAATCATTGCTGATGTGTTTTGCAATATTGATATTATGGGGTCAACATCTTTAAAAGTAATATCTAGCCTAAAGCAGTAACTAATATAAGTTACTGCCACAGCTAAAAGTAGATGCCAGCCTATACAGGCTATAGTTGTGTAATTCTTCATGGTAATTCCCGAACTGCTTGGGGGGCAGCGGCTTCTGCCACGGCAACGCCGAATGGCGCAAGCAAACCATCGCGTTTGAATTGTAGAGCAGTAAACAGCCGCTGAGCCGTATAATGGCCTGTATCGTCCACGCCGCCACCAGTTGTATCATCTATTGGCAGAACATTTTTTACAACAAAGCTATTTAACCAACAAATACCACCAACACCTTCTTTTCTAAACCCAAGGTTACGCCAGCCGTCTAAACCGCCATTATAATCCTCGGCATATTGCTCGAAAATTTGCTGCAATTCTTCTGCCGTAGGTTTCGCTTCAATATTTATCTCTACTTTACGGGTATCTTTTGTAATTTCAGCAGAAACGAATGGAAGTCTTCCGAAAAATCGTGTCCAGTCGGATTGGTCGACTTCTCTTGCAGCAATTACCTCACGCTTTACAAAATGCGTTATGTCACGGGCGATAGCACCAAGATCTGCTCGTGTGGTGAGTTTTGTATACTGTTTTGAGTAAATGCGGAACCACAGATTTCCAGTTTCGCCAGCTTGCTGCGCAGGGAAGGATACACTTGTGTAAGCTCCTGTTTTTCCCTCTTTAACTTCTCGTCTTTTTTCTCTTATGTCTGCGTGTAAACAGACAAAATCCCTGAAAAATAAATTCATCAGGTTAGTATCTGCGATTGAGTTAGAGAATCGGATGGACGCAAACAAGTTTTTAGATGGGATAAACCAGTAATAGGAGGCTTCACCCCAAATGACTCGCGCTCCATCTGCTGCATTATTAGCATCATATAAAGTGTTGTCATCAAGTCGCGCATCAGCTTTAATGCCGTAAACACCATCGCCACTTCCCACCGCTCTCCAAAGGACAAGAATATACTCGCCAGTCTCCTCATCTTTTTCGATTGATTTTAGATAAACCTTTTTACGATGAGAGTAGCCAGGAGTTTCGTCATCCCAAAGAAGCGTGTCTTCAAGTGACACTCTATCCTGAAACCACACATGGAGAGATGAGAGAAGGGCATCCATTTCAAGTGGCTCACAGTAATCATCATGACCGTAACGGTAAAAACCAAGCTGGGTATGCTTGTGAAATGTGACAATGCCAACGCTCATACACTCATCTCTCAAATGTGGTTTTTTCCAAGTATTTCATGAAAATATTGAAAGATGAAGAAAAAATTATGAAGACACACATAGGGCAAGATCGCAACGAAGTTGTGCAAAGTAGCGGTATTTCTTTGCTTGTTCTAAATGTGTCTCGCCCTCTTAGTTATCCTTCAAGAGTGAATTAACCAGAGAGGTTTGTTCCAAAGCATGCTCTTAGGCTAACTTCTAAATCCAGAGCATAATTAGAAATTATTCAGGCAGTTAGCGTAAATAAATGCCGCAGAAACCTTAGCATCTTGTCTTGGATGATCATACACATAGTCAACAAAGCTCTTATAGAGTGTGATCATTTGAGGTGTGACGCCTGACTTACCGTTCATATTATCAAGTCGCTGATAATATTCTCCTTTCATCATTCCACTGTTTCGGCCTTCGGTTACGTTTGCAGTGAATTGTGCCATACCCGTGCACATTTGATCTTTGTTGTGACTCGTTTTGTCCGGATGGAGGACGCCTTCAAGCACTTTGTCACCGTTGATGACATGTTGAGCCCACATTGAATTGTTGGCGATAAACTTTTTGGAGCCGGTCGCAATACCGTATTCGATGCGAATGCCATTATCGTGATAGCTACCGTCAGCATCTTTAGTCGCTAGCTTTAGAGATATGCGGCAACCAGGGAGTGTTTTGTGTTCTTGCACCGAGATAATAACGGTGTCCGTATCGCAATCAGCAAAGCTGTATTCGGGGTTAATGTAGGTGTTAGTTTTGATGAGCAACCCGGTAAGTCCGTTTTTATAGCCTTTTGCCGGCAGCGTTTTGAAGGCGCTGCGATCACCCTTTTTGATTGCTTCCCGGAAGTGATCCATACCGATGCGCGTCGCCAGTTGATCGATGCTTTCTGCTGCATAAGATCCAGATGACGCAGCGATTAACATAATGGTCAGCACAGACTTGGCTGAAAAACCGGGCTTACTAAGTCGTGTTTTTGACATGTTGTTACCCCTCAGAATCCACCCCAGCGGTGTCAGTTATCGCATCATAGACCATTGATTCAAAATGTCACTATTGGAGCGTGGCTCTTTAGTGGACATCTGCGCAAATTCAGGGCATGAAAATGACCCTGAGAAAACTGTTTGGACAACGAGTAAAAGAGTTGCGCATTGCCACCGGAATGAGCCAAGAAGCCTTTGCCGATCGGTGTGGGTTTGCTCGTAGCTATATGAGCCGCATTGAACGCGGCGGTTCTAATGCGTCTTTGGATGCGATTGAGGTGCTGGCCAACGCTCTCAGTGTTGAGCCGTGGCAGTTGTTAGCGTCTGACTCATCTGAAGATAACGATCCGGAACTGTTGGTTCCATATGCAGCCGATGGTTCCTGTTTTCACCCCGGTTTGGCGAGCTCCCGTGATGGTTCGTTTGGCGTAGGTGATAAAGCGGCTCAGAAGCGTTTTGGCACGTTTTCTGAAGCTCTTGAGTATCTCCGTAGCATGGAGACAGCAAAATGGCGTAGGCCCAATACCAGTGGCAACTGGGGCATTGTTTCGGCAGTGCGGTGGGGCAAACTGAGAAAGTGAAGTAAGTGTAAGTTTATGAATTCTGGATGCTGTATTAATGAACAGTCTTCTTTGGCAAAAGGTGAGACACCTATGAATCAGTCTTACTCTTCTATAAGAGTCGACAAAACATCAAAATCCAGGTGCGTTACGTAGGCGTTACAGTGGCATTTCACTTCGGCAGTGGAGAGTATTTTTGAAAAATAATTATTTAATATCATATGATTGGCTAAATGCGCTGAATAATCTTGAGTTACTGTCACTTCATTCCGAAATATTAACGCAGTTGCGTTTTAGAGGTGTCATTCGCACCAAGAATAATCCTGTTGGCGACTATGCTGAATGGCTGGTTTCTAAAGCACTGGGTATGACTCTTCTCAGTAATTCGTCGGCGGGCGCTGATGCTATTGATGCTGATGGCCTGAAAGTGCAGATCAAAGCTAGGAGAGTTACGCCGGATAATCCTTCCCGGCAGCTTAGTGCCTTGCGTAACTATGAGGCAGCCGATTTTGATTATTTAATCGCGGTTATTTTCGATGAGACTTACAACATTCTTGATGCTTACAAAATCCCACATGAAGTAATACGAGATTATGCACGGCATAGTGACCACGTTAACGCACATATCGTAAACCTCAAGGGCGTGATTCTTACTGATCCCCGAGTTAGTTCCATCAAAGAAGACTTGATTGTCAGGAGTTCGGCTTCAGTCAATGAAGCGGCTATGCAAACCCTTCCACCCGAACCTATGAAAGAGGTTTTGAATCAACCAGAGAAGATAACGAGTAGTGTTACCCTGGTCAGCCTCCTTAAGGCTATTGGGATGGAGTGCTTCGTAAACTACTACCATCATTTTGCCGATTCAAATTTACCAAGCGCTTATATCATTGAGCAAATGCACTTACGTGAGGGTTATACAGAGAAAAGTTGCCGGAGCCGTCTCAGTAAAGCGCGAAAAGTGATCAGGGATGGTTTAAGTATTGAGGCTTTGGCGTTGATCGCTGACTCTGAGCGAATGCAAGATTCTGTCAGAAATGACGCGCTAAAACTTATCAGCGTTCTGGAGTGAAGCGGTTTGCAAAACGTTGTAGTTCCTCCTACAAAACCCTCCTACAATGCATCACGTTTTTGTTAATAAATCCATGGGATTACGAGAACTTTGGAGCGGGAGTGATTTCCCTTCGCCCGCTCCAAACTCAAGTCTTCTGAAGTCTACCCAACTCAATTTTCCCTTGATAAATAAGAAGTTATAGCATTCTGTTAGTCTATTAAACTCCGACGGAGGACTCCTCTTTGGTTGCGGGATCGGCGTTTTGCGCTGCTGGCGCTGGAGTAGTAGCGTTTAGTGATATTTTCGCACTTATCCTGTTTCCGCAGGATGAGTGATTTTACGCAACCGGCTCGCGCTGACGACGACCGATACCGCAGAGGCCGCGGCGGCGCTCCACAGCGCAACATGAATTGACCTTTCATCTGCTGCCAGCAGAACGCCTACGGCGGCGGCTCCCAGGCACTGCCCGAAAGTGCGCATAATGGATAAAACTCCGGACGCATAACTCGCGTGCTCACGAATAACGTTTGAGAGCATTTCCCGGTTATTGGGACTCTGAAAGCAGCCAAACCCTATTCCGCACACCAGACTTCGCAGGCAGATATCCCACATTGGAGGGCTGGCGGGTAACGTCGCCAGCAGGATCAAACCGACGACAAATATCACCAGCCCCAGGGTGGATATCGCCGGGGCTGATATCGTGTCCGCCCAACGGCCTGCATGCGGCGCAATCAGCACGATCCCTAACGGCCACGGCGTAAACAGCAGGGCAGACACTACCGGACTGTAGCCGTATTCGCTCTGAAACAGGAAGGGTAGCGCAATAAAGGTGATCCCCTGGCTGACAAAAGCAACCATCGATGTGAAAGCCGCGAGGGTAAAACGTTCATTTTTAAACATGCTCGGCGGCAGTAAGGGATGACCCGTGCGGCGGATTTGCCAGATAAAAGCCATGCCGCTCAGCGCAGCGAGAGCCATCCAGCAAAGGCTGCCGAATTGAGAAGTAGCGTTCTGTAGGCTGTTCGCCGCCATGATCGTCGAACCCAACAGCAGCGCCGACAATATGGCGCCCAGGGTGTCGAAGGGCGCCTGCATACGGATCGCATCACGCGGCAGCGCTCTGACCGCCAGCAGTAAGGCGAGGGTGCCGGGAAGAACGTTTATCGCAAACAGCCATTGCCAGCTCAGGGTGTGAAGGATCGTACCGCCCAATACCGGGCCGATAGCGGAGCTGGAGGCAATGAGCAGGGCATGGAACCCCAGAATGCGGCCAAGTAATCGCCCGGGAAATACGGACCTGAGTATTGCGGGGGCAATACTCAGCGTCGCCGCGCCGCCGATCCCCTGAAGCACGCGCATACCGATAAGCACTTCGGGCTTATTCGCCAGCGCGCAACCCAGTGATGTCAGGGTAAAGGTCGTCAGGCCCGCCAGAAATACGGGGCGATAACCCAGACGGGCCGCAAGCGCCGCGAATATCGCCAGCGTCATCGCAGCCGCCAGCAGATACCCGTTGGCGAACCAGACGGCAATACCGGCAGGTACCTGCAAATCCTGAGCCATTGAGGGCAGGGCAATGTTGATCATGGTGCCATCAAACACGCCCATTAAGGTGGTGGTCATTATTGCGGCCATCACCCGTGCGCGCGCCGGGCCAGGCAGTCCTTCGTCGCCGGGTTGGCTGGAAAAGAGCGTCATCATTTGTCCTCTGAGAAGAGTGTATGGATGACAAAACTATAAAGATGGCTTTTACCGGGCGGAAGGCGCACTATTTTCACTTTATTGTTGCATCAAACGCCTTATCTTAATGTGCTGGGAGAAAGGGGAATGTCTGATCCCGATTTTAATTTGCTGGTAGCACTCGACATATTGCTGAGTGAAGCGAGTGTCGCAGGTGCGGCACGTCGTCTGAACCTCAGCACCTCAGCCATGAGCCGGACATTAAGCAGGTTACGCGATGTCACAGGAGACCCGATCCTGGTGCGCGCCGGGCGTAACATGGTACTGACCCCGTGGGCCGAAGCGACCCGGGATCGCGCCAGGCGTGCAGTGCACGATGCCAGGGCGGTATTGCAGCCCTCAACTGAAACGTTCTGCGCGCGAAGTCTGGCGCGTCTTTTTACCATCAGGGCAAACGATGGTTTTGTGGTGGCGTTTGGGCCTGCGCTCATCGCAGCGGTTGCCGACGCCGCGCCGGACGTCTGTATACGCTTCGCGCCTAAGCCGGAAAAAACGTCGCGCTATATTCGGGAAGGGCTGGTTGATCTGGAGATTGGCGTTCAGAGTAATATGGGGCCAGAAATACGGCTGCAGCGACTGTTTGAGGATCGGTTTGTTGGCGTTGTGCGTAAAGGGCACCCGTTGGCTAAGCAGGCAGAAATAGGCGTGGGTGATTATGTCGCCTGGGGCCATGTGGTAGCGTCACCCGAGGGCGCGTTGCACGGATCCGTTGACGATGCGCTGGCCGAACTGGGGACAAAACGTAAAATTGCGAGCGTCGTACCGGGATTTCCGACAGCACTGTCCGTGGCGCTGGAATCGGATCTTATCGCCATGATACCCGCACTCTATTTACTCAATCAGCAGGTAACGGACCAGGTACACGTTTTCGAGCTGCCGTTCAAAAGCCGTCGTATTACGGTATCGCAGATGTGGCACCCAAGAATGGAACGCGACCCCGGTCACCGCTGGCTGAGAAAGCAAATTCTTGCGATATGCGGTGGGGGGAGGTCAGTCATGACTAAGGAGCCTGTATAGCGATTGCTATAACATCAACTTATATTAAATTGATAATACAATTAATTGATATTTAAGATAAAATAAATTAAGCGAAGTAGCGGTGTAGTAGCTAAATTGAGATGGCGATCTCTGACCAAATAGACATGTCCGCGCTACAGTCTCGCCACAGCGATCGCTGCTTTCAAAGGATGAGACTCATGACGGCATACGGAACGGAAATTTTCTCAATGAGCGCTCTGAACAGACTCACGATCGAAGTCTCCATACTTCGATAGACCGTTTATGTCCTTTCCGCGAGATTTAATCGAAAGCCCTCGTGCTACCTTTAAGCTAACTATTAACGATAAATAAAGGACAGCTTTCCTGTCCTTTATCCTTTTTTATTCAGCTTTGCTTTCGCGCGCTCGCAATACCTCACCGACCACAGGAGCAGCGGTAAACGCATTTGGCCATCCCGCGTAGAACGCCGCCTGGGCGACCACTTCTCCGGCCTCTTCAGCCGAAAGCCCATTATCCATCGCTCTGTTTAGGTGGTAGCCAATCTGCGCGCTCTGTCCGGCGGCGATTAACGCGCTGACCGTCACCAGGCTTCTGTCGCGGGGCGTAAGCGCGGGCCGTTGCCAGAGGTCGAGAAACAGCGGGTCGGCGGTAAATTTAACCAGGCCAGGCGAAATGGGACCGACATTTTTCTCCACGGTCTCTGCACGCTGTTTCTCTACCTGTTCATTGAGAGGCAGCAGCGTTGGCGAGGCGGCGGGCAGGGCCTCTGCCGTCACGCCCCTGGCTACAAAGATGGCTTTAGCGACGCTGACGGCTGACATCGCATTGGGCCAGCCAGCGTAGAAGGCGAGGTGAGTAATGATCTCTGACACTTCCGCGGGCGTCACGCCGCAATCGAGCGCGACGGCAATATAGTGCTTCAGCTCGCCTGGCTGGTTGCGGGCAATCAGCATCGCCATGGTCATGATGCTACGGTCGCGGGCGGACAGGGCGTCACGTTGCCAGAGGTCGTTGCTGATGGCCTCACGGCCAAAGCGTGCCAGCGCCGGGGAGACCGCGTGAATGTCAGCGTCCGAAAGAGTGAAAGCCCTGATTGATTTTCTGATAGCGCATACCGCGGAATGAAGGCTATTTTGCGTGCGAAATGTCTGAAGGCGCCGGCCCTGTCTTTCCCTCTGCCTTAACCCTATACTCCCTGTGGATAAAGCGTTTTTTTAATCGCGGCGC
This sequence comes from Klebsiella sp. C239, assembly GCF_048822715.1. Classification (NCBI taxonomy): domain Bacteria; kingdom Pseudomonadati; phylum Pseudomonadota; class Gammaproteobacteria; order Enterobacterales; family Enterobacteriaceae; genus Klebsiella; species Klebsiella sp. C239. The sequence continues at coordinate 409,403 of NZ_JBMEZK010000002.1, read as the reverse complement.
ATGTTGCCGTGCAACGGCTTATCCCATCGTCAACGCGATGGGCGGGGAATTTCACTAAGGGAGAGGCAGCAATGGGCAGACGCTTAATGGTCTGTGTGTTCGCGCTGGTGGCGTTTTCAGCCACTGCAGCGCATGGTTATCACGGCCAGTCGGTAATATCGGGCGCCGACGGCGGCAACGGTTCAGACGGTGGCGATAGCGATAACTCCTCGGGCCGGGCAGGGTGCCCGGGCGGCACCGATCCCGATAAGCACGGCCAATTTTATCTGCCCGGGACCCGCGAACCTGCAATCCTGGCCCCCAGGATGCAGAGAAAGTCGGGTCTTCCCGCTAGCGTTCAGCTCAGATCGTGCAGTGCTTTGTCCAGCGGTGGGGAAAGCTGAATATCCAGAAAGGCAACCGCCAGTCCGCCGCGCTCCGGTGAGCAGCACATGACGCCGGCTTTCACCGGGCCTGGCGGAAAGTAGCCGAGCCGCAGCAGCTGCCAGCGCTCGCCGTCGGTCGAATACTGCAGCCTTAACGCATCGCCTTTGCGGGTCAGACGCAGCCAGAAGGTGCGTGGGTCGCCGGGAAAAAGCCCGGTGGCCCAGTCGGAGTGATTCAGCGTCAGTACGCTGCCGATGGCCGGGGCATCGTCATTGAATTCAATTCCCGCCTTCAGCCAGGTCTGCTCGTCCGTCATCATCATCAGCCCGGCCTGGTCGTAAAGCGTGGTGAAATCCGCACAGATTTTTGCCTGCAGGGTAAAATCGCCCTCCACCTCAGCGGCATAAAGATGGCCGGAGAAGCGCTCGAAGCCATACCAGGTATGACGCCAGAAATCGGTATGCTTATCGGTGATCACCGTCAGGCCGTCGGTATCGCGGCGCCACTCGGCAGGTTCATTGATCCAGTGAAAGGACGGCTGCATGTTTCCTCCGGGACAGGCTTATAACAGCGTCTGCAGCGCGGGGGACGCCATGCTGGCCTCAAAGGGGATAATCTCCGTATGGGCGAGACCCAGCTGCTGGAAGGGATCCTGGCTCAGACGCGATTCCAGAATTTCCCGGCTGTCACATTTCGCCAGAATCACCCCGCCGGTGCGGGGAAGGCGGCGGCCAGAGGCGAGAAAGAGGCCGTCAGCATAGCCTTTTTTGAGCCATTCGACGTGCGCGGGGATCGCGCTGTCAATCTCTTCGAGCGGTTTTATATATGTTAATACAACCACATAAATCGTACTCATCCTGAAAACCCTGTCAATCCGATGGGATCTTCAGCCTGACACATTTCGATGATGGTTAAAAGAAAACGCGGCATTTTTGCGTGCTATTGAGCAGGAGGCACATGTTGCAATGGTATGGAGATTTATCGCGGCTGTGAAAAACACATATGTTTTTTCGAATGCATATTGATCTTTGTTCGTGGTCCCGTATGCTGTCCGTCACGCTTGAGGAGAAACCATGTCTTTATTGCCCCTGCAACTGTTCAAAAACCTCGCCGATGAAACCCGGCTGGGGATCGTGCTGTTGCTCAAGGCGCGGGGAGAGCTGTGCGTGTGCGATCTCTGTATGGCGCTCGCCCAGTCCCAGCCCAAGATCTCCCGCCATCTGGCAATGCTGCGGGAGAGCGGGCTGCTGCTGGATCGAAAACAGGGTAAGTGGGTCCATTATCGCCTCTCTCCGCAGATGCCGGCCTGGGCGGCGCAGGTGATTGAGCAGGTCTGGCTAAGTCAGCAGGACGAGGTGCGGCTGATGGTCAGCAGACTGACTGACGAGCCGGGTTGTCGGTAAAAAATTTATCTTAACATATATGATTTTTCGAATGTGATTGGTGGGGGAACGATGTTGCTTGCAGGTGCGATTTTTGTCCTGACCCTGGTGCTGGTGATCTGGCAGCCGCGTGGGTTAGGGATCGGCTGGAGCGCGGGCTCTGGGCCGCGACGCTGGGCACCGGTATCCTGTCGGCCTTCCTCTCTTCGATCATGAATAATATACCCAGCGTGCTGCTCGGCGCCTTGTCGATCGATGGCAGCGCGGCAACAGGGACGATCAAAGAGGCCATGATATATGCCAACGTTATCGGCTGCGATCTGGGGCCCAAAATCACGCCGATTGGTAGCCTGGCCACGCTGCTCTGGCTGCATGTGCTGGCGCAAAAGCACATCACCATCGGTTGGGGGTATTATTTTCGCTGCGGCATCACCATGACCCTGCCGGTGCTGCTGGTAACGCTGGCCGCGCTGGCGCTGCGTCTCTCCTTCAATCAGCCATGAGAACGTGCTATGAGCATCACCATTTACCATAACCCTGAATGCGGCACCTCGCGTAATACCCTGGCGCTGATCCGCAACAGCGGCGCTGAGCCCACCATTATCTATTATCTGGAGACGCCGCCGTCGCGTGATGAACTACGCCAGCTGATCGCCGCGATGGCGATCCCGGTGCGGGCGCTGCTGCGGCAAACGTCGAACCCTACGATGCGCTGGGCCTGGCGGAAGACCGGTTTACAGATGACCAGTTAATCGACTTTATGCTCCAGCATCCGATCCTGATCAACCGTCCGATCGTGGTGACGCCGCGGGGCACCCGGCTCTGCCGCCCGTCAGAGGTGGTGCTGGAGATCCTGACGGCGCCGCAAAAAGGCGCCTTCGTGAAGGAAGACGGTGAGCGCGTCATTGATCGGACGGGGCAGCGTGTGAAATAGCGCGCAAAATGGCGCCGGCTGTAGCAGCCGGCAAGCCATGTGCATCCTGCCTCGCGGGAGGCTCTCCGGGTGTGAAACACCTGGATGGCTGAACAATATTCTCCCTTAGCGCTATTTCTGCCTCCTCAGCCCCGTTTCCCTTACTTTTCCTGTCGTTATATGCCCTGCCTGCACCGACGGTTTTTGTCCTTTGTTACTCAATCAACTTACTGTTTTTAATAAATAAAATTATGTATTCTTTACAATGGCATAATGTCAACGCCGTTTGCGCTTTTGCGAGCATTAAATCTATAAAACTAGATGTTAGTCGACTTTTCATCTAAAAAGGGAAGGTAAGGGGCTGGACAAAACCACTGCATGGTTATCAAATGGTTAAAAATGCTTGTTCCTGATGTTAAGACAAACAAATTATAAATCGTCAGCCCGCTTTATACGGTTAACTTGCGCTGCGGTGCACCTTATCTGGAGAATTTATGCATTCCTCTGTTAATAAAAACGAAAGCCGTACCTTTTTCGGCCATCCTTATCCGCTGGGCTCCCTGTTCTTCACCGAAATGTGGGAGCGCTTCTCGTTTTACGGCATCCGCCCCTTACTGATCCTGTTTATGGCGGCGACGGTTTACGACGGCGGAATGGGGCTGGCGCGGGAGAACGCCTCGGCGATCGTCGGGATTTTTGCCGGCAGTATGTATCTGGCCGCGCTGCCGGGCGGCTGGCTGGCGGATAACTGGCTTGGCCAGCAGCGCGCCGTCTGGTACGGCTCGATTCTGATCGCCCTCGGGCACCTGTCGATCGCCCTGTCGGCATGGCTGGGCAACGACCTGTTCTTTATCGGCCTGATGTTTATCGTCCTCGGTTCCGGGTTGTTTAAAACCTGTATCTCGGTGATGGTCGGCACTCTGTATAAAAAAGGCGACGCGCGCCGCGACGGCGGTTTCTCGCTGTTCTACATGGGGATCAACATCGGCTCGTTTATCGCGCCATTGATCTCCGGCTGGCTGATTAAATCCCATGGCTGGCACTGGGGCTTCGGCATCGGGGGGATCGGGATGCTGGTGGCGCTGATCATTTTCCGTGTCTTTGCCGTGCCGTCGATGAAGCGCTATGACGCAGAGGTCGGCCTCGATTCCACCTGGAACAGCCCGGTGGCGAAAAAGAATGGCGTTGGGGCGTGGCTGCTGGCGCTGGCGTTGGGAGTGGCTGTGCTGGTCACGCTCATTAGCCTGGGCACGATCGTGATTAACCCGGTGGCGGTGGCCAGCGTGCTGGTCTATGTGATTGCCGCTTCCGTAGCGCTCTATTTCATCTGGCTGTTCGTCTTCGCCGGCCTGAACCGTAAAGAGCGGGCGCGCCTGCTGGTGTGCTTTATTTTGCTGGTCTCGGCGGCCTTTTTCTGGTCGGCATTTGAACAGAAACCGACCTCATTCAACCTGTTTGCTAACGACTATACCAACCGGATGATCGGCGATTTTGAGATCCCCGCGGTCTGGTTCCAGTCGATTAACGCCTTATTTATCATTCTCCTCGCCCCGGTATTCAGCTGGGCGTGGCCAGCGCTGGCGCGTAAAAACGTTCGTCCGGGCAGCATGACCAAATTCGTCATTGGCATCCTGTGCGCGGCGGCGGGCTTTGGCCTGATGATGCTGGCGGCGCAGAACGTCCTGAACAACGGCGGGGCCGGTGTGTCGCCGCTGTGGCTGGTGGGCAGCATCCTGATGCTGACGCTCGGCGAACTGTGCCTGAGCCCGATTGGCCTGGCGACCATGACCCTGCTGGCGCCGGAGAGAATGCGCGGCCAGATGATGGGGCTGTGGTTCTGCGCCAGCGCGCTGGGTAACCTGGCGGCGGGCCTGATTGGCGGTCACGTGAAGGCCGATCAGCTGTCGCTGCTGCCGGACCTCTTCGCCCGCTGCTCCATCGCGCTGCTGATCTGCGCCGCCGTGCTGGCCGTGCTGATTGTCCCGGTCCGCCGGATGCTGGAGAACAGTCAGTCCAGCGGCGCGCAAAAATCCGTCAGCAACGCCTGACGCGACCCCCAGGCCGGTCCCGCGGGACCGGCTTGTTTTTTGTCCAACCCCCGCCCCGGCAGTGCAAAATCCCCTTTTCTGAATGCGCGATGTCCCATAACGTGAGCGTGTTCTTTGAAATCACGTCGCTTTCCGGTCCATAGTGTAGTCAGGTTTACTATGTGGTTAATATAAGGACACACCTATGCCAGCAGTCATTGATAAAGCATTGGATTTCATTGGTGGTATGAATACGTCTGAGCCAGTACCACAGTCTATGGATGAAAGTACCGCGAAGGGAATTCTCAAATATTTGAAAGAGCTGGGCGTGCCAGCCAGCCCGGCCGACGTCGCTGAGCGCGGTCAGCAGCAAGGCTGGAGCGCCGGGTTTACCGACAAAGTGGCGGAGTGGGCTGAACGGGTCGCCGCCGGCGAACGGCTGGTGATTAAGCATCCGGAATTCTTTTCCACCTACATGCGGGAAGAACTGCGCGCCCTGGTGTAATCGCCGCGCATCAACCCCGCGTCTTCTGTTTAATGCCTTCCCCGGTGGGGAAGGCATTCTGGCTGATGACAAACCTGTTTCATTATTGTGCCCGCATTTCTGCCGGGTGGCGGCTTTCGCCTTACCCGGCCTACGAAAGACGACAATATCAACCCGTTATGCGGTTGGCCGTAGGCCCGCGCAAGCGCAGCGCCGCCGGGCAATCCCTGAAGACGGTTTAATGGCTTCCCCACCGGGGAAGGCATTCTGGCTGATGACAAACCTGTTTCATTATTGTGCCCGCATTTCTGCCGGGTGGCGGCTTTCGCCTTACCCGGCCTACGAAAGACGACAATATCAACCCGTTATGCGGTTGGCCGTAGGCCCGCGCAAGCGCAGCGCCGCCGGGCAATCCCTGAAGACGGTTTAATGGCTTCCCCACCGGGGAAGCCATTTTTGTTACTGGCCGCGGTAGCCGCCGCCCAGGGCTTTGATCAGGGTAATGTCGGTGCTCAACCGCTGGGCCTCAATATCCAGCAGCAACAGCTGCTGGGCAAGGACCGCCCGCCGGGCCTCTTCGGCGGCGTAGCGGCTGAGCAGGCCGCGCTGATAATGGGCGCGAGCGCTGTCGGTGGTGGTCTGCGCCGCGGTGACCTTCAGCTGCTGCAGCGCGCGCTGCTGATTCAGGTCGTTAAGCTGGCTGGAGCTGATGGCGACATCGCGAACCGCGTCCAACACCGCCTGGTTGTACTGTTTGATCAGAATATTGCTGGCGGTGCGCACCGACTGCAGATTGGCGTTCAGACGACCGCCGTCGAAGATCGGCAGATAGAGCCCAGGCAGCAGGTTGATCTGCTGGAAAGAGGACTTAAACAGATCCCCGACGCTCAGGGCGTTATAACCCCAGAACGCTTTGATATCAAAATGGGGATAAAACGCCGCTTTCGCCGCATCGACCTGGCTCAGGGAGGCGGTCACATACCCGCGCAGCGCCTGCAGGTCCGGGCGGCGGGCCAGCAGCTCGAAAGAGAGCGACGGCGGCAGCGTCTCCTGGAGCGCAGGCAGCGCCACCGGATGGATCGCCGGCATGCTTTGCGCATCGGCGCCGATCAGCGCCCGCAGGGTTTCACGATACTGGGTCAGCGTCCCCTCGGCGCTGATGATCTGCTGGCGGGCGGCGAGCTGCTCGGCCTGGGCGTTGGCCACATCCACGCTGTCTTCCACGCCGCGTTGGGTCCGATGCTCGTGGGCCGCCACCGAGAACTGGGCAATGCCTTCCAGGTCCTGCAGCAGCGCGATTTTCTGGAACGTCGCCTGCATGGCGAAATAGAGCTGCGCCACGCTGCTGGCGATGTCGAGCTCAATGCCGGCGGTCTCCGCCAGCCGGGCGTTTTTCTCGCCAATGGCGGCGGCAACCCGGGCGCGATCGGCTCCCCAGAGATCGATATTCAGCTGCGCCCCGACGCCAACGGTGTTCAGCGTATACCAGGGACCGTTCTTATCCACCGGCAGGGAGTAGGAGTAGGGCCAGCTAAAGGATTTGTCGGTGATCCGCAGGCGGTTTTGCGCCGCGACGGCGGTGGCCTGCAGGCCCATCGCCGACTGGGCGAGTTCCACCGTGGACTGCGACTGAGAGATGCGCAGCCGGGCGGCCTGCATGGTCGGCGAGTTCTGCAGCGCCCGGTTGATCAGCATATTAAGCTGAGGATCCTCATAGGCCTCCCACCAGCGGGCTGCCGGCCAGTCGCTATTCGCCAGGTGGATCACCTGCGCCAGCTGGGCCTGCTGCGGATTGACGATGGCGACCTGGGCTGGCTCGTCCTGGATCAGCGCGCAGCCGCTGAGCAGCGTCAGCGTCAGGGTAAGGAGAGTGCCGCGCAGCCGCGCGGAGAAAGGAAGGATCATCATGACGTTTTAGCCTGTTGCTCAGTCGCTATCGGTGTCGGGCCCCAGTCGGGCAGGGCGGCCAGCGCGGCGGCCAGCGCCGGGCCAAAGGGGTTAGTCAGGTCGGCGGCCAGCTGCTCGGCAGGCGCTGTCGCCTCCTGTTCGATACGTTCGGCGTAGCGCCGCAGCTGTTCGGCGCAGCGGGTCAGGGTCGGGTCTCCCGGCGCGGCGTTGAGCCGGTACCCTTCGCTGAGGCGGGCGATCTCCTCGGCCCGGGCGAGGGTGGCGCGCACCGGCCAGTCTTTCGCCTGGGGCCAGGGGTGGGCATACGTACCCAGCGGTTCGGCGCGAACCCGATGGATCAGCGCTTCGCTGTCGGTGAAGGCGACAAACAGAGGGGCCAGCGGCACCGCATCGTGCGGGGCGGCGAGGCAGTCCGCCAGCCGGCGATAGAGTCCGGCGAGGCGCGATTTCAGCTGCGGCGCTTCGCTGTCCGGCCAGAGATACAAATGGACAATGGAGGAGACCAGCACCCCAAGCAGGATGCCCAGCACCCGGTCCCGCAGCTCGGTGAGGTTTGTCAGCGGACCAAACCAGCTGAGGAAGGCCAGCGCAAAGGTGAAACCAATCTGGATCCCGGCGTAGGCGATACGCTCCGAGCCGGCGGCAATCCAGGCCGCCAGCGCCAGCACCGGCAGGGACATCGCCAGCAGCCCCGACAGCGAGTCGGTCCAGGGCTGGACAAAGACGATTAACAGCAGCGCCAGCAGAGTGGCGAGCAGCGCGCCGCCGATGCGCAGCCACGTCTTCTGCATCGTGGCGCCCAGCCCGGGCTGGGCGACGATCACGCAGCTCAGCATAATGGTGTGCAGCCCCTGCCAGTCGGCAGCGGTATAGAAGACATAGCAGATTAGCGTCGCCAGCAGGGTCTTGAGCGCAAAATGGAGATACGCCGGGTTGCGCCAGGCGTCCGGCGCCAGCAGAGGCGGTTTTTCCACCTCGCCCTGCGGCAGGGCCACCGGCTCACCCTGGGCCAGCTGCTGCAGAAGGGCAGCCATCTCCTGCAGAACGGCGCGATTGGCGCCGCGGCCGCTGAGCGCCAGGGGGGGAATGGCGCCGTCAAACGGCCCCTCGCTAAGGGCGCTCTTCAGCTGCAGTACCGCCTGCGACAGCAGCAGGCGATCGTCGCTATCGGCCTCGTCCGCTTGCAGCAGCGCCGCCAGCTGGTAGCAGCGCAGGGTTGCGGCCAGCCGCGAGCGCCAGGCCTGCGGATCGGCGGCGATCTCCGGCGTCGCCCGGCAGGCCTGGGCGAACAGCGACTGCAGCTGGTTGAACTGCGCGGCGGTCTCGCCGAAGGTCGGTGGCGTTTCTCCGCCCGGGGTCGCCAGCCGGCTGGCGACCGACTGCAGCATCTCCGCCAGACGCGCCTTAAACTGGTTGCCGGGAAAGGCCTGCTGAAAACAGGCGTTGACCAGCAGGGTGACAAGGATCGCGGTGTTAATCGCCACCCACAGCCAGAGCAGCAGACGCACCAGGATCTCGCTCTGGCTGGTCATCGACGGGAAGGTTTGGGCGTAAATCACCGCCAGCGCCACCACGAAAAAGGCCAGTCCCAGCTTGCCCAGCACCCGCATCAGATAGATGGCGCAGAAAAAGAGCGCCACGGAGGCCGCCAGGCGGATCAGCGGGTAGTCATAGGTCCACTTGATGATCAGCAGCACGCCGCCGAGCGCCACGCTGACGGTGACAAAAAAGACCACGCTGACTAACTTAATCATCAACACGTTAGGCTGGCTGACGTAGAACACGACGATCAGCGCGACGGCCAGGAAGGGGATCTGCAGGGTCATGAACAGGGTGATGAGCACCGCACAGCTCAGCGTCAGGCGCAGCGTGTAGCTGGCGCGTCCCGGCGCGTCGCGCAGTTCCTGGCGTAAAAAATGGGCGAGAGGAAACATCGCGTCGCCCGGCTACGGCTGCAGCACGGCGCTGGCCGAGGCGCCCATGCGGAACAGAGCCGGATCGGGATCGCTGACGGCGATTTTCACCGGGAAGCGCTGCGAGACGTGGACCCAGTTAATGCTTTTCTGGATCAGCGGCAGGCCTTCGATGACGCTCCCGCCTTCGGGCAGGACCCCGGAGCCGACCGAATCGACCACCCCGTTAAAGGTCCGGTTGTGGTTGGTCATCACGGTGATCCGCGCCGCCACGCCGGGGCGCACGTTGTTCAGATCGGTCTCGCGGAAGTTCGCGATCACATACCAGCGGTCGTCATCCAGCAGGGTGAAGACCGGCTTCAGCGCCGAGGCGTACTGGCCGACGGTGGTTTTCAGCGCCACTACCACGCCGTTGAACGGCGCGCGCACTTCGGTAAATTCCAGATGCAGTTCGGCGAGGGCGATTTGCGCCAGGATCCCGGCGCGTTGCGCCACCATGGCATCCACGCCGGTCACGGCCGCCGAGGCCTGTCTGGCCTGCAGCAGCGTGGCTTCCAGCTCCGCCCGCGCCGCTTTCTCGGCGGTGCGCGCCTGATCGAGATCTTCCTGCGAGGCAAACCCCTGCGGCACCAGCGGTTCAAGGCGGATGCGCGTGGAGGTGGTCTGCTTGACCAGCGCTCTGGCGCGCTCGACGGCGGCCGCTACCGACTGGGCGTTATACTCCTGCGCTTTGATGGTGCGCTGGGTCAGAATAATCTGCGCGTCGAGGGTCGTCAGCCGGGCTTTCGCGTCATCGAGCATCGCCTGATAGGGACGGGGGTCGATGCGGAACAGCAGATCGCCTTTTTTCACCCGCTGGTTATCGCGGATGGGCATCTCCACGATGCGTCCGCTGACCTCGGGCACCACATCGATGGTATCGGCATAGACATAGGCGTCATTGGTCTCCGGCGACGTTTGCAACTGCCAGATAACCAAGATCAGCGCCAGGATGGCGGCGAGGACCAGCGCCAGCAGAGGCCATTTCTTGCGTAACAGGGGAGTGCGGGAAGTAGTCATAAGCGATCAGTGAACAAAAAACAGAAACCACAGCAGCGTGGCGAACAGGAACATCAGCGCGACATAGCTGAAGACCAGGGGAGAAAAGCGCGGCTGCCAGCCGTTACGGGTAATCAGGATATGGCAGGGGATGAGTAAAAACGCGCCGCCCAACAAGCAGAAAAACCAGCCGGGGAACGCGGCACCCAATACCGGGATCGCTGGTGAGAGTGAGCAGCCGGTGAGCGGCAAGACGAGCAGTAGCCGCGCCGGGCGGGCTATGGTGGCAATATGATTCAATGGAACATCCCTGAGTGCTCTTACCAGTGTGTCATGAGTGTAATCGCCTCGTTGCGGGAATGAAAGTCAACCGTTCGTTGACTGCGGGATCCGTGCGCGCCGGAAGAGCGGGAGGATGCGCCAAATCCCTCTCCTGACGCCCATTACCGACTTGCGCATAGTCAGCCGTCACGGGGAGGGCTATGCTTAGCCTGAAAGTCATAAAACAAGACCGAGGCAATGTCATGGATAAGGAATTACTGGAAGCCGGCTACCGGGCCTACACCGGGGAGAAAATCGACGTCTACTTTAATACGGCGATCTGTCAGCATTCCGGGAACTGCGTGCGCGGCAGCGCGAAGCTGTTCAATCTCAAGCGTAAGCCGTGGATCATCCCGGATGAAGTGGATGTCGCGACGGTGGTGAAGGTGATCGATACCTGCCCGAGCGGCGCCCTGCAATATCGTCATAAATAAGCGAGGAGAAGATGGAAATACTGGAAGGGCACAACAAATTTTATGTTAACGACGCGCAGGGTAACCAGGTCGCGGAGATTGTTTTTGTTCCCACCGGCGAACACCTCAGCATTATCGAACATACCGATGTCGATCCCAGCCTGAAAGGCCAGGGCGTGGGGAAACAGCTGGTGGCGAAGGTGGTGGAAAAAATGCGCCAGGAGCAGCGGAAGATTATTCCACTCTGCCCGTTTGCCAAACATGAATTCGATAACACCCGCGAATACGACGATATTCGCGCCTGACGTACCGGCACCGGTGTAAACCGGTGCGCTTTTCACTCGCCAGCGCATCCGCGCCATTAGTCACTCATCGCTTCCCCCCATGCCTGTTCAAACGCCGACCGTGAGTTTGCTGATGAACGAGGCGGCTACCTGCGCGGAAAGCGAGGGGCCATATGCGGGGGATGTTCCACCCGCTTTTTACCCCCGCCAGCCGCTTCGCCGCGTTCAGCATCCGCTGGTTCAACCCCCGGGCGGCCAGCGAGCAGGAAGAGAGGATGTCATCGGTCATCATTGATAGACAAAGGTAATGCCGATGATCGACTGCACATTACCGGCGGTGACCTGGCCTGTGGTCCGGGCGTAGGTCGCCGTCAGGCCGAGATTGACCGGCGAGGTTCCGACGGTGCCCAGCGAGACCGTGCTGTTCGCCGGCACGGCGCTGCCGTTGCGGGTAAGCTGGACGCCTATCCCCTGCGCCGGCGAGGCGGAGGCGGTGTTCGTGAAGATCGCGTGGGCGCTGTCTGCGGTGGCGCCGGAGAGGTAATACCCCAGCTGCTGGCTCTGCGCGCAGTGCACGGTGAGCGGCACGGCCATGGAGCCCGGGTAGTCGGGGAGAGTGACGGTGACATCGCGGGCAGAGACATCGCAGCCGCCGGTGGGGACCACCACGTCGTTATTGGCGTAGATGTTCCAGATGAACTGGAAGGAGTCGCTATTGTAGTTGTTGGTCTGATGCAGGATCAGCACCGCGATTAACGATCCTGCGGTGATCGCCACCCCGCCGGCGGTGCTGACCGGCGTCAGATACAGGACGGCGGGCCAGGGCTTATCGGTCCGTGAATCGTAAATCACCCGCGCCGTTTCCGTGGTGGTCGGGAAGGGGTAAGAGGTGCCGTTATATTTCACGGTGCCAGAGAAACTCGACAGCACGCCGCCATAGGCGGATCCGCGCTGCAGGGTCACGTAGTCAGTGATCGTTTCCGGATAGTCGTTATGGCAAAAAATCTGCGTGGAGAGGTCGACCACCAGGTTTTGCCCGACGTTGACCGCCGGGGTCAGGTTAACGTAGACGTTGGCTGAACCGCCGCCGATGGGGATCGTCGCGCCGGTGGCCGTTTTGCAGGCGAAGGACCAGGCGTTTATCGACCAGCCCAGCAGCAACAGGGTGGTGAACAGAGGGATAATTTTTTTCATCATGATGCTCTCCTGGCTCAGGCGTAGGTATAGGTGACGTTAATCACCGCCTGAATGGTGCCTTGCGTGGCGCCGCCGTTGACCGACAGGGCCCTGACCTGCAGCGGGAAGCGGGCGGACTGGCTGGCCTCATCCACCTGTACCGACTGGCTGCTGCCGTTGTTCAGCGTGGCGCCGTCCTCGCTCTGCAGTTCGAGCTGAATATTGCCTGCCGTCCCCTGGTTTTTGTAATAGCCGGTGCTGTCCGCGGTCCCGCTGAAGGTGGCCTTCACCCGTGAGGTACCGACGGGGCAGTTGCTGAGATCCAGCGCCACGCTGTGCCAGGCCGATGCCGAGCCCGCGCCGATCAGGCTGAAGGTGTAAAGATCGCCCAGCTCGACGGTGGCATTGACGGTGGAGACCGTGCAGGGTCTGGCCACCACCTTCCCGTTGACGGTGAGGGTGACATCGGCCGCCCGCAGGGAAGGGCTCGCGGTTAACAGGCCGGCCAGCAGCCAGCCCACGTGGGTCCATTTCATTGCAGTCTCCGCTTACTGAAATTCCAGGGTGAATGTCGCTGTCGCATTGACATGCCCGGCGGTGACGGGCACCTGGGTCGCCATCAGACGGGCGTAAAAGTTCAGGATGTTGGTCTGGCCCGGCGTCAGCGTGGTCCAGGCGATGGCTGACGACGGGGCATTGACGGGCAGCCGGGACTGCTGCTGGTCGAGAATCTCCACCCCCATTCCCGCCGCCGCCGCCGAGGCGCCGGCGTCGAGTTTTAACAGGCTGGTATTGACGCTGTCCGCCACGCCGGTGAAGCCGACCTTCACCGCGGTGACGGAAGTGCCGCAGGGCGACAGCACGATACGGAACGGCACCGGCGGGGTCGTTGCCCCGACGGCGTAAAACTGCTTCGCGGCGTTGTCCTGCAAATCGACGGTGAACTCCTTCGACTCTCCGGCCACCGCGCAGGCGTTGTCGCGCACATAGCCGCTGATGGCGATCGTGCTGTCGGCAGCGAAGGCCAGCGGCGCGGCCAGCGTGAGCAGGGCGCCCAGCAGATACTGCGGTGTTCTCATCATCATCTCCTTAGCGACACGCGACGGACAGCTGGCTGAGCGCTTGCTGCCGGCTCTCCGGCGGCAGACGATAATCGGCCACGCACTGGGCGTCGGGGCCATCGCCCCATTTCACCCGCACCTTACCCGCCAGCGGCATCCCGCTGAGGTAGACCTGACCGTTATCCGCGACGATGCTGCCGCTCTGGTTGCTGTCGCTGGTGGCGAGGGCGCCAAACGGCACCGGTTTGCCGCGATGGGTGAGCGTCATCAGGATCTTCATCCCCACCTGGGCGTTAAAGCTGGCGCGGACGATCGCCCCATGGGTAGGCACCACGCTGACCACCGCATCATCAAGGTCGACATTGTCCGCCAGGGTATTGGTGTCCAGCGCGACCCGGTTTTCGCGATACTCGGTGGCATACGGCAGGACGGCATATCCGCGCCAGTCGGTGCGTACCCCGGTCTGGTTTTCGACCTTCACGCCGCCGGCGCCGGGGGCTTTCACCAGCACCACGGTATCGTTCAGCGGCTGGCTCAAGGTGATGCCGTTGGCGTGCGCCAGCACGCCGCCGCTGACCCCGTAGTAAAGCTGTTTAAAGCCATCGCTGCGGCTGTAGCCGACGTTGGCGTTGCCGTAGCCGCCGCGGTAGTTGAGCGCGGTATAGCCGGTGCTCCCGTTGTCGCCGTTGCCGCCGCCGGCATAGCCGGTTTGCACGCTATAGCTGAGGTTGTTGTCATCCAGCAGGGTGCCGTACAGGCCTGCCAGATTGGTCATGCGGCCATTGAGATCGTGCGACAGGCTGTAGCTGGCGCTGGCGTGCCGCCAGACCGAACGGCTATCGGAGCGCAGCCAGTGGCTGAAGGGGATATTGACGTTAACCGCCAGCATCTGATCGCGTCCCTGCTGCCAGGCGTTTTTCGTCAGGCTGTAGCTTAGCGACCAGTTGATATCGTCTACGGCGGCGTTGAGGCCGGCCTGCAGTTGCTCATCGGCATCGTCGGTGCCCCAGTAAGTCTGGTGGCTGCCGCTCAGATAGAGGGTGGCGGTGCGCCCCAGCTGTTGGGTCACGCTCAGCTGCACCTTGCCGCGTTTGCTGTAAGCCAGATTGTAGTAGTCGGTAAATTTGGGTTTCACCTGGATAACCCCGTCCTGAGTTTCCACGCTGTAGCCGCTCATCCGGCGGTAGGTGGTATCGGCAAAGTTATAGTAGCCGCGGGTGGAGTAGCGGTAGCCCACCAGCTGCAGGTTGGTGCCGGTCTCATCCAGTGACTTGTTATAGAGAAAGCGCACCGACTGTCCCTGATGCTCGCTGTCGTCAGGCAGGGGGGCGTTGGCCTGGGTGATATCCAGCGACAAGGCGCCGAAATAGCCCATGTTTTTCCCTACCCCGAGGTTAAAGGCGCGATAGCGGTCCGCCAGCTGGGCGCCGCCGTACAGGGTCCAGCCGGCCGGCAGGCCATGCATGGCCGTGCTCTGGAAAAAGTCGGGTGTTTCCTGCTGGCTGTTGCCGCTGCGGTACTCCCCGGCGGAGAGGGCGAAGCGGGTATGGCCTTCGCGCTGCAGCACCGGCACCGTTGACCAGGGCACGCTGAAGACCTGGCGGGTGCCATCCGCTTCTTTAATGGTGACCTGCAGATCGCCGCCGTTGCCCGCGGCGTAGAGATCGTCGATGGTAAACGGCCCCGGCGGCACCGTGCTCTGGTAGATTTCGTAGCCGTTTTGTTTGACTGACACCTGCGCGGTGCCGCGGGCGATCCCGTGGATCACCGGCGCGAAGCCTTTCTGGCTGTCCGGCAGCATATTGTCATCGGAGGCCAGCTGCGCGCCGCGGAAGTTGATCCCGTCGAAGACATCGCCGTTGGTGTAGCTATCCCCGAGGGTAAGCCGCGACCGCAGGGGAATGATGTCCCGCTCAAGCCAGCTGTTGACGTGCTGCCAGCGGTTCTCATTGGATGAGGCGCTGCCGCCGCTGCTGTAACTCCAGGTGCTGTTATCGCGCAGGCGCCAGGCGCCGAGGTTCAGCCCGCTCTGCAGATTCAGATAGGCGTAACGGCTGTTCCCCCCGGTGGCGTTATGAACGTTATTGCCGGTGAAGTTATAGTTAATCAGCCCGGCGGTGATGCCGTTATCCCATAGCTCCGGCGGAATATAGCCGCGGGCGTGGCTGCCCATAAACGCCTGGGGTACGGTGAGATACAGGCGCTGCTGGCCGACATCGAAGCGGGTGGTGGCTTCGCTGATGAGCGTCGTTAGCGGCACGCAGGCCTTACTGTCCAGGGCCGCCATGCCCGTCACCCGTCCGGTATCCACCCCCATGCTCGCCAGCTGGCCGCGGGTCAGGCAGGGCGACAGGCCATGGCCCTGCGCGTCGGCCTGGAAAGTAACGTCCCGGGTAGTCATATAGCCGTTATTGAGGTAAATATCGACGCGATAGGTGCCCGGCGGGACCTCCTGGCCTTTTTCAAATCCCGACAGGTCTGCCACCGCCGCCGGATCGTCAGCTAAAAAGCGGGGGTTAAAATAGAGGTCCGCCTGCGCGGCAAACGGCTGCGAGCAGAGCCACAGCGTCAGCGCCGGCGTAATCAGGCGCCGGGCGCTTCGGCGACCTCCACGGTCCAGTCCATATTTTCGATGTGACATAATCCCTCCGGTCCGACGTTGCCCGGCAGTCAGTGCTTCTGGTCATGCGCAGCGTGGCCCGCGCGGCGGGGCACACCAGAGTTAACGCAGTACGCCATTCATTTTCGGCGTCAGCGCGCCGTAATCGTTAATGGTGCGATAGGTGATGGTGCTGCCGGCATCCGCGGGCAGCTTGACGCTGGTTTTGCCCATCGGCGGCACCAGGGCGTTTTCCAGAATGCGCGTTCCGGCGTTCAGTTCGGTCACCGTCAGGTAATAGGGGGTGGGATTAGTCAGCGTTAGCGACGATCCGTTGCGGCTAAAGGTCAGCTTATCCGGCGCCTGATCCGGGGGCAGGGCCAGTTTTGCCGGTCGGTAGTAGAGCTTGATGCGGCTGATAATCGCCAGCTGGAGGGTGTTGTCGCTGAGCTTCGATTTATCCATTGAAGGAATGGCCTTCACGTTCATCCAGAACAGGCTTTCCCGATCCTGCGGCAGCTGGTTATTGGTCGCGTCGATAATGCGCAGGGTGTTCTCTTTTTTGCCCTGCATGGCAAACAGGGGGGGAGTGATAACAAACCGGCCGTCTCGCTGCCCATCGGCATTTTCCACCCATGACTGAATAAGCCAGGTGCTGTTGTCGTCGTTATTGGTGACCGCCAGCTGGACCTGTTTCTGACCCGCCGGGTAGATGACCCGGGTCGCGCCCAGCGCGACGCCCGCGTGCGCGCTGGCGCTCAACGCGCTGGCGGCGAAAAGCGCACATCCCGTCAGTATGCCGCGTATCGTCGTTGCCGTTTTTCTCACATTATCTCCTTGTCTGCTCACGGTGTTGTCCTGCTGGTCTGCGGGTTGATTACTGGTAGGTTAATGAGAACCAGGCCTGGGCGTTGGCCGCCCCGCCGGTGACCTGGCGTCCGGTCGCCCGATATTTGGCGACGAAATTTAGCGTCGTCGGTCCGCGGTAGAGCGGCACCCAGCGATCCGGCGGACGATTGAGGGGCAGCTGCTGGCCCTGACTGTCGAACAGCGCAATGCCGATCCCGCTGGCGATCCCCGGGCCTTCGCCCACCGACAGCACATCGGGGTTTTTGCCGTCAGCCACGCCGTGAAATGCCACCCCGACATGCTGGCTGACCGCCGTACTGCAATCCTGTAAATGAATCGCGAAAGGGATCGGGTTGCTGTCTTCGCCCACGTCGTGAAATCGGTTACTGCTGATCTGTCCCAGATTGACCGTCATCTGCCGATCGCCGGCTTCAACGCGGCAGGAACTGGCCATGATCAGGCCCTGAAAGCGCATGCTCCCTCCCGGCAGCGTGACGTTCCACTGATTACCGGCCAGCGCCAGCGGAGGCAGCAGCAGTAGCAGACCCGATTTCATTCCCTGCATCGTTTCACCCCGGTTGCAAAATTATGCGCGGGCCCTCCTGGCCCGGATGGCTTCCTTGCCTGATGGTTGCCTTACTCGTACTGCACTTTGAAGGTGGCGTCCGCGTTCGCGATACCGGCGGTCGCGGCGCCAGTGGCGTAGTAACGCGCCTGGAACGGAATGATGTTGGTGCCGTCATTCAGGGTGGTGGCTGCGCTGAAGGTGGCGCCGTCCAGCGCCAGCGGCGTGCCGGTGTTGTCGAGGATCTGTACGCCGACGTTGGTCGCGCTGCCGGCGGCAGAGTTTTGCAGCGCCAGAACGGTGGTATTGCTGCTGTCGATAGCCGTACCGGCGAAGGCGACGGACGCTTTGGTTGCTACCGTGGTGTCACAATCATCCAGCTGAATGTTGAAACCGACGGACGAACTGGTGCTCCCCGCCGTGGCCAGTTTCGCGGAACGCACCTGGCCCAACTGGACGGTTTGATCGATAGAGCCGGCATCTACCGCACAGGCCGCGTTAACGACTTCCCCTTTAAAATGGACGGTCCCGCCGTTAACCGTGGTGGTATCGGCCAGGGCCGCCGCGGAGCTCAGAGACAGGGCTGACACAACAATCATTGCCAGTGTTTTGATTTTCATACTGTTTTCCTTTGAACGATGTCGAAATAACGAACCGGATTGGCAGCCGTTGTGCCTTCCAGGCATTTCAGATTTCAGCCGAGTGGTCCGGCTGCCGGCTCTGCACAGTTTTCGCCCAACCGATGAGACAATTGGGGCCATTTTGACTCGTTGAGATAAACGATCTGATTTCCGTTTAATTACGCCTGTTTTATGGTGTTAAGTTCTGAGAAATGTTGTTTATATGGATATTTAATCTGTGGTTGTTGGCGGAGTGCGAAAGGAAGAGCGATGCCGCTGGCGAAGGCGCGTCGATGCCCCGGGAGGTCAGGGTGAGAAAAGTGCGTAATTGATGTTTTAAAAATGATTTAAAATCAGATGATTATGAATTTTTTTGCACAAATATGGCGTGGTGAGTTGCAAAATATGTCAAAACATTTTTATGATATAAACAGTTTGGCCCCAATTGACCTGTTCACGGTTTATTTTTTTAATTAAATTCAATCGGTTGTATCAATTCCCGCTTCTGCATTGTTTTCTCCAATAAGATTATTTCTTTCCCATATTCCGGCAAAACGCGCCGCATTGCTGGCGGTGTAGCGCACCGTGTGTCGAATATTACGATGACCGAGATAATCCTGGATCAAACGGGTATCTGTCCCTCTTTCCGCCAGTTCGTAGCCGCAGGCGTGACGCAGCATATGGGGGTGGGTCTGCGTTACGGTACCTGCCTTTTCCCCGGCGGCGCGAATAATACGATATGCCTGCTGGCGTGAGAGCGGGGTACCGCGACGGGAGATAAACAGCGCGTCGGTTTTGGCCGCCGCTTTCCAGCCGGCGCGGACCTGACTCCAGCGCTCAATAGCCTCACGTTCATCAAAGCGCAGCGGGTGAATAGTCGAAAAACCGTTCTTCAACCGCCGCACATTGACCCGGCCTTCCCGTAGATCCAGATCGTGATAGTGCAGATCCAGCAGTTCGCTGATGCGCATCCCGTGGCGAAAGGCGAGCAGTATGAGGCAGTAGTCCCGCTCGCCGGTGGCGCCCTGACGCGCGGCCTGCATCATAGCCTGAACTTCTTTGGCGGTAAGAAAACGACGTCGGTTCACAATAGTTGCTCCTGAAAAAGATGTGAGGGGTCGTCATGGCGAAACCATACGCCATGACGGAAAAGATCCGGAATGCGAGAACGGTACAAGGTGAAGGCGATTAACCACGCATAGATAGCATATTATATTTACAGCCAGTCAAAATATCGCCTGGCGATAATTCTTAATTTTAGAGATTTTAAGCAAGGCCACAATAGATCTGCTCGGGTTTCATAGCATGTGCATAAAATAAAAGGTTTTTTTCAAACGATAGATTTTAAAAATAGCGGGATGGATTTTAGCCAACAATAAATAGTCACGGCAAAACCGGAATTTATGCAGGGTTAATTGAACGAGGTGACCGCAGGATTAAATAAGAACTTGCGGGAACAGTAATCATAATTAACCGAGGGTTAATTTATTGATATTTAATTTCCCCGCAACGCGGTACAACGCCATCCGTGGCGTCAGGCTTACTGAAGCAGCGTCAGGCGCTGTTTGTCGCGCGTATTGTCCCAGATACCATAGAAGCGTCCCGCGTTGCTGGCGGTATACCAGACGGTATGGCGAATATTGCGGTGTCCGAGATAGTCCTGGATCAGGCGGGTATCGATACCCATATTGGCCAACGCAAAGCCACACGAGTGACGCAGCATGTGCGGGTGGATCTCCAGCGGCAATCCCGCCTGGTCGCCAGAAGAGGCGATAATCTGATAGAACTGCTGGCGGGAAAGGGGATTGCCTTTGCGGGAGAGAAACAGCCACTCGCTGGCGGCCTGCGGCCAGGTGTTGCGAATGGCCAGCCAGCGCTTTAGGGCGTGGATCTCTTTATTCAGCAAAGGGTGGGTGGTCGAGAACCCCTTTTTTAGCCGATGGATATAAACGCAGCGGGAAGCAAGGTCGATATCGGATATTCGCAGGCGACAGATCTCGCTGGCGCGCAGACCATGGATGAAGCACAGCAGCGTCAGGCAATAATTACGTGCGGCGTAGGGACCGCTATCGGCGGCTTTTAGTAGCGACTCGATTTCATTCTGAGTCAGGAAGTTCCTTTTTTTAATATCGGCGTTATTCGTCATGGTGTTCCCTTTTATGGCAGGCAAATATTACGCTTTCCAGGCCTGCGTCAGGTCATTGTTAAATGCGACTGCCTTTTTATTTTTAAACAGCGTGCTGATAACGTTTTTATTTGCTACGGGTGCACGCAGTGTCATGGGCTATCGCCATCCCCTGCGATAAGACGCCGCATGCTGAAGGGTAAAGAAAGGGTTAGCTGGTTGAACTGGCGAATCTTTCCTGGAGGTTTCCACGTCCTGTACATCCCTGATCCTCTTGATGATGCCCACGTGATGATGAAGGCACTGGCTTCCGGCCACGGCAAGGCGGCCATCAATGCCGTCATGATTTATTTCCCGGCTGTCGGGGCGGCACGGCGTCAGCCAGCCGGCCGCCCGTATCTCAGCGACGGGAATGGCATGAGTAATTTCTCAGACAGAATACAACCTTGAACCGTCTGGATAGCATTCACTGCAAAACTACAACAGTGATTAAACCATACTGCAAAAAGCCTGGGGATAATAGCCATTGTCTCTGTAAGGGCACTTTACGTATTATTTAAAGGGTTGAGCTTAATCTTAATAGTGCAGGGGTAGCAGCGGGCGGTAATCGGCGGTAGCGGTGATATCAGGCTGTGGGTATTAGTAGCCATGGACTGCGGACCGGTTGCGGGTAATATTCTGCAGCAAACTAAGAATAAAGGGCAGGCAGGGCTGGACGCGACCGTCCGGCGTCACAGGCGGAGTGAAAGGCTCCGGTGGCAGAAGACCTCGATCTGACATTCGCCGGAGCAGGCTGACTTACCATTTTTCGTCGCGGGCTTCCTGACGACCTTCGCGGCGGTTTTCCCGCTTATCGTGACGGCAGCTGGCGTTGCTTTGATTGTTGTTGCTGACGCACTCTTGCTTGGTTTCACGGCCCTGCTCGCGGCTATCCTGGCGGATATCGCGGGCGTCCTGGCGCTGGTCGCTGCGCCAGGTCGCCTGCGCCGAAAGCGAGGGCGTCAGCAGCGCGACGCACGCCAGGGCGAGTAAACATCTTTTCATCGGAGTGGTCCTGTTAATGCATGTATTAAATAAATAGCAGTTAATGAATATTCGTGCCTGATGCGCAGGATGATAAAGTACATAAAGTGCCAGGATAGCGATAACTGATTTATTTTTATCTGTTTTTAGACGTGTAACGACTGCTCTTATATGTTATTCAGGGTGCCAGCATTAAAAACAAACGTCTGTGGTATGCTGAAGAGAGTAAAGTGCTTTGTGCAAAGATAGGGCAGAGGGTAGGTACAGGAGCCCGCTGATGCTGATAATGCGGAGCCTTGTGACCTCGAGCATTGACGAGAAAAACGCCGACAAATCATCCATCCTTGAAAACAGGCACTATTGTTCGCCGGGCATGAGATTGTCGTCCGGTGGTTCATCTCTTTTCACCATGGCATAACGATGATGATTCCGATTGCGCAGCGCGACTGGCGCCTGCTGGTCGCCGGGAGCGGCGGCCTTCTTCTGCTGGCCGCCGGCGTCACCTTGCACAGCCACTGGAGCGACTTTCTCCAGTGGTGCCTCGCCACGCAAATTACCCTGCATCGCTATCTGGTGATGTACCTTTTGCTGCTGAACAACCATCAGTACAGCGGCGGCGTCTGGCTGCTGGTGGGCGCATTTCTTTACGGCGTGCTGCACGCTATCGGACCGGGCCACGGTAAGTTTATCGTCACCACTTACCTGAGCACCAACCAGGAGAGCCTGACCGCGGCGCGGGTGGTGCCTTTTCTCGGCAGCCTGCTGCAGGGCGTGAGCGCCATCCTGTTTGTCTATATTCTCGCGGTGGGGCTGAATCTGGCCGCCGGCGATCTCAGCGCCAGCCGCTGGTACGTCGAGAAGATCAGCGCCCTGACCATCGCCGCCTTTGGGGTTTACGTTATCTGTCGCGCGCTGCAAAGCCTGCGGCCGGGTAAAACAAGGATACGCGCCCTGAGGCCGGCGCATCAGCATGATGCCGCGTGCGGCTGCGGGCACCACGGCGTGGGGCAGGACCTGCAGGGCGCCGACTGGAAGACACGTCTGGGCGTGGTGCTGGCTATCGGCGCCCGGCCCTGCAGCGGAGCGATTATGATCCTGCTGTTCGCCAACGCGCTGGGGATCGTCAGCTGGGGCATCGCCGCGGTGATGACCATGGCGCTGGGCACCGCGCTCTCGATCCTCGGTCTATCGCTGGCGGTGCACTATGCCCGTCACCGTACCGTCAACCGGCTGGCGGCGACCAGCCGTCCGCGGCCCTGGCTGGTGCCGCTGGTGAAGATCCTCGGCGGGCTGGCGCTGATCCTCTTTGCCGCCGGGTTGTTTTTCACCGTGGTGCCGATCAGCGCTAACGGCGACTTTATCGCCGCGGGCTGTTAACGGCTTTCCAGCAGGCGCATCAATATCCGCAGCGCCTGATCCAGCTGCTGGCGCTCGCCATCGCTGAGCCCCGCCAGCAGCTGCCGTTCATTATCGACATGGGTCTCCACCGCCTCATCGATGCGCTCACGTCCGGCGGGCGTCAGGGCGACCAGCATACTGCGGGCGTCTTCCGGATTGGGCAGGCGGGTAATAAACCCGCGTTTTTCCAGCGCCTTCAGGCGATGAGTCATGGTGCCGGAGGTGATCATCAGCGTGGAGAAGAGCTGGGTCGGCGAAAGAATGAACGGCGCCCCGGCGCGGCGCAGCGTCGCCAGCATGTCAAACTCCCAGCGCACCAGTTCGTGGCGCGTAAAAGCCACTTCCACCTGCGGCTCCAGCAGCATGGCGCACCGTTTCAGACGGCCAATCGGCCCCATTGGGCTGCAGTCGAGATCCGGCCGCTCCCGTTGCCACTGGGCGAGAATCCGATCAACGGCGTCGATCGGCGGTGATTTGTCCATGAGTGCTCACTTGTCTTGATATCAAGATAATTGCGGGTACATACTTGAGGCACCAATTTAACTTGAAGTGAAGATAAAATCATGGCTTTTCTCTCGCGTAGTCTGATGCTCGACCTGCTGCTCACGGCGCTGGCGCCCGCTATCTGGGGGACGACCTACATCGTCACCTCCCAGTTTCTTCCCCCTGACCGGCCGTTTATTGCCGCACTGCTGAGGGTGTTGCCGGCAGGTATCGCCCTGCTGATCTGGAGCCGCCGCTTTCCGCAGCGCGGCGAATGGCTAAAGCTTATCGTTACCGGCATCTTAAATATCGGCGCGTTTCAGGCGCTGTTGTTTATCGCCGCCTATCGCTTACCCGGCGGGCTGGCGGCAGTGATTGGCGCGATCCAGCCGCTGCTGGTGATGCTTCTCGCCTGGTGCGTAGACCGGCAGCGCTCGCCCTGGCTGGCGGTATTCTCAGCCCTCGCCGGCATACTCGGTATGGCCATGCTGCTGCTGTCGCCGCGCACCGTCCTCGACCCGCTGGGCATCGGCGCGGCGTTTCTCGGGGCGATCAGTATGGCGCTGGGCACCTGGCTCTCCCGCCGCTGGGCGCTCTCCCTGCCGATCGTCGCGTTAACCGGCTGGCAGCTGGCGATCGGCGGGGTGGTGCTGGCGCCAGTGGCGCTGATCGTTGACCCCCCTTTGCATCAGGTGACTGCGCTGCAGGCGGCCGGCTATCTGTGGCTGTGCGTGGCGGGCGCCATGCTGGCCTATGGCCTGTGGTTCCGGGGGATTGGCCGCCTCTCGCCGGTGGCGGTGTCGGCAATGAGCCTGCTGAGCCCGGTGACCGCCGTGGTGCTGGGGTGGATTTTCCTTGGACAAACGATCCAGGGGATGGCGCTGGTCGGGCTGATCGTGGTGCTGGCGAGCGTATTGTCTATTCAGCGCGCGCTGGCGCGCCAGGCGGCGGGGGCAAAAACGAAAAAAGCCCCATAACGGGGCTCGACATTGCTGTGTGCGGGGTAGGCGGCGGGAGCCAGACCAGCCGCCCGCAGGCGGCCTGTCCGGCAGCTCCCTCTGCAACCATTCGCTTATTTAGAGAGCTCGGCGGTCATATGGACCTGGTTGCCGGTGTACGCTTCGGTGATGTGGTAAGAAGCGCCTTGTTCTTTCGCAATGGTCGCGATTTTCGCTTCTGCGCTGTCCAGGGTATCTGCTGTTACGCTCACCGGATGAGCGAAGCTAGCGAAAGAGACCAGGGAGAGCATACCGGCAGCGGCGAGTAATTTTACGTTTTTCATGGTGTTTGTCCTTTTAACTTTTATGGTGGAAAGCGTGTTTGCTTTCGATGGACTTATAATAAGTCTGCTAACTATAACGCGCGTGGCAAAAAGTGCGATTTAGATCACATTTTTATGGTGGTTTGATGATGGGGAAATGAAGCTTCCTCTATTTTTTAATTTAAAAACAAAGGATTAGTGATTAATTTCTGCAGGGGATATCACGCGGACTGCCTGTGCTCAGAGTGTGGAATGCGCCTCATTTACGCGTTTACCATTCATTGTGTGAATTGTTTGGGCGGTTTTTAACCGCCGTCATGGCGGATTCGGACGATTCGCAATAGCCCTCTGGCGGCCATTTCGGCATGCTGTGGCGGCCATTTCTCTCGTACCCTGGCGTCAGGCTTTCCGTGCTGTAAACAACCACCACCCCGTTTTCACCTATCAATAATTATTTATTAATAGCCATTAGGTATATGTTATATAACTTAATGAAACGTGAACAAATGTATATTTGTCGGCGAATAAATAGCATTCTTTGACGCCGATAGCACCAGCGAACTTATATTTTTTGGTTCGTTACCTGACGCCTTAAATATTGCGGCTCCCGGTCAGTCGAAGATTCTATTAGCAGTGGCATAAATCAGCATCGCCTGATGTTTCTGGTTCTATGCGAATTCACAGTGTGCTCATTGATTCGTAATTCACTCTGACAAGGAAATGGCAATGAAAAAGGTTCTTCTCTCTGCAGCAATGGCAACCGCGTTTTTTGGCATGACTGCTGCCCATGCAGCTGATACCAATGTTGGCGGCGGCCAGGTTAATTTCTTCGGTAAAGTTACCGATGTATCCTGTACTGTTTCTGTTAACGGCCAGGGCAGCGATGCGAACGTTTACCTGTCTCCGGTAACCCTGACTGAAGTTAAAGCGGCAGCAGCGGATACTTACCTGAAACCGAAATCTTTCACCATTGACGTCTCTAACTGCCAGGCGGCTGACGGCACCAAACAGGATGACGTAAGCAAACTGGGCGTAAACTGGACCGGCGGTAACCTGCTGGCTGGCGCAACCAGCAAACAACAGGGCTACCTGGCGAACACCGAAGCTTCCGGTGCTCAGAACATCCAGCTGGTGCTGTCTACTGACAACGCTACCGCGCTGACCAACAAAATCATCCCGGGTGACAGCACTCAGCCGAAAGCGAAAGGCGATGCTTCCGCTGTAGCCGATGGCGCGCGTTTCACCTACTACGTAGGCTACGCCACCAGCGCGCCGACCACTGTGACCACCGGTGTGGTAAACAGCTACGCGACTTACGAAATTACTTACCAGTAATTCCGTCAGAAAATAAAACTGCCCCGCGATGGGGCAGTTAATAACAATAATAAAGCGGCAATGTCCGCCGCTTGTATTTTTATTCTGAGGTCAGCATGAAGCGTATTGCCCTTTTTTTCTGTTTCATTTTTAGTTTTGCGGCCCATGCCAACAATATTATTGTTAACGGTACCCGCTTTATTTATCCAGGAAATGAAAAAGAAATAACGGTACAGCTTTCAAATAACGCCGACCGTCCGGCGCTGGCGCAGGCCTGGCTGGATAACGGCGATGCCGATGCCACACCGGATACCATTACCACCCCGTTTATTATCACCCCGCCGATTTCGCGCGTTGACGCCAAGAGCGGCCAGACGCTGCGTATTAAGCTCGGCAGCAGCGCCGGTCTGGCGAAAGATAAAGAGACGCTGTGGTGGCTGAATCTGCTGGAAATTCCGCCGGTGGTGGCTGATCAGAAAAATGAAGGCCAGAACGTGCTGCAGCTGGCGATCCGTTCCCGCTTTAAATTTATTTATCGTCCTGCCGGGCTGGGCAACCGCGATGCGGCGGCCGAGAAGCTGACCCTGACCGCCAGCGGCAGCAGTCTCGCCATCAACAACCCGACGCCGTTCTACATTACCGTCAGCCGTATTTCCCGCGACGGCGGTAAAGCCCTGAACAGCAAAACCGTGATGCTGGCGCCGCAGTCCAGCCAGACGGTGGCGCTCTCCACCGCCGTCAACCGCGGCGAAACCCTGACCGTTAACAACATTAATGACTATGGCGCCGATGTCGCAGTGAAAGTGGCCGTTAAATAAGGGAAAAGCTAATGAAGCAGAGGTCATTCTGCCCGGGAAGATTAAGCACCGCGATCGCCATCGCGCTGTGCTGCTTTCCGCCATTTTCCAGCGGACAGGAAAACCCGGGAACGGTATATCAATTTAACGACGGCTTTATTGTCGGCAGTCGCGAAAAGGTCGACCTGTCACGCTTCTCGACCAGCGCGATTACCGAAGGCACTTACTCCCTTGACGTCTACACCAACGACGAATGGAAAGGGCGCTACGATCTGCGCATCGCGCGCGACAAAGACGGTAACCTTGGGGTCTGCTACACCAAAGCGATGCTGACCCAGTACGGCATCGCGGCGGAAAAGCTCAATCCGCAGCTGAGCGAACAGGAAGGCTATTGCGGTAGCCTCAAATCCTGGCGCAACGAAGACAACGTCAAAGACAACCTGGTCCAGTCCTCCCTGCGGTTGAACATTTCAGTGCCGCAGATCTATGAAGATCAACGCCTGAAAAACTATGTCAGCCCGGAGTTCTGGGACAAAGGCATTACCGCGCTTAATCTTGGCTGGATGGCCAACGCCTGGAACAGCCACACCTCTTCGGTCGGCGGGTCGGATAACAGCAGCGCCTACCTTGGCGTCAACGCCGGTCTGTCGTGGGACGGCTGGCTGCTGAAGCATATCGGTAACCTGAACTGGCAGCAGCAGCAGGGTAAAGCGCACTGGAACAGCAACCAGACCTATCTCCAGCGGCCGATCCCGCAGATCAACTCCATCGTCAGCGGGGGGCAGATTTTTACCAATGGCGAATTTTTCGACACCATCGGTCTGCGTGGGGTCAACCTCGCCACTGATGACAATATGTTCCCGGACGGCATGCGCTCCTATGCCCCGGAAATTCGCGGCGTGGCGCAGAGCAACGCCCTCGTCACCGTGCGTCAGGGCAGCAACATTATCTATCAGACCACCGTTCCGCCGGGGCCGTTTACCCTGCAGGATGTCTATCCATCCGGCTATGGCAGCGATCTTGAAGTCTCGGTAAAAGAGGCGGATGGCTCGGTGGAAGTGTTCAGCGTGCCTTATGCCTCCGTTGCTCAGCTGCTGCGTCCGGGCATGACCCGCTACGCGCTCTCCGCCGGTAAAGTGGACGACAGCGGGCTACGCAACAAGCCGATGCTCTATCAGGCGACCTGGCAGCACGGGATCAATAACCTGCTGACCGGCTACACCGGGGTCACCGGCTTTGACGACTATCAGGCCTTCCTGGTGGGCACCGGGATGAACACCGGGATCGGCGCGCTCTCTTTTGACGTCACCCATTCGCGGCTGAAGAGCGATACCCATGATGACTCGGGGCAGAGCTATCGCGCCACCTTTAACCGCATGTTCACCGATACCCAGACCAGCATCGTGCTGGCGGCGTATCGCTACTCGACGAAAGGTTATTACAACCTCAACGATGCGCTGTACGCCGTCGATCAGGAAAAAAACAGCCGCAGCAACTATACGCTGTGGCGGCAAAAAAACGGCATGACCTTCACGGTGAACCAGAACCTGCCGGAAGGCTGGGGCGGGTTTTATCTCAGCGGTCGTATTTCCGATTACTGGAACCGCTCCGGGACCGAGAAGCAGTATCAGGTCAGCTACAACAATTCGTTTGGTCGTCTCTCCTGGTCGGCGAGCGCCCAGCGCGTCTATACCCCGGACAGCTCCGGCCATCGCCGCGACGATCGCATTTCACTCAACTTCAGCTACCCGCTGTGGTTTGGCGATAACCGCACCGCCAACCTGACGTCGAACACCTCGTTCAACAACTCGCGCTTTGCCAGCTCGCAGATTGGTATCAATGGCTCGCTGGACAGTGAAAACAACCTTAACTACGGCGTGTCGACCACCACCGCCACCGGCGGTCAGCACGATGTGGCGCTCAACGGCAGCTACCGTACGCCATGGACCACCCTCAACGGCAGCTACAGCCAGGGCGAAGGGTATCGTCAGAGCGGCATTGGCGCCAGCGGGACGATGATCGCCCACAGCGGCGGCGTGGTGCTCTCGCCGGAAAGCGGCTCGACGATGGCGCTGATTGAAGCCAAAGACGCGGCCGGCGCCATGCTCCCGGGATCGCCGGGCACCCGCGTGGACAGCAACGGTTACGCCATCCTGCCGTATCTGCGCCCGTACCGGATCAACGCCGTCGAGATCGACCCGAAAGGCAGCCATGACGACGTGGCCTTCGATCGCACTGTGGCGCAGGTTGTGCCGTGGGAAGGCAGCGTGGTTAAGGTGGCGTTCGGCACCACGGTGCAGAACAACCTCACCCTGCAGGCGCGCCAGGCGAACCATGAGCCGCTACCGTTCGCGGCGAGTATTTTCTCCCCCGACGGCAAGGAGATCGGCGTCGTCGGTCAGGGCAGCATGATGTTCATCAGCGATGCGAACGCCAAACGCGCGATTGTGAAGTGGAGCGGCGGGCAGTGTTCGGTGGATCTGGGACAGCAAACAACAAAGGATAGCGTATGTCGCTGAGGAAATTACTGACGCTTTTTATCGTCTTAATGGCGCTGGGCACCACCTCGTCCTGGGCCGTCTGTACGCGTCTCTCTTCGCCAACGGTGATGCTGGACATGGTGGTGGGCAGGGTGGTGGTGCCCCCGGATCTACCGGTGGGCTCGGTGATCCTCACCCGCGACTGGACGATGAGCGCCCCGGGCGGGGCGAGCTATCGCTGTACCTCCGGCACCAACCGCTTCGCGGCGAAGATCGTCTCGCCAGGGGCCACCGATCTTGGGAATAAAATTTATTCCACCAACGTGCCGGGGATTGGTATGCGTTTCAGCCGCGGCGGCGCGACGGTGAATATCGTCTATCCCGACGTCTATTCGTCCCGGGTGTATAACACCACCAACTATTCCCTTGAAGGGTCACGTTTTACGCTGGAGATTATCAAAACCGCGGCAACCACCGGCAGCGGCACCCTTGCGGCGGGAAAATACACCTCCTATGACTGGGAGAGCGGCGGCAACCCGATCCTCGAAACCTATCTGAGCGCCAATGCGATCACCGTGGTCTCGCCCTCCTGTTCGGTACTGAGCGGGAAAAATATGAATGTTGATGTGGGCGCCATCAGACGCACTGACCTGAAAGGGGTGGGCACCACCGCGGGCGGGAAGGATTTTAATATCGATCTGCAGTGCAGCGGCGGCCTGAGTGAAACGGGATACGCCAACATCAGCACCTCTTTTTCCGGCACCCTGGCGACCAGCACCACCGCCACCATGGGCGCCTTGCTGAATGAAAAGGCCGGCAGCGGGATGGCGAAAGGCGTCGGCATCCAGGTGCTGAAGGATGGATCCCCGCTGCAGTTTAATAAGAAATATACCGTTGGCCGCTTGAATAATCAGGAGACTCGCTACATCACCATCCCGCTGCACGCGCGCTTTTATCAGTATGGCCCGACGACCAGCACCGGCGAGGTGGAGTCGCATATGATCTTTAACCTGACGTACGATTAATACGGGAGGGGGAATGAAGGGATTGCCGAAACATACTATCGCGTGGCTGCTGCTCTGCGGCAGCCTCGCCGCCCCCTCGGCGTGGGGTTTCGAGACCAATTATGATCGCGGACGGGTCGATTTTGCCGGGCGGGTGACGGATATTTCCTGCAGCGTCGCGCTCAATGGCGGCCAGCATGCCGGCAGCGGCAACGTCTGGCTGGCGCCGGTCAGCCTGGCGGAAGTGCACGATCGCGGGGCCGGCGCGTTTATGAAGCCGCAGCCTTTTACCCTGGCGCTGTCAAACTGCCAGCTGCGTCATGACGGCGGCGACGCCTCGCAGGACGAGGTGCGGCGGGTCAGCGTTCGCTGGGTCGACGGTTTTTTACTGACGGCGGTCGGCAATGAGAACGCGGGCTATCTGGCCAATACCTTGCCAGACGGAGCGCAGAATATTTATCTGGCGCTGTCGACCAATGATAATAATACGCTGGATAAGAGTAATAAAATTGTCCCTGCGGACCCGCAGCAAAATCAGGTGCATTTGCAGGAAAGCGCGGTCAGCGGCGGCCTGTTCACCTATTATGTGGGCTACGTTTCGCCGACGCCGAAAAGCGCCACCAGCGGGCCAATTACCAGCTGGGCAACGTGGGAATTAGTTTATAATTAAGCGAGACGAAAAAGCCGGGCAAGCCCGGCTTTTTTATATGACAATATCGTCGGCAACCAGCTGTTCAATGCTGACTTCCTGCCAGTAATGCCCCTGAATAGCAAACCACTCCATACCCTGCAGCCATTTTTTATGGGCTTCGCTTTCCACGCCTTCAATAATCACGTTGTGATGATTGCGGGATAAAAAGGTGACCAGCGCATCCATCAGCTGACGGCCGGACTCTTTGCGCATCAGGTGCCAGAAAAAATCTTTATCAATTTTGACATAGTCAAAATGATAACCGCTGATGGCGTTTATCCCCGCGTAACCAGAGCCGAAGTCGTCGAGCCACAGCGAGGTATCCTGCGGGCTTTGCCAGGCGGCGAGGGAATTATTCAGAAGTTTCTCGGCGTTTTCGGTCACTTCAAAATGGACGCAGGTCAGGGCGGCAATTTTCTCTTTTATTTCCTTCTGGCGTAGCAGATTCAGGATATGGTCATCGACGTTAATGGTGGCGGAAATATGGTTACGTAAAAACCATGCTTTATGCTGTTCAATCAACGCCAGTTGCTCGAGAAAAATACGTTCACGAACCGCCGCGGTGGCATGGCGGAAAAAATATTCTGGCGAAACGGGAAGATTATCGAAGCGGCTTAAGCATTCAACCGCGACTAAGGTACCTTGTGGGGAAAACATTTTCTGAAAGACGTAGCGTACAGCGATATCATTACGAGATAAAATGTTGTCTTCGAATATTTTAGTGTTCATTATCCCTCTTCACGAGGTTAGTCAGACAATAAGCAGAGGATAGACTAATTATAGGCTACCTGATGGTTAATGGGAATGGCAGGAAATGTAAATCAACAGCGAATAAGTACGCTTTATCCGCTATTGATTTACCGCTGTATAATTTAACATTGATGAAGGGCGGCAATACGCTGGTTCATCGTGCGGGAATTATCAATGCCCAGCTTTTGCATGATATGGATACGATGGCTGTGGACCGTTTTATGGGCAATGCCGAGCAGGGCGGCAATACGCTTATTATTATTGTTGGCAATCAGCAGTTCGAGGATCTGGCACTCCCGCTGCGACAGCTGTTTGCGCAATCGTCGCGGCGGCGGTTCGCTGGCGCCCTTCGCGCGCTGGATAATGGAAGTAAACATAGATAGCGGTGAGTTTTCGCTAATAATCATGGCATTATCGACAGTTATCAACTCTCGGCATAGCCCGGCAATGTCGCTTTTTACCATCAGCACCGGCTGCTGGCAGCGCTGCAGGGAAAGGCGGAGCGCATTCAGCAGATCAAGGATTCTGATGGCAGAAATATCCTTATTAATTAAATTGAAAATAACCGTTTGGGCCACAGGCAGATGTTTTCTCAGGAAAACATCGTCATAGCCAAAACGGGTGGCATTTTCATGACTATCAATAAGGTAGTGATAGATTGAGTGACCAATGAGATTATCATTGGTGTACAGCAATATACTTTCCAAGGGTATCAGATTCTCTTTTTGCGCTTGGCTTCTAAGATCAGGTCCAGCAGAATCTTCTCTATTCTGCGCTGGTCGTCGAGATGACGGAACTTAAACTGGCAGGATATCTGATAGTAGCTTTCGCTCTCTTCATTGGGATTGTCGAGGGTGATAATAATGACATTTTTTACCACCAGGTCGATGGTGATCTCGCCATATTCCGCCAGCATCAGTACGGCATTTTTCAGCAATGCGTTATGACTGAGAAATTTCAGGTTTGGCGTTTTGGTCATCAGCGCGCAACCGCCGTCCGAAATGTCTTTGATGTCGAAAAGATAGTTTTCGCCATTTTTATGGCGCCCGCGGCAATAAAAGTCATGCTCGTGGCGTAAACGAAAGCGGGGATCGCGGCGACGCTGCACGACCTGCAGGCATTCAGGCAAGGAAAAGGCGTAGCGGATACCTTTATCGACACCGCTATTGTCATGTTTTGTCAGGGCTGCATTAAACTCTATTTTCCCTGAATCGCTATGCAGTAGAAAACGAATTTTATGACCCGGTGGGATTTTGCGATGGGTCTGAATATGGAACTCGGCAAAGTCCACGCGCGTCAGTTGGGTTATGATACTGGTGTTGTTAAAAAATATTTCAATTTCAGTACGTTTGCGCAACTCCTCTCTGAAAATAGCAATAATTTCATACTTACTGATCTTTATCGTTCCCTCTGTCATAGGCTTCCCTTGTAAATAGTTGTCGTGAGGCGTTTGATTTTTCTTATAGCAATAGCAACATTCTGATTGGGTTAATCAGATGTTTTTATGAGCGTTTGATGTTATTGACTATCTTTGCAGCCAGATTGATATGTATAAACTTGGAATTCGATATTGTGTTTCCTGTAATCAAGAGTTTCAAATTTTGGTCATGACAAAAACGACAACGGCCTCCAAGCTGGAGACCGGTCGAAGGAAAAAACTTAAGTTTAATTAACGGGGATAATGAGAAAACGATCGTCGATCATGCCCCATTTGTAGGATCTATAGTGCCAGCAGTGTTGAGGTTTTTCCAGGCAAATATTGAGGAGGGAAGTCGTTCCCTCCATTTGGCCTGAGGGGTCAGGGATGCGCGCGATTGGCGATATTATCCAGGATGCGTAGCGCATCCGCTGGCAGAACCAGCCCGGCGGCGGCAATATTTTCCGCCAGGTGCGTGCGGGATGAGGTGCCGGGGATCAGTAGAATATTGGGCGCGCGCTGGAGTAGCCAGGCGAGGGCGACCTGCATCGGCGTCGCCTCAAGCGAGGCCGCGACCTCGTTCAGCTCCTGCGCCTGCAGCGGGGTAAAACCGCCCAGCGGGAAGAAGGGGACCCAGGCGATGTGCTGGGCGGCCAGCGCATCCACCAGCGCGTCGTCGGCGCGATGGGCAATGTTATAGAGGTTTTGCACGCAGACGATAGGCGTCATTTTCTGCGCATCCGCCACCTGCTTTGCCGTCACGTTGCTAAGGCCAATATGGCGGATCAACCCTCGCGCCTTCAGCTCCAGCAGGGTGGCGAGCGGCGCCTCCAGCGACCCCTCCACCGGGCCGTGGGGGCTCAGCATACTGCGCAGGTTCACCACCTCCAGCACGTCGAGCCCCAGGTGACGCAAATTGTCCTCGACGGCCTGGGTCAGTTCAGCAGGCGACATGGCTGGCAGCCAGTTGCCTTTTTCGTCACGGCGGGCGCTGACCTTGGTGACAATGCACAGATCGTCGGGGTAGGGGTGAAGCGCTTTGCGGATCAGCTGATTGGTCACATGGGGGCCATAGAAATCCGAAGTATCGATATGGTTTACCCCAGCTTCGACGGCGGCCTGCAGCACGCGCACCGCTTCTTCAGGATCTTTCGGCGGGCCGAAGACGCCGGGGCCGGCCAGCTGCATGGCGCCGTAACCCAACCGATAGACCTGGCGATCGCCGAGCATGCCGCGACCGGATAAGGTGACACTGGACATAGGAACTCTCCTCACGGTGGCTAAGCCGTAAGTGTAATGCGCTCACAAGGAAGGGAAGGGCGAGAATGTTGTCAGAATGTGCGACAGCGGCTCAGGCAAGCCGCTGTCGCCGGAGGCGGATTAGCCGAAGAACATCACGGAGACGCAGAGCAGGCCGACCACCAGAGTGATGGCGTTCCCCACCGAGCGATACGGCTTCAGCGCCGGGATAAGCCAGGTTGACAGCGTGGGCATGATAAACAGGATCATGGCGATAAGCGGTCCGCTGATGGCGTAGATCATCGAGATCGCATTCGGGTTGATAAAGCACACCGCAAAGGTGAAGGCGGAGACCAGCATGATCGACATCGCGCGGTTGAAGGCGCGGCTCTTGCGCACGCCCATCAGGCCCAGCGAGCTTTTGACGATTTCGCTGGCGCCTTCAATGACCCCGAAGTAGGTGCCGAGAAAGGATTTCGACATGGCGACCACGGCGACGATAATGCCGGTCACCGCCAGCCAGCCCGGCGCGCCCGGCACCATCGACAGGGCGGAGAGGATAGTCACCCCCTGATCGCGGGCGGTCTCAATATAGGTCGCCGGGATAGCCAGCAGGCAGCTGAAGACGAAAAACAGCACGCTGGCGCAGATGATGGTGTAGGCCACCTTCATGATTTTTTTGCATTTACCCATGGCCAGGTCGCCGTGTTTCTCCTGCTGGTCGATAGCAAAAGTCGAGATGATCGGCGTATGGCTAAAAGCGAAAACCATCACGGGTATGGAGATCCAGACCTGGTGGAGCGTCTGCGAGCTGAACTGCATCTGGCTGGTGAGATGTTCCGGATGCCAGTCGCGGATTAAATAGAGGGAGAGAAACAGAAAGCAGGCGATGAGCGGGAAGACCAGAAAGCCCATCACCTTGATGGTGATCTGCCGGCCCATGAGAAAGATCAGGTTAAGGACCAGCACCACGCCAAGACTCAGCAGCGCGCGTAGCGCAGGCGTCATCGGCGTGTGATGCGCCACCTGCTCGGCCAGCGAGTTGGTGATGGCCACGGCGTAGATCAGCACGACCACAAAGAAGGCGAGGAAATAGAGGCCGGTGATCAGGTTGCCAATTTTCTTACCATAGTAGTGATTGACTGCGCCGGTGATCCCGGTTCCCGGCGCGATATTGGCCGAGAGAATAAACTGGCTCAGCGCTTTGTGAGGCCAGTAGGTGAGCGGCCAGGCGACCAGCGCGGTGATGAAAAGGACGATGGCGCCAGCCGAACCCAGCTGGATCGGTAGAAATAGCGTCCCAGCGCCTACTGCAGTGCCATATAAGGCAAAACTCCATAGAGTTTCTTCTTTAGACCAAATTTTAGACATTATGCGACTTTATCAACCGTCAAACCAAAAAAAAGGAGTGCAATTTACCATATTTATGGTTCATCTGTTGCGATAGTTTTTGGTGATAAAGCCGCGGCGGATCGCGAAGGATCCGCCGCGGGGCTAGCCGCGTGCCGCCTGGCGCGGGCGGCGGTGACGGATCACGCGCTCGCGCAGGGTGTCCCAGACCCAGTTAAACGCCATGGTGTAGGGCAGGAAGAAGAGCATGAAGCCGATCTCCAGCATAAACGCCTGCAGTAGCGATACCCCCAGCACGATGGCCACCATGGTGACGCCGATGATAACAAAGCCGGTCTCGAAGCCGATCGCGTGCAGCGCCCGCACTTTCAGCCGACGGGGGACGCGGGAGACCGGCCACAGTCGATCGAAAGCCGCGTTATAAATGATGTTCCATACCATCGCCAGGGTGGCGAGCAGAATGCTCAGCCCGCCCATCTCCACCACCGAACGCTGCATTAGCCAGGCGGCGGCGGGGGCGAGGATCAGCGTCGCCAGTCCTTCGAAGGTGATGGCGTGGATAACGCGTTCGGTGAGCGTCTTGCGCTGATGTGGGGTCTGTTGCATGGCGAGCTACCTCCAGTTTTAGCCTGAACAGGAAATTACCCGGCAGTTTATGGAAAAATATGATAAACAAAAGATAGAAACCATCGATAAAGTAGATACATCATGCGTTATTCACCGGAAGCGTTAACCGCCTTTGTCGAGGCCGTTGACAGCGGGTCGTTCTCCGCGGCCGCCCGTCGCCTGCGGAAAAGCCAGTCGACGATCAGTACCGCTATCGCCAACCTGGAGGCTGACCTCGGGGTGACCCTCTTCGATCGGGCAACGCGGCAGCCGACGCTGACGCCGCAGGGGGAGCAGGTGCTGAGCTATGTCAAAGCGATCCTCGCCGCCAGCGAGCGGCTGGATGAGCTGGCGGTGTCGCTGTCCGGCGAGACGGAGCCGCGACTGACCTTTGTGCTCTCGGATACCCTGCACCCGGACGTGCTGGAAGATCTGCTGGTGCAGTTTGACCGCCGCTTCCCTCATACCGAGTTTGAGTGTTTGATTGGCGAAGATGAGGACGTGATCGATCTCCTGCAAAAATCCCGCGCCCAGGTGGGATTGATTGAGGCGAGAGAGCGCTACCCGACCGATATCGGCAGCACCCGCCTGCCGCTGCAGACGGCGATGGGCATTTACGTGGCGCCTGACCATCCGCTGGCGGCGCAGGGCAAGGTTGTCTGGGATGAGCTGCGCAGCTGGCGCGAGCTGCGTTTGAGCACCTTTCTGGCCAGCGCCACGGAGCCTGCTGCCGGACAGGTCTGGTCGGCGCCAAACTACCTGCTGCTGCTCAGCATGGCGGTGCAGGGCTTCGGCTGGTGCATTCTGCCCTGCGCCCTGGTGGCGGAGTTTGCGCCGCAGGGCGGGCTGGTGGCGCTCGATATCCCCGGCTGGCCGCGGGCGATTTCGGTGGATCTGCTGTGGAATAAGAAAGCGCCGCCCGGGGCGGCGGGCAGCTGGCTGCGTCAGCATCTGCAGCGGCGTGAACGTTAACGAATGGCTAATTCTTTGTGATTGGCCTCACTTTTTTTAAACAATTACAAAGTTTTTTGATAACAATTATCTAGTATATCGCTGTTTCTTTGCGCAAAAGCACGGGCAGGGGTAGAGGATGAAGGATGTCGTGATCGTCGGGGCGCTGCGAACGCCGATTGGCTGCTTTCAGGGCGCGCTATCGCGCCATTCAGCCGTTGAGCTGGGTAGCGTGGTGGTGAAGGCGCTGGTGGAGAAGACGGGAATCGATCCGCAGAGCGTGGATGAGGTGATCCTCGGCCAGGTGCTGACCGCGGGAACCGGGCAAAACCCGGCCCGTCAGTCCGCTATTCGCGGCGGGT
The DNA here is from genome assembly GCF_048822715.1 of Klebsiella sp. C239. Taxonomy (NCBI): domain Bacteria; kingdom Pseudomonadati; phylum Pseudomonadota; class Gammaproteobacteria; order Enterobacterales; family Enterobacteriaceae; genus Klebsiella; species Klebsiella sp. C239. Next base: position 372,233 of record NZ_JBMEZK010000002.1, on the reverse strand, counting down.
TGCCCAACACTGTATCGGCTATCACCATTAACGACGTCTGCGGTTCCGGCCTGAAAGCCCTGCACCTCGCCACCCAGGCCATCCAGTGCGGGGAGGCGGACGTGGTGATCGCCGGCGGCCAGGAGAACATGAGCCGCGCTCCGCATGTCCTCACCGACAGCCGCACCGGCGCCCAGCTGGGCAACAGCCAGCTGATTGACAGTCTGGTCCATGACGGCCTGTGGGACGCCTTCAACGATTACCATATGGGCGTCACGGCGGAAAACCTCGCCCGGGAATACGGCATCAGCCGCGAACTGCAGGACGCCTGGGCGCTCAGCTCGCAGCATAAGGCGCGCAAGGCGATTGATTCCGGACGCTTTCGCGATGAGATTGTCCCGGTCGTTACCGAGCATAACGGCGCGGCGCGCACCGTGGATACCGATGAACAACCGCGGGTGGATGCCAGCGCGGAAGGGTTGGCCAGCCTGCAGCCTGCCTTCGATCGTCTCGGATCGGTGACCGCCGGCAACGCTTCCAGCATCAATGACGGCGCGGCGGCGGTGATGATGATGAGCGAGGCGAAAGCCGAGGAGCTGAGGCTGCCGATCCTCGCGCGGATCCGCGCCTTCGCCAGCGTCGGCGTCGATCCGGCGCTGATGGGCATCGCCCCGGTGCACGCCACCCGCCGCTGTCTGGAACGGGCCGGCTGGCGGCTGGACGACGTCGATCTGATCGAAGCCAATGAGGCCTTTGCCGCTCAGGCTATCTCCGTTGGCCGGGTACTGGAGTGGGATGAGCGACGGGTCAACGTCAACGGCGGCGCGATCGCCCTCGGCCACCCGATCGGCGCCTCCGGCTGCCGGATTCTGGTGTCGCTGGTGCATGAAATGATCAAGCGCGATGCGCGTAAAGGGCTGGCGACGCTGTGCATTGGCGGCGGTCAGGGCGTGGCGCTGGCGGTAGAGCGCGCGTAGCGCTGAATGTCGATTTCCATGGCCTCCTGCGGGAGGCCTTTTTTATGCGCCGCGCTTTGCCGACCCCCTCTTTTTTGCCGTATTTCCCTTCTCCCCATCGTCAATTTATTGAGCTCCGTCACGTCTTGTTGTGCCACCTTTTTTGAAACAAATAACTACGATCCTGGTCACTAAAACTGAGGTGCTTAAAAAATAAAATAACGTTTCATAAAAACGAAATGACATTTTATTTATTATAAGGGGTACCCTATGTTAAAACGATCTCTGGTTCTGGCCGCCCTCTGCGGTATGTCTTTTGCGGCAACCGCGGTCACGATAGATTTACGTCATGAATTTATTGATGGCGGCAAGAGCGATAAAAGCAATGCCGACCGCGTCTCGGTATCCCACCGCTTCGCCAACGGGCTAGGCTTTACCGTGGAGGCCAAATGGCGTTCAGGCGGCGACAACGGTTCGCAACCCTATTCGGACGTGGTGGGCAACGGCCATGAAGACACTATCAGCTGGCGCTGGAAAGCGACGTCGAACCTTTTCCTCACCCCCGGGTTTACCATAGAGAGCAACGACAGCCGCTCCATTTACAAGCCGCATCTGCACGTACAGTACAGTTTCGACAATGGCTTCTATGTCGCCGCTCGCTATCGCTATGAGTACACCCGCTATCCGAACGATGCCGGTAAAGATGATGACAAGGTGAATCGCGGCGACGCGTGGGCCGGGTTTGCCCTCGGCGACTGGCGCACCGAGCTGAACTATGTCTATGCCCGCAGTTCGGAAGGGGTGAACCGCAACGACAACAAACCCTACTCACAGGAATATAACGTGAAGGTAGCCTATAAGCTGGATAACAACTGGTCGCCGTATGGTGAAATCGGCAACGTCGGCGTGAATGACCGCAGCGATCGCCAGACCCGTTTCCGCGTCGGGGTGGCCTACTCGTTCTGATTTCCGCCAGACCCTCATCGCCTCTCTTCCCCGGCGCCGTCAGCCGGGGTTTTTTATGCGCCAAAGCGAGAGAACAAAAAAAGCCCTCCGCGAAGGAGGGCAAGGCCAGTTACAGAAAAACGTTCGCCGGGCTCAGGCGCTCAGCATCGGCGGATGGTCAGGTAATTTCGCGATATAGATGGCCGGCTTGCCGTCTTTATCGGAGCTGAACAGAATGGCGCTGTCATCCGGCGTAAACGAGGGGTGCGGGTGAGTCACCTGGCGGCTGTTGGCTACCGTCGCCCACGAGGTATCATGGCGCGCGACGCGGAAGTAGCGCTTCTCCGCCACGTTAAAGACGTAGAGATAAGGATCGTTATCAATGGAGTAGCCGCCGGTATCTTTGACATCGACCGGCGTGCCCGATCCATCGCCCACCAGCAGCGTGCCGTCGAAATTGCTCATCAGATGCGAGCAGGCGGGCATCGTCATCAGGGCCTCGTTGACGCCGCTTTCCGGATCAAAGCGATAGATCGTCCGTCCCTGCTGGCCTTTCAGATAGGAGACGTAGATCAGCGCTGAACCGTCCGGTACCCAGAATTCATGGGTGCAGCTTTCGCCCGGGGCATGCGCTTTGACTTTACGCACGTTGCTGCCATCTTCATTGACCAGCCACATGCGGGCGTCAACCAGATCGTGCGGCCCTTCATGGCAGAAGGCGACGGTATGGTCGTCGAAGGGACGATAGATCGGATGTCCCAGCCAGATTTTTTCCTCATGGATCACCTGGCTCTCACCGCTGCGCAGGTCGACGCGCAGCAGGCGGCAGTGCGGTCCTTTGTGGAAGAAGTCATGAAAAATCTGCCAGTCGTTGAGCGGCGTCCAGTCGCTTTTCGCAATCTCAATGCCTACCAGTTTGCTGCAATCGCTGTTCGCCACCCAGGTGCCATAGCCGACCCACTCCTCGCTGACGCGGTAAACTTCACGCTCGGCGAGGGTGGTGAGGTTCACCTCCAGCAGGGTACGGTCATTTTTCACGTAATAGAGCGACTTATCGTCCGGGGAGAGGAAGCCGCCGAAGGTGTTATCCCCGGCGCCTTCCGTCAGCTGGACGGCTTCGGCGCTGGCGATATTCAGCAGATAGTAGTTCCAGTGGCCGTCAAACTCGCCGGCGAACAGTAAATGGCTGCCATCGTTAAAAAAGCACTTCTGATAGAAGTAGTTGCGATGACAGGTGACCTCCGGGGGGGTTAAGCGGGTGACTTCCGCCCCGGTATCCGGATCGCGGCTGACGTGATAGTTCAGTTTGACCCGCATGCCTTTAGCCATGTAGTGCTCCTTTCTTTCCTGCGATGCCGCTGGACCAGAGGCGTGTCGCTGAGTGATGTGTTTTAAAAGATGGGTATTAATTTATCAAAACAACGTTTCATTATTTGTGATGTCTCACGCAGTTCAGCGCAATTCCCGCATCTTCCGCGGCCTGCTGGCCTCACTTCGACCGTCTCTCCAGGCAACCGGTTGAATCATCATCCTTTTAAAACCGCTTCCTGTCCGGCGCGGGTTGCCGCATCCGTTCGCTTTTTCTTTTTTTGTAATCGACGTCATAAAAAATGAAACGATGTTTTAAATATCATTGAAAATGACAGGGAGCGGGGCTAAGATGGCACCCATTAGTAAAACGGAACTCTGTTTTATTTTTATGATGGGCTATGCCCGTGAGTTCGCCCTACGCTCAGTCGCGCCGCCGGCGCGAGCCGGGCCGAGAGAACCTTGCCTGCATACTGCAGGCTCTGAACGACTAAGGAACACATTATGATTCTTGATGCATTCTCCCTGCAGGGAAAAGTGGCCGTCGTGAGCGGATGCGATACCGGTTTAGGTCAGGGGATGGCCCTCGGTCTGGCGGAAGCGGGCTGCGATATTGTCGGTATCAATATTGTCGAGCCGGTGGAAACCATCGAGCGGGTGACGGCGCTGGGACGCCGCTTTCTTAGCCTGACCGCCGACCTGCGCCAGATCGACGGTATCCCCCAGCTGCTGGAGCGGGCGGTGGCGGAGTTTGGCCATATTGATATTCTGGTCAACAATGCCGGCCTCATCCGCCGCGAGGACGCGCTGGCGTTCAGCGAAAAGGACTGGGACGACGTCATGAACCTCAACATCAAGAGCGTATTTTTCATGTCCCAGGCGGCGGCGAAGCACTTTATCGCCCAGGGCAGCGGCGGGAAGATCATTAACATCGCCTCGATGCTGTCGTTCCAGGGCGGGATCCGTGTGCCGTCGTATACCGCGTCCAAAAGCGCGGTGATGGGCGTCACCCGCCTGCTGGCCAACGAGTGGGCTAAACACCATATCAATGTCAATGCCATCGCCCCGGGGTATATGGCGACCAATAACACCCAGCAGCTGCGCGCTGACGAGCAGCGCAGTAGCGAAATCCTCGACCGCATTCCCGCCGGGCGCTGGGGCCTGCCGTCCGACCTGATGGGGCCGGTGGTCTTCCTCGCTTCCCCAGCCTCCGATTACATCAATGGCTACACGGTAGCGGTGGACGGCGGCTGGCTGGCGCGCTAACCGTCGACGACGGCCGGCGCGACACTCATCGCCCCGGCCGTCTGAGCAATTATTGTCCATACCGTAAAATGAGGATCGTCCATATTCCAGAGTGCAGAATGAATGTTACCGCCCTGTATGAACAGGGTTATTAACTATGCGAAACGAATTTTTTGTTACTTTGAAAGTTTAATGTCCATCACAAAACCCATCTTGCCAGCAAAATAGTCCATATCTTTGGCGTATCCAGCCTGACAAACTCCTCCGCCAGTCACGTACTTTCGTCCTATGTCTTTCTCTGTGTGGCAGGAATAAAAATGACTTCAATCAGTAACGACTCTGCATTAACGCCGCGGGCGCAACGTGACACTCGGCGGATGAACTGGTTTGTTTCTATCGCCGCGGCGGTGGCGGGGTTGCTCTTTGGCCTGGATATCGGCGTGATATCCGGGGCGCTGCCCTTTATAACCGACCACTTCACCTTATCCAGCCAGCTTCAGGAGTGGGTGGTCAGCAGCATGATGCTGGGGGCGGCGATAGGCGCGCTGTTTAACGGCTGGCTGTCGTTCCGCCTTGGCCGCAAATACAGCCTGATGGCGGGGGCCGTGCTTTTTGTCGCCGGCTCTATCGGCTCCGCTTTTGCCGCCAGCGTGGAAGTGCTGCTGGTGGCCCGCGTGGTGTTGGGGGTGGCCGTTGGGATCGCCTCTTATACCGCGCCGCTGTACCTCTCCGAAATGGCCAGCGAGAACGTGCGCGGAAAAATGATCAGTATGTATCAGCTGATGGTGACCCTCGGCATTGTGCTGGCGTTTCTTTCCGATACCGCCTTTAGCTACAGCGGTAACTGGCGCGCCATGCTGGGCGTGCTGGCGCTGCCGGCGGTGATCCTGATCGTTCTGGTCGTCTTTCTGCCGAACAGCCCTCGCTGGCTGGCGGAGAAAGGGCGCCATATCGAAGCGGAAGAGGTGCTGCGGATGCTGCGCGATACCTCGGAGAAGGCGCGCGATGAGCTTAACGAGATCCGCGAAAGCCTGAAGCTGAAGCAGGGCGGTTGGGCGTTGTTCAAGGTCAATCGTAACGTGCGCCGGGCGGTGTTCCTTGGCATGCTGCTGCAGGCGATGCAGCAGTTCACCGGCATGAACATCATCATGTACTACGCCCCGCGTATTTTCAAAATGGCGGGCTTTACCACTACCGAACAGCAGATGATCGCCACCCTGGTGGTGGGCCTGACCTTTATGTTTGCCACCTTTATCGCGGTGTTCACGGTGGATAAAGCGGGCCGCAAGCCGGCGCTGAAAATCGGTTTCAGCGTGATGGCGCTGGGCACCCTGGTGCTCGGCTACTGCCTGATGCAGTTCGACAATGGCACCGCCTCCAGCGGCCTCTCCTGGCTTTCCGTCGGCATGACCATGATGTGTATTGCCGGGTATGCGATGAGCGCGGCGCCGGTGGTGTGGATCCTCTGCTCCGAGATCCAGCCGCTGAAATGCCGCGACTTCGGCATCACCTGCTCCACCACCACCAACTGGGTGTCGAACATGATCATCGGCGCCACCTTCCTGACGCTGCTTGACGCGATCGGCGCCGCCGGGACCTTCTGGCTCTACACGGTGCTCAACGTGGCCTTTATCGGCGTCACCTTCTGGCTGATCCCGGAGACCAAAAATGTCACCCTCGAGCACATTGAGCGCAACCTGATGGCGGGCGAGAAGCTGCGCAACATCGGTAACCGTTAATGTGAGGCGCGCGGCAGCCACGGGCTGGCGACCTTGCGCGTCTCCCGATGGTTGTCGCCGTGAATGATATGCAGGGCGCTCAGGCGCCCGATGTCGTAGTGCGGCAGCTGCACCGTGGAGAGCGGCGGCAGAAACAGATCGCCAATGCCCACCATATTGTCGTATCCCACCACCGCCACGTCCTGTGGAATGTGTAGCCCCTGGCCCAGCAGCGTCTGATAGACCATAAAGGCGATGCGGTCGTTGCCGCAAATCACCGAGTCAAAGCCGGGTTTACCCTCGCGGATATGCGCCATCACCACCCCCGAAATATCGTGGTAATGCTCATCGCCCTGGGCCATATACGAGTGGGTCAGGCTGTCCGGTTCGATGCCCGCCTCCCGGCAGGCGCGCTCCAGCCCCTGACGGCGGCGGATTGTCGCCAGCTGGCTGGCGGGTAAGTGCAGGCACAGCGGACGACGATAGCCCGCGGCAAGCAGGGCTTTTACCGCGTCGTACTGACCCTGTTCATCGTCCGGGATATAGCTGGCCACCGGCTGGCTGAGGCTTTCGCAGTTGGCCAGCACGCAGGGCAGGGTCAGCAGTTTGTCCGGCAGCGGCACCTGGCGCAGGCCCATGGTGGTAAAGATAATGCCGTCCGGACGGTGGGAGAGGAGCAGGTCGACCACCGCTTCCGGTCGATCGTCGGAAAACATGTTGACCACAAAGCTGTTCCAGCCGTGGGCGCGGGCGGTCTCTTCGATCGAGAGGGTGATCTCCACCGAAAAGGGGGTGGTGACGGTATCCAGCGCCAGCACGCCGATGGTGCTGGGGGTGGCCCGCGCCCCGCGGATCTTTTTCGCCGACAGGTCGGGGACATAGTTGGTTTCGGCGATGGCGGCCTGCACGCGGGCCAGCGTCTCCGGCTTGAGCCGCTCCGGGGTGTTCAGCGCCCGAGAGACGGTCATCAGAGATACATTCGCCAGTTTTGCTACATCTTTCAGGGACGCCATTTTTTCCTCCGCCATAGCTGCAGAGTACAGGCTATACAACTAAGTCGCTGATGTAAAAGCGTGAAACGATTTTATGCTAGCCTCGTCCTCCACGCTGCCGCGGTTAATATTTGATCGCGATCGCATCTTCATTATGTTAACGTTAACTTTTGTGATTAACATCATGTATCGCAGCGAATCCCCCTGCGCTTTGTTTTTTGTTAACGTTACCATAATTGCATTCCTCTAACACGAGAATGTCATGATGAAAGCGCATCACTCACACAGCTACCCGTTGCTCAGTGCCTTACTGTTTTTCTTTTTCGTGACCTGGTCGTCATCCGGCTCCTTGCTCTCCATCTGGCTGCACCAGGAGGTCGGGCTGAAGGCCGGCGATACCGGTATCATCTACGCCGTTCTGTCGGTTTCCGCGCTGTTTGCGCAAGTTTGCTATGGCTTTATCCAGGATAAGCTGGGGCTGCGCAAACATCTGCTCTGGTATATCACCGCGCTGCTGATCCTCTCCGGTCCGGCGTATCTGCTGTTCGGCCATCTGCTGAAAATTAACGTCCTGCTGGGCAGCATCTTCGGCGGGATCTACATCGGCTTGACCTTTAACGGCGGCATTGGCGTGCTGGAATCCTATACCGAGCGCGTGGCGCGCCAGAGCCAGTTTGAATTCGGCAGGGCGCGGATGTGGGGCTCGCTGGGCTGGGCGGTGGCCACCTTCTTCGCCGGTCTGCTGTTTAACATCAACCCGCAGCTTAACTTCCTCGTCGCCAGCTGTTCCGGACTGGTGTTTTTTATCCTGCTGGCGCGGCTGCGCGTCTCCTCGGCGCCGCATGCGATGCAGGAGGCGGTTTCGGGCGGCAAGGTGACCCTGGAAGATGCGCTGCGCCTGCTGACGCTGCCGCGCTTCTGGGCGCTGGTCTTCTTCGTCATCGGCACCTGCATCTACGGCGTCTATGACCAGCAGTTCCCGGTCTATTTCTCATCGCAGTTCGCGACCCTGCAGGAAGGCAATGAGATGTATGGCTACCTCAACTCCTTCCAGGTGTTCCTCGAGGCGGCCGGCATGTTCTGCGCGCCGTGGCTGGTGAACCGCATCGGCGCCAAAAATGGTCTGATTTTCGCCGGCATGGTGATGGCGATGCGCATGGTGGCCTCCGGTCTGGTGGAGGGGCCGCTGCTGATCTCCATCACTAAACTGCTGCACGCGGTGGAGCTGCCGATACTGCTGGTGGCTATCTTTAAGTACAACAGCATCAACTTCGATAAACGCCTCTCCTCCACCCTCTATCTGGTGGGCTTCGCCTGCACCAGCTCGATTATCGCCAGCGTTTTGTCGCCGCTGGCGGGCTACAGCTATGAAAAATATGGCTTCGCTCAGTCCTATCTGATCATGGGCCTGCTGGTGTTCTGCACCACCTTTATTTCCATCTTCTTGTTGCGCTCCGGCAAATCCTCCGCCGATCCGCTGGTGTCGCAACCTACCGCTGTCTGAATCAAAAAGAGTGAAAATGATGACTTACACAATCTCCAGGGCTGAACAGGTACTCCAGACACAACGCCAGGCGCTCAATCTGCGCTGGTATCCGCACTATCACCTGGCGGCCCGCGCCGGGTGGATCAACGACCCCAACGGTCTGGTGTGGTTCGACGGCTGGTACCATGCCTTTTATCAACATCACCCGTACTCCACTCAGTGGGGGCCGATGCACTGGGGGCACGCGCGGAGTAAGGATCTGGTGCACTGGGAGCATCTGCCGGTGGCCCTGGCGCCGGAGGGGCCGGAGGATAAAGACGGCTGCTTCTCCGGCTCGGCGGTGGTCGATGGCGATACCCTGGCGCTGATTTACACCGGGCATAAATTCCACGGCGATCCGGGCGACGAAGCCAATCTGTATCAGGTACAGTGTCTGGCCACCAGCCGGGACGGGATCCACTTCGAGCGCCAGGGGATGGTGGTCGACACCCCGCCGGGCATGCACCACTTCCGCGACCCGAAGGTCTGGCGGGAAGGAGACAGCTGGTACATGATCGTCGGCGCGCGCGAAGGCGATACCGGCCAGGTGCGGCTGTACCGCTCAGCCGATCTGCGCCAGTGGCAGGATGTGGGGGTGCTGGATGAAGCGGAAAGCGCCATGGGCTATATGTGGGAGTGCCCGGACTTCTTCACCCTCAACGGCAAACGCGTTCTGATGTTTTCCCCGCAGGGGATGCAGGCCGAGGGGTTCCGCAACCGCAACCTGTTCCAGAGCGGCTATCTGATCGGCGAGTGGCAGCCGGGGCAGCGATTCGTCCGCCACGGCGAGTTCAGAGAGATGGATCACGGCCACGATTTCTATGCGCCGCAAAGCTTCGCCACCCCCGATGGCCGGCGGATCGTGATTGGCTGGCTGGATATGTGGGAATCACCGTTGCCGGAGCAGCAGGACGGCTGGGCGGGCATGCTCTCCCTGCCGCGCGAGCTGAGCCTGAGCGCGGATAACCGCCTGCAGATGCGCCCGGCGAAAGAAGTGGAGAGTCTGCGCGGCGCCTGGTTCCCGTGGCCGGTAAGCACCCTGAACAATCAGCAGACCACGATGGTCGACAACTGCGAGGCGATGGAGGTGAACCTGCGCTGGAACTGCGCCCGCAGCAGCGCCGAGCAGTATGGTCTGCGCTTTGGCGATGGCCTGCGCCTCTACGTGGATGCCCAGCAGCAGCGTCTGGTGCTGGAGCGGCATTATCCGCAGCATGGCCTGTGCGGGACGCGCAGCGTGCCGTTGACCGCGGGGGCGGATCTCAATCTGCGGATATTTTTCGATAGCTCTTCGGTGGAGGTGTTTGTCAATGACGGCGAAGCCTGCCTGAGCAGCCGTATCTATCCGCAGGCTCCCCGCCGTGAATTAGCGTTATTTGCCTGGAGCGGCTCAGCGGCATTAACTGAAGCCGGAGCCTGGCAGCTCGAATAATAATAAGGCTGTTGTCGTTAATAACCCGTCTTTGACGATGGGCGGGTTATTATTGCCTGCATCGTCGTGCATTACCCATTAATAACAAATTTAGTTCATTTCATAATAAAAGGGTTTACCGATGAATAAAATCTGGGTCGGGTGTTTTCTCACGTCTCTCTCTCTGCCACAGGCGATGGCGCAGGCGCCGTTATCGCTGGAGGATCGGCTGGCGCAAATGGAGCAGCGGCTGAAGGCGACGGAGGCGCGCGCCGCCAGCGCAGAGGCGGAGATTAAGACGCTCAAAGGCCAGCAGCAGGCCACGACGGTCGCCCGCGCGGCGCCGGCTACGCCGCGCCTGCAGCTAAACGACAATGGCGAATTAAAATTTTATGGCGATGTCGAATTTAATCTTGATGGCGCCAGCCGCACCGGCAGCCTGACGTCGGTCAAAACCAGCGCGAATAAAAGCTGGGCGCCCGGTGATAAAGAGCGTTGGGATATTAATGGCCGTATTCTGCTGGGTTTCGATGGCAGACGTAATGGCGCCGACGGGAAATATGCCGGATTCAGCGTGCAGCCCCTGGCGGATATGGATGGCAAAATGAATCTCGATGATGCGGTATTTTTCTTTGGTCAGCAGGATGACTGGAAAATAAAAATAGGCCGCTTTGAAGCCTGGGATATGTTCCCCCTGAATCAGGATACCTTTATTGAATATTCAGGAAATACCGCCAACGACCTCTATTCCGACGGCTATGGCTATATTTACATGATGAAAGAGGGGCGCGGGCGCAGCAGCAGCGGCGGCAACCTCCTGTTCAGCAAAACGGTGGATAACTGGTATTTCGAGGTTAACACCCTGGTGGAGGATGGCAGTTCGCTGTTTGTCGATCAGAACTATCACGGTAATGCGCTGGAAAACCGCAAAAACGTGGTGTACGTGCGGCCGGTGGCGGTGTGGCAGTCCGGCGCGTGGTCGGCGGCGGCGGCGATAGAGAGCAACCTCGTCAACAACGCCTACGGCTATCAGAACCAGGGCGGGCGCTGGGTCGACCAGTCAAACCGTACCGGCTACGGGATGACCATGAGCTGGAACACCCTGAAAAGCGATCCGCAGGACGGGGCGGTGATCAATCTGAGTACCGCCCTGCTGGACGCGGCGGACGAAACCGACTTCAGCGCCGGGATCAACGCCCTGTGGCATCGCGTGGAGCTGGGCTATATCTACGCGCATAACAAAATCGACCAGTTCAACATGGCCGGGGTGAGCAGCGAGTGCGATGACGACTGCGCAATCCTCGCGCCGGGGCGCTATGACATCCACACCGTGCATACTTCCTGGCAGTTGCCGAATATTATGGCGATGCCGAACTTCAATATTTACCTTGGCGCCTATGCCTCGTGGCTCGATTCCACGGCAGCGAAGAGTGGGAATCCCGATGAACGCTACGGCGCCCGGGTGCGCTTTAAATATTTCTTCTGACAGGATACTCAGGCAGGCTCTCCCGCGGCGGACGCCGCGGGAGGTTTCCGACGGGCAGGTTAGCGCATCGCGCGGCGCAGAATGCGGTCGGTCTGGCGCTGGAAGTCCTCGGCCGCTTCTTCTACCGACTTTTTACCGTAGTCGATGTACTGCAGGGTAGTGCCGAACTGGGCGACGATCTGCGGGTCGTCGAAGTACGGCGAGACCGGCAGAGTGGTGGGCAGGGATTGCGCCAGCTTCAGACCGGACACCGCCGGATCGTCGGCTTGGATGATCCCGTCTTCGGTCAGGTAGGCGACCGCCGCTTTACTCAGCGGCACGCCGCGCTCTAGTCCGAGAATATCCACCCCTTCTTTACTGTTCAGCAGGAAGTTAATCACTTTCGCCGCCGCCTGCGGGTTTTTCGTCGATTTGCCAATCGACAGCATTTGCGCAGGCTTGAAGAACAGTCCGGCATCGGTGGCTCCGGGGAGCATCGGGTATTCCCCCAGCACCAGCTTCGCCGGCGGCTTCAGGTTGTCGGAATATTTGTTGATGGTGGAGTTCCACATGTAGGTCCCGCCCCATTCACCCTGGATCCACGGCTTCATCTCGTACATGTTGCTCTTGCCGAAGGAGGCATAGTAGCGGGTGTCCGGCATGACATGGCTGTCGATAAGCTTCTTATACATGCCGAAGAAGTCCGCCCACTGCGCTTTGCTGTAGGAGAATTTGCGTCCTTTCTCATCGATGGCCGGCTGGTTGTATTTTTGCACCATGTAAGAGTTGAGCAGGGCCAGCACGTCCTGGTGCTCAAGCACCACCGGGTAGTACTGTTTCCCGAGTTTGCTTTCGAAAGTTTTCCCCGCCGCCAGCAGTTCGTCCCAGGTTTTCGGGAAGGGGATGCCCGCTTTTTTCCACGCTTCGTCGTTAAAGTAGAAGACCCGGGCGGTGACCGACACCGGGATGCCGTTGAGCTTGCCATTGACCGTGGTGGACTGCAGCTCTTTGGCGTCGAACTGGCTGAGATCAATCTCGTCTTTCAGAGTGTTGAGATCGTAAAAACCCTCGCCATTTTTCGAAAAAATCGGCAGCCAGTTCCAGTTGGTCTGCATCACGTCTGGCTCGGTGCCGCCGGCTATCTGGGTGGTCAGGCGCGAAAGATGGCCGTCCCAGCCGGTATATTCCGCTTTGACATTGATATCGGGATATTGCTGGTGAAAAGCCTCCAGCGCCTTGAGAGTCACCTGATGGCGGCCATTGCCCCCCCACCAGGACATACGCAGGTCGACATCCTGCGCCAGCGAGGAGAAGGCGCTAAGGCCCAGGGTGGCGGAGAGGGTGGCGCTTATCAGCACGTTTTTCATTGTTATGCTCCAGGGTTCACAGAGAGAGGTTCTGTTCGGTTTTGGCGTCAAAGATGTGACACTTGTTAAGATCAAAGGTGAAATAGACTTTTCGATTCAGTCCCTTAGCTATCATCGGCTTCGCATCGTCCGACGGCACGCGAGCGGTCAGCTCGTAGCCCGCGACCTGCAGATAGACAAAGAACTCATGGCCCATGTTTTCCACCCGCACCATCTCGCCCATGCAGCCGCCTTCGGCGAACGGCGCGTCGGAGAGCGACACGAATTCCGGGCGGACCCCGTAGAACACCTCCTGATGCTGATACGCGCCGACTTTCTCCGCCAGACGGTCGTTCAACGGCAGGCGCTGGTCGCCAAGGGTCAGGCACAGGCGGCCGTCGTGTTCAACCAGCTGGCTGGGGCGAATATTCATCTCCGGCGCGCCGATGAAGCCGGCGACAAACATATTTTTCGGCTGGTGGTAGAGGTTGTCAGGGGTATCGACCTGCATAATGTGGCCGAGCTTCATCACGCAGATGCGGTCGCCCATGGTCATCGCTTCCGTCTGATCGTGGGTAACGTAGACGGTGGTCGCCGGTTTACCGGATTTTTTCAACTGCTTATGCAGATCGGAAATGCGGATGCGCATCGAGGCGCGCAGCTTGGCGTCCAGGTTGGAGAGCGGTTCGTCGAACAGGAAGACGTCCGGTTTTTTGACGATCGCCCGGCCCACCGCCACGCGCTGCGCCTGGCCGCCGGAGAGCTGGCGCGGCAGACGCTCCAGCAGCTCCTCCAGTTCAAGAATTTTCGCCGCTTCCTCCACCTGCCGATCAATCTGCGCCTTGGGCAGCTTGCTCAGCTTCAGGCCGAAAGCGAGGTTTTCCCTTACTGTCATATGCGGGTAGAGGGCGTAGTTCTGGAACACCATCGCGATACCACGGGATTTAGGCGCCAGGTTGTTGACGATCTTATCGCCGATCCGCACCTCGCCGCCGCTGATGGTCTCCAGACCCGCCAGCATGCGCAGGGTGGTCGATTTGGCGCAGCCGGAAGGGCCGACGATCACCATAAATTCGCCATCGGCAATCTTCAGGTCGATACCATGCACCGCTTTAAACCCGTTTGAGTAAACTTTTTCCAGTTTGTTGAAAATCACTTCAGCCATGATATTTCCCTCTTAACCTTTGATTCCGCTGCTGGTCACGCCCTGCACGAAGTAGCGTTGAGCCAGGAAGAAGACGATGATGGACGGCAGAATGGAGATGCTCGCCATTGCCAGAATTTCGTTCCACGGCGCGCCTTCCGTGACGTCGATAGACATTTTTAGCGCCAGCGCGATGGGATACTTATCGACGCTGTAGACGTAGATCAGCGGACCGATAAAGTCGTTCATCGACCACATGAACTGGAACAGCGCCACCGAGATAATGGCCGGCTTGAGGATCGGCACTACCACATACCACAGCACCTGGATGGAGTTGCAGCCGTCGATCTGCGCCGCCTCTTCCATATCGCGCGGGACGCCGCGCAGAAACTGGATCAGCATGAAGACAAAGAATCCCTGGGTGGCGAAGGCCAGCGGCAGATACAGCGGCAGATAGCTGTTCAGCATCCCCATTTCACGGAACATCAGGTACTGCGGGATCAGCAGGACGGTGCTCGGCAGCAGCATGGTGGTGATGAGCGTCGCGAACCAGAACTTCTTCCACGGGATCTCAAAGCGTGCGAAGCCGTACGCCACAATGGTGGAGGAGATGATCGTTAACACGACCTTCGGGATCACATACTTAAAGGTGTTCAGCATATAGTGGCCGAAATGGTATTCGGTGCCGGTCTTCCAGCCGTTGATGAACCCGTCCCAGGTGGCGTGAGTCGGCCACAGCCCGAGGGTGGTGAAGATCTCATGGTTCGGCTTGAACGAGGCGGAGAACATCCACGCCAGCGGGTAGAGCATCAGCAGGCCGACGAACACCAGCACGACGTAGCGCACCACCCGGCTCACCTTTTCCCGGCGCAGCGTACGGGCGACCTCACGATCGGCGTCGCTTATCACCGGCGCCATCTGTTGAATATCAGCCATTTTTGCCTCCCTTATCGGCGGAATAGAAGACCCAGTATTTCGATGACTTAAAGGCTATCGACGCAAAGACCGCCACGACGAGGAACAGCACCCACGCCAGCGCGGCGCCATAGCCCATGTCGAAGTACTTAAAGGCGGTATCGTAGATGTAGAGCGAGAACAGGTAGGTGTAATAGGTCGGGCCGCCGCCGGTTATCACGTACGGGCCGGTAAACTCCTGGAACGCCTGGGTGGTCTGCATAATAAAGTTGAAGAAAATCACCGGGGTGATCAGCGGCACGGTGACCTTCATAAACATCTGCCACTTCGAGGCGCCGTCGATCATCGCCGCCTCATACTGCGACTGCGGGACGTTCTGCAGCGCGGCGAGGAAGATGACCATCGCGGAACCAAACTGCCAGACGCGCAGCAGGGTGACCGACATCAGCGCCAGCGAGGGTTCCCCCAGCCAGTTGATGGCATCGATGCCAAAGACGGCGAGAAAACTGTTCAGCAGGCCGTCAATGGCGAACAGGGCGCGCCACAGCACGGCAATCGCCACCGAGCTGCCAAGGATCGACGGGATATAGTAGGCGGTGCGGAAAAAGCCGATACCGCGCAGTTTGAAATTGAGCACAAAGGCAATGCCGAGGGCGAAAGCCAGTTTTAAGGGGATAGTTAAAAAGACGTAGGCAAAGGTCACCCCCATCGATTTCCAGAACAGGCTATCCTCGGTCAACATATAGCGATAGTTTTCAATGCCGTTAAATACCGGCGGACTCATCAAGTCGTACTCAGTAAAACTGAGAAAGAAAGATGAAACAAAAGGAAAAGCGGTAAAGACAATCAGCCCGATGATATAGGGCGATATCCATGCCAATCCCAGCAGCTTGTTTTCATTCATACATACCTACCTGGCTTACGAGTTGTAATACGGATCCGGTGACGCGGCGCTGTCGGCCTTTGGCCGCGAACCACGCAAAAAAGTCTGAACGCTTCCTCTGGTTAACATATCCTTGTTAATGAATGGATTAGGTTTTAACTGGCCCAGCGTGGAGGGGCCGTCAGGCTCTTTTTTTATGCTGAACTGTTTTTTATAAAACACCGTTTTAATTTCATTTTATTGCGATTTATTTCCGCGTCATGCAGATCTGGATGGAAATGTGATCAAAGTCGAAACGATGTTTCAAAAAGGTGAGATGGTAAGCATTTTAGGCGTTTGTGAGGGGCTGAAAAGTATGAAATATCAGCGTAAGCGAGGCGGGGAATATTATTATCAGGGTAATGATTTTGCTGGTATATTTTATTCGAAGGTACAGATAGATAACCGGGGGCGGCAAGCGCCCCCCGACATGGATTAACCCTGGAGGAAATCTTCGCGGATGGGGGTAAAGGTATCGAGCAGCGTGCCAGGCTGCAGACAGACGCAGCCGTGCATGATCCCCGGCTGCTTGTACAGCGTATCGCCAGCGCTGACGACGCGCGTCTCCTCGCCGATGGTGAATTCGAACTCGCCGGAGAGCACGTAGGTGAGCTGTTCGTGAGGGTGGTTATGCATTGGGCCGACGGCGCCGGCGGCAAAATTCACCTCCACGGCCATCATTTTGCCGTCATGGGCCAGAATGCGGCGGGTTACGCCATTGCCAAGGTCTTCAAGGGTGGTGTCTTTATGGAAAATAAACATCTGCCGATCCTGTTGTTAAACTGAAACATTGTTTCACTTAAGTTATCTCACTCTTCATGAAAAAGAAATACGCGGCCAGAGAAGTGGAAAGTTGATCACAAGTTTGTTTCACTGGCAGAAACAACATAAGGAGCAAAAGATGAAAACCATTGGCCTGTTAGGCGGCATGAGCTGGGAGTCAACGATCCCTTACTATCGCCTGATTAATGAAGGCGTGAAGGCGCGACTGGGCGGGCTGCACTCCGCCAGACTGGTGTTGCATAGCGTCGATTTTCACGAGATTGAAGCCTGTCAGTCCACCGGCGACTGGGATCGCGCCGGCGCGATCCTTGCCGACGCCGCGGTTGGGCTGCAGCAGGCGGGCGCCGAGGGCATTGTCCTGTGCACTAACACCATGCACAAGGTGGCGGATGCCATCGCCGCCCGCTGCCAGGTTCCCTTTCTGCATATCGCCGACGCCACCGGAAGGGCGATTGCCGCCAAGGGCCAGCGGCGGGTCGCGCTGCTGGGCACCCGCTATACCATGGAGCAGACCTTTTACCGGGGTCGTCTGCAGGCGCAGTTTGCCATCGAGACGCTGATCCCCGAGGCCGACGATCGGGCGCGGATCAATCAGATCATTTTCGACGAACTCTGTCTCGGCACCTTCAGCGAGGCGTCGCGGGATTATTATCTGCAGGTGATTGCCGCCCTGGCGGAGCAGGGGGCGGAAGGGGTTATTTTCGGCTGCACGGAAATTGGCCTGCTGGTGCCTGCCGAGCTCAGCCCGCTGCCGGTCTTTGACACCGCGGCGATCCACGCTGAGGACGCGGTCAACTTTATGCTCTCTGCAGAACCGACGCCAGCGGCGTGAGGATCTGCGGCAGACTCTGCTGCAGGTGCGTCACGAAGGCGTCGACCAGCGCCGATCGCGGGCGATGGAGCGGGCGGATCAGGCTGACGGTAAACGGCACTTCGACGCTGAAGCGGCGCACCACCACGCCGCTATCGGCATAGTCCAGGGCGGTCAGCGGGTTAACCACCGAGATCCCGGCGCCGGCGCGCACCATGGCGCAGATCGAGGCCGCGCTGTGGGTTTCGACCACCATCCGCCGCTTGACCTGATGCTCAAGGAACAGGGCGTCGAGCAGCTGGCGATAGCTGTCGGTGCGCGACAGGCTGATGTAGTTCTCGCCCTGAAAATCGGCGGGGGTCAGCGTCGTCTGCGCCGCCAGCGGATGGCCGGCGGGCAGCACGCAGACTTCATTCAACGTCAGCAGCGGGGTGCGTTCAGTGCCCGCGGGGGTATGCAGGGTCTCCGTCAGGCCAAGGTCATGGCGCTGGGCGGAGAGCCACTCCTCCAGCAGCGGCGACTCCTGGGGGACGATCTGCAGGCTGACCTCCGGGTAGCGGGCGAGGAACGGCGGCAACAGCAGCGGCAGAAAGGACTGGGAAAAGACCGGCAGACAGGCTATCGACAGCTCGCCCTGGCGGAACTCGCGCAGGCTCTCGGCGGCGCTGACGATGCGGTCCAGGCCGTACCAGGAACGCTGAACCTCCTCAAACAGGCGCAGGCCCTGCACGGTTGGCTGCAGGCGACCGCGGGTCCGTTCAAACAGCCGCAGGCCGAGCACCTTCTCAAAGCGCGCCAGCTCGCGGCTGACGGTGGGCTGGGAGGTATGCAGCATCCGCGCGGCTTCGGTCAGGTTGCCGGCGGTCATCACCGCATGAAAGATTTCGATATGACGCAAATTGACGGCTGGCATGCAGTCTCCCTGAGGCTCGGCTGGAACTATATCATTTTTGCATAGAGTCGCGATAAAACGATATTTTTTATTCGTCCGGCGCTGTGGCGTAATCAGAAAAAACAGCGACCAACACACGCACTACACCGGAGTTCTTATGCCACACTCGCTTTACGCCACCGATACCGATCTGACCGCGGACAATCTGCTGCGCCTGCCGGCGGAATTTGGCTGCCCGGTCTGGGTCTATGATGCGCAGATTATTCGCCGCCAGATTGCCCAGCTCAGCCAGTTTGATGTGGTGCGTTTTGCGCAAAAAGCCTGCTCTAACATCCATATTCTGCGTCTGATGCGCGAGCAGGGGGTGAAGGTGGACTCGGTGTCGCTGGGGGAGATCGAGCGTGCGCTGGCGGCGGGCTACGATCCGCAGCAGAATCCAGAGGATATTGTCTTCACCGCCGATCTGATCGACGAGGCCACCCTCGATCGCGTCAAGGCGTTACAGATCCCGGTGAACGCCGGCTCGATCGACATGCTGAGCCAACTGGGTGAAGTGTCGCCGGGCCATCGCGTCTGGCTGCGCGTCAACCCGGGCTTTGGCCACGGCCACAGCCAGAAAACCAATACCGGCGGTGAGAACAGCAAGCATGGCATCTGGTACAGCCACCTGCCGGCGGCGCTGGAAGTGATGCGTCGCTATCAGCTGCAGCTGGTGGGGATCCATATGCATATCGGCTCTGGCGTCGACTATGGTCACCTGGAGCAGGTGTGCGGCGCGATGGTGCGCCAGGTTGTCGACTTTGGTCAGGATCTGCAGGCCATCTCCGCCGGCGGCGGCCTGTCTATTCCTTACCGCGAGGGCGAAGAGGCCATCGACACCGCTCACTATTATGGCCTGTGGAACCGCGCCCGGGAGCAGATTGCCACCCATCTGGGTCACCCGGTGAAACTGGAGATTGAACCCGGACGCTTCCTGGTGGCCGAGTCCGGCGTGCTGGTGTCGCAGGTGCGCAGCGTGAAAGAGATGGGCAGCCGCCACTTCGTGCTGATTGACGCTGGCTTTAACGACCTGATGCGCCCGGCAATGTACGGCAGCTATCATCATATCACCGCTCTGGCGGCGGATGGCCGCGATCTCAGCGCCGCGCCGCAGGTGGAGACCGTGGTGGCCGGGCCGCTGTGCGAGTCCGGGGACGTCTTTACCCAGCAGGAAGGGGGGAAAGTCGAGACCCGTCTGCTGCCGGCGGTGGCCCCAGGGGATTATCTGGTGCTCCATGACACTGGCGCCTACGGGGCTTCGATGTCATCCAACTATAACAGCCGTCCGCTGCTGCCGGAGGTGCTGTTTGATGGCGGCAAGGCGCGGCTGATCCGCCGTCGCCAGACCATCCAGGAGCTGCTGGCCTTAGAGCTTATTTAAAAAAAGGTCCCGTCGTCACCGACTCACGCAATACCAGCGTGCCGGTGAACGGCGGGATCGTTTCGATCGGCTGCTGGTTAGCAAGCTTGATCGCCTGATCGATAGCCGTGGTGATCATGTTGTCGATCGGCAGATAGACCGTCGACAGCCCCGGCTCCAGCCATTTCGCGCTTGGCGCATCGTCGAAGCCAAACAGCGACACATCCTGCGGAATACGCAGCCCCGCCTGATGCAGCGCCTTAGACGCCCCCAGCGCCATATCATCGTTACAGGAAAACAGCGCGCTGAAGCGGGCTTTCTCGTCCAGCAGTTCCCGGCACAGCTCGTAGCCGCGGGTCATCGTCGAGTCCCCGTATTTCACCCGGCTCGGATCCCACTCAATACCATGTTTTATCAGCGCGTTGCGATAGCCCTGCAGGCGCGCCTGGCCGGTGGGGGTGTGCATCGGGACGGTGATGCAGGCGATATCGCGGTGCCCCTGGGTAATCAGATACTCCACGGCCTGGAAGGCAGCTTCCTGCTGTTCGAAGAACACGCAGCGTTCGCGGGCCTGCGCCACATCACGGTTAATCACCACCAGCGGCATGGCGATCGAGTTAATCAGCGACATGATCGCCTTTTCGCTCATATGCCGGGTATAGAGGATGATCGCATCGCACTGCCGGTCGGCGAGCATCTGCACCGCTTCCTCTTCGCGCTCCGGCGTATCATGGCCGTCGGTGACGATAAGCTGTTTTCCCCAGGCTTCGGTCTGGCGTGACGCCTGCTGCAGCAGACGGCCAAAGTAGAAGCCGTCAAAGGTGGAGACGACCAGCCCGATACTGTTGCTGGTCTGATTGGCCAGCGAGCGGGCAAGGAAATTCGGCCGATAGCCCAGCTCTT
Source organism: Klebsiella sp. C239 (assembly GCF_048822715.1). NCBI lineage: Bacteria > Pseudomonadati > Pseudomonadota > Gammaproteobacteria > Enterobacterales > Enterobacteriaceae > Klebsiella > Klebsiella sp. C239. The sequence goes on along the minus strand of NZ_JBMEZK010000002.1, from coordinate 351,574 downwards.
CCATCGCTTTAAAGACCTGTTGGCGGGTGCTCTCTTTCACCTGACCTGTGCCGTTCAACACGCGGGAAACCGTCGCTTTCGAGACGCCTGCGCGAATTGAGACATCCAGCATTGTAGCCATTCATCGATTCCTGATTTCACGTGGTAAGGCGCAGTTTATCACAGACCGAAAAGGGACATATCGACGGGGCGGGGCGGAAAAACCATCGCGATCACGCTTTTAGCAGGAACTGACCAACCGGCGCTATCTGGTATGCCAATAGCATTTATTATCGATATTTGGGATACCACGAAGCGGGTTGCGAGCGCTGTCACAGAACAATTTTTACCTGGCAACTATGTTTTGGTATGCCAAAAGTCTCTGGCTGTCCACCTGGCCGCAATAAGCCCTTTACTCTGAGGTACTCTTTTATGGCATTACAGGACAAACTGATCGACGCGCTGGGGCGTTTCGCGACGACATTCAACAGCTATCGCTACATTATGGCGATCAAATCGGCGTTTATTACCCTGATGCCGGTGATCATCGTCGGGGCCTTTTCGGTACTGATCTCCAATATGGTGCTGGATCCAAAGAATGGGCTCGCCAGCTTTTCCTCGCTCTCCTTTCTCGCTGCGCTGAAGCCGATCACCAGCGCGCTGAACTACGCCACGCTCAACTTCCTCAATATCGGCGCCGTGTTTCTGATCGGCATTGAGCTGGGGCGGATCAACGGCATCAAAAGCCTGTTTCCCGGCCTGTTGGCGGTGATCTGTTTTATCTGCGTCACGCCGACCACGGTGGAGATGATGGTCGATGGCCAGATGCACGTGGTGAAAGATGTCCTGCTGCGTCAGTTCTCCGACACCCGCAGCCTGTTCCTCGGGATGTTCATCGCTATTCTGTCGGTCGAGATTTACTGCTGGCTGGAGGGGCGCAAGGGACTGAAGATCAAGATGCCGGATACCGTGCCGCCGAACGTTTCAGCCTCTTTTTCCGCGCTGATCCCGGCGATCATCACCACCACCGCGATCGCCACCTTGGGTTTTCTCTTCCACCAGCTGACGGGAATGTATCTCTACGATGCGGTCTACCAGGTGGTACAGCAGCCGCTGGAGCGGGTGGTGCAGAGCCTGCCGGGTATCCTGCTGCTGATGTTCGTCGCCCAGCTGTTCTGGGTGATCGGTATTCACGGCAACCAGATGATCAAGCCGATCCGCGAGCCGCTGCTGCTGGGGGCGATCACCGTCAATATGAGCGCTTTTGAGCAGGGAAAAGAGGTACCGAACATCATCACCATGCCCTTCTGGGACGTCTACATGAGCATCGGCGGCTCGGGGCTGACCATCGGCCTGCTGATTGCGGTGATGATCGCCACCAGGCGCAAAGAGATGAAAGAGATCGCCAAGCTGTCGATAGGCCCGGGGCTGTTCAATATTAACGAGCCGGTGATCTTCGGGATGCCGATCATGCTCAACCCGATCCTCGCCATCCCGTTTATCATCACCCCGCTGGTGACCGGCAGCATCGGCTATTTCGCCACCCTGACCGGCTTCGCCGGCAAGGCGGTGGTGATGGTGCCCTGGACCACGCCGCCGCTGATCAACGCCTGGCTCTCCACCGCCGGCTCGATGGGGGCGGTGGTCACCCAGCTGATCTGCATCGTGGCCGCGGTGCTTATCTATCTGCCTTTCGTCAAAATCGCCTCCCGCCGCGCCGATGCCGCGCAGCGTCAGGCAGACAATCAACAGACCGCCAACCCTGTCTGAGGAGCCTATGACTACCGTACGGATGACTATTCCCGATGATTTTATCCTTGGCGCGGCGGCTTCCGCCTGGCAGACCGAGGGCTGGAGCGGGAAAAAACCGGGGCAGGACTCCTGGCCCGATCTCTGGTACAAAAACGACCGTCACGTCTGGCATAACGGCTATGGCCCGGCGGTGGCTACCGATTTTATCAACCGCTTTCAGGAAGATGTGCAGCTGATGAAGCTGGCCGGGCTGACCCACTACCGCACTTCGATCAACTGGTCGCGCTTTCTGACCGACTATGAAAACGTCACGGTGGATGAGGAGTATGCGGCCTATTACGACCAGCTGTTCGATGCGCTGCTGGCCAACGGCATCACGCCGATGATCTGCCTTGAGCATTACGAATTACCGGGCTATCTGCTGGAAAAGTATGGCGGCTGGGGGTCGAAAACGGTGGTCGAGCTGTTTGTGCGCTACGCGGAGCAGGTTTTTGCCCGCTACCACCCGAAGGTGACCCGCTGGTTTACCTTTAATGAGCCGATCGTGGTGCAGACCCGGGTCTATCTTGATGCCCTGCGCTGGCCCTATGAGCAGAACACCAGCACCTGGATGCAGTGGAACTACCATAAGGTGCTGGCGACCGCTTGCGTCGTGAAGCGATTTCGCGAGCTAGGCTATCCCGGGACCGTCGGCTGCATCCTCAATCCGGAGGTGACCTACCCGCGCTCCCGCGCCCCGCATGACCTGCGCGCGGCGGAGATCTACGATCTGTTCTACAACCGTATGTTTCTCGACCCGCTGGTGCACGGGGTCTGGCCGCCGGCGCTTCTCGCGCTGCTTGAGCAGCATCAGGTGACGTGGGAGGCCAGCGCGGAGGATCTGGCGATTATCCGCGAGCACACCCTCGATGAGCTGGGGATTAACCTTTACTATCCGCACCGGGTCAAAGCCCCGTCGCGGGCCTGGCATCCGCATACCCCGTTCCATCCGGCCTGGTATTATGAGCCGTTTGAGCTGCCCGGCCGGCGGATGAATGCCTCCCGCGGCTGGGAAATCTACCCGCAAATCATCTTTGATATGGCGATGCGGATAAAAAATGACTATCGCAACATTCCCTGGTTCGTGGCGGAGAGCGGGATGGGGGTGGAAAACGAAGGCCAGTTCCGTAACCGCGAAGGCGCCATTGACGACAGCTATCGCATTCGTTTTATCAGCGAACATCTGTGGCACACCCTGCGTGCCCGCGAGGCAGGGGCCAACTGCCAGGGCTATATGCTGTGGGCGTTTACCGACAACGTGTCGCCGATGAACGCCTTTAAAAACCGCTACGGGCTTATCGAAATCGATCTGCAAAACCATCGCGCCCGGCGACCCAAAGCCTCGGCGCACTGGTTTCGTCAGCTCGGCGAACGGCGTGAACTGGTGCTGGATATCGATGATGAATACCGCTAGCCGGGGGCAATATTTGCTAAGATAGCGCCGTGTTTGACTCGCAGGCATGTAACGCACAGGTGATTTTGTGGAAAAAGCGATAATTCCGCCGGAAAAGAAGCCCTATCAGGAGATTGGTGATGACCTGCGCGCCCAGATCGCGCAGGGGCGCTACCCGGTCGGGTCGCGTTTGCCGCCGGAACGCCATATTGCCGAAACCTATGGCGTCAGCCGGACCATCGTGCGCGAAGCGCTGCTGATGCTGGAGCTGCAGGGGACGGTGGATATCCGTCAGGGATCCGGGGTGTACGTCATGCGTATCCCGCACGAAAACGACAGCGAAGAAGAGCAACTGCTCAGCAGCGACGTTGGTCCGTTTGAAATTCTCCAGGCGCGCCAGCTGCTGGAGAGCAATATCGCCGCCTTTGCCGCGAAAATGGCCACCCGCGCCGATATCGATAATCTGAAGCGGATTATCGAGCAGGAGCAGCGGGCAATCGCCCTCAACGACACCGCCCAGGATAACGCTCGTCTGTTCCATCTGGTGCTGGCCGGGGCGACGCAGAACCAGATGCTGTTAGCGACGGTGGAGCGGATCTGGCTGCAGATGGACAGCAGCCCGCTGTGGCAGCAGTTTAATGTGCATATTGCCAGCCGCGCCTGGAGGCTGAAGTGGCTCGGCGACCGGCAGACCCTGCTTGCCGCGCTGCGGCGTCGCGATGTGATGGGCGCCTGGCAGGCGATGTGGCAGCATCTGGAAAACGTTAAAAACAGTCTGCTGGAGCTGTCCGATGAAGACGCCCCGGACTTTGACGGCTATCTGTTCGACTCGGTGCCGATTTTTCAGGGGAAGCTGGTATGACGATCCTGCCGCTGTACGCCGCGCCGCAGTTCGCCCGGGAGGTGACCGACTGGCTGTGGCAGGCCTTTGGCGGCGAGGCGCTGCCGCGGGAGTTTTTCGCCAGCATTGTGCAGCATAGCCAGACGGCGGAGGCGCTGCCGCTGACCTTTATTGCCGTGGAAGGGGAGCAACTGCTGGGAACGATTGGCCTCTGGCGCTGCGATTTGATCAGCCGCCAGGATCTGTTTCCCTGGCTGGCGGCGCTGTACGTCGCGCCCGCCGCTCGCGGTCAGGGGCTGGCCGGACAGCTGCAGCGGCATGTGATCGATTATGCCCGCCGCGCGGGCTATCGGGAGCTTTATCTCTACTCCGCCTGCCGCGATTTTTATGAACGCTTCGGCTGGTGCTACATCGGCGAGGGGCTGGATTACCCGGCCACCGCCGTGCATCTCTATCGCTACGACTTATCGCCTTCCTGCGGGGCCACCACCGAATGACGGCGCACCAGCGTCGGGCTGAACAGGTGGGTGATCTCCGGCGCCGGGCGCTGCTCCGCCAGGGCTAAGGCCAGCTCGGCCGCCTGGGTCGCCATCGTGACGATCGGGTAGCGGACGGTGGTCAGCCGCGGGCGAACATAGCGCGAAATCAGGACATCGTCGAAGCCGATCAGCGAAATTTCCCGCGGGACGTCGATGCCGTTGTCGTTCAGCACCCCCATCGCGCCGGCGGCCATCGAGTCGTTATAGCAGGCGACGGCGCTAAAGTGGCGGCCGCGGCCAAGCAGTTCGGTCATCGCCTGTTCGCCGCCGCTTTCATCCGGCTCGGCGAACGTGACCAGCCGGTCGTTGCACGGCAGGCCGCTCTCCTCCAGCGCCGCGTAGTACCCCTGCAGGCGATCTTCCGCATCAGAGATATCGTGGTTTGAGCACAGGTAGCCGATACGCGTGTGCCCCTGCTGGATCAGATGGCGGGTCGCCAGCCAGGCGCCGTAGCGATCGTCCAGCGCCACGCAGCGCGTTTCATATCCGGGCAGGATGCGGTTGATCAGCACCATGCCGGGGATCTGCTTCATCAGCCCGGCGAGTTCCTCATCGGGGATCATTTTGGCATGCACCACCAGCGCCGCGCAGCGGTGACGGATCAGCTGCTCTATCGCCTGGCGCTCCTTCTGCACGTTGTGGTAGCCATTGCCAATCAGCAAAAAGTTGCCGGTGCGATAGGCCACCTGTTCGACGGCTTTGACCATCGCGCCGAAGAAGGGGTCGGAGACATCGCCCACCACCAGGCCGACGGTTTCTGTGGACTGCTGGGCCAGCGCCCGGGCGTTCGCGTTGGGATGATAGTTGAGGGTTTCCATCGCCGCGCCCACGGACTGACGCGAGGCTTCGCTGGCTTTGGGAGAGTTGTTGATGACGCGGGAGACGGTAGCGACGGAGACTCCTGCGAGTCGGGCTACATCCTTAATTGTCGCCATACCATGCCTTTTATAGGGTAAGCGTTTACATACTGCTATGTTACGGGAAAGAGCGGCAGATTCAAGGCGCGGCGGCGAAGGAATGGCGCAAATGTGATTCAGAGCGGGCTTATCAGTGACCTGTTTACATTGACGCTATCAGTAATTGAAACCGGCTCGGGGAAATACAAACCTTTGCTTACACTTTGCGATGCGCTGTTGCGAATGTTCGCTGGTTTGTCCGCCGAGCAGGTTGATATTCTGGCTATCCCAGAGGTATTGATAGGTGGAGTCAACGTCATGTTGACCACTTTACTTACACCAGCCTGCGCAGATGCGCAGGTTTTTTTTTGCCCGTCGCCGGCGTTGTTACAGATAGCGAAAATCGTAATAACTGGTTGCACTTAGGCTCACTCCCTTGCGTTTTCCCGCTGGCCCGAAGCGGGCGAAAAACGCGACAATCGAGATCCCAGAGGTATTGATAGGTGAGTTTCTCAGGTACGCTCTTCGTACTGGACGTCTTACACCAGCCTGCGCGGATGCGCAGGTTTTTTTTATTCTGAAAATCCCCCCGCTGCACTGCTTTCCCACGCCTTCTCGTGTAACCTGCTTTGACTCATCACCGGTCACATGGAGTTGTTATGCTTTTGGGATTTTTCAGACTGCTGTTCAAGGGGTTATACCGGGTCAGACTGACCGGCGACACGCAGGCTTTGCACCAGCAAAAAGTCTTAATTACCCCGAACCACGTCTCGTTCCTCGACGGCATTCTGCTGGCGCTGTTTTTGCCGGTCCGACCGGTTTTTGCCGTCTATACCTCAATCAGCCAGCGCTGGTTTATGCGCGCGCTGACGCCGATTATCGATTTTGTGCCGCTGGACCCGACCAAACCGATGTCGATCAAACATCTGGTGCGCCTGATTGAACAGGGGCGGCCGGTGGTCATCTTCCCGGAAGGGCGAATTTCGGTCAGCGGCTCGCTGATGAAAATTTATGACGGCGCCGCCTTTGTCGCCGCCAAATCGCAGGCGACCATCGTGCCGCTGCGCATTGAAGGCGCTGAATTGACGCCCTTCAGCCGACTGAAGGGGCTGGTGAAACGTCGCCTGTTCCCGCGTATTCAGCTGCATCTGCTGCCGCCCACCCATCTGCCGATGCCTGAGGCGCCGCGCGCCCGCGACCGGCGCAAAATCGCCGGAGAAATGCTGCATCAGATCATGATGGAAGCCCGGATGGCGGTGCGTCCGCGGGAAACCCTGTATGAGTCGCTGCTGGCGGCGCAGGACCGCTTCGGCGCGCGCAAACCCTGCGTGGAGGATATCAACTTCCAGCCGGATACCTATCGCAAGCTGCTGACCAAAACCCTGTTTGTCGCCCGCATTCTGGAAAAATACAGCCAGCGGGGCGAGAAGATCGGCCTGATGCTGCCCAACGCCGGCATCAGCGCGGCGGTGATTTTCGGCGCGATCGCCCGCGGGCGCATTCCGGCGATGATGAACTATACCGCCGGGGTGAAAGGGCTCAGCAGCGCCATCGCCGCCGCGGAACTCAACACCATTTTTACCTCGCGCACCTTCCTTGATAAAGGCAAGCTCTGGCACCTGCCGGAGCAACTGACTCAGGTGCGCTGGGTGTTCCTGGAAGATCTCAAAGGCGATATCACCCCTGCGGACAAACTGTGGATTTTCGGCCATCTGCTGGCGCCGCGTCTGGCGCAGGTTAAGCAGCAGCCGGAAGACGCGGCGATGATCCTCTTCACCTCCGGCTCGGAGGGCAATCCGAAAGGGGTGGTGCACAGCCATAAAAGTCTGCTGGCCAACGTCGAGCAGATCAAAACCATTGCCGACTTTACCGCTAATGACCGCTTTATGTCGGCGCTGCCGCTGTTCCACTCCTTTGGCCTCACCGTCGGTCTGCTGACGCCGCTGCTTACCGGTGCGGAGGTGTTTCTCTATCCCAGCCCGCTGCACTATCGCGTGGTGCCGGAGCTGGTCTACGATCGCAACTGCACAGTGCTGTTCGGCACCTCGACCTTCCTCGCCAACTATGCCCGCTTCGCTAACCCCTATGATTTCTATCGTCTGCGCTATGTGGTCGCCGGGGCGGAGAAGCTGCAGGAGAGCACCAAACAGCTGTGGCAGGATAAATTCGGCCTGCGCATTCTCGAAGGCTATGGCGTGACCGAGTGCGCCCCGGTGGTCTCGATCAACGTGCCGATGGCGGCGAAGGTCGGCACCGTGGGGCGTATCCTGCCGGGGATGGACGCCCGCCTGCTGGCGATGCCTGGCATTGAGCAAGGGGGGCGGCTGCAGCTGAAAGGGCCGAACATTATGAAAGGCTACCTGCGGGTGGAAAATCCCGGGGTGCTGGAAGCGCCGACGGCGGAAAATCAGCACGGCGAAAAGGAAGCGGGTTGGTATGACACCGGCGATATCGTGACTTTCGATGAGCAGGGCTATGTCCGCATCCAGGGCCGCGCGAAGCGCTTCGCCAAAATCGCTGGCGAAATGATCTCTCTTGAGATGGTGGAGCAGGTGGCCCTCGGCGCATCGCCGGACAAAATGCACGCCACGGCGATTAAACAGGACGCCAGCAAAGGCGAGGCGCTGGTGCTGTTTACCACCGATAATGAACTGACTCGCGAAGCCCTGCTGCGCTACGCTCGCCAGCACGGCGTACCGGAGCTGGCGGTGCCGCGCGATATACGCTGGCTGAAACAGCTGCCGGTGCTGGGCAGCGGCAAGCCAGACTATGTCACCCTGAAAAACATGGTCGACGAGGCGGAAACAACCCATGAGTGAGTCAGTGCATACTAACCCTTCGCTGTATTCGAAAGGGATGATGGCGGTGATCTGCGCCCAGTTCCTGTCGGCCTTCGGCGACAATGCGCTTCTCTTCGCCACCCTGGCGCTGATGAAGCAGCTTTATTATCCGGAGTGGAGCCAGCCGGTCCTGCAGATGTTGTTTGTGGGCGCTTACATCCTGTTTGCCCCCTTTGTCGGCCAGTTCGCCGACAGCTTTGCCAAAGGCCGGGTGATGATGGTGGCCAACGGCCTGAAGCTGCTCGGCGCCGGCTGCATCTGCTTCGGCGTTAATCCGTTTATCGGCTATACGCTGGTGGGGATTGGCGCCGCCGCCTATTCGCCGGCCAAGTATGGCATTCTCGGCGAACTGACCACCGGCGATAAGTTAGTGAAGGCTAACGGACTGATGGAGTCCTCGACCATCGCGGCGATCCTGCTGGGCTCCATGGCCGGCGGGATCCTCGCCGACTGGCACGTGCTGGCGGCGCTGATCGTCTGCGCGCTGGTCTACGGCGGGGCGGTGGTGGCTAACCTGTGGATACCCAGGCTGCCGGCGGCGCGTCCGGGGCAGTCATGGCGTTTTAAGCCGATGACGCACAGCTTCTTCAGCGCCTGCCGCACGCTGTGGCGCAACGGCGAAACCCGCTTTTCGCTGATGGGCACCAGCCTGTTCTGGGGCGCTGGCGTGACCCTGCGCTTCCTGCTGGTGATCTGGGTGCCGGTAGCGCTGGGCATTACCAGCAACGCCATGCCCACCTATCTTAATGCGATGGTGGCGGTGGGGATTGTGCTGGGGGCCGGGGCGGCGGCGAAGCTGGTGACTCTGGAGACGGTGTCGCGCTGTATGCCGGCCGGGATATTGATCGGTATTGCGGTAATGGCGTTTGCGGTGCAGCAGTCGCTGCTGCCGGCGTTCGGACTGCTACTGCTGCTCGGGGTGTTCGGCGGCTTCTTTATCGTGCCGCTGAATGCGCTGCTGCAGGAGCGCGGGAAACACTCGGTCGGGGCGGGTAACGCGATTGCGGTACAGAACCTGGGCGAAAACGTGGCGATGCTGCTGATGCTGGGGCTCTATTCCCTGGCGGTGAGCGTGGGCGTTCCGCCGGTCGCCGTGGGGATAGGTTTTGGCGCGGTGTTTGCCGTGGCCATCGCCGCGCTGTGGGTCTGGGGGCGGCGTAAATAACTTCTCGTCGCGGTTGACTCGAAATCGTAACCCCTGCCAGGCGCGCGGGCAGAGGGAAACCCCGGGTTGCGGCTTACGCCTGACCCGGGCTACCGCGGCTGCTGAGGCGGCTACCCGACCTGGGTAGCGAAGGCCCGGTAAGGCGTAGCCGCCACCGGGCAACAACGCGACGCCAGAAGCCGGCGTCGACAGGTCATGCTACGGAGCCGGGTAGGTATAAACCTGATGCACCGCTTCAATCTCCGCTAATACCTCTTCGCTCAGTTCAAGCTGTAAACTTTCCACGTTGGCCTGCAGCTGCGCCATGGTCGTCGCCCCCAGCAGGGTGCTGGCGACAAACGGCTGCCGACGCACAAAGGCCAGCGCCATTTGCGCCGGATCGAGGCCGTGGCGTTTGGCGATATCCACATACGCCGCCACCGCTTTCTGCGACTGCTCGCTGCTGTAGCGCGTAAAGCGGCTGAACAGCGTATTGCGCGCCCCCGCCGGCTTCGCGCCGTTGAGGTACTTCCCGGTCAGGGTGCCGAAAGCCAGGCAGGAGTAAGCCAGCAGCTCCACGCCTTCGAACTGGCTCACTTCCGCCAGGCCGACTTCAAAGCTGCGGTTCAGCAGGCTGTAGGGGTTCTGAATGGTCACGATCCGCGGCAGGTCGTGCTTATCCGCCAGGTGCAGATAACGCATCACGCCGAAGGCGGTTTCGTTCGACACGCCGATGTAGCGGATCTTGCCGGCGCGCTGGAACTCGGTCAGCGCCTCGAGGGTATCCAGCAGGGTCACCGCGGGGGCGGCGTCGGCCCAGGTGTAGCCCAGCTTGCCAAAGCAGTTGGTGGGGCGCTGCGGCCAGTGTACCTGATACAGGTCGAGATAATCGGTCTGCAGACGCTTCAGACTGGCGTGCAGCGCCTCGCGGATATTTTTCCGGTCCAGGACGTGGTTTGGTCGAATACTGCTGTCGTTATTACGCGCCGGCCCGCTGACCTTCGAGGCGAGCACCAGCTTTTCGCGATTGCCGCGTTTCGCCAGCCAGTTGCCGACGTAGGTTTCGGTCAGCCCCTGAGTTTCCGGGCGCGGCGGGACAGGGTACATTTCAGCGACATCGATCAGATTGATGCCGTTGGCGACCGCATAGTCGAGCTGCTGATGGGCATCGGCCTCGCTGTTCTGCTCGCCAAAGGTCATGGTTCCCAGCCCGAGGGTGCTGATTTCAAGTGAACTGTGTGGGATACGGTGATACTGCATAGCCAGCTTCCTTTTTATTTATAAGGTCAGGCATTCCCCGACAAAGGAGTATCAACATGGCAGAGGGTGAGAAAAAGAGGAAGTAAAAAAATCAAAAAAGCCGGGTGACGAGGAGGAGCGGTGGGTGAAACCCGCGGTGTCCTGGTGTGTCCCGACTCTTCTCAGAAGACTGGTTGTCGGTAAGCGCAGCGTCAACAGAGGCTGGGGCCGACGGGGAAAAATTAACGCTTAATGATTTGTGAAACGTCGTCACGATTGATCTGCATTTTATTACCCTGCTGATCTTCGTAGCTGATAAGACCGGTATCGTCATCCACGGTGGGTTTACCGTCGGTCAGGATCATTCGCCCATCTTTGGTCGCCATGACGTAATCGCTGCTGCAACCGGAAACCGAGAACGCCAGTCCTACGGCGGAAATCAAGACTGCCCATTTTTTCATCGTCATCACCTCTTGAGTAGCTGCACCCCATACCTGTCTATTAATAGCCTGATTTGTGAGACATAAAAAGCAGTAAAGTCTGAAAAAGGGTTGCAGCCTGTGACCAGGCTGCAATTTTGTGGTTTACAGCGGGTTTTTCTTATTGCGCAGCAGGTTAAGACTCTCCACCGCAATAGAGAAGAACATCGCGAAGTAGATGTATCCCTTCGGCACATGGACGTCGAAACTTTCCAGCATCAGGGTAAAGCCGACGAGGATCAGAAACGACAGCGCCAGCATTTTCACCGACGGATGACGGTCAACAAAATCGCCGATAGGTCGCGCGGCGAACATCATGACCCCCACCGCAATCACAACCGCCGCCATCATAATAAACAGATGATCCGACAGGCCGACGGCGGTGATCACCGAGTCGAGGCTAAAGATGATGTCCAGCAGCATGATCTGCACGATGGCGCCGAGGAAGGAGTGAACGTTAGTTTTCAGCCCCTCCTCTTCGCCTTCGATAGATTCATGGATCTCTTTACTGGCTTTCCAGATAAGGAACAGTCCGCCAAACAGCAAGATCAGATCGCGAAACGAAATCTCCTGACCGAGGACGGTAAAGAGCGGGTTGGTCAGCTTAACGACCCAGGCGATAGAGGCCAGCAGCGCCAGGCGCATGACCATCGCCCCCATTAAACCGATCCGTCGCGCGTGGGCGCGCTGGGCGGTGGGGAGCTTGGCCACAACCAGAGAGAGAAAAATAATATTATCGATCCCGAGCACGATCTCCAGCAGCGTCAAGGTGCCCAGCGCCAGCCAGGCGTTAGGATCGGTTATCCATGCAAATAACATTGTTCAAAGTCCTGCAAAATAGAAAGCAGCAATTATATGCAAGCCCCAACGCAGAACAAAAAATTAATCGTGTTGTAACAAGAAATGGCGGGCGAGCAGGGCGGCGGTAAAATTCTTTTTCAGGTAGAAGCCGCGCGGCAGCGTGAGGATCGTCTCCCCGCGGGCACCGATGGCTTCGGTCAACGCCTTGCTGTTGGCCGCTTTCGGTCTTAGCTGTAGCACCTCGCCGTGGCGGGCGGTAATGCGCTCCACCTCACCGAGGACAATAAGATCCATCAGCTCTTCCCAGTCCATGCGCAGCTGGCGCTCCTCTTCTTCGTCCGGACTCCACAGCAGCGGTGCGCCGACGCGCCGCGCCGCCAGAGGAATGGCGCGCTCTCCCTCCACAGGGATCCACAGGACTCGCTGCAGCTTATGCCGCACATGGCTGCTCTCCCAGGTGACGCCGCTATTGCCAGTTAACGGGGCGACGCAGACAAAAGTGGTCTCCAGCGGACGGCCCCGGCTGTCGATAGGGATCGTTTTGAGCTCCACCCCCAGCGCGGCGAAATCCTGCTCGGGTTTACTGCCCGCGCTGGCCCCCAGCCACAGCTCCAGCAGGATGCCCGTCCAGCCTTTATCACGTTTCAGATCGCGGGGAATGGGGATCCCGGCCAGCGCCGCCAGCTCACCCAGCGTATAGCCGGCCAGCTGGCGGGCCTGGGCCAACAGCTGTTCCTGACTTTGCGGCGGAGAGGAGAGCGGAGCGATAGCGGGCATAGGGCGACACCTTTGGTTAAAAAATGAGCGCTAATTTTGCGCGTTGTGGATAGAGTTTATCGTTTTCTGAGTAACTATACCAATCCCATGATTTATATGATTTTTTAAGGTCGTTACGCGGCAGGTGAAAACCATGAAAACAGGTTTTCCAGAACTGGTCACTGACAATAAACAGGATCTTACACCATGTTATCCACAGAAAAGTGGGATAACTGGGGAAAAGCCCCACTACTGGTTCGATTTACAGCCTTGACGTGCGACGAAAATCGAATTTTTAGAGAAAATATGCCCGCGACCTGCGCGTAATCTGTGGATAAAATCGACATTGCTCGATCTTTCATCAGTCGGCGGATCGCATGTGTGATGATCGTCACGTTACGCTGTAATAAGTGAAAGGAATATATTCTAACGTAATGAATATGCTATCATTATTATAAGGTGCTAGCAGTGCGACGTTCAGATTACTCCGGGTTTTCCCGGGTTAATTCCGTACTTCTTCACAACTCTATCCACAGAAAAAGTGAATAAAATCGGATGTCGGGCGCTTTCGCTGTTTATAACTCTGGCAATTACTGTGAGTTATTCAAATGTTATCCGTTCTCAGTGTGCGAACAGAGTGGTTTACCGTTTCCGACGAGTGTGAAACAATCATTCACATTGAAGCTTATCTTGAGGTAGTCCGGTGATTGATGACGATGGCTACCGCCCAAATGTCGGTATTGTAATCTGTAATCGTCAGGGCCAGGTCATGTGGGCCCGACGCTATGGTCAGCACTCGTGGCAGTTCCCGCAAGGGGGCATAAATCCAGGAGAATCCGCAGAGCAGGCGATGTATCGGGAATTGTTTGAAGAGGTCGGGTTAAGCCGTAAAGATGTGCGGATCCTTGCCTCAACCCGTAACTGGCTGCGTTACAAGTTGCCTAAACGTTTGGTGCGTTGGGACACAAAGCCGGTTTGTATCGGCCAGAAACAAAAGTGGTTTCTTTTGCAGTTGATCGGTAACGACGCGGACATCAATATGCAAACCAGCAGCACACCTGAATTTGATGGCTGGCGCTGGGTGAGTTACTGGTACCCGGTGCGTCAGGTGGTGTCGTTCAAACGCGACGTCTACCGCCGGGTGATGAAAGAGTTCGCCAGCGTCACTATGTCGCTGGCGGAGAGCGCACCTAAGCCGCAAAGCGCGCCTGCTTATCGACGTAAAAGAGGTTAAGCCACGCACATTATGCTCACTCGGTTGCGAGAAATAGTCGAGAAGGTCGCGAGTGCGCCGCGTTTAAACGAGGCGCTGGATATTCTGGTGACGGATGTCTGCCAGGCGATGGAGACGGAAGTCTGCTCGGTTTACCTGGCTGACAATGATCGACGCTGCTATTACCTGATGGCTACCCGCGGGTTAAAAAAACCTCGCGGGCGCACCGTTGCGCTGGCGTTCGATGAAGGCCTGGTGGGGCTGGTTGGCCGCCTGGCGGAGCCCATCAACCTCGCCGATGCGCAAAAACACCCCAGCTTCAAGTATATTCCCGCCGTCAAAGAGGACCGCTTCCGCGCCTTCCTTGGCGTGCCGATCATCCAGCGCCGCCAGCTGTTGGGCGTGCTGGTGGTCCAGCAGCGTGAGCTGCGCCAGTTTGATGAAAGCGAAGAGTCTTTCCTCGTCACCCTCGCCACCCAGATGGCGGCGATCCTCTCCCAGTCCCAGCTGAACGCCCTGTTCGGTCAGTATCGTCAGACGCGCATTCGCGCTCTGCCGGCCTCTTCCGGGGTGGCGATCGCCGAGGGCTGGATGGACGTCAGCCTGCCGCTGATGGAGCAGGTGTATGAAGCCTCGACGCTGGACACCGCCTCGGAACGTGAACGCCTGACCGGCGCGCTGGAAGAAGCGGCCAACGAGTTTCGTCGCTACAGCAAACGCTACGCCGCCGGCGCGCAAAAAGAGACGGCGGCGATCTTCGATCTCTACTCGCACCTGCTCTCCGACGCCCGCCTGCGTCGCGAGCTCTTTGCCGAAGTCGACAAAGGCGCCGTCGCCGAGTGGGCGGTCAAAAAGATCATCGAGAAGTTCGCCGAACAGTTTGCCGCGCTGAGCGACGGCTATCTAAAAGAGCGGGCCGGCGACCTGCGCACGCTGGGTCAGCGTCTGCTGTTCCATCTCGACGACAGTATTCAGGGACCTAACACCTGGCCGGCGCGCATTATCCTCGTGGCGGACGAGCTGTCGGCCACCACCCTCGCCGAGGTGCCGCAGGATCGTCTGGCCGGCGTGGTGGTGCGCGATGGCGCTGCCAACTCCCATGCCGCCATTATGGTGCGGGCCCTTGGCATCCCAACGGTGATGGGCGCCGATATTCAGCCCTCGCTGCTGCATGGCCATACGCTGATTGTCGATGGCTATCGCGGTGAGCTGCTGGTGGATCCTGAACCTGTTCTGTTGCAGGAATATCAGCGGCTTATCAGCGAAGAGAACGAGCTCAGCCGCCTGGCGGAGGACGATCTCCAGCGCGCATCGGAGCTGAAAAGCGGCGAACGGGTGAAAGTCATGCTCAACGCCGGCTTAAGCCCGGAGCACGAAGAGAAGCTCGGCAGCTTTGTTGACGGTATTGGTCTGTACCGTACCGAAATTCCTTTTATGCTGCAGAGCGGCTTCCCCTCAGAAGAGGAGCAGGTCGCCCAGTATCAGGGCATGCTGCAGATGTTTAACAGCAAACCGGTGACCCTGCGTACTCTGGACATCGGCGCGGATAAACAGCTGCCGTACATGCCGATCAGTGAAGAGAATCCGTGCCTTGGCTGGCGCGGGATCCGCATCACCCTCGATCAGCCGGAGATCTTTTTGATCCAGGTGCGGGCGATGCTGCGCGCCAACGCCGCCACCGGCAACCTCAGCATTTTGCTGCCGATGGTGACCAGTCTGGAAGAGGTCGATGAGGCCCGTCGGCTGATCGATCGCGCCAGCCGGGAAGTGGAAGAGATGATCGGCTACGCCATCCCGCGTCCGCGTCTGGGGGTGATGCTGGAGGTGCCGTCGATGGTCTTTATGCTGCCGCAGCTGGCCAGCCGGATCGATTTTATCTCGGTAGGCACGAACGACCTGACCCAGTACTTGCTGGCCGTCGACCGTAACAATACCCGGGTCGCCAGCATGTATGACAGCCTGCATCCTGCGGTATTGCGGGCGCTGGCGATGATCGCCCATGACGCGGAGCGCTTTGGCATCGATCTGCGACTGTGCGGCGAGATGGCAGGCGACCCGATGTGCGTGACGATCCTCATCGGTCTCGGTTATCGCCATCTGTCGATGAACGGCCGCTCGGTGGCGAGGGTGAAATATCTGCTGCGCCGCATCGATATCGAAGAGGCGCAGGAGCTGTCGCGTCGCAGCCTCGAAGCCCAGATGACCGCCGAGGTGCGCCATCAGGTGGCGGCCTTTATGGAGCGGCGCGGTCTCGGCGGCCTGATCCGCGGCGGGCGGTAGCGGTAGCCCGGGTGAGGCGTAAGCCGTAACCCGGGAATCCTCTGTTCGCACCCTCCTGCAAAATAGGATACCACCGGGAAAACGGCATTCTGTTAGCATCCGTATACATATCTTTTACACGCCGGCGCGGATCGCACACCTGGCTTATGCTATGATTCGCCTCCTTCGGCGTGCCCGTTTTAATCGGGCATGGATCATCACCGCTGTCCACTTTCGGCGGAATAACAAGTCTTTATGGTGACAGATGAATAGTGGCTACCTGCATTTTCCGGAGTTCGATCCGGTCATTTTTTCTCTAGGCCCGGTCTCCCTCCACTGGTACGGTTTAATGTACCTGGTGGGCTTTGTCTTTGCGATGTGGCTGGCCACCCGTCGGGCGAATCGTCCGGGCAGCGGCTGGACGAAAAATGAAGTGGAAAACCTGCTTTACGCGGGCTTCCTCGGCGTCTTCCTGGGCGGCCGTATCGGCTACGTGCTGTTCTACAACCTGCCGGTCTTTCTTGCCGATCCGTTGTATCTGTTCCGCGTCTGGGACGGCGGCATGTCGTTCCACGGCGGCCTGATCGGCGTGATCCTAGTGATGATTATCTTCGCCAGACGCACCAAACGGACCTTCTTCCAGGTCTCCGATTTTATCGCGCCGCTGATCCCGTTTGGCCTTGGCGCCGGGCGTCTGGGCAACTTTATCAACGGCGAGCTGTGGGGCCGCGTGGACCCGAGCTTCCACTACACGATGATTTTCCCGGGCTCCCGTGCCGAAGACCTGGCGCTGCTGCCGACCCACCCGGAATGGCAATCGCTGTTTGATACCTATGGCGCGCTGCCGCGCCACGCGTCGCAGCTGTATGAGCTGGCGCTGGAAGGCGTGGTGCTGTTCCTGATCCTGAACCTGTTTATCCGTAAACCGCGCCCGACCGGTTCCGTTTCCGGCCTGTTCCTGATTGGCTACGGCCTGTTCCGCATTATCGTGGAATTCTTCCGCCAGCCCGACGCCCAGTTCACCGGCGGCTGGGTGCAGTACATCAGCATGGGGCAGATTCTTTCGATCCCGATGGTGCTTGCGGGTATCATCATGATGGTTTGGGCTTACCGCCACCGTCCGCAGCAACTGAATTCTTGAGGAACCATGAAACAGTATCTTGATTTGATGCAGAAAGTGCTCGCCGAGGGCACGCCAAAAAATGACCGCACCGGCACTGGCACGATCTCTATTTTCGGCCATCAGATGCGTTTTAACCTGCAGGAAGGCTTCCCGCTGGTGACCACCAAGCGCTGTCATTTACGCTCCATCATCCTTGAACTGCTGTGGTTCCTGCAGGGTGACACCAACATCGCCTATCTGCACGACAACAACGTCACCATCTGGGACGAGTGGGCAGATGAAAATGGCGACCTGGGGCCGGTTTACGGCAAACAGTGGCGTTCCTGGCCTGCGCCGGACGGTCGTCATATCGACCAGATCAGCACGGTGATGGACCAGCTGAAAAACGACCCGGACTCCCGCCGGATCATCGTTTCGGCGTGGAACGTCGGCGAGCTGGATAAGATGGCCCTGGCGCCGTGCCACGCCTTCTTCCAGTTCTATGTCGCCGACGGCAAGCTCTCCTGCCAGCTGTATCAGCGCTCCTGCGACGTCTTCCTCGGCCTGCCGTTCAACATCGCCAGCTACGCGCTGCTGGTGCATATGGTGGCGCAGCAGTGCGATCTGCAGGTCGGCGATTTCGTCTGGACCGGTGGCGATACCCATCTGTACAGCAACCATCTCGAGCAGACCAATCTGCAGCTGAGCCGCGAACCGCGTCCGTTGCCGAAGCTGGTCATCAAACGCAAGCCCGCGTCGATCTTCGACTACCGCTTTGAAGACTTCGAGATTGAAGGTTACGATCCGCACCCGGGAATCAAAGCGCCAGTGGCGATTTAACCCCCTCTGCAGATATGACCAACCGGCGTCCGATGACGCCGGTTTTTTTATGCCGTTTTCACCACCTGAATGGGGTGGCAGCCCTCGTCGCCATTAGGATAGGAACGCTTCATCCCGCCCCCTGGCCACAGGCGGTTGTGGGCGGGAATGTTGGAAAGAGGCTCGCAAAAAAATGTTCTGCTGTTGATCATACAAACCTTTTTTGCGTGTCTGGCCGGGAAAGCTATTTTCCGTCGTCGCGCCAGGGCTAACCGCCGCGGCATACTCTGCGCCATGAACAGAGAACATGGCTATACCCTGATGGAAACCCTGTTGACGCTGACGTTAATGATGATCCTCAGCGTCGGCGGCCTGTACGGCTGGCAGCGCTGGCAGCAGCAGCAACGACTGTGGCAAACCGCCGTCCAGGTGCGGGATTTCCTGGTCTTCCTGCGCGATGACGCCAACGCCTACAACCGGGACCGCGTGCTTCGCGTCGGCCAGGATGAAGAGGGCTGGTGCCTGAGTGCGCAGGGGGAGGCGCCGGCGTGCGCCTCCGGGTCGACCTTAACGCTGCGCCCGCGCTGGCCGGGGATCTCGCTGGCAGGCGTCACGCCTGGCCTGGGATTCTACGGCCTGCGCAGCACCGCCTGGGCGGGGAATCTGCGGCTGCAGAGCGAGGCCGGCAGCTGGAGCATTGTGATTTCACACTGGGGGCGGATTCGTTTATGCCCCAGCGACAGCGCGGGAGGGTGCCAGTGAGCCGCCGCGGATTTTCCCTTGCGGAGGCGCTTATCGCCATGGCGATAGGCTCGCTGCTGCTGATTGGCGCCTGCCGCTTTCTACCCGCCCTGCAGCGCCATATTCTGCGCCAGGGCGAACAGCTGGCCCTGGAGAACGAACTGTGGCAGCGGGTGCATGCCGTGGGTAAACATCTGCAGCGCGCCGGATACTGCCGGGGAGCGTGCGGCGGAGCCGGACTGGAGCTTGCCGCCGACGGCGAGTGCCTGATTGTGCGCTGGGACGCGAACAGCAATGGGACATGGGAAACCTCCCCTGCGGCAGCGGCGGAGAGCACCGGCTTTCGCCTGCGCGACGGCGCGCTGGAGACTTTGCGCGGAGCCAGCGACTGCCGCGGCAGCGGATGGGAGAAAATCACCAATCCGGCCGCTATCGTGGTGACGCGCTTTGCGGCGCAGCGTCTGCTGACCGAGGGCTTCGCGCCGGAGCTGATCGTGACGCTGGCGGCGCGCTCTGCCCGGCAGGCGGGTCTGGCGGCCGAGGTGGAGCAGCGGGTGACGGGGTATAACCTGTGATCCGCCAGCGTGGAATGTCGTCGCTGCTGATGGTGCTCCTGTTGCTGACTCTCGGTAGCCTGCTGCTTGAGGGGCTTAACCTGCAGCAGCGGGCGCTGCTGGCGCAAGCCGCCAGCGAAACGCAGGCGATCCGCGATACGGCTGTGGCCCATTCGGCGCTACAGTGGGGAAAACAGCAGGCCTGGTCGACACAGGCGCCGCTGGCCTGCCGCGAGCAGGCGCAGCAGGGCTGGCGCGCCTGTCTGCGCATCTTCGACGACGGTTCGCTGCTGCTCAGCAGCGCCAGCGGCGAGGTGCAGGTCTGGCAGTCCGGCGAGGTGCGCGGCGGGCAGGTGCGTTTCTCCGCCCATGGCTGGAGCGATTTTTGCCCGCTCAGGGAGGTGAGCTTATGTCAAATGCCATGAAGCGCCAGCGGGGTTTTAGCCTGCCGGAGACCGTGCTGGCGATGGCGCTGATGGTGCTGACGGTCGCCGCGCTGGGCGGCTATCAGCGCGGAATGGCGCAAGGGGTCCACCAGCTGAACCAGACGCGTCAGCTATGGCGCAACGCCTGGCGCTATAGCCAGCTCTCCGCGCCGCCTCCGCCGGCAGGCGAGCAGGTAAGCCGTATGCAGACATCGACGCAAAGATGTGTCAGCATCACGGTAACGATCAGTATGCCCGTTGCAAAGCGGGCGCAGATGACCCGGCTGCATTGCCCGGTCAGCCAGTAGTCAGGAGCAATTATGTTAAGGGTATACCACTCAAACCGGCTGGATGTTCTCGAGGCGTTGATGGAGTTTATCGTCGAGCGCCAGCGGCTGGATGACCCTTTTCAGGCTGAAATGGTGCTGGTGCAGAGTACCGGTATGGCGCAGTGGCTGCAGATGACCCTGGCCTCGCGCTTCGGAATTGCCGCCAACATCGAGTTTCCGCTGCCGGCGAGCTTTATCTGGGATATGTTCGTGCGCGTCCTGAAAGATATCCCTGGCGAAAGCGCCTTCAGCAAGCCGAGCATGAGCTGGAAGCTGATGACTCTCCTGCCGCAGCACCTGGAAGAAGACGATTTTATCCTGCTGCGCCAGTATCTGAGCGATGACGGCGACAAACGCAAGCTGTTTCAGCTGGCCGCCCGGGTAGCGGACCTCTATGACCAGTATCTGGTCTATCGCCCGGAATGGCTGATGCGCTGGGAGGCCGACCAGCGGGTTGACGGCCTCGGCGACGCCCAGCAGTGGCAGGCGCCGCTGTGGAAAGCGCTGGTGCGCTATACCGCCGAGCTCGGTCAGCCGCAGTGGCACCGCGCCAATCTCTATCAGCGCTTTATCAGCGCCCTGGAAAAGGCAGATGAACCTCCCGCCGGGCTGCCGTCGCGCGTCTTTATTTGTGGAATTTCCGCGCTGCCGCCGGTCTACCTGCAGGCGCTGCAGGCGCTGGGTAAGCATGTCGATGTCTATGTGCTGTTCACCAACCCCTGCCGCTACTACTGGGGAGATATTAAAGATCCGGCGTTTCTGGCGAAGCTACTGTCGCGTCAGCGACGCCATCACCGCGAGGCGCGCGCGCTGCCCCTGTTCCGCGACGCCGGGCAGGCGCCAGGGCTGTTTAATGACGCCGGGGAGCAGGATGTCGGCAACCCGCTGCTCGCCTCCTGGGGCAAGCTGGGACGCGACTATATCTACCTGCTGGCGGGGCTGGAGCGCTATGAGGAGCTGGACGCCTTTGTCGATATCGTTCCTGATAACCTGTTGCATAACCTGCAGTCGGATATCCTCGAACTGCGTAACGCGGCGGTGGCCGGGCAGAGCGCAGAGGCGTTCGCTCACAGTCGCGACAAACGTCCGCTGGCGCAGGATGACCGCAGCCTGAGCATTCACGTCTGCCACAGTCCGCAGCGTGAGGTGGAGGTTCTGCACGATCGGCTGCTGGCGATGCTGGAGGCGGATCCGACGCTCACGCCGCGGGATATCATCGTCATGGTGGCGGATATCGATAGCTACAGCCCCTATATACAGGCGGTGTTTGGCGCCGCCAGCGGCGACCGCTGGCTGCCGTGGGCGATCTCCGACCGCCGCGCCCGGGAGTCGCACCCGGTGCTACAGGCGTTTATCACGCTGCTCTCGCTGCCCGACAGCCGCTTCGCCAGCGAAGATGTGCTGGCGCTGCTGGACGTGCCGGTGCTGGCGGCGCGCTTTAACATCAACGAAGAGGGGCTGCGCTACCTGCGCCAGTGGGTCAACGAGTCCGGGGTCCGCTGGGGAATGGATGACGACAACGTCCGTGAGCTTGACCTGCCGGCGACCGGCCAGCACACCTGGCGGTTCGGCCTTACCCGCATGCTGCTGGGCTACGCGATGGACAGCCGGGAGGGCGAATGGCAGTCGGTGCTGCCCTATGACGAATCCAGCGGTTTGATCGCCGAGCTGGTAGGTAACCTCGCATCGCTGCTGATGCAGCTTAACCTGTGGCGACGCGGTCTCGCCCAACAGCGGCCGCTGGCGGAGTGGCTGCCGGTCTGTCGCGATCTGCTGAATGACTTTTTCCTGCCGGACAGCGAGACCGAAGCGGCGCTGGCGCTGATTGAGCAGCAGTGGCTGGCGGTGATTGATAGCGGTCTGGAGGCGCAGTATGGCGACCAGGTGCCGTTGACGCTGCTGCGCGATGAGCTGGCCCAGCGCCTCGATCAACAACGGATCAGCCAGCGCTTTCTCGCCGGCCCGGTCAACATCTGCACCCTGATGCCGATGCGCTCTATTCCTTTCAAAGTGGTTTGCCTGCTGGGGATGAACGATGGGGTTTATCCGCGAACGCTGCCGCCGCTGGGCTTTGATTTAATGAGCCAGAAGCCGCAGCGCGGCGACCGCAGCCGGCGCGATGATGACCGCTACCTGTTCCTTGAGGCGCTGATGTCCGCCGAACAGACGCTGTATATCAGCTACATCGGCCGTTCTATCCAGGACAACAGCGAGCGCTTTCCCTCGGTGCTGGTGCAGGAGCTGGTGGATTACATCGGCCAGAGCCACTGTCTCGCCGGCGACGAGGAGCTTGATTGCGACACCAGCGAGGCGCGGGTTAAAGCCCACATCACTCACCTGCATACCCGCATGCCGTTCGACATCGCCAATTTCCAGGAGGACGAGAACAAGAGCTACGCCCGGGAATGGCTGGCTGCCGCCGGCCAGCAGGGTGAGGCGCATAGCGACTTCATTCAACCGCTTACCCCGCCGCCGATAGACAGCCTGCCGTTCGAGCAGCTCCTGCGCTTCTGGCAGCACCCGGTTCGCGCGTTCTTTCAGCAGCGTCTGCGGGTCAATTTCCGTGCGGAAGAGGATGATATTCCCGATGACGAGCCCTTCACCCTGGAAGGGCTGAGCCGTTATCAACTGAACCAGCAACTGCTCAATACCCTTATCGAGGAACAGGACGCCTCGGCCATGTTCCGCCGCTTCCGCGCCGCCGGCGAGCTGCCGTATGGCGCCTTTGGCGAGCTGGTGTGGGAGACGCAGCATCTGGAGATGCAGGCTCTGGCCGAGCGGGTGAAAGCCGAGCGCCAGCAGGCGCAGAGCATGGAGATCGATCTCCAGTGCGGCGGCGTTAATCTGACCGGCTGGCTGCAGCAGGTGCAGCCGGACGGGCTGCTGCGCTGGCGGCCTTCGCTGCTGAGCGTCTCCCAGGGAATGCAACTTTGGCTGGAACACCTTGTCTACTGTGCCAGCGGCGGCACCGGCGAGAGCCGGCTGTTTGTGCGTAAAGAGGGAGAGTGGCGTTTTCCGCCGCTGGCGCCCGCCGAGGCGCAGGCGTACCTTAATGAGCTGGTGGATGGCTATTTGCTGGGGATGTCGCAGCCGCTGCTGCTGCTGCCGGAAAGCGGTGGCGCCTGGCTGAAAGCCTGTTATGACGCCGAAAAGGATGTCATCGTAATGGACGAAGAGACGCAGCAGAAAGCGCGGAGCAAATTCCTGCAGACCTACGAAGGTAACATGGTGGTCAGCGGGGAGGGCGCCGATATCTGGTATCAACGCCTGTGGCGTTCGCTGGAGCCGGCGCATTACGAAGAAATCATTGCCCAGACGCAGCGTTATCTGTTACCGCTATATCGTTACCATCAGTCCACACAAATTTAAATAGTATAAAAATTGCGCAGTGAATGGCGGTTCATTTATTATGCGCAACGTATCACGGACTGATGGACATAAAAGGCTGCACGCCGTGCAGCGCAAGTTTGTTAATGATGAGGTTCGTGAATGCCCCGCAGTTTATGGTTCAAGGTTTTTGTCGTGCTGGCCGCCCTCTGGGCGCCGTTGAGTCAAGCCGACACCGGATGGCAGCCTGTTCAGGAGACGATCCGCAAAAGCGAAAAAGATACGCGTCAGTATCAGGCGATCCGTCTTGATAACGACATGGTCGTGCTGCTGGTTTCCGATCCGCAGGCGGTGAAATCGCTGTCGGCGCTGGTGGTGCCGGTGGGATCCCTGCAGGATCCGGCCGATCATCAGGGGCTGGCGCATTTTCTGGAACATATGACGCTGATGGGGTCGCAAAAATATCCCCAGCCTGACAGCCTTGCAGAGTTTCTTAAGCTGCATGGCGGCAGCCATAACGCCAGCACCGCGCCCTATCGCACCGCGTTCTATCTCGAAGTGGAGAATGATGCGCTGGACGGGGCCGTAGACCGGCTGGCCGACGCCATCGCCGCGCCGCTGCTGGATAAAAAATATGCCGACCGCGAACGTAACGCGGTCAACGCCGAGCTGACGATGGCCCGGACGCGAGACGGGATGCGCATGGCCCAGGTCAGCGCAGAAACCATTAACCCGGCTCACCCGGCGGCCCACTTCTCTGGCGGCAACCTCGAGACGCTTAGCGATAAGCCCGGCAACCCGGTTCTTGATGCGCTGCACACCTTCCGCGATAGCTGGTACTCCGCCAACCTGATGAAAGCGGTGATCTACAGCAACAAGCCGTTGCCGGAGCTGGCGCGCATGGCCGCTGACACCTTTGGCCGCGTGCCGAATCGTCAAATCAGCAGGCCGGAAATAAGCGTCCCGGTGGTAACCGATGCGCAAAAAGGCATCATTATTCACTATGTGCCGGCGATGCCGCGTAAAGTGCTGCGCGTCGAGTTTCGCATCGACAACAACAGCGATCGTTTCCGCAGCAAAACGGATGAACTGGTCACTTACCTGATCGGCAACCGCAGCCCGGGGACGCTCTCCGACTGGTTGCAAAAGCAGGGACTGGCGGAAGGTATCCGCGCGGATTCTGACCCGGTGGTGAACGGCAACAGCGGCGTGCTGGCGATCTCGGCCACCCTCACCGATAAAGGCCTGGCGCACCGCGACGAAGTGACGGCGGCCATATTCAGCTACCTCAACCTCCTGCGTACTCAGGGTGTCGACAAACGTTACTTTGACGAGTTGGCGCATGTGCTGGCGCTGGATTTCCGCTATCCGTCGATCAACCGCGACATGGATTACGTGGAATGGCTGGCGGATACCATGATCCGGGTGCCGGTCGAGCATGCGCTGGACGTGGTCAACATTGCCGATCGCTACGACCCGCAGGCGATCAAAGACCGGCTGGCGATGATGACCCCGCAGAACGCGCGCATCTGGTATATCAGCCCGCAGGAACCGCATAACAAGACCGCTTATTTTGTCGATGCGCCGTATCAGGTGGATAAGATCGGCGAGCAGACGTTCGCTGACTGGCAGCAAAAAGCGCAGGCGATCAAGCTGCAGCTGCCGGCGCTCAACCCCTATATTCCGGATGATTTCACCCTCATCAAAAGCGATAAAGCCTGGCCGCACCCTCAGCTGATCCTCGATGAGCCGACCCTGCGGGTGGTTTATGCCCCGAGCCAGTATTTCGCCAGCGAGCCGAAGGCGGATATCTCTCTTGTGCTGCGTAATCCCCAGGCGATGGACAGCGCTCGCCGGCAGGTGATGTTTGCCCTCAACGATTATCTCGCCGGCATCGCCCTCGATCAGCTCAGTAACCAGGCGGCGGTCGGCGGCATTTCATTCTCCACCGGCGCCAATAACGGGTTAATGGTCAATGCCAACGGCTACACCCAGCACCTGCCGGCGCTGTTCAGCGACCTGCTGCAGGGATACTTCAGCTATACGCCGACCGAGGAGCAACTGGAGCAGGCCAAATCCTGGTACGCGCAAATGATGGACTCCGCTGAGAAGGGCAAAGCTTACGATCAGGCGATAATGCCGATCCAGATGGTCTCCCAGGTACCGTATTTCCAGCGCGAAGTACGCCGGGCGCTGTTGCCTTCCATCACCTTGCAGGAAGTGCTCGACTACCGCGCCAACCTGAAAACCAAGGGGCGCCCTGAGCTGATGGTGATCGGCAATATGTCCGCCGATGCCGCCACGACGCTGGCTCACCAGATCCAGCAGCAGCTGGACGCTGACGGCAACGAATGGTGCCGCAATAAAGACGTGGTGGTGAACCGGCAGCAGCTGGCGATCTTCAACAAAGCGGGCAACAGCACCGACTCCGCGCTGGCCGCGGTGTTTGCGCCGCCCAACGTGGATGAGTTCAGCAGCACCGCCGCCAGCACCCTGCTGGGACAGATTATTCAGCCGTGGTTCTACAACCAGCTGCGCACCGAAGAGCAGCTCGGCTACGCGGTCTTTGCCTTCCCGATGAACGTGGGGCGCCAGTGGGGCATGGGCTTCCTGCTGCAGAGTAGCGATAAGCAGCCGGCTTTCCTCTGGCAGCGGTTCCAGGCCTTCTTCCCCACCGCGGAGGCGAAGCTGCGGGCGATGAAGCCGGAAGAGTTTGCCCAGCTCCAGCAGGCGGTGATAAGCCAGATGCTGCAGGCGCCGCAGACGCTGGGCGAAGAGGCATCGAAACTGAGCAAAGATTTCGATCGCGGTAATATGCGTTTTGATTCACGTGATAAAGTAGTGGCTCAGATTAAACTGCTGACGCCGCAAAAACTTGCCGATTTCTTCCATCAGACGGTGGTGGATCCGCAGGGCATGACGATATTGTCCCAAATTTCCGGTAGCCAGAATGGCAAAGCGGACTACGCCCAGCCGGCAGGCGGCAAAGTGTGGGAAAACGTCAGCGCATTGCAGCAATCCTTACCCCTGATGCGAGAGAATGAATGACCGACACCGCTGAGTCTTTGGATCCCCTGCGCTTGCCCTTGAGGGGCGAGCGCCTGATAGAAGCCTCTGCGGGCACCGGAAAAACCTTTACCATCGCCGCGCTGTATCTGCGGCTGCTGCTGGGGCTGGGCGGCGAGGCCGCCTATCCCCGCGCCATCAGCGTTGAAGAGCTGCTGGTGGTGACCTTTACCGAGGCGGCGACCGAAGAGCTGCGCGGACGTATCCGCAGCAACATCCATGAACTGCGCATCGCCTGTATGCGCGGTGAATCCGACAACCCGCTCTACAGCGCGCTGCTGGCGGAGATCGCCGATAAAGACGATGCCGCGAAGACCCTGCTGTTGGCCGAACGGCAGATGGACGAGGCGGCGGTGTTCACCATCCACGGTTTTTGCCAGCGGATGCTGAGCCTTAACGCCTTCGAGTCGGGCATGCTGTTCGAGCAGCAGCTGATCGAGGATGAATCCCGCCTGCGCTATCAGGCCTGCGCCGACTTCTGGCGCCGTCACTGTTATCCACTGACCCGCGATATCGCGGCGGTGATCCATGATGTCTGGAAAGGGCCGCGCGACCTGCTGAAGTCCCTTGACCGCTGGCTGCAGGGCGAAGCGCCGCAGCTCAAGTCGCCGCCAGCCGCCGACGAGACGCTGGCCGAACGCCATCAGCAAATCATCGGCCGCATTGACTCGCTCAAGCAGCAGTGGCGCGAGCAGGTGGGGGAGATCGAAGGCGTGCTTGAAGATTCCGGCCTTGACCGGCGGAAGTTCAATCGCGGCAACCAGGGCAAATGGCTTGAGAAAGTGACCGCCTGGGCGCAGGAAGAGACGTTGAGCTATCAGTTGCCCGACGCGCTGGAGAAATTTGCCCAGTCGTTTCTGCTTGAGCGTACCAAAGCCGGTGGCGAACCGCCCGTGCATCCTCTGTTTAGCGCCGTCGAATCGCTGCTGGCCTCGTCGCTGACGCTCACCGATCTGGTGCTGGCGAGAGCGATGGTCGAGATCCGTGATGCGGTCGCGCGCGAAAAGCGCCGCCGCGGCGAGCTGGGGTTTGACGACATGCTCAGCCGGCTTGACGAGGCGCTGCGCGGCGACAGCGGCGAGGCGCTGGCCAGCGCCATTCGCCAGCGTTTTCCGGTGGCGATGATCGATGAGTTTCAGGATACCGACCCCCAGCAGTACCGGATTTTCCGCCGTATCTGGCGCCAGCGTCCGGAGACGGCGCTGTTGCTGATCGGCGATCCGAAGCAGGCCATCTACGCTTTTCGCGGCGCCGATATCTTTACCTATATGAAAGCGCGCGGCGACGTTGCCGCGCACTACACGCTTGACACCAACTGGCGCTCCTCCCCTGGCATGGTGGGCAGCGTTAACCGGCTGTTCAGCCTCAGCGATAACCCCTTCATGTTTCGCGAGATACCGTTCCTGCCGGTGAAGTCGGCGGCGAAGAACCAGGGGCTGCGCTTTACCGTTGACGCAGCGGATGTCCCGGCGATGAACGTCTGGCTGATGCCCGGCGACACCGTTGGCGCCGGCGATTATCAGACGTTTATGGCCCAGCTCTGCGCCACGCAGATCCGCGACTGGCTGAGCGCCGGTCAGCAGGGGCGCGCACGGCTGTGGCGTGGGGAAACCTCGCGCCCGGTGCAGGCTTCGGATATTACCGTGCTGGTGCGCAACCGGCTGGAGGCGGCGCAGGTGCGTGAAGCGCTCCAGACGCTGGGCATCCCCTCGGTCTACCTCTCCAACCGCGACAGCGTTTTTGAGACGCTGGAGGCCCAGGAGCTGCTCTGGCTGTTGCAGGCGGTGTTGTCCCCGGAGCGGGAAAATACCCTGCGCAGCGCGTTGGCGACCTCAATGTTTGGCCTGACCGCGCTGGATATTGAAAACCTCAACCAGGATGAGCAGGCGTGGGACGCGCTGGTGGAGGAGTTCAGCGAATACCGCCAGATCTGGCGTCAGCGCGGGGTGATGCCGATGCTGCGGGCGCTGATGACGGCCCGGCACATCGCCGAGAACCTGCTGGCGACCCGGGGCGGCGAGCGGCGCTTAACCGACATACTGCACATCAGCGAATTGCTGCAGGAGGCGGCCAGCCAGCTGGAAAGCGAGCATGCCCTGGTGCGCTGGCTGACGCAGCATATCGCCGAGCCGGACAGCAACGCCGCCAGCCAGCAGATGCGTCTCGAAAGCGATAAACACCTCGTGCAAATCGTCACTATTCACAAGTCAAAAGGACTGGAATATCCCCTGGTCTGGCTGCCGTTTATCGCCCGGTTTCGCAAACAGGACCAGGCGTTCTATCACGATCGCGAGACGTTCGCGGCGGTGCTGGATCTGGGCCAGGATGAGGCCAGCCTCGAGCTGGCGGAGGCGGAACGGCTGGCGGAAGATCTGCGCCTGCTGTACGTCGCCCTGACCCGCGCGGTCTGGCACTGCAGCCTTGGCGTGGCGCCTCTCAGCAGTCGAAAGTCCGGCAACAGCGATTTTCATCTGAGCGCCCTCGGGCGGCTGCTGCAGGCGGGCGAAGCCATGGATGCCGCCGGGCTGGCCGCGCGTTTAGCGGACTTCTGCCATGGCGATATTGCATTACAGAGACCTGGCGAGCTGGATCTGACCCCGTGGCAGGCGCCGGCGGCGAGCATTCCCCCGCTGTCGGCGCGCGAGCTGCAGCGCCGCATCGCCGACGACTGGCGGGTGACCAGCTATTCCGGGCTGCAGCAGCATGGTTTCAGCGGCGGACAGGATCTGCTGCCGCGTCTGGATGTCGATGCCGCCGGCGTCGGCGAAGTCGTGGAAGATCCGCAGCTGACCCCGCACCAGTTTCCGCGCGGCGCCGCGCCGGGAACCTTCCTGCACAGTCTGTTTGAGGAGCTGGACTTTACCCAGCCGGTGCCGGACGGGTGGATGGCGGAGAAACTGCAGCTGAGCGGGTTTGACGCGCAGTGGGCGCCGGTGCTGACCGACTGGCTGGGGGGCGTGCTGAATACCCGTCTGCCGGGGCCGGATATCGCGCTCAATCAGCTTGCGGCGCGGGATAAACAGGTGGAGATGGCATTTTACCTGCCCATCGCCCAGCTGCTGACGGCGGAGCGCCTTGACGCGCTTATCCGCCAGTACGATCCCCTTTCCGCCGACACGCCGCCGCTGGATTTCCGTCAGGTGCGCGGTATGCTGAAGGGCTTTATCGATCTGGTCTTCCGCCACGAAGGCCGCTATTACCTGCTGGATTACAAATCGAACTGGCTGGGGGAAGATCGCGAGGCCTATACCCGGCCCGCGATGGAGCAGGCGATGCGGGCTCACCGCTACGATCTGCAGTATCAGCTGTACAGCCTGGCGCTCCACCGCTATCTGCGCCACCGGCTGGCCGATTACGACTATGACCGCCACTTCGGCGGCGTGATTTATCTCTTCCTGCGCGGCATGGACGGGCAGGAGGGGGGGCAGGGGATCTTCACCACCCGGCCGGTGCGACCGCTGATTGACGGTCTGGATCAGCTTTTTGCCGGAGAAACTCAGGAGGAGGCCTCATGACTTTCGAACAACTACTGCTGGCGGCGGTGGAGCAGCGTCTGCTGCGGCCGCTGGACGTCCAGTTTGCTCTGATGGTGGCGCAAAACGACCCGCCGGCGGTCAAGCTGGCGGCGGCCTTGCTGAGCCGGGACGCCGGCGAGGGGCACGTATGCCTGCCGCTCTCGCGGCTGAGCGGCGACGAGGCGCTCGGCGGGAAAGCGGGAGAGATCCGCGATCGGCTGCTGGCCGAAGCCGGCGCGCCGGAAGACTGGCCCGCGCTGCTGCTCGCTTCGTCGGCGGTGAGCGGCGGCGATGCCCCGGCGCCGATGATCTTATGCGGCGACCGGCTCTATCTGAACCGGATGTGGCGCAACGAGCTGACCGTCGCCCGCTTCTTCAACGAAGCCAACCGGGTGCTGGAGATGGATGAGGCCCGGCTGGCGTCAACCCTGAACGCTCTGTTCCCTGCCACCGGCGAAACCGACTGGCAAAAAGTGGCCGCAGCGGTGGCGCTGACCCGCCGCATCTCGGTGATCTCCGGCGGTCCCGGGACCGGGAAGACCACCACTGTGGCCAAACTTCTGGCGGCGCTAATCCAGATTGAAGACAGTCCGCGCTGTCGTATTCGCCTGGCGGCGCCGACGGGGAAAGCGGCGGCGCGTCTGACCGAATCGCTGGGCGCGGCGTTGAGAAAACTGCCGCTGACCGACGCGCAGAAAGCGTTGATTCCCACCGAGGCCAGCACGCTGCACCGTCTGCTGGGCGCCCAGCCCGGCAGCCAGCGCATGCGCTATCACGCCGGCAACCCGCTGCATCTGGACGTGCTGGTGGTGGATGAAGCCTCGATGATCGACCTGCCGATGATGTCGCGGCTCATCGACGCGCTGCCGGCTCACGGGCGGGTGATTTTTCTCGGCGATCGCGACCAGCTGGCCTCCGTGGAAGCGGGGGCGGTGCTGGGGGATATCTGCGCCTGGGCGAGTTCGGGCTATACCGCCGCGCGGGCGCAGGAGCTGACCCGGCTGACCGGTTCGCCGGTACCGGCGGGCGAGGGGGCTATCGCTGGCGCGCTGAGAGATAGCTTGTGCCTGCTGCAAAAGAGCTATCGCTTCGGCAGTCACTCCGGCATTGGGAGCCTGGCGCGGGCGGTGAACGCTGGCGCGCGCGCGGAGGTGAAGGCCACGCTGCGCCAGCCGTTTGACGATATCGCGCTTCATCCCCTCAGCACGACCGAAGAGTACGAAGCCATGCTCGGCGCGGCACAGCAGGGCTATGAGCGCTACCTGCAGCTGCGCCGCGAGCGGGCGGAACCGCAGGCGATGCTGGCCGCCTTCAGCGAATTTCAGCTGCTGTGCGCGCTGCGGGAAGGGCCGTACGGCGTGAGCGGCGTCAATGAGCGGCTGGAGCAGCGGCTCAACCGTCAGCGGGCGATCGCCCTGCCGCGCCACTCCCGCTGGTATGACGGCCGGCCGATTATGATCGCGCGCAACGACAGCGCGCTGGGACTGTTTAATGGCGATATCGGGATAGCGCTGGAGCGCAACGGCGAGCTGAGGGTGTGGTTCCTGATGCCCGACGGCGCCATCAAGTCGGTGCAGCCGAGCCGCCTGCCGGAGCATGATACCGCCTGGGCGATGACCGTGCATAAATCGCAGGGATCGGAGTTCGACCATGCGGCGCTGATCCTGCCGGCGCGCAGCGTCCCGCTGGTGACGCGCGAACTGGTCTACACCGCGATCACCCGCGCGAAACAGCGGTTGTCGCTCTATGCCGACGAGCAGGTGCTCTCCCAGGCCATTGTGACGCGAACCGAGCGGCGAAGCGGCCTGACGGAGATCTTCGCCGGGCACAAAGCCCCCTGAGATGCCGCGTTTGTGCGATGGGTAGCGTGACGACGCTCCTCGACGGCTGGGCGCATATCGGTGAGCCAGCGAGGTAAAGGGTCTACGCGAAAAGCAGAATTCTACCCGCGAGCCGCAGACAGCGTGCCGGCCAGGCGTAGCAGGGGACAGGCCCGGGGAGCGATAAACGCCGTTTTATCCCGGGCCGTTAGCAACAGCGAAGAAGGGCTTAAGCGAGGTCGGCCATCAGCACCTTCGACCGGCGCTGATAGTTATACATCTGCTTTTTACTCTCCGGCAGCAGGTCGATATCCACCGGCGTGAAGCCGCGCTCCTGGAACCAGTGGATGCTGCGGGTGGTTAACACAAACAGCTTGCTCAGCCCCATCTGTCTGGCCTGGGCGGCAATGCGCTCCAGCAGCACCTCTCCCCGCGACGAGCTCCGGTAATCCGGATGCACCGCCACGCAGGCCATTTCGCCGATCTTCTCTTCCGGGAAAGGATAGAGGGCGGCGCAGGCGATAGTGGTGTTATCGCGCTGAATAATAGTGAATTTGTCGATCTCCATCTCCAGCTGCTCGCGGGAGCGGCGCACCAGGATGCCCTGCTGTTCCAGCGGGCTTATCAGCTCGAGAATACCGCCGATATCGTTGATGGTCGCCCGACGGATTTGCTCTGCGCTCTCCATGACGATCTGGGTGCCGATGCCGTCGCGTGAGAATAGCTCCTGCAGCAGCGCGCCATTTTCCTGATAGCTGATCAGATGGCAGCGCCGCACGCCGCTGCGGCAGGCCTTCACGGCCCCGCGCAGGAAGCGCACGGTACCGGAGTTATAATCTTCGTCCGCTTCCAGCTCTTCGACGCGGGCCTGCGCTTCATTGGGGAACAGTTCGGAGACAATTTCCCCGGCCTGGTTGTAAACCCCTTGCGAAGAACAGAAGCCGATCATTTTCTCTGCTTTCAGCTTGATGGCCAACTGGGTGGCGATCTCTTCCGAAGTCAGGTTAAAGCTTTCGCCGGTAACCGACACCGCGACCGGCCCCATCAGCACAATGGCGCCGCTGTCGAGCTGGCGATGAATCGCCTCTTCGTCAATGCGGCGAATGCGGCCGCTGTGGCAATAATCAACGCCGTCATCAACGCCCAGCGGCTGGGCAATGATAAAGTTGCCGCTGACGACGTTGATATGGGCTCCCTGCAGCGGGGTGTTGTTGAGGCTCATCGACAGGCGGGCGGTGATCTCCAGCTGCAGCATACCCGCCGCCTGCTTAACCAGCTCCAGCGTTTTGGCGTCAGTCACTCGCGTCTGCTTATGATAGACCGGCTCGTGATGGTGCTCGGCGAGGTTAGCGTCAATCTGCGGGCGGGCGCCATAGACCACCACCAGGCGAATGCCCAGGCTATGCAATAACCCTATGTCATTGACAATATTTGAGAAATTTTCATGCTCAATGGCTTCGCCGCCCAGCATGATGACAAACGTTTTTCCCCGATGGGCATTAATATAGGGAACAGAATGGCGGAATCCTTCTACCAGTTCAGTGCGACGTTCCTTCACCATGACAAACCCTCAATGCATGATTATTCGTAATTATTGTATTTTTATTCTGTTTTGCCGTTAAACGCAAGCCCCAATTTGAGGCTAAGCCCTGAAAAACATGTGACCCGGCGCAGGGTGTCAATGAATGTTTACCCTTTTATAGATGACAGGTTATATGCCTTTCGTTAAAGTTTCTGGTCAATCTGTTTGTTTTGGGTATAAATGCGTTTTATTGCTTGGGAGTGGCATGTCGGGAAACAACTCTGGATTAAGCCGTCGCCGTCTGCTGCAGGGCGCGGGCGCCATGTGGTTAATGAGCGTGAGCCCCGTTGGGCTGGCCGCCGCCGCGCGGGTGGTTGCCGTTCGCGTCTGGCCTGCATCGACCTACACGCGCGTCACGGTGGAATCGAATCATGTGCTGAAATACCGGCAGTTTGCCCTCAGTAATCCGGAACGGGTGGTGGTGGATCTGGAAGGGGTTAATCTGAACTCGGTGCTGAAAGGCATGGGAGGGCAGATCCGCGATGACGATCCCTTTATTAAGTCCGCCCGCGTGGGCCAGTTTGATCCGCAAACCGTGCGCATGGTCTTCGAGCTCAAGCAGAACGTTAAGCCGCAGCTGTTTGCCCTTGCGCCGGTGGCCGGCTTTAAAGAGCGTCTGGTGATGGATCTTTACCCCGCCAACGCCACCGATGTGCAGGATCCGCTGCTGGCGCTGCTCGAGGATTACAACAAAGGCGATCTGCAGCGTCAGGTACCGCCGGCGCAAAGCGGGCCGCAGCCGGGCAAAGCCGGGCGCGATCGGCCGATTGTCATTATGCTCGATCCCGGCCACGGCGGCGAAGATTCGGGCGCTGTGGGCAAGTATCGCACCCGCGAGAAAGACGTGGTGCTGCAGATTGCCCGTCGCCTGCGGGCGCTGATCGACAAAGAAGGCAATATGAAGGCCTATATGACCCGCAACGAAGACGTGTTTATCCCGTTGAAGGTGCGTGTCGCCAAGGCGCAGAAACAGCGCGCCGACCTGTTCGTATCGATTCACGCCGACGCCTTTACCAGCCGCCAGCCCAGCGGCTCCTCGGTGTTTGCGCTCTCCACCAAGGGAGCCACCAGTACCGCGGCAAAATATCTCGCCCAGACGCAGAACGCCTCGGATCTGATCGGTGGGGTCAGCAAGAGCGGCGATCGCTATGTCGACCACACCATGTTCGATATGGTGCAGTCCCTCACCATCGCCGACAGCCTCAAATTTGGTAAGGCGGTGCTGGAGAAAATGGGTAACATCAATAATCTGCACAAAAATCGGGTAGAGCAGGCGGGCTTTGCGGTGCTCAAGGCGCCCGATATCCCCTCCATTCTGGTGGAGACGGCGTTTATCAGTAACGTGGAAGAGGAGCGGAAGCTGAAAACGGCCAAATTCCAGCAGGAGGTGGCCGAGTCGATCCTTGCCGGGATTAAAGCGTACTTCGCCGACGGCGCGACGCTGGCCCGGCGTGGATAACCACACAGGAAAAGGATATGGCCTTACTGAAAAGCGCCCATGGCGGCAATATCCGCGAGGCCGCCGCCCTGCTGGGCATTGCCCCCAACGAGCTGCTGGATTTTAGCGCCAACATCAATCCGCTGGGAATGCCTGCCTCGCTCAGGCAGGCGATCGTCGACAATCCCGGCTGCGCCGAGCGCTATCCTGACGTCGAATATCAACAGCTGCACCAGGCGCTGGCGGCCCACCATCAGCTGCCGGCGGGGCATATCCTCGCCGGCAATGGCGAAACCGAATCGATCTTCACCCTCGCCCACGGCCTTAAGCCGAGGCGGGCAATGATCGTCATTCCTGGCTTCGCGGAGTACCGGCGGGCGCTGCAAACCGTGGATTGCGCGGTCGTGGAGTATGCCCTTCGGGAGTGCGATGGCTGGCAGCTGACCGACGCGATCCTCGATGCCCTCACCCCGGCGCTGGACTGCCTGTTTCTCTGCACGCCGAACAACCCCACCGGCCTGCTGCCAGAGCGGGGCCTGCTGGAAGCCATTGCCCGGCGTTGCCAGGCGCTGAACATCAGCCTGATCCTCGATGAGGCCTTCCTTGACTTTATCCCCGACCAGCAGGGGTTTATTCCCCTGCTGGCGCAGTATCCGCACGTCTGGGTTTTGCGCTCGCTCACTAAGTTTTATGCCATTCCGGGACTGCGTCTTGGCTACCTGCTCAATGCTGACGCGCAGGCGGTAGCCCGACTTCGCGAGCGACAAATGCCGTGGTCCATCAATGCGTATGCCGCGCTGGCCGGCGAGATCATCCTCCAGGACCGGGCGTATCAGCGGGCCACCTGGCAGTGGCTGCAGGAGGAGGGGGCGCGTTTCTACGCGCAGCTGCAGGAGATGGCTGGGCTGACCGTGTGGCCCGGGCGCGCCAACTACCTGTTCTTGCGCTGCGACAGACCAGAGCTTGACCTGCAATATGCCCTGTTGCGCCAGCATGTGCTGATCCGCAGCTGCGCGAATTACCCGGGGCTTGATAGCCGCTATTTCCGGGTGGCGATCCGCAGCGCCGACGAAAACGACCAGCTGCTGGCGGCGCTGCGCCGGGCGCTGGCCTGAGCCCTATTGCAGGGTGACGCCCCCCGGGACCATCGCCAGCAAGTGCTGCAGCGGCCAGTGGGCGGCGATGTCGCTGTCTGCCAGCCGCCATTTTATAAAGTCGACGTCATGACGACGGCGGTCCAGCAGCAGGCCGACGACGCTGCCGCTGTGCGCCACGTTAAGGCCATAGAGCCCTGCGCTTTCCACCAGGTCCAGCAGCGCGTCAAACCCCGGCTTGGGCAACAGCCGCTGGCTGGCGATGGCGCTGATGGTCGCCGCTTCGCCCAGCAGCTGCGGGCTACCGCGCTGGCAGGCCTGCTGCACTTTCTCCCACGCCAGCTGCAGCCGGGAGGCGTTAGCCAGCAGACCCGGCTCGCGCGGCAGCTGGTGGTAGTCAGTGGTGCGCAGCGTCAGCGGGCTCTCCAGCACTAACAGGTCGAGCGCCGGCGGCGCAGGGCAGGCGATTTGCGTGGCGGCGGTATTATGGTCGAACAACGTCAGCTGGCGGAACAGGGTGCTGTCGGTGGGCTCCAGCGCGACGCACAGGCGCGCCAGCGTCGGCTCATCCAGCGCGTGGCCCAGATGATGGGCGGTAGCCGCCGCGGTGGCGGCGATATCGGCGGTGCTGCTGGCCATCCCTTTGGCGACCGGGATCGTCGAGTGCAGGGTGATGCGGATCTGCTGACTCAGCGCCGCCGGGTAGCCCCAGTGGGCCAGCAGCTGGTCGACCATCGCCCGCGACAGTGGCCGCTCATCGTTTCGCGGCGTGCCGGTCTCGACCTCGACGGTGCTGTACCAGTCCACCGGGCAGGAGACCAGCTTCTCGCTGCCGAGGATCCAGCCCTGGATAAGTTCTCCGCACGAGGCGGGACATTGTGCAACGGCCACGTTTTCACCTTTCCGCTTACCTTCGCCAGGGCGCATAGTGGCACGGCGATTCGCCGGTTACCATGATTCTCCGCAAGGGGAGAGGCGCCGTTTATACCGACACCGCCAGCTCGTGCGCCTGCGGCAGCGCCAGGCGCATCACATCGCGGGCAATCATCAGCTCTTCATTGGTATTGATGACCGCCACTTTGACCATCGCATTTTCGGCCTGAATAAAGGTAGCGTTGTGCTGGTTTTTCTCTTCATCGACCGACAGCCCGAGGAAATTCAGGTTATGGCAGATGGCGCTCCTGGCGCGGGCGGAGTTTTCGCCGATGCCGCCGGTAAAGATCAGCGCGTCCAGGCCGCCCATCTGCATAATATAGCTGCCGATGGTGGCGCGAATGCGCTCGGCAAACAGCGAGAGCGCCAGGGCTGCCTGACGATTACCGCCGTCCGCCGCCTGCTCGACATCGCGATAATCGTGCGAGATGCCGGAAACCCCCAGCAGGCCGGACTCGTTATTCAGCAGCTGATTAAGCTGCTCCGGCGTTTTTCCCTCATGCAGCGCCAGCCACGGTAGAATCGACGGATCGATATCGCCGCTGCGGGTGCCCATCATCACGCCGGACTGCGGCGTAAAGCCCATTGAGGTGTTAACCGAGCGC
This sequence comes from Klebsiella sp. C239, assembly GCF_048822715.1. Taxonomy (NCBI): domain Bacteria; kingdom Pseudomonadati; phylum Pseudomonadota; class Gammaproteobacteria; order Enterobacterales; family Enterobacteriaceae; genus Klebsiella; species Klebsiella sp. C239. The sequence goes on along the minus strand of NZ_JBMEZK010000002.1, from coordinate 314,054 downwards.
CCGCCTTTAATTGCGCATACGCTGCTGCCGTTGCCGAGATGGCAGCTCACCACGCGCAGAGCGCTCAACGGTACGCCCAGCTTTTCCGCCAGCGTCGCGCTAACGTACTTGTGGCTGGTGCCGTGGAAGCCGTAACGGCGAATGCCCAACTCGCTGTAGTAGCGCCAGGGCAGCGGATAGATAAACGCGCGCTCGTCCAGCGTCTGGTGAAAAGCGGTATCAAACACCGCCACTGACGGCGCGTCGGGCAGCAGCTGGCGGAAAACGTTAATGCCCAGCGCGTTGACCGGATTATGCAGCGGGGCCAGCTCCGCCAGGCGCTCGATTTCCGCTAAGGTCTCATCGGTTACCGGCGTCGAATCTTTAAAGCGCTCCCCGCCGTGCGCCACGCGGTGGCCGACGCCATCGATATCCTGCAAACTCTGGATAATCCGATGGTCGAGGAGCTTTTCCAGCAGCAGGGTGACGGCTTCACGGTGATCGGCTACGGGCGCCGTTTCCTGCCATTTCTGCGCCGGCGTTTTGAGGGTCACCTGGGCGTTTGCCATACCGATACGCTCGATCAATCCCTGGCAGAGCATATCGCCCTGAGGCATCTCCAGCAGCTGGAATTTTAACGATGAACTGCCGGCATTAATGGCCATTATTTTGTAAGACATAAAGGTTCCTTCGAATTCAGAAAATCCAGCACGGCATCAAGACCCAGATTATTTAGCGCACTGGTGTTAAAAATCTGCTGGGCGCCAGCCTGCCTGAGCCACTCGCCGATCAGCGATATCCGCTGCGGGTCGGCCAGGTCGGCTTTCGTGACCAGGCCAATCGTCGGGCGGTTCATCGGGGCGGTAAAACCCGGAGAAAACGGCGACCACTGAGCGTCGGCGTTCAGCACCAGAGCGATAACGTCGGCCTCGCAGGCGCTGGTTAACAGAGCGCTATAAAGGCAGCGGTTCTCCAGATATTCGCCCGGCGTGTCGATGGCCATCGGCGACCATTCAATCGCCTGGGTTTTCTTATAATGGAGCGTTTCGCCGCGCAGGCCCTGGGTCAGCGAGGTTTTGCCGCACTGGCTGGGGCCGATCAACATCAGACGTTTCATCGCGCTACGTCCGGGTTATTGAGCAGGTAGTAAACTGCATCATCTCGCCCAGGGTGCGCGTCACCTGCTTGAGGGCGTACTCGACGGCGGAAACGTCGCCGGTCAGCACCACGGCGCCGGTAAAGCGGTCAAGAAAACCGATCTCCACCGCGCCGGATTTGGTGGCGATATCGCAGGCGATAATCGACGCTTCGCTGGGCGTAATGGTGAGGATGCCGATGGCGGACACCGCATCCTGCAGGCCGAGTTTCTTAAAGAGATCTTTCCCAGGATTGGCAATCAGGTGCGCGAGGGTGACCTGTTTCCCGGGAACGTATTCCTGAATCATGCGATCCGTGGTCGGCTGTCTTTCCATTATCCCTCCACCATCTGTCGCCACATGGCTTCATGCGGTCGCGGGATCACCGAACGATAAACCAGCAGCCCTTTTTCACCCGCGCTTTCGCTGGCTACCGTAACCGCGTTGTTGACGTCGGAAACGTCGCCCGCCACCACCATGTAGCATTTACCGCCGATGCCGAAGGCCATATGCACCCGTACCAGGGTGACGTTGGAGCCTTTCACCGCCCGGTCCGCGGCGCTGATGCAGGCCGCAACGCTCCAGGTTTCAACGATGCCGACCGCCTGGCGCTTGTCTACGCTGTTCAGGCCGCTGATGGCCGGGAGTACGCTGGGATGGATATTCGCCAGCACCAGGCTGTCGACGAGCATTTCGCCGGCCTGCGAAGTGCCGGTTTCAATGGCCTGCTGGATGGCGCCGATATCCCCGCCGAGCATCAACAGAAACTTACCCGGGCAGATAGTCTTGCTGACCAGCAGATTGACGTTGGCGCTTTTCAGCATCGCATCGCCGAGTTCCATTCCTTTGGCAATGCTGGTGAGTTCTAAAATTCCTATAGCCTGAGACATGGTTAACCTCTTACCACCGTGATGGCCTGTTCGCTGATGGCCGCAACCACGCCGTCGATGCTGGCGTGAACCGGCGCGCCTAATGCGCCTGCCGGGATATCGGCAACGCATTGCCCACGCGTCACGCGGTCGCCCACTGCAACGTTCGCTACCGCGCTGGCGCCGATATGCTGGCGCAATTGCAAAGTCACTGTTTCTACTGCCGGTTCGTCTTCCACCAGCGGCGCCTCCTGATACCAGGGGCTCAGCCCCAGTTTGGCGATCAGTCGCTTCACCGGCACGAGGCGATATTTCGCCATTTCGTCGGCCGGATAGAGCGGCCCTTCATAGCGCTGGTTTTGCGCGCGCAGCTCGCGTTTCAGCATGCGGTTGATGCGCATCGGCGAGATCCCCACCGGACAGGCCACGCTTTCGCAGACGTTGCATTCCGAGCAGGTGAGGGCGCTCAGCAGCAGCTGGGGCGTGGCGGCCTGATGAAAGTTCACCGCCCGCACCAGCAGGTGCGGGGAGAGTTCGTGGCCGATCAGATGCCGTGGGCAGAGATCGGTACACAGGCGACACTGTTCGCAGACGGTACGGGCCACGGAAAGCACCGTGCGCTCGTCCTGCATCCGCCGCTGGATAAGCGGATGGCTTTTGGGCAGCACCAGCAGGCCGCCGGTAGTTTTGGTTACCGGGCTATCGAGAGAAGTCATCAGGCCGCCCATCATCGGACCACCGTTAATAAAACCGGGGTCGTCGACCGTCGCGCCGCCCGCCAGCGCCAGCACTTTGCGCAGCGACATGCCGATGGGGACGGTGACGGTCAGCGGCCGGGCGACCGCGCCGTTAACGGTCAGCGTGCGGCGGGTCACCGGAAACTGCTGCTCAACCGCACGGGCCATGTTGAGCACCGTTTGTACGTTATTCACCACGACCCCGACGCTGGCCGGCAGCGCGGCGGGCGCGACCCGGCGACCGGTCGCCAACCAGATAGTCAGCACCTCATCGCCTGCGGGATAGACATCCGGCAGAATATGCAGGCGAATACCGGCAGGCAGCAGCGGGGTGAGGGCGTCGATAGCCCGGCGGTACTTCTCTTTCAGGGCGATAACCCCTTCGCGCGCGCCGGTTGCCGTCATTGCATACTGCACGCCGCGTACCAGACGTGCAGCCTGCTGCCACATCAGCTGCTGGTCGACCTTGAGCATCGGTTCGCACTCGGCGGCGTTAACCAGAAAGATCTCCACCTGCGCCTGCAGCTTCACGTGGGCGGGAAAACCCGCGCCACCCGCGCCGACGACGCCCGCAGCGCGCACGCGCTCGCGGATCTCCTCGGCGCTTCTGGCCATTTCAACAGCGTTGACGGCGGTACTCATAGCAGTTCCTCCAGCAGTTCCTGAATTTCCCCGGCGCTGGCCGGGCGAGGATTCGTGCGCAAGGTCACGTCAGCCAGTGCGGCCTGCACCATGGCCGGAATGCGCGCTGAGTACGCGGCACGTCCCTCTTTCAGCGCGACCGCCAGTGACGGCAGCGCACAGCGCTGCTTGAGCCGTTCGATTTGCTGGATCAGCGCATTGATCGCCGTACTATCGCTGGCGTCTGCCGGACAAAAGCCGCAGGCTTTGGCCAGCCGCGCGTAGCGTTTTCCGGCGCGCGGATGACCGGCGTTAAAGCGGATAACCGCGGTTAACAGCAGCGCGTTGGCCAGTCCGTGCGGGAGATGAAACTGCCCGCCAAGCTGGTGGGCGATAGCATGGTTAAGCCCCAGCCCCGCCTGGCTGAACGCCATCCCGGCAAGCGTTGAGGCATTGTGCATTTTCCCGCGCGTCGCCACGCAGTCGCCTTTTTCCACCGCCGTGGGCAGATACTGGAACACCAGTTTGGCGGCTTTTTCCGCCAGCGCGTCGGTAAAGTCGCTGGCGTGCGGAGAGACCCACGCCTCCAGCGCGTGGGTCAGCACGTCCATGCCGGTGTTGGCCGTAATCTGCGGCGGCACGCTGACCACCAGCTCCGGGTCAAGGATCGCCATATCGGGATAGAGCGCATTGTTGAACAGCGGGTACTTGATGCCTTTATCCGGATCGCTAATTACGCAGGCGCTGGTCACTTCTGAACCGGTACCGCTGGTGGTCGGTATGGCCACGCAGGTTTCGATGCTGATGCCGCTCTGCTGACTGAACCAGACGATAGCTTTCGCCGCATCCATTGCCGATCCGCCGCCGAAGCCGATGACCACCTGCGGCTGCAGGGCCTGCATTTGCGCAATGCCCTGTACCACGGTGTGGATAGTGGGGTCCGGGGTTATCTCGCTAAAGACGCTAATGCGGTTATCTGCGGGCAACGCCTGACGCAGGGTTTCCAGCAGCGGCGAGCGCGCAAGAAAGCCATCGCAGATAATCCAGATGTGCTTGTTGGTAAAGCGCTTGAGCACCGCCAGGCTACCCTGACCGCTGTACAACCGCGTTTGTAGTGAGAAAGTCTTCATCGCGACCTCGGTTAGCGAATGGAAAAGCCGTTGGTCAGCACGCAGCGACGGGAGCGGGCAAACGTGCGCGCCGAGGTTGTCCCTTCACCGGTCGGCGTGGCGATAGTAAAGGTGGTAAAGCCTTCGCCGCCGACGCCGATCCCGGCATAAGAGGGGCCGTTCTTGACGAATATCGAGGTTTGCAGGGTGCGGGCCGCGAGGTTCAGGCGCGACACGTTCTGCGAGTGCATAATGGCGGTATGATGCAGTCCCTCTTCAACCTTCAGCGCCAGTGCCAGCGCGCTATCGAAATCGCTAACTTTCACTATCGGCAGCATCGGCATCAGCTGCTCGCTGGTAACCCACGGATCGTCGGCGTTAACCAGCGCTATCAGTAGACGCGGCGCTTTCGCCGGAACGGCGATCCCGGCCGCTTCCAGCATGGCTGATGGGCTTTTGCCGACCAGTTTTTTATTCGCCTGGCCTTCAGGCAGGCAGGCGGCCCGGAGTTTGTCAGTGTCGGCAGGGCCCAGCAGCAGCGCGCCGAAGGTTTGCATTTGCTGCACCAGACGTTCGGCGACGCTCTCCACCACAATCAGGCTCTTCTCGGCAATGCAGGGCAGGTTGTAATCGAACGAGGCGCCGTTGATGATATCTTCCGCCGCTTTAACCAGATCCGCCGTTTCATCAACGATGCAGGGCGGGTTACCCGCGCCAGCGCCAATGACTTTCTTACCGCTCTTCATGCCCATCGCCACAATACCCGGGCCGCCGGTAATGGCCAGAACCGCAATGCGCGGATGGGCCATCATCTGCTGGGTGGCTTCGAAAGTGGGTTCTGCTACGGTAACCACCAGATTGCGGATGCCGCAGCAGCGGAAGGCAATCTCTTCAATCATGCTAATCAGCTTCAGAGAGACCTTTTTTGCTCCCGGATGCGGGCTGAAGTAGACGCTATTGCCCGCCGCCAGCATGCTGATGCTGTTATTAATGATGGTTTCCGTCGGGTTGGTGCTCGGTGCGACCGACCCGATAACGCCAAATGGCGAATACTCAAACAGCACCATGCCGCCGTCGCCGGTCAGCGCCGTGGTGGTGAGATCTTCCACGCCCGGCGTGTTGTCCAGCGCAGCTTTGTTTTTCAAAAATTTATCTTCTTTGTTGCCCATCCCCGTTTCATTGGCGCTCTCTTCCGCCAGGGCGGCCAGATGCGGCGTCAGCTCCTGACGCATTGCGCTAATGATGGCGCTGCGGGTTTTCAGCGGGCACTGCTGATAACGTAAGAACGCCTGATGCGCGGCATCAATGGCCTCGCTCACGGACTGAAAAATCCCTTTGCCCTGCGCCGGGTTTGGCGTTTGGGCTGGGGTTAACTGTTCGCTAAGAATGGTGCGAATAAGCGTTTCGAGTTCAGAAGTATTCATTGATGAGTTCCCACGTTAATGGCCGCGATGGCGGTCTGTGCGATATCCATGTCCTGTTCAACGCTGCCGCCGCTGATGCCAAGACCCCCAATTAATGAGCCGTCGCGCCACAGGGCGTAACCGCCGCCAAAGGTCACCACTTTTCCCTGCAAATGCGTTTCGAGGCCATAAAGCGCGGCGCCCGGCTGAACGGCCTCGCTCAGCTCATGGGTCGCCGTTTTCATCGCCACCGCGGTCCAGGCTTTTTTCGGCGCCAGTTCGCTGCTGACCAGCAGGGCGTCCGGCATCCGCCAGGTCACGGTTTCGGTGCCGTGTGCGTCAACGATGCTGATCACCACCGGCACCTGAAGCTGCTGCGCGCGCTCAACGGCGGCGCGGGTGAGCTGGTGCAGATCGTGGAATGAGAGGGCCACGGGCGTCTTCTCCTTGCTGCGGCTCGGCAGAGTGGCGGCCAGATAGCGCCGGCTCACTTCACGAATGATGTTGTTCTGGTGCGCATCGCTATCTTCCGCGCGCGCCAGGGCGTACAGGCAGTCTGACAAGCGATTGATGTAGCGCATCAGCACCTGGCGCACGCTGACTTCCGCCGCCAGCTCAACCAGTCGCCGTTCGGCCCGGCGGGCCAGCGTGCGGGCAAAATGCAGGCGGCTCGCGGCTTCGCAACGGCCGGGTAAAATAAAACTGTGCAGCGGTTCGACGCGGGCCATGGCCCGATCGATGGCGGCTTCCAGAGCGGAAATCTCTTCGCTGCTGATGTAGCGCTGTTTCGGCGATGGCCGTTCGCTGTCGCTGGCCAGTTCTGCGCTAAACCAAAAAAGCTGCTGCTGGATGGCCTCAAGTAAGGCACGGTGATTTTCATCCGCGGCGGCGCAGGCGCACAGGCTCAGCGCGGCGTTCAGCTCATCCAGCGTGCCGTAGGCTTCAACCCGCGGGTGGGTTTTACTCACCCGCTGGCCGGTAAAGAGTGAGGTGGTGCCAGCGTCGCCCGTTCGGGTATAAATCGCCATATTCGCTCCTTAACGTGAAAGCGTATCGACAATGCCGACAACGGCGAGGTCGATGGCCTCGTTTGGCCCGGAAAAAACGTGCCTGGCGCTGGAGCCGCCGCTGAGCAGAACCAGCTCGCCGATCCCCGCGCCGACGGAATCCACGGCGACTTCATCGCCGGAGGTCGGCGAGGCGGGAAGCTCGCCATCGGCGCTGACCCGCCGCACCAGCAGCAGCTTTTTGCCGATCAGGGAAGGCGATTTTTGCGTGGAGACAACCGCGCCCGTGACTCGTGCCAGATGCATGATTTACTCCTGCTTAATTAATTGAATATGCCGCGCCTGTGCCGCTTCGCGCGCCAGCGCGGTCACGATGCATTTGCGGTGGATAACCAGGCGACCCTGGCCCAGCTGCGCGACGTCGCGATAGCTCAGCACCGATCCTGCGTGCAGGATCAGCGGCAGCCCGCGCTCGTCGGTGAAGATCGCCGGCAGGCGCGCCAGTTTTTTGACCGGGATAACCGGCAGCAGCTGGCTGTGCAGGGTGAGCTGCACGCGGATGCCGAAAGCCAGCGCGTCGTGAATTTTCCGGGCCGCAGGATCGTCGGTTTCCGCCTCCGTCAGCTGGCCCAGCAGCGGCAGGTCGACAAGCAGGATGCGCAGCGAGGCGTGCTGGCTGAACAGCCCGGGGCAGTCGGCATCGCGCAGCTGCGCAACGCTCAGCGTCGCCGTGCTGTGGGCGCGACGCTGCAGCCTGGAGACGATTTCCTCCACGATGCGCTGAAGAACTTCGCCGTTCATCGCGGGCCTACCAGCCGGGCAAAGGCCTGCGGATTATCGGCGCCGGCGGCGTTGGCTTCATCGGTATCAATGTGCATTTCGAGACGCATATCCGGTGAAACGCGAATCGCCACGTTGTTGAAAATCAGCCCGCGCTCGTCGCCTTCAATGGCCACGGAGACCCTATCGCCGTGGGAAACCCGCAGGATCAGCGCATCGAGCGGCGACATATGAATATGCCGCTGCGCGACGATAACCCCTGACGAGAGCGTCAGTTCGCCATAGGGGCTGACCAGACGGATGCCCGGCGTCCCTTTCAGATCGCCGGACATTCTCAGCGGCGCCGCAACCCCCAGGGTTCTGGCATCGGTACGCGATATTTCCACCTGGCTTACCGAACGCAGTGGGCCGAGCAGGCGCACATTTTTAAGCTGCCCCTTCGGCCCTACCAGGGTGACGGTTTGCTCCGCAGCGTACTGTCCCGGCTGCAGCAGCGCTTTTTTCTCGCTAATGGGATGGCCAGGAAACAGGCGTTCATAATCCGACGCCGACAGGTGGATATGACGATTTGAAACCCCCAGCGGAATGGGCCGCAGACGCATCTCGTCGAGGACTTTACTGACCGTTGATGCGAGAAGCTGTTTATCCATTACGCTTCACCTCGCTTGCCGGGATGAATGCAAAGGGTGCGCGGCTCGCCCTTCTGGCGCGGACATTTTGGATCCAGGCACAGGTTGCAGCTGACCACGCCTTGTTGCTGGAGGGGCTCTTCTGCTGGCGCTTCAGAAACGACATTAGCCGTCTCTGACTCTTCAGGCTCAGGTTCCATGACGGAGGGTGGGGGAGCCTCTGCGGGCAGGATCCCTTCTCCGGGTCTGGCGATGACTTTATGAGCCACCAGACCGTTTCGCTGTTCGGCAAACAGTGCACCGGTGGTGATGGCCGCCTGTACTGAGGCCACATCACCGGTAATTTTAATGACCGTCCAGCCTGAACCATTGGTCTTTTCGAGGGCGACCAGCGTGATAGAAGCGGATTTCGCCATGATATCGGCGCAGCTAATAGCCAGTGCCAGACCACAAACTTCAAGTAATCCCAGTGATTGCTTCACGCGGTGCTCCTTATTCGCCATCAATCAGGCTGATTTCGGTAAAATGGCCTCAACGTCGCTGTGCGGACGCGGGATCACGTGGCAGGATTTCACTTCGCCTACGACGCTTGCCGCCGCGCTGCCCGCATCTACCGCCGCTTTGACCGCGCCGACATCGCCGCGAACCATGACGGTCACCAGACCCGAGCCAATTTTTTCGTAGCCGACCAGCTGCACGTTGGCCGATTTCACCATCGCATCGGCGGCCTCAATGGCGCCTACTAACCCTTTTGTTTCAACCAGTCCCAGTGCGTTATTCATACTGCTGTTCTCCTGTTGCTTAGCTATTCAGATCCCGGAACGGGATCCCTTTGACCAGCCGTGCCGCGTTATTACCGGTGTTACGTTGGGCCTGACTGTCCTGATGATGCATCAGCGTAAAAAGCGGCGCCGATGCGGGTAAATTCTTGTAGTGCACGACCAGCGTATGGCGATCGCAGGCGATGCCCACCAGTAGCGGCGAGCTGCGCGCCGCCTGCCAGGCGCTGTCCACGACATCCCCGGCCGGGTGATGCTGGAGCAGGAAAGGAATGCCTTCCTCTTCGATACCCAGCAGCACGTCGCGCCACAGGCCGTCGCAACCGTCGATGGCGGCGATCACAATAGCCGGGGCGCTGTGATTACTGTCCATGCGCGAACTCCTTATGCCAGGAGAGAATCAGGCCGGTGGCCACCGCGTTTCTGGGGCCCTCGCTGCCGCGAATATTTCCCCGCCCGGCAACCAGGCGGTAGTGCGCTAGCGCATCGGTGACCAACTGCGGGACCTCGAAATCCAGCGACGAACCGCCGACCAGCACCACGAACGGAATATCGCGAATGTTGCCGGTGGGGCTGACCTGACGCAGTGCGCGCAGGGCGTTGGTGACAAAGACCCGCTCTTTGGCGCTGCGGCGAATGGCGCGTACTTTTTCCAGCGCTAAGTCGCCGGGTAGCGGCACCAGTTCGTCCGGTTTCACCACGCAGACGCGGGCGAATACGGCGGGGGGCAGCGGCGTGGAGAAGAACTGCACGCTGCCGTCCTCGTGGCGTAAATGGAACAGACTTTCCACCTTGGCCAGCGGATACTTCTTGATCTCTTCCGCCAGATAGCGGTCTTCCAGCCCCAGCTCGCGGGCAATAATCATCGTCACCATATCGCCAGCTCCGGCGAGGTGAGTGGCGATGATGTCGCCTTTGGGGTTGATGATGGAGGCATCGGTGGAGCCTGCGCCGAGGTCGAGGATCGCCAGCGGTCGGGTGGTACCCGGCGTGGTCAGCGCGCCCAGAATGGCGGCTTCGGCCTCGGCGCCGCCGATCTGCACGTCGATATTGAGCTTCTGCTCGATTTCGCGGGCAATCATCGCCATCTGCAAACGATCCGATTTCACCATTGAGGCGATGCCCACGGCCTGCTCCAGCGAGAACTCCCCGGCAAGACCGCCGGTGACGCTCACCGGCACCGAGGTATCGACGGCCAGCAGGTCCTGAATGAATATTTCGCTGCTGGGCTTGTTGGTCAGCTCGGCCATGGTCTGGCGCACGTGTTCCAGCATGCCGCCGATATTGGTCCCCGACTCGCCGGCGACGTTATCGAGCTTGCCGCAGCCGTCGACCGCTTTCATGATGGCTTCGGCGCCAGCGGCAACGTCTACGCGTACGCTCCGGCCCTGGGCCAGCAGCTCAAGGTTACCGGCGGGTATCGCGCGCGCTTTGACGTCACCGGATGGCGTTTTGACCACCACGGCGGAACGGTTGCCAATCAGCGCGCGAGCCATCGGGACGATGTTTTTCGTCTCCTCGGCGTTGAGGTGGAATACGGTGGCGATGCCGTAGGGGTTAGAGAGCGTTTCGATGACCTTCCCCGGGACGGCGACCTCAATTGCCGCCAGCATTCCCAGCGGAATGCGGTCGATGTACAGCACTTCGTCAACAATCGGCAGCGGTTTTTCCAGCCGGTTGCTGACCAGCACGCCATCGTCACGTTGCAAAATGACGCCGGTAATCTGATATCCGGCGCGCAGGGAAGCGTTAATCACGCTGGCGATATCGGCAAAATCGAACGCCGACGACACCACCAGGATATAGGGCGCGTCCGCCGGGCGGGTTAACAGCTCCTGCGGCGTAATGGTGATGCCCACGCCAAGCCCCGCGCCGCCGGGCGTTTTCGGGTTATGGCCGATCATGGTCGATTCGGTGATGATGGTCTCGGTTATGGTTTCCATCGCCACATCGCCAATCACCGGCGTAGCTTCATTAATGCGGATGAGCGAAATATCGCTGACAGCGATCCCGGCGCCTCTGGCGACGAGGGCGAGCGCCTCCTGAATACCGAACACGTTACGCAACGTGCCTTTGATCCCGGTGGTTTCCGCCAGCGCGCTGTGGGTGATTGTCAGCGTGCCAGCCTCATTCAGAGTCGCCAGGGCGACTTCCGTCGATGAGTTGCCGATATCAATGCCAGCTATATATCGCATCACATACCCCTGTAATTAATCGTCGCCTTTGAGTTTTTTACGCTCGACGTACAGCGTGGCCGCTTCGCGAACGAAAGCGGCGCAAATCTTCGCCTGATAGCGGCTTTCGAGATCGTCGGCGATCGCCAGCAGCTCCTCTTTCGTCGAGCGATAGGGGCGGAGGGCGTTGTAGATTTCAAGAATGCGATCGTCCGGTACCGCGGTCAGTTCGGCGGCGCGTTCGAAGTTCATCGCCAGCCGGTCGCGGCCCGCGTCCCTGGCGATAGAAGCCTGTAAGCGCAGCGTTTCCGGGGTAATACGCATATCCTGGGCGGTAACTTTGTTGCTCAGCACGTTTTCCAGCGTAAAGTCGTCCAGCGTTTTATTGGTGGCGGTTTTCACCCATTCCGGGTGTTTGTTCGCCAGCGGGTAGTCGCTGACCTTTGCGCTACGGGACGCGCCGTCTGCCGCCGGAGCTGCCGTCGGCGCCTCGCCCTGCAGGCTGTTCATGCGGCTTAATACGTCGCGCACCATCGATTCAATTGCGTCGGTATTCATGGAGTTATCCTTTATCAAAGCGCCACGCGCAGTTCCTGCGGGTTTTTGCCCGTCACCACGTACTTGGTCTCTTTAATGTGCAAAATGGCCGATTTCGCCTGGTATTTTGGCCGCGCCATCTGGTCGTTCAGCGTCGGGACCGGCTGCGGCGATTCGCGTTTCGCATAGCGGGCGGCGTTTTTACCAATCTGGCGATAGGTTTCCAGGGTCAGCAGCGGCGCCTGGGGGAACAGCTCCAGGTTAGAGAGCGGCGGCAGCCCCTGCTGGTGAATCACCGTGGTGCCTTTTGACTGGATGCCGATAGAGATGCCGGAACCGCTCAGGCGATTGCCTTCAACGGCGACGAAGGCCACGTCGGAGGATTTAAAGCAGCGAATCACGCGCGCCTTAATGCCTTCTTCTTCAATACCGGCAATGACTTCGCGCAAAATGCTCTTATGCGGTATGCCGACGATATTGACGGTCTGCGCCAGGCCGAAAGCCGGGCCGACGGCGATAATCACTTCGTCCTGCTGGGTTCCCTGACGCGCTTCGCCCACTTCCGTCAGGAAGCCGTCGCCGGCGGGCGGCGTGGCCTGGGGCGCCGCGGAGGCCGCTGGCGCAGTAAACGAGACGGGTTTATCGCTGCCCTTCATCTCGCTGAGCACTTCTTCAATTATCTGGCGCAGCAATTTTTCATTAATTTCCATTTCTCACCCCTTAATCAATCTCGTTGGGATCAAGAGCGCCAGGGATGTTTTTAATCTCTTCCCAGCGTTCGCCCTGCAGGCGATAGCCCGTTGCCGGACCGGCATAGTCGTTAACGTCGTTGACGGCTGACAGCACCTGCCCATCGCCGACGATAATTGCGGAGGTATGCAGATAGTCTCCGGTCAGCTTGGCTTTCTGGATGTTGAGCATGTCCTGGGCAACGTCGGTGAACCCGCCCTGCGCCAGCGCTTTCACTACTTCCAGGCCGTTGCGGTTTTTATTGATGATTTCCTGGGCGAACTTGATGTCTTCGACGATGTTGCGTTCCGGCATATCTTTCGAACCGTGGGCGTAGGTCGCGGCTTCCACTTCTTCATCGGTAATCGGCGGCAGCCCCATTCCGGCAAAAACGGCCTGCAGCGCGCGGGCAGCCTTATTACGGATGGCGATAACATCTTCTTCGCGAACCGGACGCAGACCACCGTCCACCTTCAGGTCGCGCTGGATGACGTTGTAGTCGTCAAAGTCTTCGGCATCTTCGTTGGAACCGGCGAACATGTTGTCGTAGTTCGGCACCGCGGAATAACCGGAAGAGATAAAGTCGGTCCCCGGCAGAAACTGCATCAGCAGGCGCGCGGTACGACGCATATCGGAGTGGGTGAAGGTCTGGTCGTTACTGGAGGCGCACTCCAGATCCAGCGACGAACAGATCAGGTTTTCCGCCAGCACCGCGCGAATGCCGGAAGGTACCGCAGACGGCACGCCGATGCAGCTAACGGAACCGTTTTGCAGGCCCTGTACGCCCGCGGCTTTGGTGATGTAGATGCAGCGCGCTTCCAGGTAAAGCATGGATTTGCCTTCGGCGTAGCCCATCTGCACTTCGGAGCCGGAGCCGGAGGTGAAGCGCATTTTCAGACCGCGAGAGGCGTAGGAGGAGGCTAAGAAACCCTTCGACCACGGCGTGTCGTCGCCGTCGGTAAAGACCGGTTCGGTACCGTAGACGGAGATGGTTTCGGCGTAGCAGGTGTGGCCCAGCATGCCGAGCTTCAGCTCGGTGGCTTCTTCCAGCGAGCACTGAGTCAGTACGCCCGGACGGCCTACCTGCGAGCCGACCAGCAGCGCGATGGCGTTGAACGGCGCGTAGCGCGCTACCGCAACGGTGGTTTCCTGTTCGTCAAATCCACGCCATGCGCCTTCGGCGGCGTCGGCGGCAATCTGTACCGGATTATCTTTGACGTTGGTGACGTGCGCCTGCTGGGATGGGGTGCGGCGGGCGCGCATTTTCTGCATCGCCATCATCATCTCAACGACGTTCATATGCGAAACCACTTCGACAATTTTTGCCGGCGTCATCGCGGTGGTCAGCGGGACGATTTCGCTGCGTTTAACGTTCGGATCGCACAGCATGTTGGCCAGCTTGACCGAATCCATCGCCATCACTTCTTCGGCGCGATTCAGGTTGATACCGTAGCGGGCGATAAAGTGGTCGATCAGGTCAAAATCGCTCACCGGTTTCCCGTCCAGCTCGGTCACCGCGCCGTTAACGATTTTTATCGACGGTTTCGGATCGTTCGGGCTTTCCATCGCGATAAAGCCTTCTTCGATCCACTCCTTAACGAAGCCGTCCTGATTCACAGGGCGTTTCGCCAGTGCTTCAAATCTTTTCGATCTCATGAATCAGCCTCGTGGGTATCAGATGTAGGACGGGCGATCGTTTTTCGGTTCAGAACCGAGGGTCGCAAGGACGGTTTTACCGATTTCGCGCGCGGAGGTGACTGCCTGGCGGACCGCGCCGGAGTCGCCGGAAATCACCAGGATGGCTTCGTTACTGAAGCTGGTGCCGTGCGCCGGAGAGCTATACGCCACGACTTCCACGTTGGCTGACTTCAGGGCGGTATCGGCCATCAGCACGCCAACGGAGGCCGGTGCGCCGACGATAATGCCGCAGGCGCGGCCAATCGGCGCGCCGAAGGCTTTTTCCAGGGCGTAGCTGGCGCGGGCGGTGTACTGCAGCTCGATATGTCCGGCTTCATTGCCGTAAACATCGCCGAAGGTGCGGTCGAGCTCTTTCAGCGCCACTTCAATCCCGCGCTTAACGTCGGACACGTCGTTGCCGCCTAAAATAATCAACGAACCGTGGCCCGCGCCGCCTTTGGTATCGCGCGGCAGCTCAATGCTGACCACTTCGGTGTTGGTGGCTTTCACCGCTTCGTCCGCCGCCATAATGTGCGGGCCAGCGCCGGTGCGGGCGCCGAGAATGCCGATGGAGCGATAGCGCTTTTCAAGCTTCATCGCGTCCAGCAGGGCGGTATCGACGTTGGCGATAACCAGACCCAGGGTGTCGCCAATAGCGGTCCCGACAAATTCCGTTAAACTGCAGCTTTTTTCTGCCATAGCCGTCTCTCGTATTGGATGGTTTTCAGTAGGGATGGCCTGCTGTTCCGGCGTTGCCACGCGGGCAATCACCTGAGCCATGATCTGTTCAACCAGCTCATTGCTGCTCATTGGCTAATTCCCTTCGGTAAGATTTTTTCTACATCGGTGTGAGGGCGTGGGATGACGTGTACGGCTTTCACTTCACCCACGTTACGTGCGGCGGCGGCGCCCGCATCGGTGGCCGCTTTTACTGCGCCAACGTCGCCGCGCACGATGACGGTTACCAGCCCGGAGCCAATCTTTTCATAGCCCACTAACATCACATTGGCTGACTTAACCATTGCATCAGCGGCCTCTATGGCTGCGGTTAAGCCTTTGGTTTCTACCATTCCTAGTGCTTCTTGTTGCATAAAGACCTCGCATGGAGTGTTCCGATAGTGGGGACTATAAGAAGATGCGAGGAAAAAGAATGGCTGACTTCAATGTGATGGTGAAAAAATAGTGGGTATTGGATAATATAAAATTGTCGTTTATTTATTTAACTGCTTGATGTTATTTGTTATTTTTATTTATTCTGATGTGATTATCTTGTTTTGTATATTCCATATTTACAAATTTGTTCATGACGATTTTAATTTAATCTGCTATGCGCGAGAAACTGATTTGTGATGTTTGTTGGAAAACGTTGAACTGGTTTTAGCAATATTTTTGCATGCCATGGCGGTGGCATAATGGCGAAAGCCGCGCGTGAGCAATGCAATTCTGCGTTATTTAATGACAATAATTTGTTATTGATGCCCGAATTTTCCGGAGGCTGCCGTCAGCAGGTTGCCAACAATTTGCGGACGGGAGTTCATATAGTGGTGCCCGTTGTACTCTACTGCCAGCAGGAGGTTGGCTGGTCAGGACACGAACTCTGCTAAGAAGGTGTCATAATGAATGATTCGTTAAAAGCGCAATGTACCGCCGAGTTTCTGGGCACCGGGCTGTTTTTGTTTTTCGGCATCGGCTGCCTGAGCGCGTTAAAGGTAGCGGGCGCCAGCCTCGGACTGTGGGAGATATGCATTATCTGGGGGTTGGGGATCTCGCTTGCCGTCTATCTGACGTCGGGAATATCCGGCGGGCATCTCAACCCGGCGGTGACCGTTGCGTTATGGCTGTTTGCCTGCTTTCCCGGCCGAAAAGTTTTCCCCTATATCGTTTCACAGGTTGCCGGCGCCTTTGGCGGCGCGGTGCTGGCCTATGTGCTGTACAGCACGATGTTTACCGAGTTTGAATCCGCCCACCATATCGCGCGCGGCAGCGTAGAGAGCCTGCAGCTGGCGAGTATTTTCAGCACCTACCCGGCGGCATCGCTGAGCATCTGGCATGCGGCGCTGGTTGAAGTGGTGATCACCTCCATGCTGATGGGGATGATTATGGCGCTGACCGACGACGGCAACGGCGTACCGAAAGGGCCGCTGGCCCCGCTGCTGATCGGCCTGCTGGTGGCGGTCATTGGCGCTTCAACCGGGCCGCTGACCGGCTTTGCGATGAATCCGGCGCGTGATTTTGGGCCGAAGCTGTTTACGTGGATGGCGGGTTGGGGCGATATCGCGATGACCGGCGGAAGGGATATTCCGTACTTTATTGTGCCGATTATTGCGCCACTGATCGGTGCTTGTCTCGGCGCGGCCATCTATCGTTATCTGATTGGTAATAATCTACCGTGTAATACCTGTAAATTAGAGGATTAAGGTCACGGCTGAAATAGCCAAAAATTTTCATGAACCGGTATCACGAACTCGCCAAAAACGTCTCCCACGGATGGGAGACTTTTGCTATCGTATTATTCTTTTATCGTTGGCGGCAATGGATGATGAAAGGAAGTAAATATTAAAGAAATGTTTTATTTATAACAAAAAATTAACTGAGAGGTTTTATCATGATTTCTGCGAGCACACTGAACTCAGAACTCATTAATAAAATCGCACAGGATTTTGCGCAGGCCACCAGTCTGGCGGTGGTGGTCGTCAATATTCATGGTGATGAAATATCTGAACTGTTTAACTTCACCCCTTTTTGCCAGCTGATGCGCCAGCATCCCCAGCACAGCACCCGCTGTCGAATGAGCGACCGCTGCGGCGGGCTTGAGGCGTCTAAAACCGATCAGCTCTGTATCTACCGCTGCCACGCCGGGTTAACCGATTTCTCCATTCCTCTGGTCATTGCCGGTCACCTTGTGGGCTTTGTGCTTTGCGGCCAGGTGCGCTTAAGCAACGATGTTGAACTGGTCGATATCCTCAACGTGGATGACCGCTGGCAGGCCGACCCTGAGCTGCTTAAAGCGTTTCGCGACGTGCCGGAAATGGACTACGCCAGAGTGATTGCTTCTGCTGATTTACTGAAGCTTATCGTCGAAAACTGCCTGAAAAAACAGCTCAACTTTGTGGTGATTAAAGATAATCCCCAGCAGCCGGAACCTGCGCGCGCCAGCCGGGTCGCCAGCCCTCATGACAGCAAAATGAAGAAGGCGCTGCGCTACATTGACGCCCATTTATCCGACGAGCTTCGCCTGGAAGACGTCGCCGCTCACGTCTATCTCAGCCCCTATTACTTCAGTAAGTTGTTCAAAAAATATCAGGGTATCGGCTTTAATGCCTGGGTGAACCATCAGCGGATGGTGAGCGCCAAAGAGCTGCTATGCCACAGCGACTGGAGCATCGCCAGCATTGCGCGGAATTTAGGATTTTCGCAAACCAGCTATTTTTGCAAAGTTTTTCGCCAGGCCTATCAGGTGACTCCGCAGGCCTATCGCCAGCAAATTAACGCCAGATCACAAACTGAGTCAGTTTAAATGACAATAATTTGTTATCGCCAGTTTTTGTTATACCCGCATATCCTGCTCATTCTAAAATGAAAATATCTCATTCACAGCAATAAATTGTCATAGCGCAACAAAATAATAATGAGAGAACGATAAACTGCACCAGTTTTTATTTATTTGATGGGATAGAGTGATATCCGAAATGGCTTTCAGCGCGCCATCGGCGTAATGAAACGGCTTTGGTAATTAAAAATTAAACACGACGGGAGCCATCCAGCTTCCGTAAAATGTTCCGGGAATCATTCGAGTGGGTTTCATCCCCCTCGAATCATGACGGACTAAACCGACAGGCGCCAGGGAAGGGGGTGTGAATCCCCCGCAGCCCCCGCTGCTGTGATGCTGACGAACCCATATATACGCTAAATAATTCGCGTTGTAGGAAGGCGGCAAGCGAGTGAATACCCAGGAGCTTACACAGGTAAGTGACTGGGGTGAACAAGTAAAGCCAACGCACATACAACGTGAAGTATGACGGGTATGACCACTGATCTGCTTAGCGGATTGGGAAGGATGGGAGAGGACGACGCTAAGCCAGAAGACCTGCCTGTCGGTAATAATCAACAACTTCGGTGGGAAGTGGGTTGCTCAGATGCGTACAGTCGAAAGACTGGGAATGCACGCAGCCCTACCACCCGGCACAGGATCGGGGTATGGCAGCCAGGCAGCACGCATTTATTCTCGCAGGAACCGGCAGCGGTTGTGGTAAAACTACGGTCACGCTTGGCCTGCTCAGCCTGTTGAAGCAGCGCGGCATGCGGGTTCAGCCCTGCAAAGTCGGCCCGGACTACCTCGACACCGGCTGGCACACCGCCGTCAGCGGCGTCGCTTCCCGCAACCTCGACAGCTTTATGCTCCCGGAGCCGGTGCTTAACGCGCTATTTTGCGAACAGATGCAGCGGGCGGATATCGCGGTCATTGAGGGCGTGATGGGGCTGTATGACGGCTTCGGTACCGACCCTGGCTACTGCAGCACCGCCGCGATGGCTAAACAGCTCGGCTGTCCGGTCATTTTGCTGGTAGATGGCAAAGCGGTTTCCACCTCCATCGCCGCCACGGTGATGGGATTTCAACACTTCGACCCCAGCCTCAACATTGCCGGCGTTATCGTCAACCGCGTCAACAGCGAATCCCATTATCAGCTTCTCAAAGGCGCCATTGAACGCTATTGCGGGCTGCCGGTGCTCGGCTACGTACCGCGAGTGGAAGGGGTGGCGTTACCCGAACGCCATCTGGGGCTGGTTACCGCCCGCGAGTCGCTGGTTAACCAGCAGCCGTGGCGCGATTTTGCCCAAACGCTGGCGCAAACGCTGGATATTGAACAGCTTCTTACCCTCAGCCAGCTCTCCATCCTGCCCGCCGGGGAGTGGCCGGCGCTGCCGTCTCCTGATGCTGGCGCGGGCCTGACGCTGGCGCTGGCCGACGACGAGGCCTTCAACTTTTACTACCCGGATAACCTCTCGCTGCTTGAACGCTGCGGAGTGAATATCGTGCGCTTCAGCCCGCTGCACGATAGCGAGCTGCCACCGTGCCAGATGATTTGGCTCGGCGGCGGCTATCCGGAAATTCATGCTGCCGCGCTGGCGGCCAATACGCCGATGCTGGCGCAGCTGCGGGAGGCGCACCGGCGCGGGGTGGCGATTTACGCCGAGTGCGGCGGTCTGATGTATCTCGGCAGCTCCCTGGAAGACGCCAGCGGCGATATCTACCCGATGGCCAACCTGATCCCCGGCCACAGCAAGATGGGTAAACGGCTTACCCGCTTTGGCTACTGCGAGGCGCGGGCGATGCGGCAAACGCTGCTGGCGGCGCCCGGCGAAACCCTGCGCGGACATGAATTTCACTACTCGGATTTTACTCCCGAGTCCCCGGCGGTTCTGGCCTGCCGCAAGGTCCGCGACGGTATGACCCTTCAGCAGTGGTCCGGCGGCTGGCAGGTAGGCAACACGTTTGCCAGCTATCTGCACCTGCACTTTGCGCAGCGTCCCACCATGCTCAACCACTGGCTGGCTGCGGCAAGGAGCGCGCTATGACGCTGCTGGCATGGGGCGTTGCCTGGCTCCTCGATTTTATCATCGGCGATCCGCAGAGCTGGCCGCATCCGGTGCGCTGGATTGGCAGCCTGATCGCCGCCGTTCAGCGCGGCGTGCGCCGCTATTGCCGGAGCGATGTCGCCCTGCGCGTCGGCGGCGGGGTGATGTGGCTGGTGGTGGTCGGACTAACGTGGAGCGTCTGCTGGGGCGTGCTGACGCTGGCGCAGAGGATTCATCCGTGGCTTGGCTGGCTGGTTGAGGTCTGGATGATTTTCACCGTGCTGGCCGGACGCTGCCTGGCGCAGTCGGCGCGGGACGTCGAGCGCCCGCTGCGCGCGGGGGATCTGGCGGAAAGCCGCGTCAAACTCTCATGGATTGTCGGGCGCGACACGACGCAGCTTGCGCCGCAGCAGATTAATCGCGCGGTGGTGGAAACCGTCGCGGAGAACACCGTTGACGGGATTATCGCGCCGCTCTTCTTCCTGCTGCTCGGCGGCGCGCCGCTGGCGATGGCCTATAAAGCGGTCAACACCCTGGATTCGATGGTCGGCTATAAGCACGAAAAATACCGCGCCATCGGCATGGTCAGCGCCCGCCTCGATGATGTCGCCAACTTTATCCCCGCTCGCCTGAGCTGGCTGCTTATCAGCCTCGCCGCGCTCCTCTGCGGTGAAGCGGGCGGCCGCGCGCTGCGCATCGGCTGGCGTGACCGCTACAACCACAGCAGCCCAAACTGCGGATGGTCGGAGGCCGCCGTCGCCGGGGCGCTCGGCATCCGGCTTGGCGGCCCTAACGATTACTTTGGACAGCGCGTGGAGAAGCCGTGGATTGGCGAGGCGACGCGCGATATTTCCGTAGACGATATTTCCCGAACGATTCGACTGATGTGGGTGTCTTCGACCCTGGCGCTGGCGCTGTTTATGGCGGTCCGGTTCTGGCTGGTCGGCGCTGCCTGAGGACAAATGAATGCACTATATCCAGCAACCGCAGGCGATTGAGGCGAAAAGCTTCGACATTATTGGCGACATTATTGCGCAGACCCGCCCGGACTACCGCTTTGCCAGCCCGCTACACGAAGCCATTATCAAGCGGGTGATCCACACCACCGCCGATTTTGACTGGCTGGATATCCTGTGGTTTTCACCCGACGTGCTTCCTCGCTTAAGCGCCGCCCTGAGCCAGCCCTGCACGCTTTATACCGATACCACCATGGCCCTTTCCGGGATCAATAAAACCCTGCTGGCGAAATTCGGCGGCGAGTGCCGCTGCTATATCAGCGATCCGCGGGTGGCGGCGGAGGCCAAAGCGCAGGGGATGACCCGCTCCATGGCGGCGGTCGATATTGCGGTCGCCGAAGAGGGCGAGAAGGTGTTTGTTTTCGGCAATGCGCCCACCGCGCTGTTTCGTCTGCTGGAGCATGACGTCGCGGTCAACGGCGTGATTGGCGTGCCGGTCGGCTTCGTCGGCGCGGCGGAGTCGAAAGAGGCCCTGACGCAGAGCGGCCTGCCGGGCATTGCCGCGCTGGGTCGTAAAGGCGGCAGCAACGTCGCCGCCGCTATCGTCAACGCCATTCTGTACCACTTACAGGGGGCGAGATGAGCGAGCAATCCTTCGACAACCCGGTATGGCACAACGGCAAGGCGCTGCGCAAAGGCTATACCACCGGATCCTGCGCGACGGCGGCGGCAAAGGTCGCGGCGCTGATGGTGATGCGCCAGCACCTCATTCATCAGGTCTCCATTGTGACTCCTTCCGGCGTCACCCTGTGCCTTAACGTCGAATCACCGCACGTCGAAGGGCAGCAGGCGATCGCCGCGATTCGTAAAGACGGCGGCGATGACGTTGACGCTACCCACGGCATGCTGATTTTCGCCCGCGTGACGCTCGACGACTCCGGCGAGATTACCCTGCGCGGCGGCGAAGGCGTCGGCACGGTCACCCGCAAAGGGATCGGCCTGCCCATCGGCAGCCCGGCGATTAACCGCACCCCGCGCCACACCATTGAGTCGGCGGTGCGCGAAGCGATAGGCCCGTCGCGTGGGGCGACGGTAGAGATTTTCGCCCCGGAAGGCGAGGCGCGGGCGCAGAAAACCTATAACTCGCGGCTCGGGATCCTGGGTGGTATCTCGATTATCGGCACCACCGGTATCGTGACGCCGATGTCGGAAGAGAGCTGGAAGCGTTCGCTTTCGCTGGAGCTGGAAATTAAGCGCGCGGCGGGGCTGGAGCGGGTGGTGCTGGTGCCGGGCAACCACGGTGAACGCTTCGTACGCGAGCAGATGGGCATCGACTCGCAGGTGGTGGTCACCATGAGCAACTTCGTCGGCTACATGATTGAAGAGGCCGTGCGCCTCGGGTTCCGTCAGATTGTGCTGATTGGCCATCCCGGCAAGCTGATTAAAGTCGCCGCCGGGATCTTCCACACCCACAGCCATATCGCCGATGCGCGCATGGAAACGCTGGTCGCGCATCTGGCGCTGTTGGGGGCGCCGCTGGCGTTGCTGCAACTGGTGAGCGAATGCGATACCACCGAAGCGGCGATGGAGCACATTGACGCGTACGGTTTTCAGCCTATCTATAACCATCTTGCTGAACGCATCTGCCTGCGGGTGATGCAGATGCTGCGTTTTACCAAAACGCCGCCCGTCTGCGACGCCATCATGTTCTCCTTTGATAACAAGGTCCTCGGCAGCAATCGCCCGGTGGCCGAGATTGCGCGGGAGATGTCATGTTAACGGTGGTTGGCATGGGGCCGTCAGGCCTGCATTTGATGACGCCGGCGGCGCAAGATGCGGTCGCCAGTGCGGATGCGCTGGTAGGCGGTAAGCGGCATTTGCAGCAGTTCCCCGGATTTCGCGGCGAACGGTTTGCGCTGGGCGCCAATATTGCCGAACTGCTGGTCTGGCTCGGCGAACGCGCAGCGCAGAAGGTGGTGGTGCTGGCCTCCGGCGACCCGCTGTTTTACGGCATCGGTACGCGGCTGATCGCCCACTTTGGCATCGAGCGCGTGCGCATTATTCCCGGCATCAGCGCGGTGCAGTATCTCTGCGCGAAGGCCGGTATCGATATGAACGATATCTGGTTGACCAGCAGCCACGGGCGGGACGTCTGTTTTGATGAGCTGGCGCGCCAGCGCAAGGTGGCGATGGTGACCGACGGGCGCTGCGGGCCGCGGGAAATCGCCGCCCAGCTGGCGGCGCGGGGTAAAGGGTATCGCTGGATGGTGATTGGCGAAAATTTGGCGATGGATAACGAGCGGATCCACTGGCTACCGGTCAGTGAGGTCGATGCCGAATATGAGATGAACGCGGTGGTGATCCTCGATGAAAGATGAGCTTTTTCTGCGCGGCGAGAAGGTGCCGATGACCAAAGAAGCGGTTCGCGCGCTGGCGCTGGCCAAACTTGAACTGCACCGGGCAAGCCACCTGATTGATATCGGCGCCGGTACCGGCAGCGTGTCGATTGAGGCGGCGCTGCAGTATCCCTCTTTGCAGGTAACCGCCATCGAACGCAACCCCGCGGCTCTCCGGCTGCTGGACGAAAATCGCCAGCATTTCACCTGCGGCAACATTGAGATCCTGCCCGGCGAAGCGCCGATGGTGATGACCGAGCGGGCCGACGCCATTTTTATGGGCGGCAGCGGCGGCCGCCTCGACGAACTGATTGACTGGTCGTGGCAGCAGCTCTACCCCGGCGGTCGCCTGGTGATGACCTTTATCCTGCAGGAGAACCTGAACGCCGCTCTCGACTATCTGCGGCTGAAGGGAATCGAACAGGTTGATTGCCTGCAGCTGAACGTTTCATCGCTGACCTCGCTGGGCAGCGGCCACTATTTCAAACCGAATAATCCCGTTTTTGTTATCGCCTGTCAGAAGGAAGAAAACCATGGCTGAGACATTTGACCCCCGTTGTGTGTGGTTCGTTGGCGCAGGGCCGGGCGACCGTGAGCTGATTACCCTCAAGGGCTACCGCTTGCTGCAGCAGGCCCAGGTGGTGATCTACGCCGGGTCGCTGATTAACACCGCGCTGCTGGAGTACTGCCCGCCTGGGGCCGAGTGTCACGACAGCGCCGAACTGCATCTGGAGCAAATTCTTGACCTGATGGAAGCCGGCGTTAAGGCCGGGAAAACGGTGGTGCGTTTACAGACCGGGGACGTGTCGCTGTACGGCTCGGTCCGCGAGCAGGGCGAAGAGCTGACCAAACGCGGTATCGACTGGCAGGTGGTGCCGGGCGTCAGCGCGTTTCTGGGCGCGGCGGCGGAGCTGGGCGTCGAGTACACCGTGCCGGAAGTTTCCCAGAGCCTGATCATCACCCGCCTTGAAGGGCGCACGCCGGTGCCGGCGCGCGAGCAGCTTGAATCATTTGCCAGCCATCAGACTTCAATGGCGATTTACCTTTCCGTGCAGCGCATTCACCGGGTAGCGGAGCGCCTGATGGAAGGCGGCTATCCGGCAACCACGCCGGTGGCGGTGATCTATAAAGCGACCTGGCCGGAAAGCCAGACCGTACGCGGTACGCTGGCGGATATCGGCGACAAGGTACGCGAGGCGGGGATCCGCAAAACGGCGCTCATTCTGGTCGGGAATTTCCTGGGCGCTGAGTATCACTACTCAAAACTCTACGCGGCGGACTTTAGCCATGAATACCGTAAAGCCTGAATCAATCGCGCTTTTCTGCCTGACGCCAGGGGGCGTTCGGCTGGCGAAACGGCTGGCGGCGATGCTGCCGTTAACCTGCTTTACCAGCGAGAAGCTGCTGGAAGAGGGGTTTCTTCCCTTTGAAAACGGTTTTGCCAGCGCCGCGCGCGAGGCCTTCAGCAGCTATTCGGCGCTGATTTTCATCGGCGCCACCGGGATCGCGGTACGCGTGCTGGCCCCGCTGGTCAATGATAAGTTCAGCGATCCGGCGGTGGTGGTGATCGACGAACGCGGCCAGCACGTCATTAGCCTGCTTTCCGGCCATGCGGGGGGCGCGAATGCCCTGAGCCGCTATCTGGCCGGGATGCTCGGCGCCGACCCGGTGATCACCACCGCCACCGACGTCAACGAGATGGCGGCCCTGGATACCCTGGCATTCCAGCTTAATGCCCGGATGAGCGACTTCCGCGCGGCGGTGAAAACCGTCAACCAGATGCTGGTCAGCCATCACCGCGTCGGCCTGTGGTGGGACGACGAGCTGGATGAAGACGTCCGCCACTGCGACCGGCGGGGGTTTATCACCGTGACCGATCTGCACCAGCTTCCCGAGCTGGACGCGCTGGTCTGCGTCACGCTGCGCAACGAACTGCCGCCGATCGCCGTGCCGCACTGGAAGCTGGTGCCGCAGCGGGTGGTCGCCGGAATTGGCTGCCGCCGCGATACGCCATTCCCGCTATTAGCGGCGCTGCTGGCGCGCCAGCTTGAGGCGCAGCGCCTGGATCCGCTGGCGCTGAAAGCTATCGGCAGCGTCACGTTGAAGAAGCACGAGCAGGGGCTGATTCAGCTGGCTTCCTGCTGTCGCGTACCGTTCGAAACCTTTCCCGCTGATGCCCTGCGCGAGCATGAGCATCACTTTCCCGCTTCATCGTTCGTCAGAAAAACCGTCGGCGTGGGGAGCGTATCCGGTCCGGCGGCCTGGCTGCTGAGCCATGGGCAACTGTTAGGCGAAACCCTGCGCGAACAGGGCGTCACTATTACTTTGGGAGTTTCACACTGATGTTAAGCGTAATCGGAATCGGCCCTGGCTCGCAGTCCATGATGACCATGGAGGCCATTGAAGCGCTGCAGGCGGCGGAAATCGTCGTTGGCTATAAGACCTACACGCACCTGGTGAAAGCCTTTACCGGCGATAAGCAGGTGATCAAAACCGGGATGTGCAAAGAGATTGAGCGCTGCCAGGCGGCGATTGAGCTGGCGCAGGCCGGGCACAACGTGGCGCTGATCAGCAGCGGCGACGCCGGTATTTACGGCATGGCCGGCCTGGTGCTCGAACTGGTCAGCAAGCAGAAGCTGGATGTGGAAGTCCGCCTGATCCCGGGAATGACCGCCAGCATTGCCGCCGCCTCGCTGCTGGGCGCGCCGCTGATGCACGACTTCTGCCATATCAGCCTCAGCGATCTGCTGACCCCGTGGCCGGTGATTGAAAAGCGCATCGTCGCCGCCGGGGAAGCCGACTTCGTGATCTGTTTTTACAACCCGCGCAGCCGCGGCCGCGAGGGCCATCTGGCGCGCGCCTTTGAGCTGCTGTCGGCCAGTAAAAGCGCACAGACCCCGGTGGGGGTCGTGAAATCCGCCGGACGTAAAAAACAGGAGAAATGGCTGACCACCCTGGGGGAGATGGATTTTGAACCGGTCGATATGACCAGCCTGGTGATCGTCGGCAACAAAGCGACGTATATCCAGGATGGCCTGATGATCACGCCGCGAGGCTACGTGCTGTGAGCCACGGCGAGGTGCTGGTGATGGGCGGAACCAGCGACGCGAGGGCGCTGTGTCAGCAGCTTGACGCGGCGCAGGTCCCATACACCCTGTCGGTGGCGACGCCCACCGGTCAGCAGCTGGCGGGGGATATTCGCGGCCAGGTGCGCTGCGGGCGCCTCGAGCTGGAGGAGATGATCGCCTGGCTGAAGGCTAACCGGACCCGCTGGGTGATCGATGCTTCGCACCCCTACGCCGAAGCGGTAAGCCGCAATATCGTCCGGGCCTGTGAAACCGCCGGCGTGCTGCTGAGCCGCTATCAGCGCCCAGAGCAGCTGAGCGGCCTGACGCATCCGCTGCTCTATACCGTGGAGAGCATTGAACAAGCCTGCGAGGTGGCGCGGCGTTTCGGCCAGCGCGTGCTGCTCACCACGGGAAGTAAAGATCTGGCGCGCTGGCGGGCGGGATTAGGTGACAAAACGCTGCTGGCCCGGGTGTTGCCGGTCGCCGATGTCATCGCCCAATGCGCCGCGCTGGGGTTTGGCGTAGGCGAGATTTTCGCCCTGTGTGGGCCGTTCAGCGCCGCGTTCAACGCCGCTTTCTACCGCCAGTGCCGGGCCGACGTGGTGATCACCAAAGCCTCCGGGGCCGAAGGCGGCTATCAGGAAAAAGTACAACCCTGTCTGGATGCCGGTATCCCCTGCATCGTGATTACGCGCCCGGCGCCGCTGGTGACGGGTGAAGAGTTACTGGAAAGTCAGGCTGCCTTTGCCCGGCGCTTATCGCGCTGGCTGGCCGCTGCTTAAGGAGTCAGAAATGAAAAAAGCGCTTCTGGTGGTCAGTTTTGGCACCAGCTATCCCGACACCTGTGAAAAGAACATCGTCGCCTGCGAGCGCGAGCTGGCGGCCAGCTGTCCGGACCGCGACACGTTTCGCGCCTTCACCTCCGGGATGATTATCCGCAAGCTCAAACAGCGCGACGGTATTGAGATTGATACGCCGCTGCAGGCATTGCAGAAGCTGGCCGAGCAGGGCTACCAGGATGTGGCGATTCAGTCGCTGCACATTATCAACGGCGATGAGTATGAAAAGATCGTCCGCGAAGTGCAAAGCCTGCGCCCGCTGTTCCTCCGCCTGACGCTGGGGGCGCCGCTGCTGAGCAGCCATCACGATTATGTCCAGCTGATGCAGGCGCTGCGCCAGCAGATGCCGCCGCTTGCCGCCGATGAAACGGTGGTCTTTATGGGCCACGGCGCCAGCCATCACGCTTTCGCCGCCTACGCCTGTCTGGATCATATGATGACGGCGAAGGGATTTCCGGCGCGGGTCGGCGCGGTCGAGAGCTATCCGGAAGTCGATATTCTTATCGACAGCCTGCGTCGGCAGGGGGTGAAGGGCGTGCACCTGATGCCGCTGATGCTGGTGGCCGGCGATCACGCCATTAACGATATGGCCTCGGACGAAGAGGACTCCTGGAAAACGCTGTTCAACGCCGCCGGCATTACGGCGACGCCCTGGCTGAACGGACTGGGAGAGAATCCGGCGGTGCGCGCAATGTTTGTCGCTCACCTGCAGCAGGCGCTGAGCCTGGCAATGGAGGAGGCGGCATGAGCGGCAAACTGTATGCCTTAAGTACCGGTCCTGGCGCCGCCGACCTGATCACCGTGCGCGCGGCGCGGGTGCTGGGCACGCTGGACATTCTCTACGCGCCCGCCGGACGTAAAGGCGGCGACAGCCTCGCGCTCTCCATCGTGCGCGAGTATATCGGCGAACGGACCGAAGTACGCTGCTGCCATTTCCCGATGAGCGCCGACAGCGCGGAAAAAGAGGCGGTGTGGGATGAGGTTGCCGCGGCGCTGGTTCAGGAAGTGGAAGCGGGCAAGCAGGTCGGCTTTATTACCCTCGGCGACGCCATGCTGTTCAGTACCTGGGTGTTCTTACTCCAGCGTATCGGCTGCCCGGAGTGGCTGGAGATTGTTCCCGGCGTCACTTCTTTCGCCGCCATTGCCGCGCGTTCAAAAACGCCGCTGGCCATGGAGCAGCAATCGCTGGCGGTGATCTCCTGCACCGCGCCGGAAACGGAAATCGAGCAGGCGCTGCGCCAGCATGAAAGCCTGGTGCTGATGAAAGTGTACGGGCGGTTTCCCCGCATCAAAGCGCTGCTGGCGAAAAACGGTCTGCTGGATGCCGCGCTGATGATGTCTGAAGCCACGCTGCCGGGCGAGCAGTGCTGGCGCCATCTCCGTGACGTCAGCGACGACCAGCCGCTGCCCTATTTCTCGACCATTCTGGTCAATAAACAGTGGGAGTATGCAGAATGAAACGTGAACAACAGCTAAAACAGCTGTCTTTCAGCGGGTTAGCTGCGGCGCTATTGCTGATAGTGGTTCCTGAAAAGGCTTTCGCGATGCACATCATGGAGGGGTTTTTACCGCCGATGTGGGCCCTGGCATGGTGGCTGCTGTTTTTACCCTGCCTGTGGTACGGGCTGGTGCGCCTGCGCCGCATTGTGCAGGAAGATAACAATCAGAAGGTGCTGCTGGCGCTGTGCGGGGCGTTTATTTTTGTCCTCTCGGCGCTGAAAATTCCTTCCGTAACCGGCAGCTGTTCCCACCCGACCGGCGTCGGCCTGGCGGTGATTCTCTTCGGGCCTGGCGTGGTGGCGATCCTTGGCGCCATCGTGCTGCTGTTCCAGGCGCTGCTGCTGGCGCACGGCGGGCTGACGACGCTCGGCGCGAACGGCATGTCGATGGCGGTCATCGGGCCGGTGGTCGGCTATATGGTGTGGAAAATGGCCTGCCGCGCGGGCATTCGCCGCGACGTCGGGGTGTTTCTCTGCGCGATGCTGGCGGATCTGGTGACCTACTTTGTCACCTCCGTACAACTCGGCGTGGCCTTCCCGGATCCCGCCGCTGGCGCGAGCGGATCGATCGTCAAGTTTATGGGGATCTTCTGCCTGACGCAGATCC
Organism: Klebsiella sp. C239; assembly: GCF_048822715.1. Taxonomy (NCBI): domain Bacteria; kingdom Pseudomonadati; phylum Pseudomonadota; class Gammaproteobacteria; order Enterobacterales; family Enterobacteriaceae; genus Klebsiella; species Klebsiella sp. C239. The sequence continues at coordinate 284,946 of NZ_JBMEZK010000002.1, read as the reverse complement.
CGATCGCCATTGCTGAAGGGCTGTTAACCGTCATGATCTACGACCAGTTGACCAAACGTCAGCTGATTACCGCACAGGGGCATTAACATGAAAAAGACGCTGATATTGTTCGCCATGGTGGTGGCGCTGGTGATCCTGCCGTTCTTTGTCGATCACGGCGGCGAATTCGGCGGTTCAGACGGCGAGGCGGAGAGCCAGATTCAGGTGGTCGCGCCGCATTATGAGCCGTGGTTCCAGCCGCTGTACGAACCGGCGAGCGGAGAAATTGAGAGCCTGCTGTTTACGCTCCAGGGCTCTCTCGGCGCGGCGGTCATTTTCTATATTCTGGGCTACAGCAAAGGCAGACAGCGCCGTGATGACCGGGTTTGACCGGCTCAGCTATCAGAGCCGCTGGTTTCACGTCGCGCCGGAGCGCAAGTTCCTGTTCTGGCTGCTGCTGATGGTGCTGGCATTTACCCTGCCTCCGCTGGGGCAGGGTATCGAAATGGCGCTGATTGCCGCCTTAACCTGTTGGTTGCTGCGGGTCTCGCCGTGGCGCTGGTGCCGTTGGATGGCGCTGCCGTTTGGCTTCCTGCTGATCGGTGTGCTGACCATTCTGTTCAGTGTTAGCCGCAATCCGCAGGATCTGCTGGTGAGCCTGCCGCTGGGCAGCGTCTGGCTGGGCATCACATCGGAGGGGCTGACGACCGCCAATCAGACCTTCTGGCGCAGCCTGGCGGCGCTGGCGTCCACCTTCTGGCTGGTGCTGAATCTGCCGTTCCCGCAGCTTATTGTGCTGCTCAAGCGCGGGCGGGTGCCGCGGCTGCTGACCGAGCAAATCCTGCTAACCTGGCGCTTTATTTTTATTCTGTTAGACGAAGCGCTGGCGATTCACCGTGCGCAAACATTACGTTTTGGCTACCGTAGCGTGCCGAAGGGCTATCGTTCGCTGGCGATGCTGGTAGGACTGCTGTTTACCCGGGTGATGATCCGCTACCAGCAGATGAGCACCACGCTGGATATCAAACTGTATCAGGGTGATTTTCACCTTTAAGGATAAGTATGCTTGCCACGACCGATCTCTGGTTTCGCTATCAGGACGAGCCGGTGCTGAAGGGGCTGACGCTGGATTTTTCCCATCACGCCGTGACCGGACTGGTAGGGGCGAACGGCTGCGGAAAATCCACGCTGTTTATGAACCTGAGCGGTCTGCTGCGCCCGCAGAGCGGGGCGGTGCTATGGCAGGGAAAACCGCTGGACTACAGCAAGCGCGGCCTGCTGGCGCTGCGTCAGCAAGTGGCGACCGTTTTCCAGGACCCTGACCAGCAGATTTTCTATACCGATATCGACAGCGATATCGCCTTTAGCCTGCGGAATCTGGGCGTAGCGGAAGAGGAAATTGCCCGCCGGGTGGACGATGCCCTGACTCTCGTCGATGCCCAGGGGTTTCGTCACCAGCCGATTCAGTGCCTGAGCCACGGGCAGAAAAAGCGCGTGGCGATAGCCGGCGCGCTGGTGCTGCAGGCGCGCTATTTACTGCTCGACGAGCCGACGGCGGGTCTCGATCCTTCGGGACGCGCGCAGATGATCGACATCATTAAGCGTATTGCCGATCGGGGCAACCACGTGGCGATCTCCAGCCACGATATCGATCTGATCTATGAAATCAGCGATGCGGTTTACGTGTTACTCCGCGGCGAAGTGCTGGCGTACGGCGAACCCGGGGAGGTGTTTGCCCGCAGCGAACTGATGGCCCGGGCCGGGCTCACCCAGCCGTGGCTGGTGAAACTGCACGCGCAGCTCGGGCTGCCGCTGTGTAAAACCGAAGAAGAATTTTTTACGCGGATGCGAAGCAACGCGATGAAGGAGGCGTCATGACGCTGGCAATTATGTTACAGGGCACCGCTTCTGACGTCGGCAAAAGCGTGCTGGTCGCGGGGCTGTGCCGCATCTTTTATCAGGACGGGCAGCGCACCGCGCCGTTTAAATCGCAGAATATGGCGCTTAATTCCGGTATCACGCCGGATGGCAAAGAGATGGGCCGCGCGCAGATTTTCCAGGCCGAAGCGGCGGGGATCGCGCCGGACGTGCGCATGAACCCGGTGCTGCTTAAGCCGACCAGCGACCGCAAAGCGCAGGTGGTGCTGATGGGCAAGGTGGCGACCGATATGGACGCGGTGAGCTATCACGAATATAAACCGCGCCTGCGCGAACAGATCCTCGCGGTTTATAACAGCCTGGCCGCCGAACATGATGTGCTGGTGCTGGAAGGGGCGGGCAGTCCGGCGGAGATCAATCTGCGCGATCGCGATATCGTCAATATGGGCATGGCCGAGATGGCCCAGTGCCCGGTGATCCTCGTGGCGGATATCGATCGCGGCGGCGTCTTCGCCTCTATCTACGGCACGCTCGCGCTGCTGCACGATCGCGAGCGCGCGCGGGTCAAGGGCGTGATTATCAATAAATTTCGCGGCGACGTGGCGCTGCTGTATTCCGGGATCGAGCAGATAGAAGCGCTCACCGGCGTCCCGGTGCTCGGCGTCATGCCGTGGCTGGACGTCGATCTTGAAGATGAGGACGGCGTCGCGCTGCAAAAAGGGAAATATCTGCGCACCGACAGGCGCGATATTGAGATTGCCGTGATTCAGGTGCCGCACATCTCTAATTTTACCGATTTCAACGCGCTGGCGGCGCAGCCGGACGTCCGCGTCCGCTATGTTCGCCAGCCGCAGGAGCTGGCGGGCGTGGATATGGTGATCCTGCCGGGCAGTAAAAATACGCTCGGCGACCTCGGCTGGCTTCGCGAGAGCGGCATGGCGCATGCGGTACTGCAGGCCCGGCGTCAGGGCGTACCGGTGCTGGGGATCTGCGGCGGCTATCAGATGCTCGGCGAAACCATTATCGATGAGGTGGAGTCGGGGCTTGGCACCCAGCCGGGGCTGGGGTTGCTCAATACCGTCACCCACTTTGCGCACAGCAAAACGACGACCCAGGTCACGGCGACTCTGGCTCCGGCGCTGCCGGCGTGGCTGGCGGCAACGGCGGGGCTGGCGGTAAGCGGCTACGAAATTCATATGGGCGAAACCGAGCTGCGCGACGGCTGTCGTTCGCTGATGCAATTACATAAAGGCGGCCTGAGCGTGGCGGACGGCGCGGTCAGCGATGATGGCCTGGCGTTTGGCACCTATCTGCACGGCCTGTTCGATAGCGATGCCTTTACCCGCGCGCTGGTTAACGGCCTGCGCCAGCGTAAAGGGTTGGCGGCGCTGGATAGCGATTTCGAGTATGCACAGTATAAATCGCGCCAGTTCGATCTGCTGGCGGACGCGATGCGTCAGCATATTGATATCGAAAAAATCTACGCCATCATGCGTCAACATCAGGAGCCCGTATGCTGACTTTAGTGACCGGCGGGGCGCGCAGCGGTAAAAGCCGCCATGCCGAAGCGCTGATCGCCCATGCGCCGCAGGTACTGTATATCGCCACCTCGCAGATCTTTGATGACGAGATGGCGGCGAGGATCCAGCACCACCGCGACGGCAGGCCCGCGCACTGGCGCACCGCCGAGCGCTGGCGGCAGCTTGATGAGCTGATCACCCCGGATATCGCCCCGGAGGAGGCGATTTTGCTGGAATGCATCACCACCCTGGTGACCAACCTGCTGTTTGCGCTGGGGGGCGACAGCTCGCCGGACGGCTGGGATTATGCGGCGATGGAGCGGGCGATCGACGCCGAAATCGCGGTACTGATTGCCGCCTGCCAGCGCTGCCCGGCCCGCGTGGTGCTGGTGACCAACGAGGTAGGGATGGGGATTGTGCCGGAAAACCGTCTTGCCCGTCATTTCCGCGATATCGCCGGGCGCGTCAACCAGCGCCTGGCGGCGGCGGCGGACGAGGTGTGGCTGGTGGTGTCGGGCATTGGCGTAAAAATCAAATAGGCCAGGCGCGCCGTACCGGGCGTTATTCTTCCTGCTGGCTCTGCCATGAGCCAGCCAACAAGACGAGAACCTCTATGCAAAGCTTAACCTCTCTACTGGGCGCGATCCCGGCGCCTGATGAAAACGCGATGGCGCGCGCCCGGCTTCATATTGATGGTCTGCTGAAACCGCCCGGCAGCCTTGGACGCCTTGAAGATCTTGCCGTGCAGCTGGCGGGCATGCCCGGTCTTGACGGCGTGCCGCAGGTGAAAAAAAAGGCGCTGCTGGTGATGTGCGCCGACCACGGCGTGTGGGACGAAGGGGTCGCCATTTCGCCAAAAGCGGTGACCGCGATTCAGGCGGCGAATATGACGCTGGGCAAAACCGGCGTTTGCGTACTGGCGGCGCAGGCGGGCGCGAAGGTGCACGTGATTGATGTTGGAATCGATGCCGAGCTGATACCGGGCGTCATCAACATGCGCGTGGCGCGCGGCTGCGGCAATATCGCCGTTGGTCCGGCAATGCGCCGCAGCCAGGCGGAAGAGCTGCTGCTGGAGGTGATGCGCTATACCCGGGGGCTGGCGGAGGATGGCGTCACGCTGTTTGGCGTCGGGGAGCTCGGAATGGCCAATACCACCCCGGCGGCGGCAATCGTCAGCGTCCTGACCGGCAGCGATGCCCAGGAGGTGGTGGGCATTGGCGCTAATCTGCCGTTGGCGAAGGTCGGCAATAAAGTTGAGGTGGTACGACGAGCCATCGCCGTTAACCGCCCTGATCCGCGTGATGGTCTGGACGTGCTGGCGAAAGTGGGCGGTTTTGATTTATTGGGGATGACGGGGGTGATGCTGGGCGCGGCCTCCTGCGGTCTGCCGGTGGTGCTCGATGGCTTCCTCTCCTACGCCGCGGCGCTGGCGGCGTGCCGAATGGCGCCGCAGGTGAAACCCTATCTTATCCCGTCGCACTATTCGGCGGAGAAGGGGGCGCGTATCGCGCTGGCGCACCTGGAGCTGGAGCCGTATCTCAACATGGGGATGCGCCTGGGCGAAGGCAGCGGCGCGGCGCTGGCGATGCCGATCGTGGAAGCGGCCTGCGCGATGTATCACGAAATGGGGATGCTGGCGGCGAGCAATATTGTGTTGCCGAAGGGCTGAGAAGGTGGGGGAGCGGCGCTGCGCCGTTCCCGGAATTCTGTAGCAGATTCGCGGAGCGCAGAAACAAAAAAACACCCTGGAGGGTGTTTGTAATGTTGGTTGCGGGGGCCGGATTTGAACCGACGACCTTCGGGTTATGAGCCCGACGAGCTACCAGGCTGCTCCACCCCGCGTCACCGTACTGCTTCACATTGTCAAATTTGATTGGTTGCGGGGGCCGGATTTGAACCGACGACCTTCGGGTTATGAGCCCGACGAGCTACCAGGCTGCTCCACCCCGCGTCACCGTACTGCTTTACTTCATCAAATTTTAATTGGTTGCGGGGGCCGGATTTGAACCGACGACCTTCGGGTTATGAGCCCGACGAGCTACCAGGCTGCTCCACCCCGCGTCCGTGGAAGCGCACTATACTCCGCTAGCGAGATGATGCAACCTTTTTTCGACCAAATCGACATTTTTGTAAGAATTGGCTTATAAAACGCCACGTTGTGGTGTTTTTTTACACAAATCTGTGCCATCGATGAGATCGCGCATTTCAATAGCCCCGGCGCTTTGTTATCTTCAACACGCACTAAGGCTTCGCAGCAAAAGATGAGACACCATGAAAGGACGTTGGGCAAAATATGTAGCGACGGGGGCGATGCTGGCTATGCTCGCCGCCTGTTCCTCAAAACCGACCGACCGCGGTCAGCAATATAGCGATGGCAAGTTCACCCAGCCGTTTTCACTGGTAAACCAGCCGGATGCCGTCGGGGCGCCGATCAATGCCGGCGACTTCTCCGAGCAGGTTAATCAAATTCGTAACGCTTCGCCGCGCCTCTATAACAGCCAAAGCAACGTCTATAACGCGCTGCAGGAGTGGCTGCGCGCCGGCGGCGACACCCGTACGCTGCGCCAGTTTGGCATCGACGCCTGGCAGATGCAGGGCACCGACAACTATGGCAACGTCCAGTTTACCGGCTACTACACGCCGGTGGTGCAGGCGCGCCACACCCGCCAGGGCGAATTCCAGTACCCCATTTACCGGATGCCGCCGAAGCGCGGCAAGCTGCCGTCCCGCGCCAGCATTTATGCCGGCGCGCTGAGCGATAACTATGTGCTGGCGTACAGCAACTCCCTGATGGATAACTTCATCATGGACGTGCAGGGCAGCGGTTATATCGACTTTGGCGATGGTTCGCCGCTCAACTTCTTTAGCTATGCCGGGAAAAACGGCTGGCCCTATCGCAGCATCGGCAAAGTGCTGATCGACCGCGGGGAAGTGAAGAAAGAAGATATGTCGATGCAGGCGATCCGCGAGTGGGGTGAAAAGCACAGCGAAGCGGAAGTGCGTGAGCTGCTGGAGCAGAACCCGTCGTTCGTGTTCTTTAAACCGCAGTCTTTCGCGCCGGTGAAAGGGGCCAGCGCCGTGCCGTTGATCGGCCGCGCCTCGGTGGCCTCCGACCGGTCGATTATTCCGCCGGGAACCACCTTGCTGGCCGAGGTGCCTCTGCTGGATAATAACGGCAAGTTTAACGGCCAGTACGAACTGCGACTGATGGTCGCCCTCGATGTCGGCGGGGCCATCAAAGGCCAGCATTTCGACATCTATCAGGGCATTGGGCCTGACGCAGGCCACCGTGCCGGCTGGTATAACCACTACGGCCGCGTATGGGTGCTGAAAAACGCCCCGGGCGCGGGCAACGTCTTTAGCGGGTAGTACTCACATTTTCCCCGGTCGCGCTGCGCTTACCGGGGCTACGGTAGCCCGGGTAAGGCGATTGCGCCGCGACCCGGGAATGTCCACTAATTCTGAGGTTATATGTCTGTTGTAATCAGCGATGCCTGGCGCCAGCGTTTTGGCGGTACGGCACGTTTATATGGTGAAAAAGCGCTGCAATGTTTTGCCGACGCCCACGTCTGCGTGGTCGGCATCGGCGGGGTCGGCTCGTGGGCGGCGGAAGCGCTGGCGCGAACCGGCATCGGGGCGATCACCCTTATCGATATGGACGATGTCTGCGTCACCAATACCAACCGGCAGATCCACGCCCTCAGCGGCAACGTCGGGCTGGCGAAAGCCGAAGTGATGGCGGAGCGTATTCGCCTGATCAACCCGGAGTGTCGGGTGACGGTAGTGGATGATTTCGTGACCCCGGAAAACGTGGCGGAATACCTGGGCGCCGGCTTCAGCTACGTCATCGACGCCATCGATAGCGTCCGGCCGAAAGCGGCGTTAATCGCTTACTGTCGTCGCCATAAGGTGCCGCTGGTCACCACCGGCGGCGCGGGCGGACAAATCGATCCGACGCAAATCCAGGTCGCCGATCTGGCGAAAACCATCCAGGATCCGCTGGCGGCCAAACTGCGCGAGCGGCTGAAAAGCCAGTTTGGGGTGGTGAAAAACAGCAAAGGCAAGCTCGGCGTGGACTGCGTCTTCTCTACCGAAGCGCTGGTCTACCCGCAGGCGGACGGCAGCGTCTGCGCGATGAAGAGCACGGCGGAAGGGCCGAAGCGGATGGACTGCGCATCCGGGTTTGGCGCGGCGACGATGGTGACCGCGACCTTTGGCTTTGTCGCGGTATCCCATGCGCTGAAGAAAATGCTGGCGAAGGCGCAGCGGCAGACGGCGTAAATTCCCGGGTCGCGGCGCAGGCGCCTTACCCGGGCTACAAGACAATTCCCCGGAGGCACCTGTCCGGGCGACAAAACCGCACGAACCCGTAGCCCGGGCAAGGCGCGTCAAGCGCCGCCCCCGGGATGAGCTTAAACCTCAACCTCGCGGGCGGCGGCGAGCACCGCTTCGCTCAGGGCGCTGAGCCCCTGGCTGCGCGAGGCGCTCAGCTGGCCGCGCAGCCCCAGCGCATCAAATAGCGCCAGCGGATCCTGCGCCAGCAGATCAGCGGCGCTTTTGCCTTCAATGGCGGTCAACAGCACCGCCAGCATGCCGCGCACAATCCGTCCTTCGCTGTCGCCAAAGAAGTGCAGCCTGCCTTCGGTATCCTCCTCATAGCCCAGCCAGACGCGGTTTTCACACCCGGCAATCTCCCGGGCCTGCGCTTTGAGCTCATCGGTCAGCGTCGGCAGCTTTTTGCCCAATAAAATCAGCTGCCGATATTTATCCTCCCACTGGTTCAGCGGGGCAAAGGTCTGGCGCAGCGTGGCGTCGGTAATGGTCGTGCCGAAGGGATGCAGAGTTGTCATTAATCCACCAGAATTTCCAGAGCGCGATCCACCGCGTGGACCAGCGCCGCAACATCGTCTTGGGTATTGTAGGGGGCGAAAGAGGCCCGCAGCGTGCCGCTGACCCCTAAGGCCGCCAGCAGCGGCTGGGCGCAGTGTTGCCCGGCGCGCAGGGCAATGCCGGACTCCGCCAGCAGCGTCACCAGATCGCTGTGATGAATACCGTCGAACTCAAAGGCGAGCAGGCTTGACTGCTGGCAGCGGAAAGAGCGGAAGCCCGGCCGTTTCGCCAGCGCCTCTTCCGCCAGGCTCGCCAGACTGCGGCTCCAGTTTTCCGCCTGGCCGATATCGCTCTGCGCCAGCCACTCCAGCGCGGCGCTCAGGCCGATCACCCCGGCGACATTGGGCGTACCGGCCTCAAGGCCATAGGGTGCCGGCTGCGGCGTAAAGCCGTCAAAGCTGACCTCGGCGATCATCTTCCCGCCGCCGAGCCAGGGCGACATCGCCGCCAGCAGTTCGCTTTTACCGTACAGGGCGCCGATCCCGGTCGGGCCATACAGCTTATGGCCGGAAAAGGCGTAAAAATCGATATCCAGCGCCTGCACGTCCGCGGGGAAATGCACTGCCCCCTGGGCGCCATCGACCATCACCACCATTCCGGCGGCGTGAGCAAGGCGGATGGCCTGCGCCAGGTCCGGGCAGCCGCCGGTGACGTTGGACATCTGCCCGATGGCCAGCACCCGGCTGCGCGGGGTGATGAGCGCGCCGAGGCTGGCGATATCCGGCAGCCGGTCGGCGCCAAGCGGCAGCTTGACCACTCTGGCGCCGGTCTGCCCGGCCACCATCAGCCAGGGCACGAGGTTGGCATGATGCTCGGCTTCGCTGACGATAATTTCATCGCCAGGCTGCAGGCGCGGCCGGACGTAGCTCTGCGCCACCATATTGATGGCCTCCGTGGTCCCCCGCGTCCAGACGATATCTTTGCCGGAGGGGGCGTTCAGCCACGCCGCCACGCGCTCGCGGGCCGCCTCATAGCGCTCGGTCAGCCGCTGGGCGGCGGCGAATTGACTGCGGTGGACGTTGCCGGCGCTCAGGCGATAAAACTGGTCGCTGGCGTCGATCACCGCCAGCGGTTTGAGCGCCGTCGCCGCGCTGTCGAGATAGACGCCGGCGTCGGCCAGAGCCGGAAACTGCGCGCGAAAGTGCGCAGGGTTGAATGCGTTCATGGAATTCCTCGTATCAATACCGCGATCGTCGCGCAATTTGCCGGGCGTGACAAGGCCTCTGCGTCCTGTGGAATTGTCCGAATGTGACTCCACATGGGGCAAAGAGGGTTATGCTGAAAAGTGTTGGGTTTGTGTTTTAACCTATTACTTAACGAGTCACGAATAGTATAAATAGCCGTAAGGAGAGAAAAATGAAAATGACTAAGGCCGCTGCGATTATCTCTGCCTGTATGCTGACTCTGGGCCTGAGCGCCTGTTCCTCTAACTATGTGATGCATACCAATGATGGGCGGACCATCGTCACCGACGGGAAACCGCAAACCGATAATGATACTGGCATGATCTCGTATAAGGACGCGTGGGGCAACAAACAGCAGATCAATCGCTCTGACGTGAAACAGCTGGGTGAGCTGGACGAGTAAGGCAGTAAAAAGGCAAAAAAAAGCACCGCGCGTTGCGGTGCTACATTAAATCACTATGGACAGACAGGGTAAATGTACAGGAAGTGAAAAGGGGTAGCCTTGCTACCAGGGTCTGCAAAGACAGACCAATTGCAAACACAACAACACAACATCACAACCGTAAGCCAAAAGCTTGATGGAACACGCATTCCAAAAAAAGCTTCTCGTTCCGGCTCAGGAAGTGCCGCCACTATAGGTATTTGCTGGTAGAACCTCAACGGACAATTTATAATGGCTCAGATAAAAAAAACTAATAGGTTAACCGTTGTTTCCTATTTGTTAAATTGAGTTAACATCTAAGCCAGAATAACCATGTCGAAGCGATTACCTCCTCTGAATGCATTACGTGTTTTTGATGCAGCCGCACGCCATCTCAGCTTCACTCGGGCAGCCGATGAGCTTTTTGTGACGCAGGCCGCAGTCAGCCACCAAATCAAGTCTCTCGAGGATTTTCTGGGCCTTAAGCTGTTCCGTCGGCGCAATCGTTCGCTGCTGTTAACGGAAGAAGGGCAAAGCTATTTTCAGGATATTAAAGAGATTTTTTCGCAACTGACGGAAGCGACGCGTAAACTGCAGGCGCGCAGCGCCAAAGGGGCCTTAACGGTCAGTTTATTGCCAAGTTTCGCCATCCAGTGGCTGGTGCCGAGACTCACAAGCTTTAACTCAGCTTATCCGGGAATCGACGTCAGGATCCAGGCGGTGGACCGTCAGGAGGATAAGCTGGCGGACGATGTCGACGTGGCGATTTTTTACGGTCGCGGCAACTGGCCGGGCCTGCGAGTGGAAAAACTGTACGCCGAGTATCTGCTGCCGGTCTGTTCCCCGCTGCTGCTCACCGGCGACAAGGCATTGAAAACGCCTGCCGATCTGGCGCAACATACGCTGCTTCACGATGCGTCCCGCCGCGACTGGCAAACTTATACCCGCCAGCTGGGTCTAAGCCATATTAATGTGCAGCAGGGACCGATTTTCAGCCACAGCGCGATGGTGCTGCAGGCGGCCATTCATGGGCAGGGCGTGGCGCTGGCCAATAACGTCATGGCGCAGTCCGAAATTGAGGCAGGTCGCCTGGTGTGTCCGTTTAATGATGTTCTGGTCAGTAAGAATGCGTTTTACCTTGTTTGCCATGACAGTCAGGCAGAACTGGGTAAAATAGCCGCTTTCCGGCAGTGGATTCTGGCGAAAGCGGCAAGTGAACAAGAAAAATTCCGCTTTCGTTATGAACAATAATTACTTGTAGGGTACCAACATGACCAGCCGTTTTATGCTGATATTCGCCGCGATTAGCGGCTTTATCTTTGTGGCTCTGGGTGCCTTCGGCGCGCATGTCTTAAGTCAATCGCTCGGCGCGGCGGAGATGGCCTGGATCCATACCGGCCTGGAGTATCAGGCCTTCCATACCCTGGCGATTTTTGGTCTGGCGGTGGCGATGCAGCGTCGGATCAGTATCTGGTTCTACTGGAGCAGCGTGTTTCTGGCGTTAGGGACCGTGCTGTTCAGCGGCAGCCTCTACTGCCTGGCGCTCTCTCATTTACGCCTGTGGGCGTTCGTGACCCCGGTGGGCGGCGTGAGCTTCCTCGCCGGCTGGGTGTTAATGTTAATTGGTGCAATTCGTCTGAAACGTAAGGGCGTTGTTCATGAATAAGGTTGTCCTCTATTGTCGCCCTGGGTTTGAGAAAGAGTGCGCAGCAGAAATTACCGATAAGGCAGCCCGCCTTGAGGTGTTTGGTTTTGCCCGGGTCAAAGAAGACTCTGGCTATGTGATTTTTGAAGGCTATCAGCAGGATGATGGCGAGAAGCTGGTGCGCGATCTGCCGTTCAGCTCGCTGATCTTCGCCCGCCAGATGTTTGTGGTCGGCGAACTGCTGCGCGACCTGCCGCCGGAGGATCGCATCACGCCGATCGTCGGCATGCTGCAGGGCGTGGTGGAGAAGGGCGGCGATCTGCGCGTCGAGGTGGCGGACACTAACGAAAGCAAAGAGCTGATGAAGTTCTGCCGCAAGTTTACCGTGCCGCTGCGCGCGGCGCTGCGCGAAGCGGGCGTCCTGACCCGCTATGAAACGCCGAAGCGTCCGGTGGTGCATGTGTTCTTTATCGCCCCGGGCTGCTGCTATACCGGCTACTCGTACAGCAACAACAACTCGCCGTTCTATATGGGCATTCCGCGGCTGAAGTTTCCGTCCGACGCCCCGAGCCGCTCCACCCTCAAGCTGGAAGAGGCGTTCCACGTCTTTATTCCGGCGGACGAGTGGGACGAGCGCCTGGCGAACGGCATGTATGCCGTCGACCTTGGCGCCTGCCCGGGCGGCTGGACCTATCAGCTGGTGAAGCGCAACATGTGGGTCTCTTCGGTCGATAACGGTCCGATGGCCCAGAGCCTGATGGATACCGGCCAGGTGACCTGGCTGCGCGAAGACGGTTTCCGCTATCGTCCGAACCGCAACAACATCTCGTGGATGGTCTGCGATATGGTGGAGAAGCCGGCGAAAGTGGCGGCGCTGATGGCGCAGTGGCTGGTCAACGGCTGGTGCCGGGAGACCATCTTCAACCTCAAGCTGCCGATGAAAAAGCGCTATGAAGAGGTGTCGCAGAATCTGGCCTACATTCAGGCCCAGCTGGACGAGCACGGGATTAACGCCCAGATCCAGGCGCGTCAGCTGTATCACGATCGTGAAGAGGTGACCGTTCACGTGCGTCGCCTGTGGGCCGCCGTCGGCGGACGTCGCGACGAGCGTTAATCTCTCACCCTCAGGCCGGAGACGCGTGCTTGTCCTCCGGCCTTCGCCGCATGCTTAAGGCTGCGGCGCATCCGACACAATATGCGTCACGTCATCCAGATGACCAATTCTCGCCTCGCCGGAACGGTTGAACTTACTTTTATCGATCAGCAGCAGCGACTGCGCCGCCCGCTTAAGCAGGATCGATTTGAAGTCGGCATTGAACGCATTGGAGTCCCACAGCGCGCCCTGCGGGTCGATGCCTTCGCAGGAAAAAATAAACAGATCGATCTCCAGCGATTTCAGCTGGGAAATCAGCGCCGGGTTAACGTAGCAGCCATATTTCCGCTGCAGGGTGCCGCCGGAGCAGGTGAGGGCGATCTGGTCGCGTTTGGCCAGCTCCTGGCAGATGGGCTGGCTGTTGGTAAAAACGTGCAGCGGGCGGTCCGGCAGCTGGCGGGCGAGGTACCAGCAGGTGGAGCTGGCATCGAGGGCGATGACCATGCCTTCGTCAATCCAGGCCAGCGCTTCGCGGGCGATGTCGGCTTTATGCGCGTAATGGCTTTTCAGGCGCATGTGGAAAGGGTCGCCGCTGTCCTGGCTGCGCTGGTGGATCACTTTGGCCCGGCCGTGGTTGCGCAGCACTTTGCCCTGCGCCTGCAGCTCGCTGAGATCGCGGCGAATGGTTTCCCTGCTGACGTTGAGCTGTTTTGACAACGTTTCGGTGGTCAGGCTGCTGTGGTTGATCAGGAGATCGACGATCGCCTGCTGGCGGGCCGCTTTCATTTATTCTCACCCCATCATTGATTGAGCGTCTGCATCAGGCAGACGCTCCGGCATGAGATTACGGCGTGACTCCTTTTTTTAAAAGGATATTTCCGTACTTAGCGCACTCTCCTGTGATAACGATCGCAAAGGCTTTTTGCGCCCGCTCGTAGAAGGCGAAGCGGTCAATCCGCACGATGTCCGGGCAGGGGGCCTGCGCCGAGAGCGCCTGCCGATAGCGCTGTTCCACCGTCGGGTCGAGGGCATCGCCTTCGACGGCAGCCATCATCACCAGCGGCGGCGCGTAGCTGTCTAACTCGAACAGCGGGATAATCGCCTGCAGCAGGTCGCTGACCCGCAGGCCGTCGGCGCGGATCACCTGCGGACCCATGCTGTGCGCCGGGAAGTGGGCATCGGAAAAAATAATTTCATCCCCATGGCCCATTTCGGCCAGCACTTTCAGCAGTTCCGGCGATATCAGCGGGGAAATGGTTTTGAGCATCTCAGGCTTCCTCTGTGAATTCAGGTTCAGTTTGCGGCCAAAAATAGCGGTAGCGGTACGCGACCTGCGCTCTGGCCTGCTCCGGCGAAGAGAACTCGCCCACGCCATACCAGCCAAACATCGCCGCGCCGGCCACCGTGGTTTCGGCATCGTCGAGCACTTTGATCGGTATTCCCAGCCGGTCGGCCTTGATCTGGTTCCACAGCGCGTTGCGGCTGCCGCCGCCGACCAGCAGCAGCTCTTTCGCCCGGAAGCGGCCGATGTTTTCCAGGGTTTGCAGATGCTGCGCCAGCTGGTCGCTTAACCCCTCCAGCGCGGCACGGTAAAAATGGCCGCGGGTGGTGTTGAGCGTGACGCCTTGCCAGCCGGCGTGCTGGCTGGCGAGCAGGTCGCACTGCATCCTGACGCCCTCGGCGCCGGGCGGGATCGCCTGGGCTTCGTCAATCAGAGTTTGCCACGGCGTGTCGGCGCTCCACAGCAGCTTACGCACCCATTCGAGCACGCCGGAGGCCAGCCACTGCATCCCCGGGTTATAGCGCCCCGGCTGGCTGTCCAGTTCGCAGGTGGAGCCGCTGTAGTCGCCGAGCAGCGAGGTGTCGACCTGCGCGCTGCGCACCATCAGGATCTCCCAGGTCCCGGAGGAGAGCACCGGCTCATCCTGCCCGGCGCCGGCGCCAAACAGGGCGAACTGGGTGTCGTGCCCGGCCGAGATAACCGGGATCCCGACGGGAAGGCCCAACAGCGCAGCGGCCTCCGGCAGCAGGGCGCCGATCGGCTGGCCCGCTTCTACCAGCCGTGGGAACAGGCGGCGCGGCAGGCCGGTCGCCTGCAGGATCGGCGCGCTGAAATCGCGCTGCCGGAGATCGAGCATCTGGCTGGTGCCCGCCATGGTGAGGTCGGTGGTGAACTCCCCTGTCAGCCGATGGTTGATCAGCGACGAAATGAACAGCCAGGCATGGGCCTGCGCCAGCAGCTGCGGGTGGTTCTCTTTCAGCCAGATCAGCTTATACAGGGTGTTGAACGCAAAGGCGCCGACGCCGGCGATTTGCTGCAGCTGGCGCGCGGGCATATACCGGCTGATGGTGTCCATCACCGCCGCGGTGCGCGGGCATTTCCAGCTGATGATCGGATACAGCAGCGCACCCTGCTCATCCACCAGCGCGCCATCGACGCCAAAGGTCGTGACGGCGATGCCGCGCACCGTGCAGGAGGCCAGCGGGTCGTGGATCTGCCGACAGCAATCGGCAAAGCGCTGCATAATGGCCTCCAGCGACCACTGGTGCCAGTCGCTGCGCTCGGCGGCGATGTCGCTGGCGTTTGCCGTGGCGGCGCGGGCGACAATGTTCCCCTGTCGGTCAACGGCCATCGCCCGCACGTTCGTGGCGCCGCAGTCGAGGACCAGGATAACGTCTTGCTTCATAGTGACTCCCGAAACAACATTGCCGAATGGCGCGGCGCTTATCCGGCCTACAAACAGCGCGCGTCTGTAGGCCCGGTAAGCCTGCGCCACCGGCTAAACCCACCAGTTAACGCTTATACAGCGGCCCGTAGTTCTGGCAGGCGCGATAGTCCTGGCCTTCGATGTCCATGCCGTGCGCGGCCCAGGCGGAGGGGCGGTAGATTTTCGCCGCTTCCACGTTGTGCATGCAGACCGGAATGCGCAGCATGGCGGCGAGGGTAATGAAATCCGCGCCGACATGGCCGATGGTCAGCACGCCGTGGTTGGCGCCCCAGTTGGCCATGACCGAGTACACATCGCTGAACGGGCCCTTGCCGGTCAGGCGCGGGGCAAACCAGGTGGTGGGCCAGGTGGAGTTGGTGCGGGCGTCGAGCTGGTCGTGCATCGCTTTGGGCAGCGCCACGCTCCAGCCTTCGGCAATTTGCAGCACCGGTCCCAGACCTTTGATGATGTTCACCCGGGTCATGGTGAACGGCACGCCGCCTTCGGTCAGGAAGCGGGAAGAGAAGCCGCCGCCGCGGAAGTATTCATGGATCGCCGGGCACCATTCGGTGGCCGCGAGGCAGGCATCCGCCTCGTTCTGTTCAATCTCCCAGTGAGGTTTCATCGTCGGGTTGCCCTGCGCGTCGCGCTGCTGGCAGGAGCCGTCCAGCGCCGCGGAGCCGGAGTTAATCAGGTGAATAATGCCGTGCTCCGCCCGGCCGGTGAGCGGCTGCCCGGTGACGCGCTCAACGGCGTCCGGCGACCAGTAGGTGCGCACGTCGGCAAACACCTGGGCGGTGCCGGTGAGCTGGTGGCCCATCAGCATGGCCACGCCGTTGAGGCTGTCGTTTTCGGTGGCGACGACGAACGGCTCGCGCACGCCGTTCCAGTCAAAAGAGCTGTTGAGCAGCGCTTCGGCGGTATCGCCATTGGGGTATTGATCGGTCCAGTGGCGCTGGCCCTGGAAGCCGGCGGCGATGGCGTTGTAGCCCAGCGACTCCTCCACCAGCCCTTTTTCCGCGAGCTTCGCGTTGCCCTGCATCATATCGCGGATGCACATCGCCATCAGCAGGCTCTCTTTCAGCACCGCGCGGCTCTGCGATTCATTGCGCTTATACTGCTCGGCGTTCTGATCTTCGCCGTAGCGGAAATGTTTATCCGCCCACGCCAGCGCCATCTCCAGCTCGGTTTCATCATAGATTTTCTGATCGATTCGCCGGCGCAGCTCCGTCATGTCGACTGCCTGAACCTTCATCCCGAGCCAGGATTCAAAGAAGTTGTGGTCGACGATGGAGCCGGCGATGCCCATTGAGACGCCGCCCAGCGACAGATAGCTTTTCCCCTTCATACTGGCGACGGCCAGGCCGGCGCGAGCAAAGCGCAACAGTTTTTCTTCGACGTCCGCCGGGATGGAGGTGTCATCGGCATCCTGCACGTCATGCCCGTAGATGGAGAACGCCGGGATCCCTTTCTGGCTGTGGGCCGCCAGCGCGGCGGCCAGATAGACCGCCCCCGGACGTTCGGTGCCGTTAAAGCCCCAGATGGCCTTCGGGCGCAGCGGATCCATGTCGATGGTTTCACTGCCGTAGCACCAGCAGGGGGTGACGGTGATGGTGACGCCAACGTTCTGGCTGCTGAATTTCTCTTCACAGGCGGCCGACTCGGCCATGCCGGCGATGCAGGTATCGGCGATCACGCACTCCACCCGGGCGCCGCAGGCATGGCGCAGCTTCTCGCTGATAAGCGCGGCGGTGGCTTTCGCCATGTTCATGGTTTGCGCTTCCAGCGATTCGCGGACCCCCATGCGACGACCATCGATTACCGGGCGGATACCGATCTTCGGTAAGCTGATTTTTTTCATTACAGATCCCTCAGGTTATGCGGATAACAGGTTTAGTTCGTCGCCGCTTGCGAGCGGAAACGGGCAAAAATAAAGATGATGGCGAAGCACAGCGCCGGGACCAGCTCAGCGGTCGGGATATTGCCGGCGGCATCGCTGACAAAGCCCATCACCGGGGTGACGATCCCGCCGCCGATGATGGTCATGACGATAAAGGACGAGCCATATTTGGTGTCCTGGCCCAGCTGCTTAATCCCCAACGAGAAGATGGTCGGGTACTGAATGGACATAAAGGCGCTGCACAGGGTAAGGGCCAGCAGGCCGACGTGGCCGCCGCTGAAGGCGGAGAGCAAACAGAGCAGCATGGCGATAAGCGCATAGAAAGCCAGTACGTTATGCGGCGCGAAGCGGCGGATAAGCCAGGTGCCGGTGAAACGGCCAATGAAGAAACAGACCATGGTGCCGGTCAGGTAGTTGGCGGCGAAACCGGCCGTCATGCCCGGGATCTCTTCGACAGCGTAGCGAATCAGATAGCTCCAGCAGGCGGTCTGCGCGCCGACATAGCAGAACTGGGCCAGAACCGCCCAGCGCCAGTGGCGGATGCGCATCAGGCGCGACAGCGAGGCGAGAAAAGTGCTCTGCGCGCTGTCGCTGTGGTCATCGCTTTGCAGCGACGGGAAGCGGGTGCAGACGATCAGCAGGGCGACCAGCAGCACGATGGCCACGATAATCATATAGGGGGTTTGTACCGACAGAACCAGGCTGTGCTTCCAGGCGCCGAGCTGTTCTGGGGTCATGCTATCCAGCACCTCCTGCGGCTGATGCGGGACGTTGGACAAAATAAGGCTCTGGCCAAATACCACGGCGATAATGGCGCCAAATGAGTTAAAGGTCTGGGCCAGATTAAGACGGAAGTGACCGCCGCTTTCCGGACCGAGAACGGTGACAAACGGGTTGGCCGCGGTTTCCAGACAGCCAAGCCCGGCGGCGATAATAAATAATCCAATCAGAAATAGGGTGTAATTCATCACTTCGGCGGCAGGCCAGAACAGCGCGGCGCCGCAGGCATATAAAAACAGGCCAGTAAGAATGCCTGCTTTATAGCTGAATTTTTTCATCAGCATCCCGGCGGGGATGGGAATAACAAAATAGCCAAAATAAAAAGCTGACTGGATTAATCCGGCCTGAAAGTTAGTCAGCGTAAAGGCCTGTTGAAATTGCGGTAATAAAATATCATTAAGATTATTGGCCACGGCCCACAGAAAAAAGAGGGAGCATAGCAGAGCAAAAGGAATAATATAGCTCTTACTCTGCCCGCTCTCCATGGCGCGGTAACTTTGCGTTGGTATCGTTGTGTTTCCCATAGCGTCCTCATCAGTTCAGAAGCAGTTACAACAGCATTCAGGGCGCAGTCTGGTGCTGCAGCAGACCGCAAAATTAAGTGAGCTCAGGTGACGCGCCGGTGAGTGAAATGAAAGTCACGGCGGAACTCATGGCTTCATTTTCAAATAAAAACCGCCTGTTAATATGATGAGGGTCACACTTAACGCTCTGCGGACCATTTTATGTGATAATTGTCACTTTAATTTTTCAAAATCGCTGACCGTTTGAGAAAATAAATTCACAAAACCACAACGCCAATGACCGATTGAATATATATCGTGGAAAACGGGCAAATGTTACAGGAAAATAAAATGCCCGCTTGATGGAATATTTTTAAGAACGGGCATTTTAAATGGTCGATTAACCAGTCTGATCTCTTTTTTTAGGGCGGAATAATTGACGTGGTTCACAAAATATGGCGATGAAAATTCCCCTGTGATTATTCAGGCTGAAGATGGAGATCATTATTCAACCTATCCCACGGTAGCCGACAATAATTGCGTTGCCCTGCCGTTGACGGATGATGAGTCGCCAAAAGAGGAAAGCAATGGAAAGAAACAGACTGGCCCGGCAGATTATCGATACCTGCCTGGAAATGACCCGCCTGGGGTTAAATCAGGGGACCGCCGGCAATGTCAGCGTGCGCTATCAGGGGGGGATGCTGATCACGCCCACCGGCATCCCGTATGAAAAACTGACGGAAGAGAAGATCGTCTTTATTGATGCCGATGGCCAGCATGAGCAGGGAAAACTGCCCTCCAGCGAATGGCGTTTCCATCAGGCGGCCTACCAGACGCGGCCCGATGCCCAGGCGGTGGTCCACAATCACGCTGTGCATTGTACGGCGGTGTCGATCCTCAACCGGCCCATTCCGGCCATCCACTATATGATCGCCGCGGCGGGCGGGAATTCGATCCCCTGCGCGCCCTATGCCACTTTCGGCACCCGCGAACTGTCTGAGCATGTCGCGGTGGCGCTGAAGCACCGCAAAGCCACGCTGCTGCAGCATCATGGCCTGATCGCCTGCGAGGCCAGCCTGGAGAAAACGCTCTGGCTGGCGCATGAAGTGGAAGTCCTGGCCCAGCTCTATCTCAGCACGCTGGCGATTACCGACCCGGTACCGGTGCTGGATGACGAGGCGATCGCCATCGTGCTGGAGAAGTTCAAAACCTACGGATTACGCATTGAAGAGTGATGCCGCAACGCTAACAGGAGAGACGCGATGGCAAACCGAATGATCCTCAACGAAACGGCGTGGTTTGGCCGGGGGGCGATAAACGCATTAACCGATGAAGTGCTGCGGCGCGGTTATCGCAAAGCATTGATCGTGACCGACAGCACCCTCGCGCAGTGCGGTGTAGCGGCAAAAGTCACTGACAAACTGGACGCCGCCGGGCTGGCATGGGACATGTTCAGCGACGTGATCCCCAATCCCACCATCGCCGTGGTCCAGCAGGGGCTGCAGGCCTTTCAGCGCAGCGGGGCGGATTACCTGATCGCCATCGGCGGCGGTTCGCCGCAGGATACCTGTAAGGCGATCGGTATTATTCAGCGTAACCCGGCGTTCGCCGATGTCCGCAGCCTGGAGGGGCTGTCGCCCACCCGTCAGCCCAGCGTGCCGATCTTCGCGGTGCCGACCACCGCGGGTACCGCGGCGGAGGTGACGATTAACTATGTCATCACCGATGAAGAACAGCGGCGTAAGTTTGTCTGCGTCGACCCGCACGATATTCCGCAGGTGGCCTTTATCGATGCCGATATGATGGACGCCATGCCGCCGGCGCTGAAGGCGGCGACCGGCGTCGACGCCCTGACGCACGCTATCGAAGGGTACCTCACCCGCGGCGCCTGGGCTTTGACCGATGCGCTGCACCTCAAAGCCATCGAGATCATCGCCGGCGCGCTGCGCGGCTCGGTTGCCGGAGACGCCGGAGCGGGGGAAGCCATGGCGCTCGGCCAGTATGTGGCGGGGATGGGATTTTCCAACGTCGGGCTTGGCCTGGTGCACGGCATGGCGCATCCGCTCGGCGCTTTCTACAACACGCCGCACGGTGTGGCGAATGCCATCCTGCTGCCGCACGTGATGCGCTTTAATGCTGAGGCGACCGGGGAAAAATATCGCGATATCGCCAGGGCGATGGGCGTCAGGGTGGAAGCGTTAAGCCTGACCGCCGCGCGCCTGGCGGCGGTGGAGGCGGTCTGCCAGCTCAACCGTGATGTCGGTATTCCCGGCCATCTGCGCGAGGTGGGCGTCAGGAAAGAGGATATTCCGGCGCTGGCCCAGGCGGCGCTGGCGGATGTGTGTACCGGCGGCAACCCGCGCGAGGCGAGCCTGGCCGATATCGTCGGGTTATATCAGGCTGCCTGGTGAGGGGCCGCCCCGGCCGAAGCAGGCGGTGCCGCCGCGCCGGCGCCGCGCTCGGGTAGGGTCAGCGCGTCAGCCGCAGCTGCTGCAGATTGCCGTCCAGCTGTAGGTCGGTCTGCAGGCGGGCGACTTCCCGGCAGGTGAAGGCCATGTCCTGATGCGTTGCCAGCTTTTTGCGCCACTTTTCCGGGACCTCGGCCAGGCGGGCATACAGCCCCTCCAGGTCCTGGAACTCGTTCAGCAGCTGGGCGGCGCTTTTAGGGCCAATGCCCGCTACGCCCGGCACCTTCGAGCTGCTGATCCCCGCCAGCCCCCAGTAATCCGCCAGCTGCTCCGGGGTGACGCCGAACTCGCTGGCGATGAAGGGGGCGTCCAGCCAGCGCTTCTGAAAGTAGTCGCGGATGCGGATGGTGGGCGACAGCAGCTGGCAGTAGCCTTTGTCAGTGGAGACAATGGTGGCCTGATGGCCCGCCTGGGCCACCTTCACCGCCAGGGTGGCGGCGAGGTCGTCCGCTTCGCTGCCCGGCGAGGCCCAGCAGCGGATCCCCCGCTGCTCGAAGGCGGCCCGCAGCGCCGGCATCTCGGCGACCAGGGTCTCCGGCATCGGCGCGCGGCCGGCTTTGTACTCCGGCAGGCGCTGGTGGCGCCAGCCGTGGGCGCGATCCTCATCATCAAACACCGCCACCGCGTGGGTGGGCTGACTATGGACGATCAGCTGCTCCAGCGCATGCAGGCAGGTATCGACGCAGGGCGAGCCCTGTACCGCGTGGATGCGGCGGATCAGATTTAACGCGTCGACGATTAACAGATGAACAGCCACAGATACCCCCTTATTCTCAGCGCCTTTAGGGTAACATCGCCATCGGATCGAGGCTATCTGCGCCTGAACAATCAGGAAGATAACGCGCAAATTTCGCTAACTGACCGCCATCAGCGGGCTGATGACGCCGGGCGCGGGTTCGCCGTACCACACCGCCTCCCGCACCGGGACCGGTTTGGCGATAAGTCCGAGGGCATAAAAGCGATCGGCGATGGTCTGCTGGGCGCGGATCACCGACAGATCCATCGGCCGCGGGCGATGGCTGCGGCGGGAGAGGGCGATGCGTAGCGACCGGGCGTCAATCCCCAGCTCAGCTGAGAGTAAGCGGGCCGCTTCGCCACGATGCGAGTCGATAAACTGCCCGGTGTGGGTCAGCTCCGTCAGCAGACGGCGCATGATATCGCCATGCTGAGCGAGGTAGTCCCGTCGCGAAAGATAAAACTGATGGTTGTTGACCCGTCCTTCGCCGCTGGCGACCACCCGCAGCTCGCCGGTGTGTTCGGCGTCGCTGAGCAGCGGGTCCCACATCATCCAGGCGTCAACCGCCAGGTAGTCGCTGGCGGTCAGCGGGTATTTCGGCGGGGTATAGACTACCCGCACGTCGTTCAGCCCCAGCCCGGCGTCCTCGAGGATCTGCAGCAGCAGCCAGTGGACATTCGACCCTTTATTGAGCGCGATGCGTTTTCCGCGCAGATCGCTGAGCTGGCGGATGTCGCTCTCCTGCGGGACGACCATCGCCACGCTGCGCGGCGCCGGCGGCTCCCACGCCACGTACATCAGTTCGCTGTTGTTGGCCTGGGCAAACACCGGCGGCGCTTCCCCGGTGGTGCCAAAGTCGATCTCGTTGCAGGCGAGGGCGTGAAGGAGCTGCGGTCCGGCGGGAAACTCGCTCCATAGCACGTTGACGCCGAGGCTGGCGAAGGCAGTCTCCAGACTCTGGCGGGCTTTCAGGATCCCGAGGCTGCCGAAGCGCTGGTAGCCAATACGCAGTTCGCGATCGGTCCCGGCCGCGCTGGCGAACGCCCGCGGCGGCGCAGGGGGACGGCGACGGCTTTTGATGAGCCCGAGGTTAGCGAGCTGGGTGCGCAAGGTATGCCGACTGATCCCCAACAGCGCGGCCGCCTGGCTCTGGTTATCGTCGCAATGCGCCATGGCGTGGCGGATCAGGGCGCTGGTCACCCGCTGCCACAGCGGCTCGCCGGGAAGCGCCAGCTGGTGGCGAATAAAATCGTCCAGTTCATGATCGCTCGCCGGCGACGGGGCGTCGTTGAGCGTCGCCAGGCGCAGCTGGGCGGGGCTAATCTCCTCCTCTTTACTGAGCAGCACCGCGTTGTGTAGGGTGTTTTCCAGCTCGCGAATATTGCCCGGCCACGCATAGTCCATCAGCCGGGCCAGCGACTCAGGCGCCAGACGCAGGGTTGGCCGGCCGAGCCGGCGGGCATAGAGCGATAAAAAGTGGTGCGCCAGCAGCGGGATATCCTGCCGACGCTGGCGCAGCGGCGGCAGCGGCACCACCGCGATATTCAGCCGATAGTAGAGATCCTCGCGAAAGCGGCGCTCGCGGATCGCCTGGGCCAGGTCGACGTGGGTGGCGGCAATCACCCGGACATTCACTTTAATCGCTTTGCGTGAGCCGACGCGGGTAATTTCGCGCTCCTGCAGCACCCGCAACAGCTTGACCTGCAGCGGCAGGCTTAATTCGCCGATCTCGTCCAGCAGCAGCGTCCCCCCTTCCGCAGCTTCAAACCAGCCGGGCTGTCCCTGCTGCGCGCCGGTGAAGGCGCCTTTCTCATGGCCGAACAGTTCGGCTTCGGCAAGACTCTCGGTCAGCGCGCCGCAGTTAACGGCCAGAAACGGCTGCTGGCGGCGGGGGCTGTGGTGATGGAGATAGCGCGCTACCACCTCTTTGCCGGTGCCGGTTTCGCCCACGATCAGCACGGTAGCCTCCGTCGGCGCGAGCTTGTCCAGCAGGCTCTGGAAAGCCTTCGACGCCGGGTCGATCAGCGCGGGCGCGGTGGAAGGGGATTCTGGGTTCAGCATGGCGGGCCTCCGGTCGTTGACCTGCTGAACTTATCCTGCGGCGGCGGCAGAAACCAGAGGGGGAAGGTCGGCAGCTGTTGCAAATGCGCCAGCGGATGCGCGGCGGCTGCGGGATTTGCAACAGCGCGGCGCGGCGAAGTCTTTTTCAGTCCATTGATTTTAAAGAATTAATTTTTTATTCACCCTTGGCATGATTATCGCTAACACTCATATAACCAAATTAAAACATCTCTTCGATAAATATCGGATATGGTTATATAGGAAATAGATAATGACGCAGCAAGCTCCCGACAAGATCAATGTCTTCTGGTTCTTACCTACCCATGGCGATGGCCGCTATCTGGGCACTACCGAGGGCGGACGTCCGGTTGATTTACCTTATCTGCAGCAGGTGGCGCTGGCGGCCGACAGCCTGGGCTATTACGGCGTGCTGATCCCCACCGGTAAAAGCTGTGAGGATTCGTGGCTGGTGGC
The DNA here is from genome assembly GCF_048822715.1 of Klebsiella sp. C239. Classification (NCBI taxonomy): domain Bacteria; kingdom Pseudomonadati; phylum Pseudomonadota; class Gammaproteobacteria; order Enterobacterales; family Enterobacteriaceae; genus Klebsiella; species Klebsiella sp. C239. Next base: position 260,706 of record NZ_JBMEZK010000002.1, on the reverse strand, counting down.
CTCGGCGCTGGCGCCGTTGACCCGCCGTCTGCGCTACCTGGTGGCGGTCAGACCGGGTCTGCAGCCGCCCACTTTGGCGGCGCGGATGGCGGCCACCCTCGACCGTTTATCGGAAGGGCGGCTGCTGATCAACGTCGTCACCGGCGGCGACCCGGTGGAAAACAAAGGCGATGGCATTTTTCTCAGCCACAGCGAACGCTACCAGGTGACTCGCGAATTTCTCGATGTTTACTCCCGCCTGCTGCGCGGCGAGAAAGTGGACTATCACGGGGAGCATATTCATGTCGAGGGGGCGGAGGTGCTGTTTCCGCCGGTTCAGGAGAATGGCCCGCCGCTGTACTTCGGCGGCTCTTCTGAGGCAGCTATCGATGTGGCGGCCGAACAGATCGACAGTTATCTGACGTGGGGCGAACCGCCGGAACTGGTGGCGGAGAAGCTGGCGGTGGTGCGCGAGCGCGCCGCGGCCCGCGGACGCACCCTCGAGTACGGCATTCGTCTGCACGTCATCGTGCGCGAAACGGAAGAGGAGGCATGGGCCGCCGCCGACCGGCTGATCGCCCATCTTGACGACGACACCATCGCCCAGGCGCAAAAGATCTTCGCCCGCATGGACTCGGCCGGCCAGGCGCGGATGAGCGCCCTGCATCAGGGATCGCGCGACAATCTGCGTATTGCCCCTAATCTGTGGGCCGGCGTCGGGCTGGTGCGCGGCGGCGCCGGAACCGCGCTGGTGGGTAATCCGCAGCAGGTGGCGGAACGTATCCGCGAATATCAGGCGCTCGGCATCAGCAACTTTATCTTTTCCGGCTATCCGCATCTGGAAGAGGCGCACCGCTTTGCTGAGCTGGTGATGCCTCTGCTGCCGCTGGAAAACGCGGCCTCGTCGAAGGCGCGTAGCGTGAACACCGGTCCCTTTGGCGAAACCATCGGCGGCGATAAGCGCCCGGTGCGCCAGGTCAGCGCCAGCTGATGGCCCGGAGCGCGACCATGAGACAGCATACCGGAGGAGGGCAGCGATGAGTGCAGAACCGCATATCGTGATTATCGGCGGCGGCTTCAGCGGCGCGGCGGTGGCGATTGAGCTGCTGCGCCTGGCGCCGGACGGGGTGCGCGTGACGCTGCTGGAGCCGCGCCAGACTCCCGGCGCCGGGGTGGCCTACTCCACCGCGGAGCCGACGCACCGGATTAACGTCCCGGCCGCCCGTATGCAGCTGACCGGTGATGAAGAGGGCGCCTTCGATCGCTGGTACCGACGTCAGCCTGCCTTTGCCGTCGATGCGCAGGCGCTGCGTCCGGACGGTTCCGTCTATCCTCAGCGCGGCCAGTTTGGTCGCTATGTGGCACAACGTTTTTCCGACGCCGCGGCAGCCAGCGGCGGACGGCTTCGCCACCTGCGCGATCGGGCGCTCGCTTTTCATCAGGGGACGGTGACCACCGACGGCGGCCTGCAGCTTAAGGCCGACCTGCTGGTGCTGGCGATCAGTCATCCACCGCCTTCGCTGCCGGCGGAGGCCGAAGCCTGGCGGCACCATCCGGCGCTGATTGCCAACCCGTGGCAGCCCGGCGCGCTCGACGCCATCGCCCCGCACGCCCGGGTGGCGGTGATGGGCACCGGATTAACCATGGCCGATACGGTCGCGACGCTGGACCGGTTGGGCCACCGCGGCAGTATCGTCGCCTTTTCGCGCCACGGCCTGCTGTCGCGTGGCAACCTCAGCGGCGCGGGAGCAGCCTGGCCTGGCGACTATCAGCAGGGCAGCCTGCGTCAGCGCCTGCGCCAGATCCGCCTCGACGTGGCGTATGCGGCGCAGCAGGGCCTGAGCTGGCAGGTGGTGCTGGATGCGGTCCGCCAACAGGGGCAGCGGATCTGGCAGGCGCTCAGCGACTCCGATCGCCAGCGTTTTCTGCGCCATCTGCGCCATTACTGGGATGTCCACCGCTACCGCGTGGCGCCGCAGGTCGCCGAGGTGCTGGAGGCGCGCCAGCGCACGGGCTGTCTGCAGGTTCAGGCGGCCAGGCTACTGTCGATGAGCGGCGAAGGCGAGACGCTGCGGCTGACGCTGGCGCGGCGCGGCGGCGGCGTGCAGACGCTGAGGGTCGATCACCTGATCCTGACCACCGGACCCGCGCACCGCGCCCTGACCGACAGCCAGCCATTTTTACAGGACCTTGCCCGCCGCGGCCTTATTCGCGCCGATGCCCTCGGCATGGGCCTGGAGGTGGACAGCCGTTCCCGGGCAGTGGCTGAGCCGTACGTTGAGGCGCCGCCGGTGCTGGTGGCCGGTCCCGCCGCCCGCGGGCGTTTTGGCGAACTGATGGGCCTGCCGCAGGTAGCCGACCATGCCGCTGACGTGGCGGCGCAAGCGTTACTCACGCTCGGGATCCCGCAGGACTCCCGATGTCCTGCGTACTGAATTCCTCTCTTTCTTTTCCCTGATTCATTTTGCCGCGTGCGCCCCGGCGACGGGCCGCGCTATGGAGATTGCTATGTCATCACAACGTGAAATTCGTCTTAACGCTTTCGATATGAACTGCGTCGGCCATCAGTCGCCGGGCCTGTGGGCGCATCCCCGGGATCGCTCCTGGCAGTATAAAGATCTGGAGTACTGGGTGGATCTGGCGCGACTGCTGGAGCGCGGCAAGTTCGACGGACTGTTTATCGCTGACGTGCTTGGCGTCTACGACGTGCTGAACGGCAGCGGCGACGCGGCGATCCGCCAGGCGACGCAGGTCCCGGTCAACGATCCGCTGGCCCTGATCACCCCGATGGCGCTGGTGACGGAGCATCTGGGCTTCGGCCTGACCGCTTCGCTGTCGTTTGAGCATCCTTATCCCTTCGCCCGTCGTCTGTCGACGCTCGACCATCTGACCAAAGGGCGGGTGGGCTGGAACATCGTCACCTCCTATCTGGAGAGCGGGGCGCGCAATATCGGCCAGCAAACCCAGACCGACCACGACACCCGCTATGACTATGCCGATGAGTATTTGCAGGTGATCTACAAACTGCTGGAGGGAAGCTGGGAGGACGGGGCGGTGCTGCGCGACAGAGAGCGCAAGATCTTCAGCGATCCGCGGAAAATCCATCCCATTAACCATCAGGGGCAGTTCTTTTCCGTGCCGGGGATCCACCTCTGCGAGCCATCCCCGCAGCGCACGCCGGTGCTCTATCAGGCGGGAGCGTCCAGCCGCGGCAAACAGTTCGCCGCCGGCCATGCTGAATGCGTCTTCGTGGCTGCGCCGTCGAAGGTGCTGCTGAAGAAGACGGTGGCGGATATTCGCCGCCGGGCGGCTGAGGCGGGGCGCGATCCGCACAGCATTCTGATCTTTAACCTGCAGACGGTGATTGTCGGCGACACCGACCGCGAGGCGCAGGCGAAGTGGCAGGAATATAAGCAGTACGTCAGCTATGAAGGCGCGCTGGCGCTGCTCTCCGGCTGGACGGGGATCGATTTCGGCCAGTATCAGCCGGATCAGGTGCTGAAGTACCTGCACACCAACGCTATTCAGTCGGCGGTGGAGGCCTTTTCCACTGCGGACCCGAACCGGCAGTGGACGGTGCAGGCCCTGGCCGATTGGGCCGGTATCGGCGGCTTCGGCCCGCTGGTGGTCGGCAGCGCGCAAACCGTGGCCGACGAACTGCAGTCCTGGGTCGAAGAGACGGACGTCGATGGCTTTAATCTCGCCTATGCCGTCACCCACGAAACCTTCCGCGACGTCGTTGAGCTGCTGGTGCCTGAGCTGCAAAAGCGCGGCGTCTTTAAGCAAGAGTACCGCGAGGGGACCCTGCGTGAAAAACTATTCGGCGCCGGTCCGCGTCTGGCCGCGCCTCACCCCGGTGTCAGCTACCGTCGCGATGCGCGCACGGCGGCCTCGGTAGAGGAGAAGGTGACATGATCGCTATCGATGACCTGCATAAAAGCTACCGCACGGCGGATGGCCGGCTCAGCGCGGTGCTGAAAGGGCTGTCGCTGCAGGTACCTGAACGCTCCATCACCGCGGTGGTGGGGCCGAGCGGCGCCGGTAAATCAACTCTCGCGCGCTGCATCAGCCTGCTGGAGCGCCCGGACAGCGGCAGCATTCGTATCAACGGCCAGGATCTGTCGGCGCTGTCCGGCGAGGCGCTGCGCCGGGAGCGGCGGGCGATTGGCACCGTATTCCAGTCCTCCGCACTGCTGAGCCGCCGGACCGCCTGGCAGAATGTCGCCCTGCCGCTGGCGTGGCTTGGCGTGGTGGAGCGCGATATCAAGGCGCGGGTTGGCGAGCTGCTGGAGAGCGTCGGCCTGAGCCACAAAGCGGATGCCTGGCCGTCCCAGCTCTCGGGCGGCCAGCGCCAGCGGATCGGCATTGCCCGCGCGCTGGCGCTGCGCCCGTCGGTTCTGCTGGCGGATGAAGCCACCTCCGGGCTCGATCCTCAGGCCACGGCCTCGGTGCTGGCCCTGCTCAAGCGACTGCGCGACGAGTATCAGCTGGCGATCGTCCTGATCACCCATGAAATGGACGCCGTGCGCACGGCGGCGGATGCGGTGGCGGAGATCCGCGACGGGACGATCGTCCAGTACGGGCGGATCGAAGATCTGCTGGCGCGTCCCGATTCTCTGCTTGGCCAGCAGCTGTTGCCGCTGACGCCGGCGGCAGCGGCCCACAGCGATCTGCTGCTGCGTCTGAGCTACCGCTGGGATGTACCGGTGGCTACCGACTGGATCAGCCGCCTGAGCCAGCAGTGGGCGCTGCAGATCGATCTCCTTGGCGGCCACGTCGAGGTGATTAACGGTAGGCTGGCCGGTCGCCTGCAGGCCGGAGTGCGCTTTCAGGGCGAACGCCTGTCGCCCGCGCGACTGCAGGACCTGTTGGCGCAGCTCGGCATGACGGCGGAGATCCTCGACAGCGCGCCGTTGCTCAGGGAGGCGGTATGAAACCGACAGTCATCAGCCAGGACACCCCCTGGGGCGAAATTCCTTCGCTGCTGCTCCCCGCCTATGGCGAAACCTGGCTGATGGTGGCCATTGTCATGCTGTTTGTCGTCACTCTGGGAGGACTGGTGGGGGTAGTGTTGTTTAACGCCTCGCCGCGGGGGTTATTTCCGCACGCGTTGCTGTACCGGCTACTGAACTGGGTGGTCAACATGGGACGTTCGCTGCCGTTTCTGGTGCTGATGGCCGCCATTATCCCGTTCACTTACTGGCTGACCGGAACCACGATTGGCATCCCCGCCGCGGTGGTGCCGATGATTGCCGCCGGCGTCCCGTTCTTTGGCCGTCTGGTGGAGAACGCGCTGCGCGAGCTGCCGGCGGAGGTCACCGCGGTGGGCGTCGTTTGCGGTGGGTCGCGCTGGCAAATCATTGCCAGCGCGCAGCTCAGTGAAGCCTTGCCCGCGCTGGTGGCGGCGGTGACGCTAAACCTGGTCTCGATGATTGAGTATTCGGCTATCGCCGGGACCATCGGCGCCGGGGGCATCGGCTACCTGGCCGTGGTGTACGGCTATCAGCGCTTCGACAACCACATCATGATCGCGACGATCGTTGCCCTGATCGCCACGATCCAGTTGATTCAATTTTTGGGTGACCGCCTGGTCAACCGTTTACGCCACACGCAGGGGAACCTTGTATGACAACAGAGCAATTTGAGTTACGTAAAGCACGGCGCTGGCCCTGGCTGGCGGCGCTGGCGGTGATTATCCTGCTCGCCATCGCTTTCTGGTGGTGGCGGGGGCATACCCAAAGCCAGCAGGTGGTCTTCGGCAGCACGTTAAAAATTCACTACGAGCCGGCGATGGCCGGCGAGCAGCGGATCATTGAGTATATTAATCAGCATATTGCGCCCGATTACGGCCTGAAGCTGGAGGCCGTGGGGGTGCAGGATCCGGTACAAGCTGACCGCGCGGTAGCGGAAGGACAGTATGCCGGGACGATCTATCAGCATCAGTGGTGGCTCAAGCAGGTGGTGGACGCCAACGGCTTTGCGTTGTCGACTACGGTGCCGGTGTTCCAGTGGGCGTTCGGCATCTATTCCGACCGCTTCTCGTCGGTACAGGCGTTGCCCAACGGCGCGACCATCGTCGTGCCTGACGACGGCGCCAATCAGGGGCAGGCTCTGTGGCTGCTGCAGCGCATTGGGTTGATCTCGCTCGACCCGGCGGTGGAGCCGCGCACGGCGAAGCTGAAAAATATTGTCGGCAACCCGCATCAGTTTGTCTTTAAAGAGCTGGATCTGCTGACCATGCCGCGGGCGTTAAATTCGGTGGATGCCGCCATCGGCTATGTCTCGCAATTTGACGCCGGGAAAGTACCGCGTGAGAAAGGCATATTATTCCCGCCGGCGCCGCGCACCTTTGCTTCGCAATTAGTGATTGGTACACCGTATTTATCACAGGAAAATATCGTCAAATTAAAACAGGCTTTTTCTGACCCGCGGATCCAGACGTGGTTAAAAACCACCGATGACCCGCTGGTAAAAGATGTATTAGTTCCGGTATCGGCGGAATAATCGTCCTGCACGACGTCTATTTTCGTTGTTATTTATTTCCCTTGAGGATGCGCGAAAGCGCGTCCTTTTTGTGCTGGTGTTTTAAATTAACTTATTGATTATGTTGATTTTAATAGCATGATTTGTTGTTTTGATTGTCGCCGCTCGAGGTTTATAACCGCTGATGACCTGCACAAAATAATAAGGTGAAAAAATGAGTACATTACCAGTGGATAATCCCGGTATCGCTTCGGTACCGGTCAGTAGCGTCGGGGATGTGGCGCGGCTAATTAATTCCGGCAGGGAACAGGCGAAATATGCGCGGATGATTGTGTTCCTCGCGCTGGGCGGCGTTTTTCTCGACGCCTATGACTTAACCACGCTCTCTTACGGTATTGATGACGTCGTGCGTGAATTTCGGCTCTCGCCGCTGCTGACCGGCCTGGTGACCTCCTCCATTATGGTCGGGACCATCGTCGGCAATATCATCGGCGGTTGGCTGACCGATAAATATGGTCGCTATTCGGTGTTTATGGCCGATATGTTCTTTTTTGTTATTTCGGCTATCGCCGCCGGGCTGGCGCCGAACGTCTGGGTGTTGATTGGCGCCCGCTTCCTGATGGGCATCGGCGTCGGCATCGACCTGCCGGTGGCGATGTCCTATCTTGCCGAGTTTTCCCGTTTTGCCGGCAAAGGCAATAAAGCGGCTCGCCTCGCGGCGTGGTGCCCGATGTGGTACGCCGCCTCGACCGTCTGCTTTCTCATTATCTTCGGCCTCTATTTTCTGCTGCCGCAGGAGCATCTGGACTGGCTTTGGCGCGCCTCCCTGCTGTTCGGCGCCGTGCCGGCACTCCTGATTATTGCCGTCCGCAGCCGGTTTATGAACGAATCCCCGCTGTGGGCCGCGAACCAGGGCGATCTGACCTCTGCGGTGCGTATTTTACGCGACTCCTGGGGGATCCATGCCCATGAGGTCCCGGCGGCGAAGCCGGCGCCGGCGCCGAAAGTGAGCTTCCGCGTGCTGTTCGAAAAACCCTACCGCGAGCGGACTATCGTCGCCGGGGTGATGAATATCTGTATCTCCTTCGAGTACACGGCGATTGCCTTTTTCCTGCCGTCAATTCTTGCCCAGTTCCTCGGGGCTGGCGTCTTCGAAACTATTTCGGCATCGCTGGGGCTGAACGCCCTGTTTGCTTTTACCGGTGGGCTGCTCGGTATGCATCTGGCGTGGAAATATCCTTCGCGTCATGTGGCGATAGCCGGCTTCGCCCTGCAGTTTGTGGCGCTGATTGTGCTGGCGCTGGTGGGGCAACCGCACGCGACGGCAGGTATCGTGCTGGCTATCGCGATGCTGGGGCTGTGGCTGTTCGCCGAAGGGTTTGGCCCGGGGGCGCAGCTGATGATCTACCCGGCGCTCTCCTATCCTACTGCCATTCGCGCCACCGGGGTCGGTTTCAGCCGGGCACTCTCCGGGATCGGCAGCGCGCTGGCGTTGTTTATTCTGCCGCTGCTGCAGGCCTCGCTCGGCACGCAGATGTTCTGGGTGGTCTCGCTTGCCGCCATTATTCCCATTTTCTTCCTGCTGGCGGTCCGTCATGAACCGACGCGAGAAGATATCGACGCACTCCATGAATAAGGAACTGACAATGACCCTGCTCTCCACTGGCACCGATTATGACGCGCTGGCGGCCGCCTTCCGCCCGATATTCACCCGTATCGCCCAGGGCGCTGCGGAGCGCGAACAGCAGCGCATTCTGCCCGATGAGCCGATCCGCTGGCTGAAAGAAGCGGGCTTCGGCACGCTGCGTATCCCGCGCGAGAAGGGCGGCTGGGGCGCTTCGCTGCCGCAGCTCAGCGCGCTGCTGATTGAGCTGGCGCAAGCGGACTCTAACCTGCCGCAGGCCCTGCGCGCGCACTTTGCCTTTGTGGAAGATCAGCTTAATCAGCCGGATTCCGCCGGGCGCGACCGCTGGTTTCGTCGCTTCCTCGACGGCGAGCTGGTGGGCAGCGGCTGGACGGAGATCGGCGCGGTTAAGCTGGGGGAGGTGAACACCCGGGTGACGCCGGCAGAGGACGGCTGGCGACTCGACGGCGAGAAGTTCTACAGCACTGGCGCGCTGTACGCCGACTGGATCGATGTGTTTGCCCGGCGCAGTGATACCGGTGGCGATGTGATCGCCCTGGTCAGCACCCAACAGCCCGGCGTGGCGCGGGAAGACGACTGGGATGGCTTTGGCCAGCGGCTGACCGGCAGCGGGACCACCCGCTTCACCGGCGCCCGGGTGGAAGCCGACCACGTCTACGATTTTGCCCAGCGCTTTCGCTATCAAACCGCGTTCTACCAGCATGTGCTGCTGGCGACCCTCGCGGGCATTGGCCTGGCGGTTGAGCGGGATGCCGCACAGGGCGTCAAACACCGCTCCCGGATGTACAGCCACGGCAACGCCGCCGTACCGCGCGATGACGCCCAGGTTCTGCAGGTGGTTGGGCAGATCAGCAGCTGGGCATGGGCGACCCGGGCCGCGGTCCTCCAGGCCGCGGAATCGCTGCAGCAGGCCTATGTGGCGCACGTCAGCGACGACGAAGCGTTGATTGCCCGGCGTAACCAGCTGGCGGAAGTGGAAGCGGCGCAGGCGCAGGTGATCGCCAGCGACTGGATCCCGCGGGCAGCGACGGAGCTGTTCAATGCCCTTGGGGCGTCGGATACGCGAAGCCGACTGGCGCTGGACCGTCACTGGCGTAATGCGCGGACGGTCGCCTCGCATAATCCGGTGATTTACAAGGCGCGCAATATCGGAAACTGGCTGGTGAACGGTGAAGCGCCGACCTTTATCTGGCAGATTGGCAATGGTGAGAAAACGGTGGGGTAAGCCCGTCGGCGACGGGGGGCTATGCCTCCCGCCGCCGGGAAAACTAAGGTTTATCCAGCGACCAGGTGGCGCTGCGCACGTCGACTTTCACCGGCAGCAGGCCGATGCGCGTAAAGGTATCCGCCAGCGCCTGCTGTTCGTTATACACCGCCGGCGTCATGCGTTCGGCGCCGTAGGGCAGGCGGGCCAGGGTCTTCAGCCAGATGGCTTTATCCAGCCCGGTTGAGGTCGACAGGAGGCCGGCGGCCTCGTCCTGATGGCTGTTCGCCCACGCGCTGAGTTTACCCAGCTCATCCACCACCTGTTTTGCCGTCTCCGGGTAGGTATCCGCAAACTTGCGGCTGGCGAGATAGAAGGTGTAGTGCGGCACCAGCCCCTCGGCGTTGCGTATTTGTCGGGCTTTCGCGTTGGTTTCCACTTCCGCGAGGAACGGATCCCAGATCACCCACGCATCAATCGCCCCGCGCTGGAAAGCGGCGCGGGCGTCCGCTGGCGGAAGATAGACCGGGGTGATGTCTTTATAGCTGAGGCCCGCTTTTTCCAGCGCGGCGACCAGCAGGTAGTTGACGTCAGACCCCTTGTTCAGCCCCACGCGCTTACCTTTCAGGTCGGCCACGCTGTGGATTGCCGACTGTTCAGGCACCACAATGGCTTCCGTTTTCGGGTTAGCGGGGGAATGGGCAAGGTAGACCAGATCGGCTTGCGCCGCCTGGGCAAAGGCCGGAGGCGCATCGCCGGTCGCGGCCAGATCGATACTGCCGACGTTGAGCCCCTCCAGCATTTGCGGCCCGGCGGGGAATTCGACCCAGCGTACGGCAATACCCTGTTTTTTCAGGCTTTCATCCAGGGTGCCGCGATATTTCAGCAGCGCGAAGATGTTCGCCTTTTGATAGCCGATGTTGACGGTCTCCGGCGCTTTGGCCAGCGCGGAGGCGGAAAGGGCGGCGAGGACCAGCAGCCACGCGGGGCGGAATCGGTTGGACATTGTCTGTTCTCCTTAGCGTTTTGCGTAAGGTAACAAACAGCGCTTATAACCATTAAATAACTAAATTTTAATTGATATAACAAAAATGGGGGGGAGAGCCCGCCGCGGCGACGTGCGGCGGGCCAGCAGGTTAATCGCAGGCGACAATCTTCATCGCCAGCCCCCCGCGAGAGGTTTCCCGGTACTTGGCGTTCATGTCTTTGCCGGTTTCGTACATGGTCTCAATGACTTTATCGAGGCAGACGCGCGGCTCGCTGGTCCGGCGCAGCGCCATTCGCGCGGCGTTGACCGCTTTCACGGCGGCGATAGCGTTGCGTTCGATGCACGGCACCTGCACCTGGCCGGCGACAGGGTCGCAGGTCAGACCGAGGTTATGCTCCATGGCGATCTCTGCCGCGATGCACACCTGGCCCGGGCTGCCGCCCAGCAGTTCAGCCAGACCGGCCGCCGCCATCGAGCAGGCGACGCCCACTTCACCCTGGCAGCCCACTTCGGCGCCGGAGATCGAGGCGTTCATCTTATAGAGCGAACCAATCGCGCTGGCCACCAGCATATAGCGCGCCAGGGAGTTGCTGTTCACCTTGCGGATAAACTTGTCGTAATAGGCCAGCACTGCCGGCACGATACCGCAGGCGCCGTTGGTCGGCGCCGTCACCACCCGGCCGCCGGCGGCGTTCTCTTCGTTCACCGCGAGGGCGAACATATTGATCCAGTCGACCACCGCCATCGGGTCGCTGTTGGTGGTGTCCTGGCTCACCAGCATGCGGCGCAGCGCGGCAGCCCGGCGCGGAACGCGCAGTTTGCCCGGCAGGACGCCTTCGGTGGTGATGCCGCGCTCAATACCGGCGCTCATCACTTCCCACACCGCGGCGAAGTGTCGCTCCAGCGCCTCTTTACTGTGCAGCGCCAGTTCGTTCTGCATCATCAGGCCGGAGAGCGACAGCCCGGTTTCGCGGCAGTGACGCTGCAGGTCGGCGGCGTTTTTATAAGGATAAGGGACGGCCACCGGCGCGTCGGTGGTCTGGCCGAAGTGCGCTTCATCGACGATAAAGCCGCCGCCGATGGAGTAGTACGTCTGGCTGTAGAGCGCCTGGTCGCCGGCCAGGGCGGTGATGCGCATGCCGTTCTCATGCAGCGACAGGTTGTCGGCATGGAAATTCATGCACTGATCGACCGGGAAGTCCACTTCGTGCTGGCCGTTGGCCAGCATCAGGCGACCATGGGTGTTAACGTCCTGAATAAAGCCAGGGATAGCGTCGATGTCGACGGTGTCCGGCAGGTTGCCGGCGAGCCCCATGATAATCGCGATATCGGTATGGTGGCCTTTACCGGTCAGGGAGAGGGAGCCGTAGACGTCGACGACCACTTTGGTCACCTCGGCCAGCAGGCCGCGCGCGATCAGGTCGTCAGTGAATTGTTTGCCCGCTTTCATCGGTCCAACGGTATGGGAGCTGGAAGGGCCAATGCCGATTTTAAAGATATCGAATACGCTGATCATATGTATTCCCGTGCTGTCGGAAAGCGCGCCGCCGTTCAGCGGCGCGGGGGGAGGTGTTGACTGAATTAGCTGAACAGCGAGTAGAAGATCGCGGAGATGGCAATCAGACCCATAATCACCACGAAGACGTTGCTGACGTGGCCGCTGTATTTACGCATCGCCGGCACTTTCTGAATCGCGTACATCGGCATCAGGAACAGGATCATCGCGATAATCGGGCCGCCAAGGGTCTCGATCATGCCGAGGATGCTCGGGTTCAGCGTCGCGACAATCCAGGTGGTCACCAGCATGAACAGCGCGGTCAGCTTGTTCAGTTTGTTGATTTCGATAGATTTGCCTTTACCGCGCAGGGACTTAATCACCATGCCGTTAAAGCCTTCGCGGGCGCCCAGGTAGTGGCCGAGGAAGGATTTGGTGATGGCGATCATCGCGATGATCGGCGCCATCCAGGCAATGATTGGCGCGTTAAAGTGGTTCGCCAGGTAAGACAGAATCGAGATGTTCTGCTCTTTCGCCGCCGCCAGGTCTGCCGGAGAGAGGCTCAGGACGCAGCTGAAGACGAAGAACATCACGGTCAGCACCATCATGATATGGGCGCGAGCCAGGATGCTGGAGCATTTTTTCTCGGCGCCTTCGCCGTACTCTTCACGCTTGGCAACCGCGAAGGAGGAGATGATCGGCGAGTGGTTGAAAGAGAAGACCATGACCGGGATCGCCAGCCACAGGGTCATCAGCAGGCCGTTGCCGGTGACGGAGGCGCCGCTCAGGGAGAGGGTCTCCAGCGCCGCGCCGTTCCACTGCGGGATCAGGTACAGCGCCAGAATCATCAGGGCGATTACGAACGGAAACACCAGAATGCTCATCGCTTTCACGATCATCTGCTCGCCGAAACGCACGATGGTCATCATACCGACGATCAGGATCAGCGACAGAATCGCACGCGGCGGCGGCGTCATGTGCAGCTGGTGCGCCATGAAGCTTTCGACGGTATTGGTGATCGCCACGCTGTAGACCAACAGGATTGGGTAGATAGCGAAGAAGTAGAGCAGGGTAATCAGCTTACCTGCGCCTACGCCGAAGTGTTCTTCAACCACTTCAGTGATGTCTTCGCCCGGGTTTTTGCCGGAGAGCACGAAGCGGGTCATACCGCGGTGGGCGAAGAAGGTCATCGGGAAGGCCAGAATCGCCATGATAATCAGGGGGATCATGCCGCCGACGCCGGCGTTGATCGGCAGGAACAAGACGCCCGCGCCGATCGCTGTACCGTACAGGCCCAGCATCCACATGGTGTCGGTTTTACGCCATCCGCTGCGGGTTTCGCCCGAAACGATGGTGCTGGTTTGAGTGGTTTCCATCTGTATCTCCTGGAGGAATCAACAAAATCTAATGAACAAATACAATTGCGTAACACGAAATTCGTTTAATTACGGTTTTTTTAGAAATTTTCTCCGTAATAATTGGGCCGGAAAGATACATTTATATGGTTTATGCATCAGTGATCGCGATCTCAAATGCAATAATCCACTTTCAATGTGCGTATTTTTAGTCCAACAGCCTGTTTCTGGTGATCAGCCAGCGATTTGTGGCGCGCAGGCTACCATTTGCAGCATATGAGATAAAAGCTGGGGGGCGTAATAACGAGGGATTTACTGTAAAAAAGAGAAGTGGTCGACGTTTTTGCGCTTAAAACCATTTTTTGCAGTGATAATTGTCGCAGTTTTTACCAACGCAAACGATTGGCTATGTAAAAATAATTTAGCTGTTTGATGAGTAACAGAAAGTTTTTTAGCGCGTTTTGGAAGTCAGAGAAAGCGTGCCCGCCGGGGCAACAGGCGCTGCCCCGGCGGGACGGAAATCAGGCGATGATTTCGTAGCAGGGAATATAGGCGGTGCCGCCCGGGAGCTTCATGCGGTGCTGGGCGACGAAGCCCTGCAGCAGATCGTCCATGCGGCGCATCATCTCCGGGTCGCCGTGCAGCTTATAAGGACCGTACTGCTCGATGGCCTGGATGCCCACCTCTTTGACGTTACCCGCGACAATGCCGGAGAAGGCGCGGCGCAGGTCGGCGGCCAGCACTTCCACCGGCTGGTCCGGGGAGAGTTTGAGGTTGGCCATGTTTTCATGGGTCGGATCAAACGGCATCTGCAGGTCCGGCGAGATACGAATCGACCAGTTGAAGCTGTAGGCGTCGTCGGTCTCGCGACGGCTCTCTTTCACCAGCGGCATCGCTTTTTTCATCTGCCGCGCCACTTCCGCCGGGTCGTCGATGATGATCCGGTAGTGGCGACGGGCGGATTCGCCCAGGGTATGGGTGATAAATTCGTCCAGCACGCGGAAGTAGTCAGCACTCTCTTTCGGGCCGGTGAGGATCAGCGGCAGCACCTGCGCTTTGTTATCCGGATGCATCAGAATACCCAGCAGGTAAAGCAGCTCTTCGGCGGTGCCGACGCCGCCCGGGAAGATGATGATCCCGTGGGCGATGCGCACGAAGGCCTCCAGACGCTTTTCGATGTCCGGCATGATGATCAGTTCATTGACCAGCGGGTTTGGCGGTTCCGCGGCGATAATGGACGGTTCGGTCATGCCGATAAAGCGGCTGTCTTTGTAGCGCTGCTGCGCGTGGCCGACGGCGGCGCCTTTCATCGGCGCTTCCATCGCGCCAGGCCCGCAGCCGGTGCAGATGTTGAGTTCCCGCAGTCCCAGCTGCGTACCGACGCGGCGGGCGTAGAGGTATTCGTTTTCGTTGATCGAGTGGCCGCCCCAACAGACGATCATGTTCGGCGCTTCGCCGACGTGCAGCGCGCGGGCGTTGCGCAGGATCGAGAACACCAGGTTGGTGATATGGACCGAACTTTCGAGATCGAGGTTCGGGAAGCGAACGGTATTGTGGATCTGGCCGTACACGAACAGGATATCGCGCAGCACGGCAAACAGGTTGGCCTGCAGGGAACGAATAATGCGCCCGTCAACGAAGGCCTCTTCCGGCGGGTTGATCAGTTCCAGCTTCACGCCGCGTTCGCGACGCAGCACGTTAATATCGAAATTTTCAAAACGGGACAGGAGCTCCTTGCTGTTATCGGTCAGGCTCCCCGAGTTGAGCACAGCAAGTGAGCAGTTGCGAAAGAGTTGATACAGATCGCTGCTGGCGGTGCGCTTAAGCATATCCACTTCCAGCTGCGACAGCATATCCATTGAACCAAGCGGGCTAACATGTGTAATCAAGTGAACTCCTTACAGGACGCTTATGGTCTTCCTGTGATTACAATAGCCCTGCGAGCGGCGTTTCCACAACCTTGCGCGCGTCTAAACGCACGCAAATTGTGAAAATGTTTATTATTGTCGGGCGAGGCGGCCGGTGGCAGGGGAAAAGTCGCCGTTGCTGCGCCAGGGGTTGATATCCAGACCGCCGCGTCGCGTATAGCGGGCGTAAACGGAAAGCGATTCCGGCTGGCAGAAACGGAGAATATCGTTAAAGATGCGCTCGACGCACTGTTCATGGAATTCGTTATGGTGGCGGAACGAGACCAGATAGCGCAGGAGCTGCTCGCGGTCGATTTTCGCCCCACGATACTGGATCTGCACCGAGCCCCAGTCCGGCTGGTGGGTGATCAGGCAGTTGGACTTCAGCAGGTGGCTGACCAGCGTCTCTTCCACGATTTTGCCGCTGGCGGCGCCCTGCAGGTAGTCGGCGCTGAACTGATAGTTATCGATCTCGATATCCTGATCGTCGATGCAGGCGCCGTGGAGGTGAGCAATCGGCTGGCCTTCCAGTTCATCCAGCCGATACAGCGAGACCTTGACCTCGCCCTGGGCGCAGGCGCTAAGATCGCGGGTCAGCGTCTCTTCAACCTCCTGCCAGCTGGCGAAACGCGTCTGGTTAAAACTGTTGAGATAAAGCTTAAAGCTTTTTGACTCCACCAGATTAACGCTGGTGTCGGGCAGTTCGACGTGGCCGACGGCCACCTGCGGCAGGCCTTTGCCGTTCAGCCAGGAGAGTTCGTACAGCGTCCAGATATCGGCGCCGTGAAACGGCAGGTTGTCGGCATGCAGGCCAAGCGGGTCGCGGTTAAGGCTGCGCGGAACGCCCTGCAGCAGCGAGGCGTCATAGGTATCGCGGTAATCGGTTGATTTACCGAGCGTCAGGCCGGCCAGCGCCTGATGATTATCGTAAGAAGACATGTTTCACCATAGTAAAGCGGGTACACTATGACCCCAGTGTATCCTGTCTAACGTGAAGAGAGAAACCGGTGGACCATCAGACCGCAGAAGCGCTGCATGCTTTTACCCAACGTTATTGCGCCGCCTGGCAGCAGCAGCGCCACAGCCTGCCGCGCAGTGAAGAGCTTTATGGCGTCCCGTCGCCTTGCGTCGTCGACACCCAGGGCGAGGCCGTGTTCTGGCAGCCGCAGCCGTTTTCGCTGGCACAAAATATCAGCGCGGTTGAACGCGCCCTGGATATTGTGGTACAACAGCCGCTTCATTCTTATTATACCACTCAGTTTGCCGGCGATATGACCGGCCGGTTTGCCGGCGAAACGCTAACGCTGCTGCAGACCTGGAGTGAAGAGGATTTCCAGCGGGTGCAGGAAAACCTCATCGGGCATCTGGTGGTGCAGAAGCGGCTGAAGCTGGCGCCGACGCTGTTTATCGCCACCCTCGAGAGTGAACTGGATGTCATTTCCGTCTGTAATCTCAGCGGTGAAGTCGTCAAAGAGACCCTCGGCACCGCCAAACGCATCACCCTTTCCCCCTCGCTTGCGGGTTTCCTCAACCAGCTTGAGCCGGTTCTGTAATCCAGTCTGCCTGGTCATTTGTGAGAGATCTCTTACAAAACCTGTAAGAGATCATCATCATTTAAGGCAAATTTAATCCAATCTTTTTTTGTTAACTTATTGGTATTAAATTGGATTTTTATTTTTTCGTCCTTTTGAGTGGGGACTAATCTTAAGAGATTGTCTCAAGAAGGGTTGTAAGAAGAGGCAGAATCAGTGATCCTATGTCTGTCGACAGGAAGTCGCGAAATGAAGCGAACATCAGGATGATGGCGCTTCTGCAGGACCCGCCAGGATGGCGTTGCAAGGACAGGCTTCAGGATGAAGCAAGGATAACGCAGGATCGCGTAATGGACACCTCCAGGATGGAGAATGAGAGCCGCTCAGGATGAACGGTGGATCTGGAAGATCGGGACAAACTTAAGGATAAGTCATTTCGCATCGGGGTGGTGTGAAAGCAGGATGCACGAGTTTATGGATGAACATGGTCAGGAGACCTCAGGAAAAGTTTTCAAGGACGAGCAGGGAGCACCAATGTAGCGGGAATGCTGCAAAACGAACCGGGAGCACTGTTTATACAGTGCTCCCTTTTTTTATTTCTCCTGCGGATTTGCTATCCTGCGCCCGGTTTTTAACTCATCGAGGTTTCCCCCATGACTCTTGACGATAGCGTGCGCGATCGCCTGCGCGCCATTGAAGCCCTGCTGCGCGAAACAGAGCACTGGCAGGAGACGGCGCCGGACAGCAGCGCCTTCGCCAGCGATAAGCCGTTTTGCCTGGATACCCTGGAGCCGCTGGAGTGGCTGCAGTGGGTCCTGATCCCGCGTATGCATCAGCTGCTGGAGAGCGGCCAGCCGCTGCCGCAAAATTTCGCCGTTACGCCGTATTACGAAATGGCGCTGGATCAAGCCCACCCGGTTCGCGAATCCATGCTGGCGGAGCTGCTGCTGCTGGACGCGCTGTTTGCCGGTGAGCAGGCCTGATGCTGGAGATAATCTACCAGGACGACTGGCTGGTGGCGGTCAACAAACCGTCGGGCTGGCTGGTGCATCGCAGCTGGCTCGATCGCGATGAGAAAGTGGTGGTGATGCAGACCGTGCGCGACCAGATCGGCCAGCACGTTTTTACCGCCCATCGCCTTGATCGGCCCACCTCCGGCGTCCTGCTCATGGGGCTGTCAAGCGAGGCGGGGCGCCTGCTGGCGCAGCAGTTCGAGCAGCATCAGATCCAGAAGCGCTACCATGCGATCGTCCGCGGCTGGCTGATGGAAGAGGCGCTGCTCGATTATCCGCTGGTGGAAGAGCTGGATAAAATCGCCGATAAGTTCGCCCGCGAAGACAAAGGGCCGCAGCCGGCGGTGACCCATTACCGTGGTCTGGCGACGGTGGAGATGCCGGTGGCGACCGGGCGTTATCCCACCACCCGCTACGGGCTGGTGGAACTGGAGCCGAAAACCGGCCGCAAGCACCAGCTGCGCCGCCATCTGGCCCACCTGCGTCATCCGATCCTCGGCGACAGCAAGCACGGCGATCTGCGGCAAAACCGCAGCGCCACGGAGCATTTCGGCTGTCACCGCCTGATGCTGCACGCCAGCGAACTGTCGTTAACCCATCCCTTTACCGGTGAGCCGCTGACCCTGCGCGCCGGTTTTGACGACGTCTGGATGCGTGCGCTGTCGCAGTTTGGCTGGCGCGGGCTTCTCCCGCTAAATGAAAGGGTTGAGTTTGCCGACGACTGCGGTCAGGATGAAGAGAATAAGGTCAATCCAGGGAGATAATAGCATGGCGGAAGTCGGAATTTTTGTCGGCACCATGTACGGCAACTCGCTGCTGGTCGCGGAAGAAGCGGAAGCGATCCTCAGCGGACTGGGACACAAGGCTACCGTGTATGAGGATCCGCAGGTCAACGACTGGGAATCCTACACGGGTAAGTATGTGCTGGTGGTCACCTCCACCACCGGGCAGGGCGATCTGCCGGACAGCATCGTCCCGCTGTATGAGGGCATTAAAGATATGTATCAGCCTCACCTGCGCTACGGCATTATCGCGCTGGGCGACAGCACCTACGCCAACTTTTGCGGCGGAGGCCGGAAGTTCGATCAACTGCTGCAGGAGCAGGGCGCGAAGCGCATCGGCGAGATGCTGAAGATTGACGCCAGCGAAGATCCGGAGCCGGAGAGCGTCTCTAATCCATGGGTTGAGCAGTGGGCTACCCTGCTGGAATAAAAGCGCTGCCCTCTCCCTACGCAGAGGGCGCCCTTTCAAGATGTCGCGGCCAGATACGCGGACAGCAAAAGTGTATCCCTTTCCGGGCGGCACGCCTTCAGGCAAATGCACAATATCCTTAGCAATATCATGGGTTAAGCCAGCCGGTTTCACCGGGTCAAGAGAGGTATTTCACACTCCGGCTCTTATTGCTGCGCTTTTGACCACCCGCGGCGCTGGTTTTTCATTTCCGTGAACTTCCCCCCATTCTTTCAGGCATACGCCATAAACCACCTGCAATAGCGGCGTAAAAGCTGTGTAGATGCACGGTGAGCCGCGGTGTGCCTCTTCATATACTGCTCCAGCCAGTGATAAATGCAGTGCCAGATATAACGACAACTATCAAAACACGACCACGTCATTCTGATTACCCTACAGGTTGTGCTGTTCAGAATGAACGTAGCTAAACGCTATGATTCAGGAGTACAACAATGAGTTCATTAAGTCAGGCGGCGACGGCGGCTGAAAAGCGCACCAACGCCCGCTACTGGATAGTGGTGATGCTGTTTATCGTCACCTCTTTTAACTATGGCGACCGGGCGACGCTGTCGATCGCCGGTTCGGAAATGGCCAAAGATATCGGCCTGGATCCGGTGGGAATGGGGTATGTCTTCTCCGCGTTCTCATGGGCTTATGTCATCGGCCAGATCCCGGGCGGCTGGCTGCTCGACCGCTTCGGTTCGAAGCGCGTCTATTTCTGGTCGATCTTCATCTGGTCGATGTTTACCCTGCTGCAGGGCTTCGTCGACATCTTCAGCGGCTTTGGCATTATCGTCGCGCTGTTTACCCTGCGCTTCCTCGTTGGCCTTGCCGAATCGCCGTCATTCCCGGGTAACAGCCGTATCGTGGCCGCCTGGTTCCCGGCGCAGGAGCGCGGCACGGCCGTGGCGATCTTTAACTCCGCCCAGTACTTTGCCACCGTTATCTTCGCGCCGATCATGGGCTGGCTGACGCATGAGGTGGGCTGGTCGCACGTCTTCTTCTTTATGGGCGGCCTGGGGATTGTGATTAGCTTTGTCTGGCTGAAAGTGATCCACGATCCGAACAACCATCCGGGGGTAAACAAGAAGGAACTGGAATATATCGCCGAAGGCGGCGCCCTGATCAACATGGATCAAAAGAGCAGCGCGCAGAAGGTGCCGTTCAGCGTCAAAATGGGGCAGATCAAGCAGCTGATCGGATCGCGGATGATGATCGGCATCTATATCGGTCAGTACTGCATTAACGCCCTGACCTACTTCTTTATCACCTGGTTCCCGGTTTACCTGGTGCAGGCGCGCGGCATGTCGATCCTTAAAGCGGGGTTTGTCGCCTCCATTCCGGCGGTGTGCGGCTTCGTCGGCGGGGTGCTGGGCGGGGTGATCTCTGACTGGTTAATGCGCCGCACCGGCTCGCTGAACATTGCCCGCAAAACGCCGATTGTGCTGGGGATGCTGCTCTCCATGACCATGCTGATGTGTAACTATGTCAACGTGGAGTGGATGGTGATTGGCTTTATGGCGATGGCCTTCTTCGGCAAAGGGATCGGCGCGCTTGGCTGGGCGGTGATGGCGGATACCGCGCCGAAAGAGATTAGCGGTCTTTCCGGCGGTCTGTTCAACATGTTTGGCAATATCTCCGGTATCGTCACCCCGATCGCTATCGGCTATATCGTCGGCACCACCGGCTCGTTCAACGGGGCGCTGGTTTACGTAGGTATCCATGCCCTGGTGGCGGTGCTGAGCTATCTGGTGCTGGTGGGCGACATCAAACGCATCGAACTGAAACCTGTGGTGGGGCGTTAATCATGACTACTCAATCCAGCCCGATTATTACAGAGATGAAGGTCATTCCGGTGGCCGGACACGACAGCATGCTGCTGAACATCGGCGGGGCGCATAACGCCTGGTTTACCCGCAATATCGTGGTATTGACCGATAACGCCGGCAACACCGGCGTGGGAGAAGCCCCTGGCGGAGAGGTCATCTACCAGACGCTGCTGGCGGCGATCCCGCAGGTGGTAGGTCAGGAGGTCGCCAGACTGAATCGCGTGGTGCAGCAGGTGCACAAAGGCAATCAGGCGGCGGATTTCGACACCTTTGGCAAAGGGGCATGGACCTTCGAACTGAAAGTCAACGCGGTAGCGGCGCTGGAGGCCGCGCTGCTCGACCTGCTCGGCAAGGTGCTCAATGTGCCGGTCTGCGAGCTGCTGGGCCCGGGTAAGCAGCGTGATGCCGTCACCGTGCTGGGCTACCTGTTCTATATCGGCGATCGGCAGAAAACCGACCTGGGTTATCTGGACCATACGCCGGGCGATCACGAATGGTATCGCCTGCGCCACCAGCAGGCGCTGAGCAGCGAAGCGGTGGTGCGCCTGGCGGAAGCCGCTCAGGATCGCTACGGTTTCAAAGACTTTAAGCTGAAGGGCGGCGTGCTGCCCGGCGAGCAGGAAATTGACACCGCCCGGGCGCTGAAAAAGCGCTTTCCGGACGCGCGCATCACCGTCGATCCTAACGGCGCCTGGCTGCTGGATGAGGCGATCGCCCTGTGCAAAGGGCTGCAGGATGTTCTGACCTACGCCGAAGATCCGTGCGGCGCCGAGCAGGGCTTTTCCGGCCGGGAGGTGATGGCCGAGTTCCGCCGCGCCACCGGGCTGCCGGTCGCCACTAATATGATCGCCACCAACTGGCGCGAGATGGGTCATGCGGTGATGCTCAACGCCGTCGATATTCCGCTGGCGGACCCGCACTTCTGGACGCTCTCCGGCGCGGTACGAGTGGCGCAGCTGTGCGACGACTGGGGGCTTACCTGGGGCTGCCATTCCAACAACCATTTTGATATTTCCCTGGCGATGTTTACCCACGTCGGCGCCGCCGCGCCGGGTCATCCCACCGCCATCGACACCCACTGGATCTGGCAGGAAGGCGACGCGCGCCTGACCAAAAATCCGCTGCAGATTATTAACGGCAAGATTGCCGTGCCAGACGCGCCGGGACTCGGCGTGGAACTTGACTGGGAGCAGGTGCGCAGAGCCCATGAGGCCTATAAAGCGCTGCCGGGCGGCGCGCGCAACGACGCGGGCCCGATGCAGTACCTGATCCCCGGCTGGACATTCGACCGCAAACGTCCTGTTTTCGGCCGCCACTAATTACAAAAGGATGATGCTATGACGACTTTCTCTTCCACGCCCGTTGTCACCACCATGCAGGTGATCCCGGTTGCCGGCCATGACAGTATGCTGATGAATCTGAGCGGGGCCCACGCTCCGTACTTCACCCGCAATATCGTGATTATCAAAGATAACGCCGGCCATACCGGCGTCGGTGAAATTCCGGGGGGCGAAAAAATTCGCCAGACTCTGGAGGATGCCATTCCGCTGGTGGTGGGCAAAACGCTGGGCGAGTATAAAAACGTGCTCGGCGCGGTGCGCAATCAGTTCGCCGACCGTGACGCCGGCGGCCGCGGCCTGCAGACCTTTGACCTGCGCACCACCATCCACGTGGTGACCGGGATCGAAGCGGCGCTGCTGGACCTGCTGGGCCAGCACCTTGGGGTCAACGTCGCCTCGCTGCTCGGCGATGGGCAACAGCGCAGTGAAGTTGAAATGCTGGGCTACCTGTTCTTTATCGGTAACCGCCACGCCACGCCGCTGGCCTATCAGAGCCAGCCGGATGAACAGTGCGAGTGGTATCGCCTGCGCCATGAAGAGGCAATGACGCCGGATGCGGTGGTCCGCCTCGCGGAAGCGGCCTATGAAAAATATGGTTTCAACGACTTTAAGCTGAAGGGCGGCGTACTGGCCGGTTTTGAAGAAGCCGAAGCGATCAGCGCCCTGGCGAAGCGCTTCCCGGATGCCCGCGTGACCCTCGATCCGAACGGCGCCTGGCTGCTTGAAGAAGCCATTCAGATTGGCAAGCAGCTGAAGGGCGTGCTGGCCTATGCTGAGGATCCGTGCGGCGCTGAGCAGGGCTTCTCCGGCCGCGAAGTGATGGCGGAGTTCCGTCGCGCGACGGGCCTGCCGACCGCCACCAATATGATCGCCACCGACTGGCGGCAGATGGGCCATACGCTCTCCCTGCAGTCGGTGGATATCCCACTGGCGGACCCGCACTTCTGGACCATGCAGGGGTCGGTTCGCGTGGCGCAGATGTGTCATGAGTTCGGCCTGACCTGGGGTTCGCACTCCAATAACCACTTCGATGTGTCGCTGGCGATGTTCACCCACGTCGCGGCTGCGGCGCCGGGCAAGATCACCGCTATCGATACCCACTGGATCTGGCAGGAGGGCAACCAGCGTCTGACCAAACAACCGTTTGAAATTAAAGGCGGAATGGTGCAGGTGCCGAGCACGCCGGGTCTGGGGGTTGAGCTGGATATGGACCGCGTAATGCAGGCAAATGAGCTATATAAGAAACATGGCCTTGGCGCCCGCGACGATGCGATGGCGATGCAGTACCTGATCCCGGGCTGGACCTTTGACAACAAGCGTCCATGCATGGTGCGCTAAAAGGCCGCTGGCCTCTGCGGGGGCCGGCATTGCGCGATAGCGACAGGGGTTAGCTCAAAGTAAGGACTGCAGATGAAAATAGTGATCGCACCGGATTCCTGGAAGGAGAGCCTGACCGCGCTGGAAGTAGCCAGTGCAATAGAGCAAGGCTTTCGCGAGATTTATCCTGACGCGGAATATGTCAGGCTGCCGGTTGCCGACGGTGGGGAAGGGACGGTGGAAGCCATGGTGGCGGCGACCGGCGGGCATCAGGTGCCGCTGACGGTGACCGGGCCGCTGGGGGAGCCGGTAGAGGCATTTTATGGGCTGTCCGGCGATCGCCAGTGCGCCTTTATCGAAATGGCGGCGGCCAGCGGGCTGGAAAGCGTTCCCCCGGCGCAGCGTAACCCGCTGCTGACCACCTCCTGGGGCACCGGGGAGCTGATTCGCCATGCGCTGGACGCTGGCGTGCGGCAGATCATTATTGGCATTGGCGGCAGCGCGACCAATGACGGCGGCGCCGGCATGGCGCAGGCGCTGGGGGCGAAATTGCTGACCGTCGACGGTCAGCAAATCGCGCCAGGGGGCGGCGCGCTGGAGACGCTGGCGCGCATCGATCTTAGCGAGCTTGATCCACGGCTGGCAGATTGTCGGATTGACGTGGCCTGCGATGTCACCAACCCGTTGACCGGCCCGCAGGGCGCCAGCGCGGTATTCGGCCCGCAAAAAGGGGCGACGGCGCAGATGATCGACCGGCTTGACAGCGGCCTGCGGCACTATGCCCGGATCATCGCCCGTGATTTAGATTGCGACGTGCTGAGCCTGGAAGGCGGCGGCGCGGCGGGCGGGATGGGCGCGGCGCTGTATGCGTTTTGTGGCGCGCAACTGCGCCCGGGCATTGAGATTGTCACCGATGCGCTGCAGCTGGCGGAGCGGGTGGCGGATGCTGATTTAGTGATCACCGGCGAAGGACGTATCGACAGTCAGACTATCCACGGCAAGGTGCCGGTGGGAGTGGCCCGGGTGGCGAAGCGATTTAACGTACCGGTGATCGGGATTGCCGGCAGCCTTACCGCCGATGTCGGCGTCGTGCATCAGCACGGGCTGGATGCGGTATTCAGCGTGTTGTACACCATCTGCACGCTGGATGAAGCGCTGGCCAATGCCGCCGCCAACCTGCGGATGACGGCGCGAAACGTCGCCGCGGTTTTGCAGATGGGCGGTAAGCTGTAATGGAGGTATCCCGGCTGGCGCGGCCTCCCGGGAATGTCTAAGC
The DNA here is from genome assembly GCF_048822715.1 of Klebsiella sp. C239. NCBI lineage: Bacteria > Pseudomonadati > Pseudomonadota > Gammaproteobacteria > Enterobacterales > Enterobacteriaceae > Klebsiella > Klebsiella sp. C239. The sequence goes on along the minus strand of NZ_JBMEZK010000002.1, from coordinate 236,113 downwards.
GATGTTGAGGTCGCCAGTACCGGCAGTTTTCGCAGCGCAAGCGGGTAAATTAACGGCAGGCCGCACGGACCGTAGGCCGGGCAAGGCGTCGCCGCCGCCCGGCATAAAAGCGGCTCCGTGTCCGCTCTCCTTGCCCGGCGGCGCGATGCCTGGCGAGCCGGGTGCAGGAACCGTAGGCCGGGCAAGGCGTCGCCGCCGCCCGGCACAAAAGCGGCTCCGTGCCCGCTCTCCTTGCCCGGCGGCGCGATGCCTGGCGAGCCGGGTGCAGGTCGGGAAGCCCTCTGGTTTTAGCCCCCCATCCGGCAGGCTTCGCGCGCCACGTTATCCATCTCATCCAACAGCTCAAGCAGCTCCGGCTCCAGATCCTCGGCGGCGGTGCCTGCGCGCAGCTGGCTCTCCAGAGTGTGGCAGAGCTTTTTCAGCCGCGGCACGCCGCTGTAGCTGCAGCTGCCGTGCAGTTTGTGGATCAGATCCACCAGCCCTTCCGGCTGCTCGCCGACCAGTTGCTCTTCCACTTTGTTACGCACCTCCGGCATAAAAGCGATCAGCATCTGCAGCATCTCCCTCGCCAGGTCCGGCTTCATCGCCGCCTGACGCAGCGCCAGCTGCCAGTCGAGCGTCTGGTTATGGTCGATGACCGGCTCTGCGGGCGGTATCGCCGCCGGGGCGATGCTGTGTACTCCAGGCTGATAGCGCAGCAGCAGGGCGTGCAGTTTCTCTTCTTCGATCGGCTTCGCCAGATAGTCGTTCATGCCGGCGCTCAGTAGCTTCTCGCGCTGGCCCTCCAGGGCGTGCGCGGTGACGGCGATAACCGGCGTTTGCTGGTGATGCGGCAAATGATGGATAAGCTCACAAGCGCGGATGCCGTCCATATCCGGCATCTGAATATCCATCAGGATCAGATCCATCTGCAGTTGCTTGGCCTTGTCCACCGCCTGCTGGCCGCTGTCGCAGAGGATCACCTGCTGCACAAGGTCATCCAGCAGGGCGCCAATGAGCTTCAGGTTTGCCGGATTGTCGTCGACGGCCATCACGGTCATCGGCAGCTTATGGCTGTCGGCCTGGGTCAACGGCGCGGAGGCCGTCGCATGATGGGTGGCCACCAGCGCCGGCAGCAGACGGGTGGTGGTGAGCGGTTTCAACAGACAGGCGGCGATGCCATCGCGCTTCAGGGCTTCGGCGCTGACCTGGGCATGACATGGCAGAGCCAGCAGTACGTTATCTGACATCGCGCAGGCTTTGGCTAATTTTTCCCGGTGCGGCGACAAATCGCGCATTGAGACCGGAATACCGACCAGCAGAATGTCGTACTGGGCTTCCGCCAGCGCAGAAAAGGTGGGGCTGTAAATCACCTCCAGCGGCGTGGCGGCCAGCATCTCCAGCGTGCACTGCGCCGCCGTCGCGTTGGCTTCCACATAGGCCAGACGCTTGCCCGCCAGCCCGTCGGTATTCAGCGTATCCGGAATGGCGTTCGGGTTGAGATCGAGGCTGATATGGAACCAGAAGGTAGAGCCGCGGTTTGGCTGACTGTGGAACGAGATATCGCCGCCCATCTCCTTAACCAGACGCTGGGTGATCACCAGCCCGAGCCCGGTGCCGCCGTGGCGGCGTGAAATACTGGCATCGGCCTGACGGAAGGCCTGGAACAGCCGGGACTGGTCGCGCTCGGGGATGCCGATGCCGGTATCGTGGATCTGAATTTCGATCTGCACCCTCGAATTACTGATGGCCCGCTGCTCCACCAGCACATCGATATTACCGTGCTCGGTAAATTTGATGGCGTTGCCTACGAGGTTGGTCACAATCTGCTGCAGACGCAGCGGGTCGCCGATGACGTTATCCGGCACGTTGTTCTTAATGTTCAGCGTCAGCTCCAGCCCTTTATCGTGCGCGGAATGCGCCAGCAGGGTGACCACCTCATCAAGCGAGGTGCGCAGCAGGAACGGAATGCTCTCCAGGATCAGCTTCCCGGCTTCCAGCTTGGAAAAGTCGAGCACGTCGTTGATGATCGCCAACAGATTATTGGCCGAGCGTTCGATGGTGGTCAGGTGGTCGCGCTGCGTGGCGTTGAGATCGGTTTTCAACGTCAGACGGGTAAAGCCGATCACCCCATTGAGCGGGGTGCGCAGTTCGTGGGACATATTGGCCAGGAATTCAGACTTAATGCGCGCCGCCTCCTGGGCGCGCTTTTTCGCCAGGTCCAGCTCGACGTTCTGAATCTCCATCTGCTCAAGGGTTTCCCGCAGATCGGAGGTCGCCTGGTCGACGTTGTGCTGCATCTCCTCATGGTACGCCGCCAGCGACATGGCCATCGAGTTGATGCCGTTTTTCAGCATATCCAGTTCGCCGAGCATAAAGCCCTCGACGCGGCTGTCCAGCTGTCCGCGGCGGATGCGGTCGACGGTGTTGACCATATTGCGGATAGGGCCGGTGACGTCGCGCATCAGGCGCCAGCCGAAGATCAGCGCGATGCCGATGCAGAACAGCATCATCACGCTGGAGATGAAAATCTCTTTGTACTGCTGGAGGCGCACCGATTTGAGATCCAGCTCCAGCGCGACGTAGCCCAGCATATTGCCCGGCATTTTGGCATCGGATTCAGGGGATTCATCCGGCGAATAACTTTCCGAGACGATCGGCGTGCGCAGGATCATCATGTCGCCGTCGCGGATGACGCTGAGACGACGGGGAAACGCTTCGCCTTTCGGGATCTGCAGGTCGCTGGGGTTGAGCTGGTAATTGGAGGTGACAAACAAGCGGTTATGCGAATCGTACACCGAGATGGCCCGCACGATCTCCGAGTGGCGACGATGCAGAACGCTGATCAACTGGCCGATAGATTCGCGGTTTTGCAGATTCATGCCATATTCGCTGGAGACCGCCAGCGGCTCAATAATGCTGGTGCCGGCGTCCTCCAACTGACGTTGCAGGTCGTTATAACGGTGAGCGACAAAGAAAACACTGAGCAACAGCCCTATCAGGACGGTTGGCGCCAGAATCAGAATCATCATGCGAGCACGCAGGCTGTAGTTGGTCATGCGGTTCCATTATGGGAGAATATAGACATCATCGTTCGGTGCGCGTCGGTGCGCCTCGCGGCGCTGCCGCTCTGAACGAGCTCGTTTTATTTGATTGAGACAACTCTCTACGATGGCGCAATTCTACTCTGCAAAACGGCGTGTGACGACGCGCCAGATCATAACCGTTACAGTCAACGACCTCGATCCCTTTGGCCAGGGCGTGGCCCGCCACCAGGGGAAAGCGCTGTTCGTCGGCGGCGTGCTGCCGCAGGAGCAGGCTGAGGTGGTGCTGGTGGAAGACAAAAAGCAGTACGCTCGCGCCCAGGTGAAACGCCGTCTGACCGACAGCCCGCAGCGCCAGGCGCCGCGCTGCCCCCATTTTGGCGTTTGCGGCGGCTGCCAACAGCAGCATGCCAGCATCACGCTTCAGCAGCAAAGTAAACGCGCCGCGCTGGCGCGCCTGATGAAGCGCGAGGTGGATGAGATCATCGCCGGCGAGCCGTGGGGCTATCGCCGGCGCGCGCGCTTAAGCTTGAATTATCAGCCAAAGACCCAACAATTGCAGATGGGTTTTCGTCAGGCCAGTGATAAAGCGATCGTCGATGTGGTGCGGTGCCCTGTTTTGGTGCCCCAACTTGAGGCGCTGCTGCCCGCCGTGCGCGAGTGCTTAAGCGCGCTGAGCGCATTACGCCATCTTGGCCACGTCGAGCTGGTGCTGGCGGACAACGGCCCACTGATGGTGCTGCGCCATACCGCTGCGCTGCCGGCGGCTGACAGGGAAAAACTGGAACGTTTTTCGCAAACTCACGGTCTTTCCCTGTACCTCGCGCCGCAAAGCGAGATACTGGAACATATTCACGGCGAAGCGCCATGGTATACCTCAGACGGACTACGCTTAGTGTTCAGTCCGCGGGATTTTATCCAGGTCAACGACGGCGTGAATCAGCAGATGGTGCGTACCGCGCTGGCGTGGCTGGATCTGCAGCCGGAGGACCGGGTGCTGGATCTGTTCTGCGGGATGGGCAATTTTACCCTGCCGCTGGCGACTCGCGCCGCCCACGTGGTTGGGGTGGAAGGGGTGCCGGCGCTGGTGGCGAAGGGGCGGGAAAACGCCGCCCTCAATGGTTTATCAAATGTCACCTTCTTCCATGAAAATCTGGAAGAGGATGTCACCCGCCAGGCCTGGGCGAAGCATGGCTTTGATAAAGTGCTGCTGGACCCGGCCCGCGCCGGCGCGCCGGGCGTGATGCCGCATATTATAAAACTGGCGCCGCGGCGGGTGGTGTATGTTTCCTGCAACCCGGCGACGCTGGCGCGAGACAGCGAAACCCTGTTGCAGGCTGGATATCAGATTCAACGCCTGGCGATGCTGGATATGTTCCCGCATACCGGTCATCTGGAATCAATGGTGTTGTTTGAGCGCAGGCTTACATAAGGTCATTCACAACGTCGCAGAAGAGCCGCCCCGGCCATCAATGCTGACGCGACCTGCAGGATGACATGTAGAAAGTTGAGGCTTGCCGACTTCGGCAGGCCGGTCCCTTAAGGAGAGGACAATGGTTGCGGTAAGAAGTGCACATCTTAATAAAGCTGGTGAATTTGACCCGAAGAAATGGATCGCGAGTCTGGGGATTTCCAGCCAGCAGTCGTGTGAGCGCTTAGCCGAAACCTGGGATTATTGTCGCGAAAAAACGCAAGGACACCCGCTGGCGGACCTGCTGCTGTGGCGGGGCGTCGAAATGGTGGAGATCCTCTCCACCCTGAGTATGGATATCGATACCCTGCGCGCGGCGCTGCTGTTCCCGCTGGCCGATGGCGAAGTCGTCAGCGAAGAGGTCATGCAGGAGAGCGTGGGTAAATCGGTCGTGACCCTGATTCATGGGGTACGGGACATGGCCGCCATCCGTCAGCTGAAAGCCACTCATACCGACTCGGTATCTTCCGAGCAGGTGGATAACATTCGCCGCATGCTGCTGGCGATGGTTGACGATTTCCGCTGCGTGGTTATCAAGCTTGCCGAACGTATCGCGCATCTGCGCGAGGTCAAGGACGCGCCGGAAGATGAGCGGGTGCTGGCGGCGAAAGAGTGCACCAATATCTATGCTCCCCTGGCTAACCGCTTAGGTATCGGCCAGCTGAAGTGGGAGCTGGAAGATTACTGCTTCCGCTACCTGCATCCGGCAGAGTACAAGCGCATTGCCAAACTGCTCCACGAACGCCGTATCGACCGCGAGCATTATATCGACGAGTTCGTCGGCCACCTGCGGGCAGAAATGAAAGCCGAAGGGGTCAAGGCCGAGGTCTATGGTCGGCCGAAGCATATCTACAGCATCTGGCGCAAAATGCAGAAAAAACACCTCGCCTTTGACGAGCTGTTTGACGTACGTGCGGTGCGCATCGTGGCCGAGCGGTTGCAGGATTGTTATGCCGCGCTGGGGATCGTTCATACCCACTACCGTCACCTGCCGGATGAGTTCGATGACTATGTGGCCAACCCGAAACCCAACGGCTACCAGTCTATCCATACCGTGGTGCTGGGGCCGAGCGGCAAGACCGTGGAGATTCAAATCCGCACCCGGCAGATGCATGAAGACGCCGAGCTGGGCGTGGCCGCGCACTGGAAGTACAAAGAGGGCGCGGGAGCGGGGACCAGCGGCGGCCGCGGCTATGAGGACCGTATCGCCTGGCTGCGCAAGCTGATTGCCTGGCAGGAAGAGATGGCCGACTCCGGCGAAATGCTCGACGAAGTGCGCAGCCAGGTCTTTGACGACCGGGTGTATGTCTTTACGCCGAAAGGCGACGTGGTGGACCTGCCGGCGGGGTCGACGCCGCTCGATTTTGCCTACCATATCCACAGCGACGTCGGTCATCGCTGTATCGGCGCCAAAATTGGCGGCCGCATCGTGCCGTTCACCTATCAGCTGCAGATGGGCGATCAGATCGAAATCATTACCCAGAAGCAGCCGAACCCGAGCCGCGACTGGCTCAACCCTAACCTCGGCTATGTCACCACCAGCCGCGGACGCTCCAAAATTCACGCCTGGTTCCGTAAGCAGGACCGCGACAAGAACATTCTTGCCGGCCGACAGATCCTTGACGACGAGCTGGAGCATCTGGGCATCAGCCTGAAGGATGCGGAAAAGCACCTGCTGCCGCGCTACAACTTCAACGAGCTCGATGAACTGCTGGCGGCCATCGGCGGCGGCGATATCCGTCTCAACCAGATGGTTAACTTCCTGCAGGCGCAGTTCAATAAACCGAGTGCCGCCGAGCAGGATGCGGCAGCGCTGAAGCAGTTGCAGCAGAAAACCTATGCTCCGCAGAACCGCACCAAGGACAATGGCCGGGTGGTGGTGGAAGGGGTTGGCAATCTGATGCACCATATTGCCCGCTGCTGCCAGCCGATCCCGGGCGATGAGATCGTCGGCTTTATCACCCAGGGGCGCGGGATTTCCGTGCATCGCGCCGACTGCGATCAGCTCGCTGAACTGCAGTCGCATGCCCCGGAGCGCATCGTCGATGCGGTATGGGGCGAAAGCTACTCGGCCGGATATTCGCTGGTGGTCAGGGTGGAGGCGAACGATCGCAGCGGGTTACTGCGCGATATCACCACCATCCTCGCCAATGAGAAGGTGAACGTGCTGGGCGTTGCCAGCCGCAGCGATACCCGTCAGCAGCTGGCCACCATCGATATGACCATCGAGATTTACAACCTGCAGGTGCTGGGCCGGGTGCTCGGTAAGCTGAACCAGGTGCCTGATGTCATTGACGCGCGCCGTCTGCACGGCGGTTAATTCGTCTCCAGGCCGGATAAGGCGAAGCCGCCATCCGGCAATTTCGCCACGTCGGATAAGGTCGAAACGCTTTATCCGGCCGACTATTTTTTACATTTCCAGGATTGTCACATGACCCAAATCGACCGCTTGCTCGGCATCATGCGCCGCCTGCGCGACCCGGAAAACGGCTGCCCGTGGGATAAAGAGCAGACCTTTGCCACCATCGCCCCCTATACCCTCGAAGAAACCTATGAAGTGCTGGACGCCATTTCGCGAGAGGATTTTGACGACCTGCGCGGTGAGCTGGGCGATCTGCTGTTCCAGGTGGTGTTCTATGCGCAGATGGCGCAGGAAGAGGGACGTTTTGACTTTGACGATATCTGCGCCGCCATCAGCGACAAGCTGGAGCGCCGCCATCCTCATATCTTCGCTGATGCCACTGCGGGAAACAGCAGCGAAGTCCTGGCCCGCTGGGAGCAGATCAAAAGCGCGGAGCGGGCGGAAAAAGCCCAGCACTCGGCGCTGGACGACATTCCGCATAGCCTGCCGGCGCTGATGCGCGCGCATAAAATCCAGCGTCGCTGCTCGGCGGTCGGTTTTGACTGGACCTCGCTGGGCCCGGTGCTCGACAAGGTGCATGAAGAAATTGATGAAGTGATGCATGAAGCGCAGCAGGCGGTGGTGGATGAAGCGAAACTGGAAGAGGAAGTGGGCGATCTGCTGTTCGCCACGGTGAATTTATCCCGCCATTTAGGGGTCAAAGCCGAGGTGGCGCTGCAGAAGGCGAACCTCAAATTCGAGCGCCGCTTCCGCGAAGTCGAGCGCATTGTCGCTGCCCGCGGCCTGGAAATGACCGGCGTCGACCTCGATACCATGGAAGAAGTATGGCAACAGGTAAAACGCCAGGAAACTGATCTCTAACGAGTTTTCGTGATCAAGCGCGATTTGTGTGATTTTATAAATAACAAGCGCTTGATTTACGTCAAAAACATTTCGCCAAAAGCGTCTATTTTCTCTTTCCGTTATGTCGTTGAAACACCATGTAGCCTGCCTCTTCGAGTTGTTCGGGTCGCAACACAGGTGCAACTTGAAGAACGAAGGGGAGGGGAAGAATGAAAGTTTGTGGCGTCACGCATGTTCGGGTATACTACTTTCCCGTCCTGGTTATTCCATCGTTTTACCCTAACTTCTCAGGTTCAGCATGACAACGAACTATATTTTTGTGACCGGCGGGGTCGTATCCTCTCTGGGTAAAGGCATTGCCGCAGCCTCCCTGGCAGCCATTCTTGAAGCCCGTGGTCTCAACGTGACCATCATGAAACTGGATCCGTATATCAACGTCGATCCGGGCACCATGAGCCCAATCCAGCATGGGGAAGTGTTCGTTACTGAAGACGGCGCAGAAACCGATCTGGACCTGGGCCACTACGAGCGTTTCATCCGTACCAAGATGACTCGCCGCAACAACTTCACCACCGGCCGTATCTACTCTGACGTGCTGCGCAAAGAGCGCCGTGGCGACTACCTGGGCGCGACCGTTCAGGTTATCCCGCACATCACCAACGCTATCAAAGAGCGTGTGCTGGCGGGCGGCGAAGGCCATGACGTGGTGCTGGTGGAGATTGGCGGTACCGTCGGCGATATCGAATCCCTGCCGTTCCTCGAAGCCATTCGTCAGATGGCGGTAGAGATTGGCCGCGAGCATACCCTGTTTATGCACCTGACTCTGGTGCCGTACATGGCCGCCGCGGGCGAAGTCAAAACCAAACCGACTCAGCACTCCGTGAAAGAGCTGCTCTCCATCGGTATTCAGCCTGACATCCTGATCTGCCGCTCCGATCGCGCTGTTCCGGCCAACGAACGGGCGAAAATTGCTTTGTTCTGTAACGTTCCGGAAAAGGCTGTTATTTCTCTGAAAGACGTCGATTCCATTTATAAAATTCCAGGCCTGTTGAAATCTCAGGGGCTGGACGATTATATTTGTAAACGATTCAGCTTAACTTGTCCGGAAGCAAACCTGGCCGAATGGGAACAGGTAATCTATGAAGAAGCCAATCCGGCAGGCGAAGTCACCATCGGTATGGTCGGTAAGTACATTGAACTGCCGGACGCCTACAAGTCGGTGATTGAAGCGCTGAAACACGGTGGTCTGAAAAACCGCGTTACCGTCAACATCAAGCTGATCGATTCGCAGGATGTGGAAACGCGCGGCGTCGAAATCCTCAAGGATTTAGATGCTATCCTTATCCCGGGCGGCTTCGGCTACCGCGGTGTGGAAGGTAAGATCGCCACCGCGCGCTATGCGCGTGAGAACAATATTCCTTATCTGGGCATTTGCCTGGGTATGCAGGTTGCGCTGATTGAGTTCGCGCGCAACGTAGCGGGTATGGAAAACGCCAACTCGACGGAATTTGTGCCAGACTGTAAATACCCGGTTGTGGCCCTGATTACCGAATGGCGTGACGAAGATGGCAACGTCGAAGTCCGCTCCGAGAAGAGCGATCTGGGCGGCACCATGCGCCTGGGCGCGCAGCAGTGCCAGCTGGATGATGATTCTCTGGTACGCCAGCTGTACGGCGAGCCGACCATCACCGAGCGCCATCGTCACCGCTACGAAGTCAACAACATGTTGTTGAAACCGATTGAAGCTGCCGGTCTGCGCGTTGCGGGCCGTTCCGGGGATGATCAGTTGGTCGAGATCATCGAAGTGCCGAACCATCCGTGGTTTGTGGCCTGCCAGTTCCACCCGGAGTTTACTTCGACGCCGCGTGATGGACACCCGCTGTTTGCCGGCTTTGTGAAAGCCGCCAGCGAGTACCAGAAACGCCAGGCGAAGTAAAAAGAGTTAGAACGGCAATGCACCCATCCGGGTGCATTGTTTGTCTGGAGTTTTAGTTTAACTTGTACTGAGGAAAACCTAATGTCCAAAATCGTTAAAGTCATCGGTCGTGAAATCATCGACTCCCGTGGTAACCCGACTGTTGAAGCCGAAGTACACCTGGAAGGTGGTTTCGTCGGTATGGCAGCTGCTCCGTCAGGTGCTTCTACTGGTTCCCGCGAAGCGCTGGAACTGCGCGATGGCGACAAATCCCGTTTCCTGGGTAAAGGCGTAACCAAAGCTGTTGCTGCGGTAAACGGCCCGATCGCTCAGGCAATCCTGGGCAAAGATGCCAAAGATCAGGCTGGCATCGACAAGATCATGATCGACCTGGACGGTACTGAAAACAAATCTAACTTCGGTGCGAACGCAATCCTGGCCGTTTCTCTGGCGAACGCCAAAGCAGCAGCTGCCTCCAAAGGCCTGCCGCTGTACGCGCACATCGCTGAACTGAACGGCACTCCGGGCAAATACTCCATGCCGGTTCCGATGATGAACATCATCAACGGCGGTGAGCACGCTGACAACAACGTCGACATCCAGGAATTCATGATTCAGCCGGTTGGCGCGCCGACCCTGAAAGAAGCAGTACGCATGGGTTCTGAAGTGTTCCATCACCTGGCGAAAGTGCTGAAGTCCAAAGGCATGAACACTGCCGTTGGTGACGAAGGCGGCTACGCGCCGAACCTGGGTTCCAACGCCGAAGCGCTGGCTGTTATCGCTGAAGCGGTTAAAGCTGCAGGCTACGAGCTGGGCAAAGACATCACCCTGGCGATGGACTGCGCAGCGTCTGAATTCTACAAAGACGGTAAATACGTTCTGGCCGGCGAAGGCAACAAAGCGTTCACCTCTGAAGAGTTCACTCACTTCCTGGAAGAGCTGACCAAACAGTACCCGATCGTCTCCATCGAAGATGGCCTGGACGAATCTGACTGGGAAGGTTTCGCTTACCAGACCAAAGTACTGGGCGACAAAATCCAGCTGGTTGGTGACGACCTGTTCGTAACCAACACCAAGATCCTGAAAGAAGGCATCGAAAAAGGCATCGCTAACTCCATCCTGATCAAATTCAACCAGATCGGTTCTCTGACCGAAACTCTGGCGGCTATCAAGATGGCGAAAGACGCTGGCTACACCGCTGTCATCTCTCACCGTTCTGGCGAAACTGAAGACGCGACCATTGCCGACCTGGCTGTGGGTACCGCTGCAGGCCAGATCAAAACCGGTTCTATGAGCCGTTCTGACCGCGTTGCTAAATACAACCAGCTGATTCGTATCGAAGAAGCGCTGGGTGAGCAAGCGCCGTTCAACGGTCGTAAAGAGATCAAAGGCCAGGCTTAATCCTGTCTTTGTGAAATAAGCATGCCAGCCTTCGGGCTGGCATTTTTTTTATGCCTGCGGCCATTATTTAAAGTCGACGGCCATTTGCTGAGGGATCGACAGCCCGCGAGTGGTTTCCACGCAGCGGTCGATGTAATCGGTAAAGCGCGGCGGTTTTGGCATCCCCATGCTCAGCAGCTTGTCGTTGCTAAAGCGCACGTTCAGCGTGGCGAACGCGCCATATAAGCGCATCGCTTTCAGCATCAGTCGCTCATTGCACGGCCCAAAAATTCCTTTCAGTTCGCGACGCATTTTGACCAGCGTTTCATAGCTCACCTGGGCGTACTTGTCTCCCACCGGCGCCTGCTCCAGCGCCAGGGCCATCGCCCGGTCGATTTCGGCAAACTTCACGCTGTTCTCCTCGCCGGCAGAGATATGCACCACCTCGCCGCGGGCCAGCGGCTGGTTAAGCAGCATCAGCAGGGCATCGGCGCAGTAGTCCACCGGAATAACATCGATCCGATCCTCCATCGCGCACATAAATTTCTGCAGCATCAGCCCCATGCTGAACACCCAGAAAATACTGCTGGAAGGCCGGCAGCCATGATGGGTATGGCCCACCACAATAGAAGGGCGGGCAATGACCAGCGGTAGCGTAGGGCAGTGCTGCTGCATCAGTTGCTCGATGGCCGATTTCGAGTGGGTATATTCCACCAGATGCTCGGCGCGCTGCCGAAACTCCGCGCTCTCGGCGACCAGCGAATCCGGCTCCGGTGAGCAGGACATTGCGGTGCCGACGTGAAGAAAACGCTGCAGACCCGCCACCTGCGCCATCCGTTGCGCCAGACGCAGCGTACCCGCAACGTTAACCTTCCAGATGAGCGGGTTGCTGCCAAATGAGGCGACAGCGGCGCAGTTGAGGACATGGGTAACTTGCTCAAGCCGCGGGTCGTTAAGAAAATGCTCCGGAGAGGCGAGATCGCCCAGCAGGATCTGCTGCGGGCGCAGCATCGCCAGTTTCTCCTCGGCGATGTTGAACTTACGCATGTTCTCCTTGACCCGCTCCAGGCCTGCGTCGGGACTGTCGGCACGCACCAGCAGCAGCAGATCTAACTGGCTATCCTGATGGAGTATTTTCTCTAACGCCGCGCCGCCCAGAAAACCGGTGACGCCGGTAATGAATAATGTGGTCATAAACGCTATCTCATTATGGTTGGTCTGCGGGATTCTAGGAGGGACAAAGTAAACGACGATTAAATAAAAAATGGCGGGCAACAGGACTTTATTAAGAGGGGCTTAAGCTTATTTTCGGCGGTGGATTGGATTCGACTCTCAGACCAGATAAATAATTCACTCTTTCATGTATCAGTTTGTACACTGCTGTATTTAAAGATATTTTTGTGTTTATACTGACATTTAATATATTCTGGTTTATAACGCGAAAAACATCTTCTGTTACATCTTTCTTTACGGTGGCATGGCGCGCCGTTTATTTTAATCCTTACCACACTAATGAAATAAACGAAAACAGAGGCATGCTTTTAATTAACAATGAATAACCTCCGGGGAGAGAAAGCGACGCCGTGAGGGAAAAAACGATCGCAGCGCAGGACAAGACCTGGACAGTGAAATCTGCGATAATAAACGTTTATCACCCTAAACAGAGATGACTATGCAGTACCCGATTAACGAGATGTTCCAGACCCTGCAAGGCGAGGGTTACTTCACCGGCGTGCCTGCCATTTTTATTCGTCTGCAGGGATGCCCGGTAGGATGCGCGTGGTGTGACACCAAGCATACCTGGGACAAACTGGCCGATCGGGAAGTGTCGTTGTTCAGTATCCTGGCGAAAACCAAAGAGAGCGATAAGTGGGGGCCGGCAAGCAGTGAAGATCTGCTGGCGATTATCGGTCGTCAGGGGTGGACTGCCCGCCACGTGGTCATTACCGGCGGTGAGCCCTGCATTCATGATTTAACGCCGTTAACCTCGCTGCTGGAGCAAAACGGCTTTAGCTGCCAGATTGAAACCAGCGGCACTCACGAAGTTCGCTGTACGCCTCATACCTGGGTGACGGTATCGCCGAAGGTGAATATGCGCGGCGGGTATGACGTGCTGTCTCAGGCCCTGCAGCGGGCGGATGAGATCAAACATCCGGTAGGGCGCGTCCGCGACATCGAAGCACTGGACGAACTGCTGGAAACGCTGAGCGATGACAAACCGCGGATCATCGCCCTGCAGCCAATCAGCCAGAAAGAAGACGCGACGCGCCTGTGTATCGACACCTGCATCGCCCGTAACTGGCGCCTGTCCATGCAGACGCATAAATATCTGAATATCGCCTGATAAAAAAGCCCGGCAGCGTACTGACCGGGCTTTTTTTCGCTTACTCGCCGCGATAGACGCAGCCGGCGGTGCAGGTCTCTTTCACCATCACCGCGCTCAGCAGCGGTACCCGCGGTTTCATCTCATCCCAGATCCATTTGGCCAGCACTTCGCTGGTAGGGTTTTCCAGACCGGGGATATCGTTCAGATAATAGTGGTCCAGGCGATCGTAGGTCGGCTTGAAGGCGGCCTTCAGCTCGGCAAAATCCATGATCCACCCGGTATGGGGATCGACTTCACCGGTTATCTCCAGACGCACCATAAAGGAGTGGCCATGCAGGCGACCGCATTTGTGTCCTTCCGGGACGTGCGGCAGGTGGTGGGCGGCTTCGAAGGTGAAATCTTTAAACAGCGTGGTGGACATCATTGACTCTCAACAGGACGAAAAAAACCGCCGTAGGGTACCGGAAAGTACATTTTTTCGCATTAACTAAAACGGCCCTGAACAGAAAATCGACACATTTATCTGGGTTAAGTGAATTAAGTTGTGATATTTCAAATAGTTATTTAATCGATTTTGTTGTTAATAACTACAACTAAAACAGGTTAGTCCATTTGGTTATTTATTATTTCCATCCCTTCTTTAATTGTTACTATGCCCGCCGTTAACCTTCTATTCTCTTCTGTTTTTGTCGCGCTGACAGGGTGCGAATAACAGCTTTGCTTACTGGAACAAACGACGCATGACGACACAGGCCCCACCTTCCAACTTGCTGCCGCTCAACCCGGAGCAACTGGCGCGCCTTCAGGCGGCCACCACTGACTTCACGCCCACTCAGCTCGCCTGGGTGTCTGGCTATTTCTGGGGCGTGCTGAATCAGCAGTCCGGCGCGGCAGCCGCCGTTCCCGCCCCGGCCGCCGAGGTCCCGACGATCACGCTGATTTCCGCCTCGCAAACCGGCAACGCTCGCCGCGTCGCCGAAGCGCTGCGCGACGATCTGCTGGCGGCGAAGCTGAACGTGAAGCTGGTGAATGCAGGCGATTATAAATTCAAACAAATTGCTGCTGAAAAACTGCTGGTGGTCGTGACCTCCACCCTGGGGGAAGGTGAGCCGCCGGAAGAAGCGGTCGCATTGCATAAGTTCCTGTTCTCGAAGAAAGCGCCGAAGCTGGACGGGACCGCATTCGCCGTCTTTGGCCTCGGCGATACCTCTTATGAATTCTTCTGCCAGTCCGGCAAAGATTTCGACAGCAAGCTGGCCGAACTTGGCGCGGAACGCCTGCTCGATCGCGTCGACGCCGACGTTGAATATCAGGCCGCGGCCGCTGAATGGCGCGCGCGCGTCGTTGAGGTGCTGAAGGCCCGTGCGCCGGTCGCCGCGCCCGCTCAGCTGTCCGCCAGCGGCGCAGTGAACGACATTCACACCAGTCCCTACAGCAAAGAGGCTCCGCTGACGGCGACCCTGTCGGTCAACCAGAAAATCACCGGCCGCGATTCAGAAAAAGATGTACGCCATATCGAAATTGACCTCGGTGATTCCGGTCTGCGCTATCAGCCGGGCGACGCCCTGGGCGTCTGGTATCAAAACGATCCTCAGCTGGTGAAAGAGCTGGTGGAGCTGCTGTGGCTGAAAGGCGACGAGCCGGTGACCGTCGAGGGCAAAACCCTGCCGCTGGCGGAAGCCCTGCAGTGGCATTTTGAGCTGACGGTTAACACCGCGACTATCGTCGAAAACTACGCCACCCTGACCCGCAGCGAATCGCTGCTGCCGCTGGTGGGCGATAAAGCTCAACTGCAGCAGTATGCCGCCGCGACGCCGATCGTCGATATGGTCCGTTTCTCCCCAGCGCAGCTGGACGCCGAGGCGTTAATCGGTCTGCTGCGCCCGCTGACGCCGCGTCTGTACTCTATTGCCTCCTCGCAGGCGGAAGTGGAGAGCGAAGTGCATGTCACCGTGGGCGTGGTGCGCTATGACATCGAAGGCCGCGCCCGGGCTGGCGGCGCCTCCAGCTTCCTCGCCGACCGCGTGGAAGAGGATGGCGAAGTCCGCGTCTTTATCGAGCACAACGACAACTTCCGTCTGCCGGCTAACCCGGAGACGCCGGTGATCATGATTGGCCCGGGCACCGGTATTGCGCCGTTCCGCGCCTTCATGCAGCAGCGCGCAGCGGACGGGGCGCCAGGTAAGAACTGGCTGTTCTTCGGCAACCCGCACTTCACCGAAGATTTCCTCTATCAGGTGGAGTGGCAGAGCTATGTGAAAGAGGGTCTGCTGACCCGTATCGATCTGGCCTGGTCCCGCGATCAACAACAAAAAATCTATGTGCAGGACAAACTGCGTGAGCAGGGGGCCGAGCTGTGGCGCTGGATCAATGATGGCGCCCACATTTATGTTTGCGGCGACGCCAATCGTATGGCGAAAGACGTGGAACAGACTTTACTGGAAGTGATTGCCGAATACGGCGCGATGGACGCCGAAGCGGCGGACGAATTTTTAAGTGAGCTGCGCGTTGAGCGCCGTTATCAGCGAGATGTCTACTAATGAGCGAAAAACATCCGGGGCCTTTAGTGGTCGAAGGTAAACTGACCGATGCCGAGCGTATGAAGCTCGAGAGCAACTACCTGCGCGGCACCATTGCGGAAGATTTAAACGACGGTCTGACCGGCGGTTTTAAAGGCGATAACTTCCTGCTGATCCGTTTCCACGGTATGTACCAGCAGGACGATCGCGATATCCGCGCGGAGCGCGCCGCTCAGAAGCTGGAGCCGCGTCATGCGATGCTCCTGCGCTGCCGTCTGCCGGGCGGGGTGATCACCACCACCCAGTGGAAGGCGATCGATAAGTTTGCCGCCGAGAACACCATTTACGGCAGTATTCGCCTGACCAACCGGCAGACTTTCCAGTTTCACGGCATTCTGAAAAAGAACGTCAAGCCGGTGCATCAGATGCTGCACTCGGTGGGGCTGGACGCGCTGGCCACCGCCAACGATATGAACCGTAACGTGCTGTGCACCTCCAACCCGTACGAATCGCAGCTGCACGCTGAGGCCTACGAGTGGGCGAAAAAGATCTCCGAGCATTTGCTGCCGCGCACCCGCGCCTATGCCGAGATCTGGCTGGATCAGAAAAAGGTCGCCACCACTGACGAAGAGCCGATCCTCGGTCAGACCTATCTGCCGCGTAAGTTTAAAACCACGGTGGTGATCCCGCCGCAGAACGATATCGATCTGCACGCCAACGACATGAACTTTGTGGCGATCGCCGAAAACGGCAAGCTGGTGGGCTTTAACCTGCTGGTGGGCGGCGGTCTTTCCATCGAACACGGTAACAAAAAAACCTACGCCCGCACGGCGAGCGAATTCGGTTATCTGCCGCTGGAGCATACTCTGGCGGTGGCGGAAGCGGTCGTGACTACCCAGCGCGACTGGGGTAACCGTACCGACCGTAAGAATGCGAAAACCAAGTACACCCTTGAGCGCGTTGGCGTTGAAACCTTTAAGGCGGAAGTGGAGCGCCGGGCAGGCATTAAGTTTGAGCCGATCCGCCCGTACGAATTCACCGGCCGCGGCGACCGCATCGGCTGGGTGAAGGGGATTGATGATAAATGGCACCTGACGCTGTTTATTGAAAACGGCCGCATTCTGGATTATCCGGGGCGCCCGCTGAAAACCGGTCTGCTGGAGATTGCTAAGATCCATCAGGGCGAATTCCGCATCACCGCCAATCAGAACCTGATCGTCGCCAGCGTACCGGAAGATCAGAAGGCGCGGATCGAGAAGCTGGCGCGGGATCATGGTCTGATGAATGCCGTCACCCCGCAGCGCGAAAACTCAATGGCCTGCGTCTCCTTCCCGACCTGCCCGCTGGCGATGGCGGAAGCCGAGCGTTTCCTGCCGTCGTTTATCGACAAGGTGGAAGGGGTGATGAGCAAGCATGGCGTGAGCGATGAGCATATCGTCACCCGCGTCACCGGCTGTCCGAACGGCTGCGGCCGCGCGATGCTGGCGGAAGTGGGGCTGGTGGGGAAAGCGCCAGGCCGCTATAACCTGCACATCGGCGGTAACCGCAGCGGCACCCGCATCCCGCGGATGTACCGTGAGAACATTACCGAGTCGGAAATTCTCGACTCGCTAGACCAACTGGTTGGGCGCTGGGCGAAAGAGCGCGAAGCGGGTGAAGGCTTCGGCGACTTTACGGTGCGTGCGGGCATCATTCGCCCGGTGCTCGATCCAGCCCGCGATTTCTGGGAGTAACATCCTGGTGCCCGGTGGCGCGTAGCGATCCGGGCCTGTAAAACCCGTAGGCCGGGCAATCGCAGTGCCGCCCGGCAAAACAGGCAAACGAGGTTCTTATGTCCGTACTCGATCTAAACGCGCTTAATGCATTGCCGAAAGTGGAACGCATTCTGGCACTCGCGGAAACCAACGCCCAACTGGAAAAGCTCGACGCCGAAGGGCGTGTGGCCTGGGCGCTGGAAAACCTGCCGGGAGACTATGTGCTGTCGTCAAGCTTTGGTATTCAGGCGGCGGTGAGTTTGCACCTGGTGAATCAAATCCGCCCGGACATTCCGGTGATCCTCACCGATACCGGTTACCTGTTCCCGGAAACCTACCAGTTTATTGACGAGCTGACGGACAAGCTCAAGCTGAACCTGAAGGTCTACCGCGCGGCCGAAAGCGCGGCCTGGCAGGAGGCGCGCTACGGCAAGCTGTGGGAGCAGGGCGTTGAGGGCATTGAGAAATACAATGAGATCAACAAGGTTGAACCGATGAACCGGGCGCTGAAAGAGCTGAACGCGCAGACGTGGTTTGCCGGTCTGCGCCGCGAGCAGTCGGGCAGTCGGGCGACGCTTCCGGTGCTGGCGGTCCAGCGCGGGGTGTTCAAGGTGTTGCCGATTATCGACTGGGATAACCGGACGGTGTATCAGTATCTGCAAAAGCATGGGCTGAAATACCATCCGCTGTGGGATCAGGGGTATCTGTCGGTAGGCGATACCCATACCACCCGCAAATGGGAGCCGGGCATGGCAGAAGAAGAGACCCGGTTCTTCGGGCTTAAACGCGAGTGCGGATTGCACGAGGGTTGATTAGCGCTTCCTCAGGGAATGGTGTGAAAGAGAACACGCGGGTGATACCGCGTGTTCATTTGCACCCGTCAGCTTTTCTTCTCCACCTTCGCCAGCTCTTTCACCAGCGGCAGCATCACTTTCACGACATCGCGCCCGCGATGCTCGATCCGTCCCGGCAGCGCGTTGTCGATATATTGCTGATTATCCAGCTGAACGTCATGCCAGCTGATTCCCTGCGGGAAGCTGCGCGATTTGCTCCGCTGCTGATAGCCATCTTTCTTGCCTAATGACCAGTTGGTCGCTTCGACCGACAGCACCGGGATCCCCGCGTTGTCGAAGACGCTGGCGTCATTACAGCAGCTGGTGCCTTTCGGGTAAGCCGGATTGAGTCCCGGATTGGTGTAGGCGGCGATGCCTTTGCTGCGGGCGATAGCCAGCGCGCGATCGCGGGTCAGCTTGCGCACCGAGGCCGGCGTGCGGCGGCCGCTGTTGAAGTAAAGCTTATCGCCCACCACCAGGTTATCGAGATTGATCACCAGCAGGGTATTTTTCTTTTCCGCCTCGCTCATCCGCTGCAGCAGGTTTTGCGCGCCGAGACGACCTTCCTCTTCGCCGCTGGTGGCGATAAAGCGAATGCCATAGCGGGTGGGGACGTTCTTTAAATGCTCCGCCAGCTCCAGCATCACCCCGAGCCCCATCGCGTTGTCGTCAATTCCCTGCAGCGTCAGGCCGCCGAGGTTGTTTTCGACGTCTTTATCGCTCTGCGGCGCGTAGGTATCGAGGTGCGCCATGATGATGATTTGCTGGCGAGACTGGCCTTCATGGGCGGCGATCACTGTACTGCCGGTGGCGTTATGCCAGTTTTTACGCTGGTTGCTGTCGGTATAGATGTAGCGGGTATTGAAGCTCCGCACGTCGCTCTGATAGCCCATCCGGGCGAACTGCTGGCGCAGATAGTCAGCTGAGAGCATTTCCGGGGGCGTTCCGGTCATTCGTCCCGGGAAGACGGTGGCGATATGGCGAGCCTGACTACTGGCGGTGTCGCCCAGCGCGCTGAATGCGGGGGCGGCGGCGAAAACAAAACCGGTGCCGAGCGCCAGCGGAAGCAGACGGCGGCACAACGCGGAAAACATAAGGGGTCCTTACACGAACGAGACAATTTGACGCGTACAGTATGAAACTGTGACCGCGGTTAAACAATTTCAATTGCTCTTAAATAGCGGAAAAATAGCGTGTTAAGCACTTTTTGATATTTAGATTTCCACTGCGTTATTCCTTTGTGTCACAACTCATTCCATTTCGTAATTTCATTTGCTCTAAGGCGCACCCTATAGTCGCAGTATCGCTGATTGTAAGAGAGTTGTTACCCCGTGGATTACTTGCCCCTTTTTGCCGAACTGAAACAAAGGCCCGTGCTGGTGATCGGCGGCGGTGAGATTGCTGAACGCAAGATCAAGTTTCTGCTGCGCGCCCAGGCGCAGGTGCAGGTGGTCGCCGGGACGCTGTCTCCGGCGCTGGCCGATCTGGCGGCGCGCCAGGCGCTTAGCTGGCGGGCGACGGAATTTAGCGACGCTCTGGTGGATGATGTCTTTCTGGTGATTGCCGCCACGGAGGACGAGGCGCTTAACCAGCGGGTGTTTGCGGCGGCTAACGCGCGCTACCGGCTGGTCAACGTAGTGGATAACCAGGCGCTCTGCTCGTTTGTCTTCCCTTCTATCGTCGACCGTTCGCCGCTGCTGGTGGCGATCTCCTCCAGCGGGAAAGCGCCGGTGCTGTCGCGTATTCTGCGCGAAAAAATCGAAGCGCTGCTGCCGACGAACCTCGGGCGTCTGGCGGAATCGGCGAGCTACTGGCGCAATCATCTGAAAACCCGTCTGACGACCACCGAAGCGCGTCGCCGCTTTTGGGAGCGGGTCTTTACCGGCCGCTTCGCCAGCCTGATGGTGGCGGGCAACACTGCGGAGGCGGAAAAAGCGCTGCAGGATGAGCTGGATAAGCCTGAACGCGAAACAGGTGAAATTATTCTGGTGGGGGCCGGACCGGGCGATGCCGGGCTGCTGACCCTGCGTGGCCTGCAGGCGATCCAGCAGGCGGACGTGGTTTTCCACGACCATCTGGTGACCCAGCCGGTTCTCGAACTGGTGCGCCGCGATGCCGAGCTGGTTTGCGTCGGTAAGCGCGCCGGCGAGCACTCGGTGCCGCAGCATGAAACCAATCAGCTGCTGGTGGAGGCGGCGAAGGCGGGGAAAACCGTCGTGCGTCTGAAGGGCGGGGATCCGTTTATTTTTGGCCGCGGCGCAGAAGAGCTGCAGGCTGCCGCCGCCGCGGGCATCCCGTTCCAGGTGGTGCCTGGCGTCACTGCCGCCGCCGGCGCGACGGCCTACGCCGGTATTCCACTGACCCATCGCGATTATGCGCAAAGCGCCGTCTTTGTCACCGGGCACTATAAGCCGGACAGCGCTCCCTTCGACTGGGCGCTGCTGGCGAAGAGCCAACAGACGTTGGCCATTTACATGGGCACCATGAAGGCGGCGGAAATCAGCGCCCAGCTGATCGCCCACGGTCGCGACAGCAATACGCCGGTAGCGGTGATTTCCCGCGGTACCCGCGACGATCAGCAGACGATAACCGGCACATTGCAACAACTCGAACACCTGGCGAAAGACGCCACGATGCCCGCCCTGCTGGTGGTCGGCGAAGTGGTGCAGCTGCATCAGCAGCTCGCCTGGTTTCAACATACATCATCCGCCGAGGGGTTTAACTCTTCGGTGGTCAATCTGGCTTAAGGAACGGTTATGGACCAAAAACGACTCACTCACCTGCGGCAACTGGAGGCGGAAAGCATCCATATTATTCGTGAGGTGGCCGCCGAATTTTCTAACCCGGTGATGATGTACTCCATCGGGAAAGATTCCAGCGTAATGCTGCATCTGGCGCGCAAAGCGTTTTATCCGGGAACCCTGCCGTTCCCGCTGCTGCACGTCGATACCGGCTGGAAATTCCGTGAGATGTATGAGTTCCGCGACCGTACTGCCAAAGCCTATGGCTGCGAGCTGCTGGTGCATAAAAACCCGGAAGGGGTGGCGATGGGCATCAACCCGTTCGTCCACGGCAGCGCCAAACATACCGATATCATGAAAACCGAAGGGCTGAAGCAGGCGCTGAACAAATACGGCTTTGACGCCGCATTCGGCGGCGCGCGGCGTGATGAGGAAAAATCCCGCGCCAAAGAGCGCATCTACTCCTTCCGCGACCGCTTCCACCGCTGGGACCCGAAAAACCAGCGTCCGGAGCTGTGGCACAACTACAACGGCCAGATTAACAAAGGCGAAAGCATCCGCGTCTTCCCGCTCTCCAACTGGACCGAGCTGGATATCTGGCAGTACATCTATCTGGAAAACATCGAAATCGTGCCGCTGTATCTGGCCGCTGAGCGCCCGGTGCTGGAGCGCGACGGCATGCTGATGATGATCGACGACGACCGTATCGATCTGCAGCCGGGCGAAGTGATTGAAAAACGGATGGTGCGTTTCCGTACCCTCGGCTGCTGGCCGCTGACCGGCGCGGTGGAGTCTGAAGCGCAGACGCTGCCGGAAATTATTGAAGAGATGCTGGTATCCACCACCAGCGAACGTCAGGGGCGCGTCATCGATCGCGACCAGGCCGGCTCGATGGAGCTGAAGAAACGTCAGGGTTATTTCTAAGGAGCCGCCATGAACACGACCATTGCCCAACAAATTGCCAATGAAGGCGGCGTAGAAGCTTATCTGCACGCGCAACAGCACAAGAGCCTGCTGCGTTTTCTGACCTGCGGCAGCGTCGATGACGGTAAAAGCACCCTGATTGGCCGTCTGCTGCACGATACCCGCCAGATCTATGAAGATCAGCTCTCTTCGCTGCACAACGACAGCAAGCGTCACGGCACCCAGGGCGAAAAACTGGACCTGGCGCTGCTGGTGGATGGCCTGCAGGCCGAGCGCGAGCAGGGCATCACCATCGACGTGGCCTATCGCTACTTCTCGACGGAAAAACGCAAATTTATCATCGCCGACACCCCGGGGCACGAGCAGTACACCCGCAATATGGCCACCGGCGCGTCCACCTGCGATCTGGCGATCCTGCTGATCGACGCGCGTAAAGGCGTGCTCGACCAGACCCGCCGTCACAGCTTTATCTCCACCCTGCTGGGCATTAAACACCTGGTGGTGGCGGTCAACAAAATGGATCTCGTCGAGTTTAGCGAAGCGCGCTTCAACGAGATCCGTGAAGCTTACCTGACTTTTGCCGAGCAGCTGCCGGGCAACCTCGATATTCGCTTTGTGCCGCTGTCGGCGCTGGAGGGCGATAATGTCGCCAGCCAGAGCGCGAACATGCCGTGGTACAGCGGCCCGACTCTGCTGGAAGTCCTCGAAACGGTGGAGATCCAACGGGTAGTGGAGAGCCAACCGCTGCGCTTCCCGGTGCAGTATGTTAACCGTCCGAACCTCGATTTCCGCGGCTTCTCCGGTACGGTCGCCTCCGGTACCGTGCAGGTCGGCCAGCGTCTGAAGGTGCTGCCGTCGGGCGTCGAGTCGAGCGTGGCGCGTATCGTCACCTTCGACGGCGATCTGCAGGAAGCCGCCGCCGGGGAAGCCATTACCATTGTGCTGAAAGATGAAATCGACATCAGCCGCGGCGACCTGCTGGTTGACGCGCAAGCCACGCTGCCGGCGGTGCAAAGCGCCAGCATCGACGTGGTGTGGATGGCCGAGCAGGCGTTGACCCCGGGGCAGAGCTACGACATCAAAATCGCCGGTAAGAAGACCCGCGCCCGCGTGGATGCTATCCGTTACCAGGTAGATATTAACAACCTGACCCAGCGTGAAGTCGAGTCTCTGCCGCTGAACGGCATCGGGCTGGTGGAGCTGACCTTTGACGAACCTTTAGTGCTGGATCCCTATCAGCAAAACCCAGTGACCGGCGGGCTTATCTTTATCGATCGTCTGACCAACGTCACCGTCGGCGCCGGGATGGTCAACGAGCCGCACCTGCAGGCGCCGACGTCGGCATCGCAGTACAGCGCTTTCGAGCTGGAACTGAACCAGCTGATCCGCAAACACTTCCCGCACTGGGACGCCCGCGACCTGCTGGGAGGCAAATAATGGCCCAGCATGACGAAAACGTCGTCTGGCATGCCCATCCTGTGACCCAGCAGCAGCGGGAACAGCATCACGGCCATCGCGGCGTGGTGCTGTGGTTTACCGGCCTTTCGGGGTCGGGTAAATCCACCGTCGCCGGGGCGCTGGAGGAAGCCTTGCATGAGCGCGGCGTCAGCACCTATCTGCTGGACGGCGATAACGTACGTCATGGCTTGTGCAGCGACCTGGGATTCAGTGATGAGGATCGCAAAGAGAATATTCGCCGCGTCGGTGAAGTGGCCAGGCTGATGGTCGATGCCGGGCTGGTTGTATTGACGGCATTTATATCTCCGCACCGCGCGGAGCGACAGATGGTGCGCGAGCGCCTGGGGGAGGGACGCTTTATCGAAGTGTTCGTCGATACCCCGCTGGCCATCTGCGAGGCGCGGGATCCGAAAGGATTGTATAAGAAGGCGAGGGCAGGGGAATTACGCAATTTCACCGGCATAGACTCGGTCTATGAGGCACCGGAAAAGGCGGAAATTCATCTGGATGGTGAACAATTGGTAACAAATTTGGTGCACCAACTATTAGACCTGCTGCAACAGAGCGATATTATCAGATCCTGAAACGGCAGCGGCATCGAGGGGTGCCGGTTGCCCGGTCTACAGGATTCGATATGCGCAATACCCAGAACCTCAGTATTATTCGTTCAGAACCGCCTCCGGCGACCGGCGACGAGACCACCTGGTCTTTGTCGGGCGCTGCCGTGGGCTTTATTTCATGGCTGCTGGCGCTGGGTATTCCCTTCCTTCTCTATGGCAGTAATACACTTTTCTTCCTCCTCTACACCTGGCCATTCTTCCTTGCGTTGATGCCGGTGGCGGTGGTGGTCGGTATTGCGCTGCACTCTCTGCTCAATGGCAAACTGCTCTATAGCGCCAGCGCGACCATCCTGACCGTCGGGCTGATGTTTGCGCTCCTCTTCCTCTGGCTGTTGGGATAACCCGTTTCTGGTATGAATCAAGCATGGGTATCAGCAGCAAAAATATGGTACAGTCCCCGCGTTACGCGGCATCGTCCGCGCGCCCCGGTAGCGTACCCGGGCAAGTTTTGGGATGATGATGCCGTTTTTCAGGGGGCAGGATGGGTAAACTAACGCTGCTATTATTAGCTTTGCTGGTCTGGCTACAATATTCGCTGTGGTTCGGTAAAAACGGCCTGCATGACTACACGCGGGTTAACGACGACGTCACCGCCCAGCAGGCGACTAACGCCAAATTAAAAGCACGCAACGATCAGCTGTTTGCCGAAATTGACGACCTCAACGGCGGTCAGGAAGCGATCGAGGAGCGTGCGCGCAATGAACTCAGCATGACCCGCCCGGGCGAAACCTTCTATCGTCTGGTACCGGATGCGTCTAAACGCAACCAGGCATCGGGGCAACAGCAGAACAATCGATAACCAGGCCCAGGATTACAACATGGCAGCCACTTTTCCGGGCATTTGCGCCGTGGTGCCGGCAGCCGGTTTCGGCCGCCGCATGCAAACGGAATGCCCGAAACAATATCTCTCAATCGGTAACAAAACGATTCTCGAACATGCGGTCGCCGCGCTGCTGGCGGATCCGCGCGTCCAGCGCGTGGTGATTGCCGTCAGCCCCGGCGATCGGCGCTTCAGCCAGCTGCCGCTGGCCCAGCACCCGCAAATTACCGTCGTGGATGGCGGCGCCGAGCGCGCCGATTCGGTGCTAGCCGGCCTGCAGGCGTTGCCGGAGGCGCAGTGGGTGCTGGTGCATGACGCCGCGCGCCCCTGCCTGCATCAGGATGACCTCAGCCGCCTGCTGGCACTCTGTGAAACCAGCCGCGTCGGCGGGA
The DNA here is from genome assembly GCF_048822715.1 of Klebsiella sp. C239. NCBI lineage: Bacteria > Pseudomonadati > Pseudomonadota > Gammaproteobacteria > Enterobacterales > Enterobacteriaceae > Klebsiella > Klebsiella sp. C239. The sequence goes on along the minus strand of NZ_JBMEZK010000002.1, from coordinate 210,732 downwards.
TCCTCGCAGCGCCGGTGCACGACACCATGAAGCGCGCCGAGCCGGGTAAAACCGCCGTCGCCCATACCATCGATCGTAATGACCTGTGGCACGCGCTCACCCCGCAATTTTTCCCTCGCGAGCTGCTGGTGGATTGCCTCACCCGGGCGCTGAACGAGGGGGCCACCATCACCGATGAAGCCTCGGCGCTGGAGTACTGCGGCTTCCATCCGCAGCTGGTCGCCGGACGCGCTGATAATATTAAAGTGACGCGCCCGGAAGATCTGGCGCTGGCGGAATTTTACCTCACCCGTTCCCGACACCAGGAGAAAGCTTAATGCGAATTGGACATGGTTTTGACGTACACGCTTTTGGCGGTGAAGGCCCAATCATCATTGGCGGGGTACGCATTCCTTATGAAAAAGGGCTGCTGGCCCACTCCGACGGCGACGTCGCGCTGCATGCGCTGACCGATGCGCTGCTGGGCGCCGCGGCGCTCGGCGATATTGGCAAGCTGTTCCCGGATACCGATCCGGCGTTTAAAGGCGCCGACAGCCGCGAGCTGCTGCGCGAAGCGTGGCGCCGCATCCAGGCCAAAGGCTATACGCTCGGCAACGTCGACGTCACCATTATCGCCCAGGCGCCGAAAATGCTGCCGCATATCCCGCAGATGCGCGTTTTTATCGCTGAAGATCTCGGCTGCCATATGGACGACGTCAACGTGAAAGCGACCACCACCGAGAAGCTGGGCTTCACCGGCCGCGGGGAAGGGATCGCCTGCGAAGCGGTCGCGCTGCTGCGTAAGGCCGACAAATGATCGCCTTTGACCAACTGACCTGGCTGCACGGCAAGCCGCAGAGCAGCGGGCTGCTGAAAGCCAATCCGGAAGATTTCCTGGTGGTGGAAGACCTGGGCTTCGCCCCGGACGGCGAAGGCGAGCACGTGCTGGTGCGGATCCTCAAAAACGGCTGCAATACACGCTTTGTCGCCGATGCGCTGGCGAAATTCCTCAAAATCCATGCCCGTGAAGTGAGCTTCGCCGGGCAAAAAGATAAGCACGCCGTCACCGAGCAGTGGCTGTGCGCCCGGGTGCCCGGCAAAGAGATGCCGGATCTGAGCAAATTTCAGCTCGAGGGCTGCCAGGTACTGGAATATGCCCGCCATAAGCGTAAGCTGCGATTAGGCGCGCTGAAGGGCAACCAGTTTACCCTGATCCTGCGCGAGGTAAGCGATCGCCAGGAGGTGGAGACGCGTCTGCAGGCCATCGCTGAACGGGGCGTGCCGAACTATTTCGGCGCTCAGCGCTTTGGCATCGGCGGCAGCAATCTGCAGGGCGCGCTGCGCTGGGCGGAGAGCGGCGCGCCGGTGCGCGATCGCAATAAGCGCAGTTTTTGGTTGTCGGCGGCCCGCAGCGCGTTGTTTAATCAGCAAGTCAGTATTAGATTAAAAAAAACGGAATTTAATCAGGTTGTTGATGGCGATGCGCTACAATTAGCGGGGCGTGGGAGCTGGTTTGTCGTCACACCGGAAGAACTCGAGGTTTCGCAGGCGCGGGTGCATAACCGCGAACTGATGATCACGGCTGCGCTGCCGGGCAGCGGCGACTGGGGAAGCCAGCGCGACGCTCTGGCCGCCGAGCAGGCCGCCATCGCCGAGGAAACCTTGCTGCAGACACTGCTGGTGCGGGAGAAAGTCGAGGCGGCGCGCCGGGCGATGCTCCTCTATCCGCAGCAGCTGAGCTGGAACTGGTGGGATGATGCAACCGTTGAACTGCGTTTCTGGCTGCCGGCGGGCAGCTTCGCCACCAGCGTGGTCAGGGAGCTTATCAATACAACGGGTGACTATGCGAATATTGCTGAGTAACGATGACGGGATCCATGCGCCGGGGATACAGACCCTGGCGAAGGCCTTAAGGGAGTTTGCCGAGGTCCAGGTGGTTGCACCCGATCGTAACCGCAGCGGGGCTTCGAATTCGCTGACGCTGGAATCGTCACTGCGCACCTTTACCTATGAAAATGGCGATATCGCCGTCCAGATGGGGACGCCGACGGACTGCGTCTACCTCGGCGTGAACGCGCTGATGCGCCCGCGTCCGGACATCGTCGTTTCCGGAATCAACGCCGGGCCCAACCTGGGCGATGACGTCATTTACTCCGGCACCGTGGCGGCGGCGATGGAAGGCCGCCATCTGGGATTCCCCGCGCTGGCCGTGTCGCTCAATGGCTATCAACACTACGACACCGCCGCGGCGGTGACCTGCACTCTCCTGCGCGGACTCAGCCGTGAACCGCTGCGCACCGGGCGGATCCTCAACGTCAATGTCCCGGACCTGCCCCTTGACCAGATCAAAGGTATCCGCGTGACCCGCTGCGGCAACCGCCATCCTGCCGACCAGGTGATCCCGCAAAAGGATCCGCGCGGCAATACCCTTTACTGGATTGGCCCGCCGGGCGATAAGCGCGACGCCGGGCCGGGCACCGATTTTGCGGCAGTGGATGAAGGCTATGTTTCCGTTACGCCATTGCACGTCGATTTAACCGCCCATCAGGCGCATGAGGTGGTCACCGATTGGCTGGAACGTGTCGGGGTTGACAGGCAATGGTAAGTAAACGTGTTGAAAGTTTGTTGAATCAACTGCGCACGCAGGGCATCGTCGATGAACGTGTCCTCGAGGCGATCGCGCGCGTCCCGCGCGAAAAATTTGTTGATGAAGCCTTTGAACATAAAGCGTGGGAAAACACCGCGCTGCCGATTGGCCAGGGGCAAACCATCTCCCAGCCGTACATGGTGGCGCGGATGACCGAGCTGCTGGCGCTGACGCCGGAGTCGCGGGTGCTTGAGATCGGCACCGGTTCCGGTTACCAGACCGCCATCCTGGCGCACCTGGTGCATCACGTTTGCTCGGTAGAGCGAATTAAGAGTTTACAGTGGCAGGCGCGTCGTCGCCTGAAACAACTTGATTTACATAATGTTTCAACCCGTCATGGCGATGGGTGGCAAGGTTGGCAGGCGCGGGCGCCGTTTGATGCCATTATTGTGACGGCGGCGCCGCCGGAAATACCGACCGCGCTGCTGGCGCAGCTGGATGACGACGGCGTGCTGGTACTGCCGGTTGGCGAGGAGCATCAGTTTCTCAAACGGATCCGTCGCCGGGGCAACGAATTTATCATTGATACCGTCGAGGCCGTTCGCTTTGTTCCCCTGGTGAAAGGGGAGCTGGCCTGAGACCCGGATTATTCCAGGTTTTTTTTGCCTGACTTTAGGCGTAGGGTGGACACATTTTTCAGTGTCCTGGCCGGGCGTCGCCCGGTAAGCAAGATATTGGCAGTTAACATATTCCTGGGGGATAAATGAGCGCGGGAAGCACCAAATTTACCGTCAGCCGTATTGCGGCTCTTTCACTGGTTTCACTCTGGCTGGCCGGATGTACCAACACCAATAATCCGCCTGCGCCGGTGAGCTCTGCCGGCGGTGCCGCCTCTTCCAGCACCAATTCCGGCATGTTGATTACGCCGCCATCCTCCGGCGTCCAGTCTGCTCCTCAGGCGCAGCCGATCCAGCCGGTGCAGACTCAGACCATTCAGCCGCAGCCAATGGCGCAGGAACCGGTGCAGACGGTGAATGGCAAGATCGTTTACAACCGCAAATATGGCGATATTCCGAAAGGTAGCTATACCGGCGGCAGTACCTATACGGTCAAACGCGGCGACACCCTGTTCTATATCGCCTGGGTCACCGGCAACGATTTCCGTGACCTGGCGCAACGCAACAATGTCCCGGCCCCGTACGCCCTGAACGTCGGTCAGGTGCTGCAGGTCGGCAACGCTTCAGGCCAGCCGATCACCGGTGAAAACGCCGTTTCTCAGGCCAGCGCAAGGGCGAGCGGCGGTGCGACGGCCACCACAACTTCTGCACAAAAATCGACCGCGGTGGTTGCTTCACAACCGACTATTACGTATTCTGAATCCTCAGGTGAACAAAGTGCTACCAAGATGTTGCCTAATAATAAACCAGCGACCACGACCTCGACGGTTGTCGCGCCGGTGACGGCACCTACAACGGTGAGCACAACCCAGCCGACTGCAAGCAGTACGTCAACCAGTTCGCCGATCTCATCATGGCGCTGGCCGACTGATGGCAAAGTTATCGAGAACTTTAGTGGCGCGGAAGGCGGCAATAAAGGTATCGACATTGCAGGCAGTAAGGGACAGGCTATTGTCGCGACCGCCGATGGGCGCGTCGTCTATGCCGGTAACGCACTGCGCGGCTACGGTAATCTTATTATCATCAAACATAACGATGATTACCTGAGTGCCTACGCTCATAACGATACCATGCTGGTTCGGGAGCAACAGGAAGTCAAAGCGGGGCAGAAAATCGCTACCATGGGTAGCACCGGAACCAGCTCAACAAGATTACATTTTGAAATTCGTTACAAGGGGAAATCCGTCAACCCGCTGCAGTACTTACCGCAGCGATAATTTGGCAAAGTACGGATAAGCGAAGCATTAGCTAACAGGCGCCAGGGCGGTGTCTATGCGCCTCTCGCTGAGAGGAGTAGGGGAAATCGTCCTGGCGTCTTTTGTTGATGCGCCGTGGAAGGTGCTTTGCTCAGGGATCACGGGTAGGAGCCACCTTTATGAGTCAGAATACGCTGAAAGTTCATGATTTAAATGAAGACGCGGAATTTGATGAGAACGGAATTGAGGTTTTCGACGAGAAGGCCTTAGTAGAAGAGGAACCCAGTGATAGCGATCTGGCTGAGGAAGAGCTGCTGTCGCAAGGCGCAACGCAACGCGTGCTTGACGCCACTCAGCTTTATCTTGGAGAGATTGGTTATTCCCCACTGCTGACCGCGGAAGAGGAAGTCTATTTCGCGCGTCGCGCACTGCGTGGTGATGTCGCTTCACGCCGTCGCATGATTGAAAGCAACCTGCGTCTGGTGGTGAAGATTGCCCGTCGTTACAGCAATCGTGGTCTGGCGCTGCTGGATCTGATTGAAGAAGGTAACCTCGGCCTGATCCGCGCCGTTGAGAAGTTTGACCCGGAACGTGGGTTCCGTTTTTCGACCTATGCGACCTGGTGGATCCGCCAGACTATTGAACGGGCGATCATGAACCAAACCCGTACGATCCGTTTGCCGATCCACATTGTCAAAGAGCTGAACGTCTATCTGCGTACCGCGCGCGAGTTGTCCCACAAGCTGGACCACGAGCCGAGCGCGGAAGAGATTGCCGAACAGCTGGACAAACCGGTCGATGACGTCAGCCGTATGCTGCGTCTGAACGAGCGCATCACCTCGGTGGATACCCCGCTGGGTGGCGATTCAGAAAAAGCGCTGCTGGATATTCTGGCCGATGAGAAAGAGAACGGCCCGGAAGACACCACGCAGGACGATGATATGAAACAAAGCATCGTTAAATGGCTGTTCGAACTGAACGCCAAGCAGCGTGAGGTTCTGGCGCGTCGTTTCGGTCTGCTGGGTTATGAAGCCGCCACCCTGGAAGATGTGGGCCGTGAAATTGGCCTCACTCGCGAGCGTGTGCGTCAGATCCAGGTGGAAGGTCTGCGTCGCCTGCGGGAAATTCTGCAGGGGCAAGGACTGAATATCGAAGCGCTCTTCCGCGAATAAGATCTTTTCTCTCAAAAAGGCCCCCTCGAAAGACGGGGCCTTTTTCTTTGCGCTAGCCGAGGCGGGTTTCCTGCAGATGGCGCCAGACAATTTTCCCTTCCGCTTGCTGAAAAATCGCCGTCGACCAGCGTACGTTCTCACTGCCATCAGCCAGCGTTTGGCGTTCACGGTACAGCACGGCGGCGCCGTCGTGCCACTCGCTGATGATTTTCGCCTGATCCACCACAATGTGTAATTCCGGACGGCTTGCGCCCGCCTGGTGGAAAAAACGGCTCACCGTCGGGTAGTCCATCTTCTCGCCGCTCAGAGGGATCATGGTGAATTCGGCGGCAAAACGGCTCATCAGCGCCTCAGCGCTTCCTTCCCCGTGGCTTAACCAGCGTTCGATAAGGACATGGGCGTCGACGACTTCCTGCAGATAAGGGTTCATGACTTCTCCAGAGTAGTGTGCAGGCGATGGATAATCGCCCGATTATTCAGCCGCAGGCAAAACAGCAGCGGCAACAGGGTTATGGCGGCGGCGCAGCTAAACGCGCCCTGCCAGGCGTAGGCCGGCGGGAATACCCTCAACAGCAGGGCGAGCAGCGCGCTGCCGGCAAAGAAGCTGAGCTGGCGGTTAAGGTTCCACAGCGCGCTGGCGTCAGGCATCTCTTCGCCAGGCGTATGCAGGAAAGCGCTGCTTTGCGCGGTGCTGCTGCATAAGCTGCCTCCGCCGCCCATCAGCGTAAAGGCCAGAATCAACAGCGCCAGCGGGCTGTGTGCATCGACCTGCAGCAGCAGCAGGATCCCCGCCGCCTGTAGCAGGCAGCCGACCATCACCAGCGGCCGCGGCCCGAAGCGGTTGAAATACCTGCCGGTAAAGGTGATGGCGGCAAATGAGGCCAGCGACCACGGCACCATCAGGGCGCCAGTGGCCCCCGGCGCCATCCCGGTGACGCGTTGCAGGTAGAACATTCCCACCACGTTGACGGCAATAAACATCCCCGGTACGCAGAGATAGATCAGCATGGCGAAGCGCAGGAGAGGATCGGCCAGCAATGACAGCGGGAGAAAGCGGGTCGGCCGGACGGGAGCGGGGCTGTTGTTTAGCCATCGCGCCGCCAGCATAAAGGTAAGCAGGGCGACAGGCAGGCTGGCGAAAAAGACCCAGCGCCAGCTGAACGCCTGGACGAGCAGACCCCCGATCGCCGGCGAGCAGGCGGGCGCCAGCAGGCCGACCAGCATCACCGCCGCCGACAGCTTCGCCCGCTCCTGCGGCTGAAACAGCGGCCACGTCAGCGCCTGGCCGAGGGGGATTAACAGCCCGCCGCCCATCCCCTGCAGCGTACGCCAGAAAATCAGATCACCCAGGCTATGGGCCAGCCCCGATGCCAGCGCGCCGAGGCTGAACAGCCCCAGCGAGAGTAAAAACAGCCGTTTTGGCCCACAGCGCTGGCTGAGCCAGGCGCTGAACGGTACGACGGCCGTCAGGCCAAGAATATAGGCATTGCTGACCCACGCCAGCTGCGAGACGGACACCGCCAGCTCGTGGCTGATAGCCGGGAAGGCAATGCTGGCGATAAACATATTGATTAGGTCGAGAAAAAAGCCGAACAGAAAAACGGTGGCAACGCGGTGGCGATAGGTCATGATTCACTCCCTCAGACAGGCGGCTACTGTAAACCCGGCGCCGCGGGGGATAAACGGGGCGAATCGGGATATACTGTCTGAATATTTTTGACAATCATCCGGACGACGATGCTAAACCTTCAGCGCGTGACCATGTTTATCGCCGTGGTGGACGCCGGCAGCTTTACCCAGGCCGCCGCGGCGCTGGGGCAGACCAAGGCGGTGGTCAGCTTTAACGTACGGCAACTGGAAAATGAGCTGGGGGTGACGCTGCTGCTGCGCTCGACGCGCCGTCTGCGGCTCACTGACGCCGGGGCGCTGTTCTATCAGCGTGGGGTGGCGCTGCTCAAAGCGGCGGAAAATCTGCAGGATGAGGTCCGGGCCAGCCATAGCGGTTTAAGCGGAGAGCTGCGGATCACCACCACGCCGGAGTATGGCGCGCAGGTCATCATCCCGGCGCTGGCGGCGTTTTCCCGTCATCATCCGGCGCTACGGGTGCGGCACGTCTCGTCCTCCCATCATGCGGATCTTATCTCCGAACGATTTGACGTGGCGATACGCCTCGGTACGCTGGCCGATTCCCGCTATCGGGCGACGCGGATAGCCAGTTTCGCGATCCTGCCCGTTGCCTCCCCGGCCTGGCTGGCGAGCCATCCGGTGCTGACGCTGTCCGATCTGGCGCAAGCTGACTGGGTTATTCACGAGCGTCTGCCGGCCCCGCTGCGCTGGCAGCTGCGAACGGATGAACAGGCAGAGGTGGATTTTACGATAGTCAACGCGCCACGGTTTTCAGCCGACAGCGCCACGGCGCTGATGAGCTTTGCTCTGGCCGGATGCGGCATCGCTTTGCTGCCAGCCTGGCTGGTGGCCGGTAAACTGGCGCAGCGGGAGCTGGTGGCTGTCCTGCCGGAATACCATTTCCCGCCGCAGGGAGTGTATGCCCTTTATCCCGATGCGCAGCATATGCCGACCCGGGTGCGGACGTTTATCGACTTCCTGCGCGAGCAGCTCGGCTAGGCGCTTGCTCAGGGAACCATCATTTTACGCACCAGCCGGGAGAACTGTTCGCGTTCATCATCGCTCAGGCGGCCAAGAAACTCGTCATCGACCTCATTGCCTTGCGGAATGGAACGGTTAAGCAGCGCCTCGCCTTCGTCGGTCAGATAGACAAAACGGCGGCGTTTATCGGCCGGATCGTGCTCCCGGCGCACCAGGCCGCGCGCTTCCATCCGGCTGAGCATCTCCGCCAGCGTGGCCTTCGTACTGACCGCCGCTTCAATCAGCACCACCTGTTCGATACCCGGTTGCTCCGCAACCGAGCGCATCACCGCATACTGAGGCTTAGTCAGGTCCGGTAACGCCTGCTGCCAGCGGGCGGTATGTTGTTGAAAAAGCTGGCGCAGCAGGTGGAATGCTTCGTTTCGTAACTCCATGGATACTCCGTAACAAAACTGTCACCTCTATGATAGCCGTTCGTACGCCTTTTTATACCTTTTCCCTGTTTGATTAAAAATGCGCACGTATACGAACGATCTTGTCATTCGGCTCAGAAGAGGGTAATTTAAGCACAAAGTTCGTGTACGAACAAATTGAATGAGGTCTGGAATGAAACTGATTGTTGGGATGACGGGGGCCACCGGGGCTCCGCTTGGGGTGGCATTACTGCAGGCGCTGCGCGATATGCCGGAGGTGGAAACCCATCTGGTGATGTCGAAGTGGGCCAAAACCACCATCGAGCTGGAAACGCCCTGGACGGCACGGGAAGTGGCCGCGCTGGCGGACTTTTCCCACAGCCCGGCCGACCAGGCCGCCACCATCTCATCAGGTTCATTTCGTACCGACGGCATGATCGTGATTCCCTGCAGTATGAAAACGCTGGCAGGCATTCGCGCAGGCTATGCCGAGGGGCTGGTGGGGCGTGCGGCGGACGTGGTGCTTAAAGAGGGGCGCAAGCTGGTGCTGGTCCCGCGGGAAATGCCGCTCAGCACGATCCATCTGGAGAACATGCTGGCGCTGTCCCGTATGGGCGTGGCGATGGTGCCGCCGATGCCGGCTTACTATAACCACCCGGAGACGGTTGACGATATCACCAACCACATTGTGACCCGGGTGCTGGATCAGTTTGGCCTCGACTATCACAAAGCGCGCCGCTGGAACGGCTTGCGCACGGCAGAACAATTAGCACAGGAGATCGAATAATGGCTTTTGATGATTTGCGCAGCTTTTTGCAGGCGCTGGATGACCAGGGACAACTGCTGAAAATCAGTGAGGAGGTGAACGCTGAGCCAGACCTGGCGGCGGCGGCCAATGCCACCGGACGCATCGGCGACGGCGCCCCGGCGCTGTGGTTCGATAATATTCGCGGCTTTACCGATGCCCGGGTGACGATGAACACCATCGGCTCGTGGCAGAACCATGCCATCTCGCTGGGCCTGCCGCCCAACACGCCGGTGAAAAAGCAGATTGATGAATTCATCCGCCGTTGGGATAACTTCCCGGTGACGCCAGAGCGCCGCGCCAACCCGGCATGGGCGGAAAACACCGTGGATGGCGATGATATCAACCTGTTCGATATTCTGCCGCTGTTCCGCCTCAACGATGGCGACGGCGGGTTCTACCTCGACAAAGCCTGTGTCGTTTCGCGCGATCCGCTTGACCCTGACAACTTCGGTAAGCAAAACGTCGGTATCTACCGTATGGAAGTGAAAGGCAAGCGCAAGCTCGGCCTGCAGCCGGTGCCGATGCACGATATCGCCCTGCATCTGCATAAAGCGGAAGAGCGCGGGGAAGACCTGCCGATCGCCATTACCCTCGGTAACGACCCGATTATCACCCTGATGGGCGCCACGCCGCTGAAATACGATCAGTCAGAATATGAAATGGCCGGCGCGCTGCGCGAGAGCCCGTATCCCATCGCCACCGCGCCGCTGACCGGCTTTGACGTGCCCTGGGGTTCGGAAGTGATCCTCGAAGGGGTGATTGAAGGCCGTAAGCGTGAGATAGAGGGGCCGTTCGGTGAGTTTACCGGCCACTACTCCGGCGGTCGTAACATGACGGTAGTGCGCATCGACAAAGTCTCGTATCGCAGCAAACTGATTTTTGAATCGCTCTATCTCGGTATGCCGTGGACCGAAATCGACTATCTGATGGGCCCGGCCACCTGCGTGCCGCTGTATCAGCAGCTGAAGGCAGAGTTCCCGGAAGTGCAGGCGGTCAACGCTATGTACACCCACGGTCTGCTGGCGATTATCTCCACCAAAAAACGCTACGGCGGTTTTGCCCGCGCGGTGGGTTTGCGGGCGATGACCACTCCCCACGGCCTCGGCTATGTGAAGATGGTGATCATGGTTGATGAAGACGTTGACCCGTTCAACCTGCCGCAGGTGATGTGGGCGCTCTCCTCGAAGGTTAACCCGGCGGGAGACCTGGTGCAGTTGCCGAACATGTCGGTCCTTGAACTTGACCCAGGCTCCAGCCCGGCGGGCATCACCGACAAGCTAATTATCGACGCCACCACCCCGGTTGCGCCGGACCTTCGCGGCCACTACAGCCAGCCGGTGCAGGATCTGCCGGAAACCAAAGCCTGGGCTGAAAAACTGACCGCTATGCTGGCCAACCGTAAATAAGGAGAAGAAGATGATTTGTCCACGTTGCGCCGATGAAAAGATTGACGTCATGGCGAAATCGCCGGTGAAAGGAGTCTGGACGGTGTATCAGTGCCAGCACTGTCTGTATACCTGGCGGGATACCGAGCCGCTGCGCCGCACCAGCCGTGAGCACTATCCCGAAGCGTTCCGGATGACGCAGAAAGATATTGATGAAGCGCCGCAGGTGCCGCACGTCCCGCCGCTATTGTCGGAAGATAAGCGTTAATGAAAAGAGCCCGCTAAGGGCTTATCCTGTTAAGGTTATTTTACCTGCCATTTTAAAATTGGGTCGTGCGCAAACTGCCTGCGACCATCACGCCGACTGGGATAATCTCTCCGTCGGCTTTTTTATATTTCGCAAAATGATAAAAGTTATTTACTCATTAAATCCAGAAATTATGTAAAGGGGTAATATAATGGGGCGACTTTGCGAGTCGGCTTCCAGATTAATATAAAATCCGTCTGATTAATTCCTTGCAGATAAATTTCACGCCATGACGAGTATAGAATAGCGGCGGGTGCTTGAGGCTGTCTGGCCTTGAGCAAGACCAGGCCCCAGACAGACGAAAGCCCCAGGAGATATTTCTATCAACTGAGGCTGACGGATGAACCTGAACAATTCAGATGTTAGTCTCTTCTTTGCAGGGAGGCAAGACATGCTAACAAAATATGCCCTTGTGGCAATCGTCGTACTGTGTATTACGGTACTGGGATTTACGCTTTTGGTGCGCAGCTCGCTGTGCGAACTCAGTATTAAAGAGCGTAGTATGGAGTTTAAAGCTGTTCTCGCTTACGAATCGAAGAAATAGCATCCGCGCGGGGGAAACCCCGCGTATTGGTTGTCAGGACGCATCCTCTTGCACCCATTTTGCATTTGTTAAAACGGCAGCACCGCAGGGCGCTGCCGTTTTTTCACGTTAAAAGAGACCTACACCAGGCTCTTCAGGCGATAGATCCACTCCAGCGCCTGACGCGGGGTCAGGGAGTCCGGATCAAGATTCTCCAGCGCCTCAACCGCAGGCGAGGTCTCTTCCGGAGCGGCGAGCAGCGACATCTGCGTGCCGTCGACCTGGGTCGCCGCCGCGTTGGGCGAGATACTCTCCAGCTCGCGCAGTTTCTGCCGCGCGCGCTTGATCACCTCTTTCGGCACCCCGGCCAGCGCGGCGACCGCCAGGCCGTAGCTCTTGCTGGCCGCGCCATCCTGCACGCTGTGCATAAAGGCGATGGTGTCGCCATGCTCCAGCGCGTCGAGATGGACGTTGGCGACGCCTTCCATTTTCTCCGGCAGCTGAGTGAGCTCGAAGTAGTGGGTGGCGAACAGCGTCAGCGCCTTGATTTTGTTGGCCAGATTTTCCGCACAGGCCCATGCCAGCGACAGACCGTCGTAGGTGGACGTGCCGCGGCCAATCTCATCCATCAGCACCAGGCTGTGTTCGGTGGCGTTGTGCAGGATATTGGCGGTTTCAGTCATCTCCACCATAAAGGTCGAGCGGCCGCTGGCCAGGTCATCCGCCGCGCCGACGCGGGTAAAGATGCGATCGATGGGGCCTATCTCCACCTTCTGCGCCGGGACGTAGCTGCCGATATAGGCCAGCAGCGCAATCAGCGCGGTCTGGCGCATATAGGTACTTTTACCGCCCATGTTCGGCCCGGTGATGATCAGCATCCGCCGCTGCGGCGCCAGCTGCAGCGGGTTGGCGATAAACGGCTCTTTCAGCACCTGCTCGACCACCGGATGGCGGCCTTCGCTGATGCGAATGCCCGGCTTATCGCTAAAGGTCGGGCAGCAGTAGTTGAGGGTTTCCGCGCGTTCCGCCAGGTTGACCAGCACGTCCAGCTCGGCCAGCGCGCTGGCGCTCGCCTGCAGGTCGGCAAGGTGCGGCAGCAGCAGGTCGAACAGTTCGTCATAAAGCTGCTTTTCCAGCGCCAGCGCTTTGCCCTTGGAGGTCAGCACCTTATCTTCGTATTCCTTCAGCTCAGGAATAATATAGCGTTCGGCGTTTTTCAGCGTCTGGCGACGCACGTAGTGGATCGGCGCGAGGTGGCTCTGGCCGCGGCTGATCTGGATGTAGTAGCCGTGGACGGCGTTGTAGCCGACCTTCAGGGTGTCGAGGCCCAGCCGCTCGCGCTCGCGGATCTCCAGCTTATCGAGATAATCGGTGGCGCCATCGGCCAGCGCCCGCCACTCGTCCAGCTCTGCGCTGTAGCCTGGAGCGATGACCCCGCCGTCGCGGACCAGCACCGGCGGGGCGTCGATCACCGCGCGCTCCAGCAGTTCGCGCAGTTCGCTAAACTCGCCCATTTTTTCGCGCAATTTTTGCACCGGCTGACTGTCAACGTCAGCCAGCTGCTCGCGCAGCAGGGGCAACTGCTGCAGGGCATGACGCATGCGGGCTAAATCGCGTGGACGGGCGGTACGCAGCGCCAGACGCGCCAGAATACGTTCCAAATCACCAACCTGGCGCAGCACCGGCTGCAGCTCGGTATAGCGCTCCTGCAGCGCGCCGATGGTCTGCTGGCGCTCCACCAGTACGGCGGTATCGCGGACCGGCATATGCAGCCAGCGCTTGAGCATCCGGCTGCCCATCGGCGTCACCGTACAGTCGAGTACCGAGGCCAGAGTGTTATCGGTGCCGCCGGCGAGATTCTGGGTGATCTCGAGGTTACGGCGGGTGGCGGCATCCATAATGATGCTGTCCTGCTGGCGCTCCATGGTGATGGAGCGAATATGCGGCAGCGAGGTGCGCTGGGTGTCTTTGACATACTGCAGGAGGCAGCCGGCGGCGCACAGGCCGCGGGGGGCGTTTTCCACGCCGAAGCCGACCAGATCGCGGGTGCCGAACTGCAGGTTAAGCTGCTGGCGCGCGGTGTCGATTTCAAATTCCCACAGCGGGCGACGGCGCAGACCGCGGCGGCCTTCGATCAGCGACGATTCGGCAAAATCTTCCGCGTACAGCAGCTCCGCCGGATTAGTACGCTGCAGCTCTGCCGCCATGGTTTCGCGGTCGGCCGGTTCGCTCAGGCGGAAGCGGCCGGAGCTGATGTCCAGCGTCGCGTAGCCAAAGCCTTTGCTGTCCTGCCAGATGGCGGCCAGCAGGTTGTCCTGACGCTCCTGCAGCAGCGCTTCATCGCTGATGGTGCCCGGCGTGACGATACGCACCACTTTACGCTCGACCGGCCCTTTGGTGGTGGCCGGGTCGCCTATCTGCTCGCAAATAGCTACCGACTCGCCCTGATTAACCAGTTTCGCAAGATAGTTTTCCACCGCGTGGTGGGGGATGCCGGCCATGGGAATGGGTTCGCCCGCGGAGGCGCCGCGTTTGGTCAGCGAGATATCGAGCAGCTGCGACGCGCGTTTCGCATCGTCATAAAACAGCTCGTAAAAATCCCCCATCCGGTAAAACAGCAGAATGTCAGGATGTTGCGCCTTCAGCTTGAGATACTGCTGCATCATCGGCGTGTGGGCGTCGAGATTGTCAATTGTGCTCATGGGGTGTTATCCAGATCCCTGATTTGAAATGGCTGCGATTTTGTTGTTTTCGTCGTTATCACATGGATGAGACATGATAACGGAGATGGGCAGGCGAGGGAAACTGACGAACGCGCGCGGCGCGATCCGGATTCCAGTTGCAGAGGGGGATGAGTCATCACAAGCCAGCATCAGGATGTGCAGTTACCGGTTCAAAAAAGCCCTATCCGATATTTCCCTGGATAAGCCTTAACGGCAGCAGTTAGCAACGATCCTTGATATACTGAAACCATCAGGTGAATGAAAAGGGAGATGCCATGAGTCACAACAAAAAAGATCAGGCCACATACGCCAGACCTTCCCGCGCTGACATCGTTCGTTCTGTTGCGACATCAACCGCGGTCGAGACAGGGCAACCCTCAGCCAGAGTTGAAGAGAGTCTTGAAGCCGCGCGCAAAAAATATGCGCATCTTCGTCTTGCCTAATCCCTTCTTAAGGCCATGCTGACCCAGTGTTTCATCGGTCGATAGTCCAGAGTCAAACCTGTATGGATAGCCGATATATACTGGGTTTTGTTTTGTTCCCAGCTTTGATAATTCAGCGGTTTATAGCCAGCCTGCACCGCCATCACATCAGCTAATAATCGTGATAAACGCCCGTTACCCTCTCTGAATGGATGGATGAGGATCAATTCAACATGTGTGACTGCGATAGCTTCTGTGAGCTGCAATTCACTCATACCTGAACAAGGCGTATAATGAGCAAGGTATTTCTTATCAAAATCGTTTAGCAGTTTAGCCAGCTGTGCTGAAGGGGCGAACATAAAATCGCCTTTACTGATATTGACCGTTCTTTCCTGGCCTGCCCATGCATAGATATTGCCTAACCAGCGATAATGCCACTTTTTCAGGATGTTGACGCTGAGCAATCCGGTTGGAAAGTGTTCCTCAAAAACCGAGCGATAAAGTTGTTCCAGCAGTACCAGTTCTACGCTATCCATCTCATTTGCGTCAGCGATCCCGAGTTTATTAGCCAAAACCCGTTCACCTGAATTTTTCTCATACTGGCCTTCGCTGCCAGCAACTGTGTATCGGCTCATGGGGACCCTCAAAAGGGAACGCTGATAGATATGAAAGTATAATGCTCATCAGCTTTTGCGGTGTAATACCGAACGCGCGCGGCGCGATCCGGATTCCAGTTGCGCCGCGCGGGGGTTACGGCGCCAGATAGACCTGGGGGGCCGCGTTGTCCGGATGCTGGCCGAGGCGGACATCCGCCCCGTACCAGCGATGGATAACCGACTGCTGGATCACCTCCTGCGGCGTCCCCTGGGCGACCAGGCGGCCCTGGTGTAGCAGCAGGATGCGGTCGGCCCACAGGGCGGCGAGGTTAAGGTCATGCAGCACCACGCACACGTGCAGTTGCCCGCCGGCGGTGAGCCGTTTGAGCAAGCGCAGCAGATGCTGTTGATAGTAAAGGTCCAGCGCCGAGGTGGGCTCATCGAGAAACAGCCAGCCCTGCGGCGCGCCGTCGCGCCACAGCTGCGCCAGACAGCGGGCGAGCTGCACCCGCTGCTGCTCGCCGCCGGAGAGGCCGGGATAGCGGCGGCCGGCAAGGTCATCGCAGCCGGTGACGGCCATTACCGCCGCCAGCTCCGCCGGGTCCGCGGTCGGGCACCACGGCGAGCGCCCCATGGCGATGACCGTTTCCACCGTCCAGTCGGCCTGCAGGGCCGTACGCTGTAGCATGACCGCCCGCCGGCGCGCCAGCGCCTCGGGTGACCACGCCTCCAGCGGCGTGCCCGCCAGACGGCGGGTGCCGCTATCCGGGGTCAGGTACCCGGTCAGCAGCCGCAGCAGGGTGGATTTGCCCGCGCCGTTCGGCCCGATAAGCGCCGTCATCTCGCCGCCGCGCAGCGCGACGGAGATGTTGTCGATAATCTGCCGCTGGCCGAGGCGAAGCGCCAGCCCCTGCGCGCAATATTCATTAGCCATGTTTGGGGTTCTCCCGACGAAAGACCAGCCACAGAAACCAGGGGGCGCCCAGCAGGCTGGTGAGCAGACCGACCGGCATCTCCGCCGGCGCCGCCACGGTGCGGGCCAGGGTGTCGGCCAGCAGAAGCAGGATCGCGCCGGCCAGCAGCGAGCCGGGGATCAGCCCGCGATGGTCCGGCCCCAGCCACAGGCGCATCAGGTGCGGCACCACCAGGCCAATAAAGCCGATGACGCCGCTGATGGCCACCGCCGCGGCCACCAGCACCGCGCTGCACAGCAGCAGCCAGCGCTGCAGCGCCCGCACGTTGACCCCAAGATAGTGCGCTTCTTCATCGCCGAGCTGCAGCAAATTCAGGCGGGAGGCCATCCACCACACCGCCAGCGCCGCCGGGATGATCAGGGTCGCAGCCACCAACAGGGTCGGCCACTCGGCCTGGCCCAGACTGCCCATGCCCCACAGCGACAGCTGGCGCAGCTGGGCGTCGTTGCTCAGCCAGGCCAGCACGCCGACCAGCGCCCCGCACAGCGCGTTGATGGCGATCCCCACCAGCAGCAGGCGCGACAGCGACCCCTCCTCCGCCCGGCTGAGGATAAAAATCACCACCATCACCGCCAGGCTGCCGATAAACGCCGCCAGCATCGGCATATACAGGGCGATCAGCCCCGTTGCGGAGAGCGGGAGCACCAGCCAGCAGGCCACCGCCAGCGCGGCGCCGCTGCTGATGCCCAGCAGGCCCGGGTCGGCAAGCGGGTTGCGAAACAACCCCTGCATCACGCAGCCGGAGAGGGCCAGCGCCGCGCCTACCAGCAGGGCCAGCAGCACCCGCGGCAGACGGATGGTCAGCCAGATGTGGCGCAGCATCTCATCCCCGGCGGGCAGCAGGCTGGCCAGCGGCAAACGCATCGCGCCAAGGGTGGTGGCGAAAAGCGTCAGCAGGACCAGCAGCAGCGTCATCAACAGCAAACGGCGGGCGAGGGCAGGGCGCATCAGGGCAGATGCTCCGCTTTTTCACGCAGCGCGATTATCGCCTGCGGGGTGCGCGGCCCGAAGCCGAGCAGGGCCATATCGTCGATCGTCAGCAGCTGTTTATGACGCCCCGCCGGGGTCTGCGCCAGGCCGGGCAGTTTCCACAGCCCGGCTTCGCCGCCCATCCCTTTGAGACCATCGGCGGAGATCACCACCAGATCCGCCTGGCTGGCGGCCACCCCCTCCTGCGACATCGCCCGATAGTGGTCGAAGCCCTGCATCGCGTTCTGCAGCCCGGCGGCGCGAATGGCGCCATCGGCCGCGGTGCGTTGCCCGGCTACCAGGGTATTCATTCCGCCGTGGCTGAGAATAAACAGCACCCGCTTAGCAACCGGCTGCGTTGGAATGGCGGCGATCTGTTGCTGAAGCTGCTGGCGCAGCGCGTCGCCCGCCGGGGTTTTGCCTAACGCTTCGGCAATGACGGCCACTTTGCTATCGATCGCGGCCAGGCTTTCGCCGCCCGGCACGTTAACCACCTTCACGCCGCTCGCCTGCACCTTGTGTAAGACCAGCGAGGGCTGCGTCTGGGCGCTCGCTAGCACCAGCTGCGGACGTAATGCGAGGATCCCCTCGGCGTTCAGCTGCCGCAGGTAGCCGACATCCGGCAGCTTTTGCGCCGCCGGGGGCCAGCTGCTGGTGCTGTCCCGGGCGACCAGGCTCTGTTGCGCGCCAAGGGCATAGACGATCTCAGTGACATCGCCGCCGAGGGTGACGAGCCGCTCCACGGCGGCGTGGCTCAGCAGCGGGAAGGCGATGAGAAGCAGTAACCAGCGCATCATGCGGGCAGTCCTTCGCGGGTCAGACGATCCACCTGCTGGCGCCATTGCGCCTGCTCGGGGTGGCCCTCGCTGCGCTGGCCATAGAGCTGGGCGATCTGGGTGCCGTCTTTGGCGAACAGCTCGACGCTGGTGACGTGTCCGTCTGAGGTCGGCTTGCGGGTCACCCACACTTCATCGAGGCTCTCTTCACGCAGATGCAGGGTAAAGGTGGGATTGAAGATATTCAGCCAGCCGCGCATCGGCGCCAGCTTTTCCAGGGCGCCGGTGAAGATCTGCACGCAGCCGCGATTGCCGACGAAGATCATGATGTCATTGCCCTCCTGGCGCACCGTCTCCAGTAACGCTGGCAGCGCATGGCGATCAACGCGGCAGGCGAGGTCGTCGCTCACCAGGCGGAAGGCCTGCTGGCGGGAAAGCTGATATTTACGCAGCAGACCGAAGAACTGGTGTACGTCGGTCATCGCGCGCCAGTCGTTCTCCAGGGCGGCGCCGTCGGCGCTCTCGGCATATTTCACCGGCTCCAGCGGGCGCAGGGCCAGCGGCGCCGGGGCCGCCACCCGATGTTCTGCGATCAGGGTGTCCCAGGCCGCCATGTCGGTCTGCGTGGTCGCATAGACTTTCAGCAGGGCGTCGCCGTGGTGGTCGAAAAACTGAATGCTCTGGCGACCGTTATCGTTCAGATGGAAGGCGCTGGCCCACTGGCTGAGGAACAGACGCAGGTCGAGCGCGCGCGGGTTGAGCACCAGCCCGGCGTGGCCGCTGAGGTGCTGGTGCGTGAACTGGCCGACCTGCTCATGCACGGCATACTCGTTGCGACAGATGCATTTGGTTTCACCGACGCGCTCAAGGGCGGCAATCAGCGCCCGGGCGTCATCGATCAGGCGCACGGCATCGTGACCGAGGCGGGCGGCGGTCAGCTCGGCTTCGCTGATCCCCATTTCCGCAGCGATATCGCGGGCATATTTCGCGGTGCTGGACGCTTTGGTGGCCTGGTAGCGCTGCCACAGATCGGGGTGGGCATTGGGCATAATCATATCCTTCTCAATGTTCAATATCCCCGGCCGGCGGGCCGGGGCAGGTGAGTTGTTCTTCGGGCAATCAGAAGTCGACGTTGACCCCAAGCTGCCAGGTGCGGCCCGGCATCACCGCCAGCGCTTTATCATTGGCGTCCTGGCTGGTGCCGGTCTCGATATTGCGGCTACTCAGGTAATCCCAGTATTTACGATCGGTGAGGTTGTAGACCCCGCCATTGAGGCGCACGTTTTTCGCCACCTGCCAGTACGCGGTCCAGTCCAGCATGCCGTAGCCCGGCACGCGCATATAGTCGCTGCTGGCATCGGCGATGGCGGACCCGCTATTGCTGTAGCTTTCGCGGTTAGTGGCGGTCGCCTGTTTCCCCTTGACGAAGGTCGCCGTCAGGGCGGTGCCGTAGCGTTTCGCCGGATCGTCCCACGCCACGCCGACGATAGCTTTCATCGGCGCTACGCTGTCGAGGTCGACGTATTTATCGCCGCTGTAGCTGGATTTCGATTTCCCTTCGCTATAGCCGAAGGCGAGGGTGGCGCTCAGGCCGTTCACCTGCTCAAACCAGGTGCCAAAGTTAAATTTGGTGCTGATCTCACCGCCGTAGATATAGGCTTTATCGCGGTTTTCCGCCTGATAAATGGTGTAGATATTCGACGGCACGTTAGTGAACTGGCCCGGATTATTCGCCCGGGTATAGCGGGTATAGGCGATAAAGTTCTTATAGCTGTTGTAGAACAGCGCTGTGCGCAGGGTGATGCCTTCGGTAACTTCCCCCTTCAGCCCCCACTCGAGATTATCGCTGGTTTCCGTCTTCAGATCGGTATTGCCGATCAGGGCATACTGCTGGCTGCCGGCGTAGCTGGACCCAAGGTTCCAGGATCCATACAGCTGACTGGCGTTGGGGAACTGCGCGCCGCGCTGGTACTGCAGGTAGGTCATCAGGCGCGGCGTGAGGTCGTACTGGAAGGTCAACGACGGCAGAACCTGGGTATCGCTGTTTTTACCGTACAGATTCGCCACCGACGATTCGGTCAGCGCGCTGCTGTTGGCGGCAAGGTCGGACAGATTTTCCGGCTTCGTCGATTGATGCACCACGCGCACGCCGGGAATGATGGCGAAGTTGTGGCTATCAAGGTCGAAGTTGATCTTATCCTGGACGAAGCCGCCGAGAGTGTAGCTGCGGCTGTCCGCCTCCGGCTGCATGATCTCGCTGTAAACGCTGGGGATCGGCGACTGGCTGAACGGCCGCTGGGTTTTGCTGGTGCTGGCGTTGAAGCCGGCGCTCAGATCGTGGCGGCCCAGGGTTTTCGCCAGCGCGGTCTGCAGGCCCCAGGTGTCGGTGTCGTAGTTGGAGTTCACCGTCTGCATTCTGCGGGTGACGCTATCCGGCATATACGTCCAGTCATGGGCTTCGGTATGCTGGTAATAGATTTTACTGGAGACGCTGTCGAGGTAGTCATTCATCGGCGTCCAGTCATCCTTCAGGCTCAGGCCCCAGCGTCGGGTCTGGCTGGTCTGGTTGGCGGTGCCGATGGTGCTGTTGCCGCTGGAGTCCCAGGTATCGTAGTGGGTGTGGTTGGTTTTGTGGTAATAGTCGAAGGTGCTGGTTAGCTTGTGCTCGTCGTTGGGCTGCCAGATCCCGGAGGCCAGAAAGGCATCGGAGTGCCAGTTCGCCGGGTAGGCGTCGACGGTGCCGCTGTTATTTTCGGTTTCCTGGCCGTCGCGGCGGCTGTAGACCAAAATGCCGCGCAGGAACTCATCGCCGCCGGCGACGGTCACCCCGTTGTGCCAGCTGCGATCCGCGGAGTCGTAGCCGCTGCGATAGCCGAAGGCGCTGGTTTTGCCCGGGCGCAGGTAATCATCCGCCGATTTCGGGCGGAAGGAGACATTCCCTCCGATGGCGCTGTTGGCCGTTTCCGTCGAGGTGGCGCCGGACTGGATATCCACGCTGCCGTACATATACGGGTCGATATAATCGCGGCCGATGCCGAAGGTATTGAGCCCCGAGCGGCCGACGTAGCCGCGGCCGGTGGCGTTGGGCTGGGCGATACCGTCCACGTCGATACCGACGCGGTTGCTCTCCATGCCGCGAATGTTGTAGCCGGTGTAGCCCCCGCGGTCGAAGCCGCTTTTGCCGTTGCCAGAGCCGCCGCTGGCCCCGGTGGCGCTGATGAGCGGTTCATAGCGCATGATCGAGCCGAAATCGTTAGCGCCTTTGTCCTCCAGCTCCCGGGCGCTGATGCTGTGCTCGTTACCGGCTTTTTGCGCCGGCGCGGGAGCGGTGACGGTCATTTGTTCCGAGGTGTCATCCACCGCCTCGCCGCCGATGGCGGAAGTGCCTGCTGCGACGGCAGAAGTTTGATAAATTGCTGCAAGCAAAGAGGTCACCAGCAGGCGTTTTTTACACCCTGCTGCTGACGGAGTCGATTTGTACATAGTCGCCACGCCTTGATCGTTATTAGTATCGGCTCACGCGTTACTTCCAGAGTTGCAGGTTGCTCCGTCTTTTCCGTTGCGGATAGGGTCTTACTCCATTTGTTGATTGCGAATGGTAATGATAGGTATTATCGTTTGCAACAAAATATTCATGTATTCCTCATTTAAACTGCACTTTGTTTACACTGTGCCCTTTCAGCCTGAGCGAGAAGACGATGAATTCAAAAGCGGCTATCACCATCACCTATTGTTCCCAGTGCAACTGGATGCTGCGCGCCAGCTGGATGGCGCAGGAGCTGTTACACACCTTCAGCACCGATATCGCCTCGGTGACGCTGGTGCCGGGCACCGGCGGGATCTTCACTATCGATATCGACGGCCAGCAGATCTGGGAGCGGAAGCAGGATGGCGGCTTTCCGGATGCGGCAGAGCTGAAACGCCGGGTGCGCGATGTCTGCTTTCCGGAAAAAGCATTGGGGCATGTTGATAAACCCGCTAACCCGACCTAATCGTTAGGAAAGCGGCTGCGTGGCCCGTTTAAAAGGTGTATTATTGATGCATCTTTTTGTGGGGAGGGAAGTTGACGGTGGGCAAACGCATCGAACGTGAAAAGCAGACGATCGGTCGGATGATTGGGCTTTATCAGCGCCGCTGTCCGGATGCCCGCGACGACGGCGAGCACTATCAGGCGCTGAACGCCTACGCCGACAAGCGGCTTGATAAGTGCGTGTTTGGCGACAATAAACCGGCCTGCAAGCAGTGTCCGGTACACTGCTATCAGCCGGCGAAGCGCGAAGAGATGAAGCAGATTATGCGCTGGGCCGGGCCACGAATGCTCTGGCGCCACCCGATCCTGACCCTTCGCCATCTGCTGGATGACAGGCGGCCGGTGCCGCCGCTGCCGGAAAAATATCGACCGAAAAAATAGCGGCCTTTCCCCGGCCTGGGCTGCGCGCAGCCGGGGGACAAGCGCAGCCCCGGTAAGGCGTTAGCCGCCACCGGGGATGGGTGATGAAGCCTTCTGTTTCTGACTATCCCGGATCGTGCTTGTCACAAAGGCGACCACAAACAGCGCGGTGAACAGCACCACGATAGTCGGCGCCGGCGCGCTATCGAGATAAAACGCCAGCCACACCCCTCCCGCCGAGCAGCAGACCGCTACCGCCACCGCCAGCAGCAGGGCGTGGATAAAGCGCCGTACCAGCAGGAGCGCGATCGCCCCTGGGGCAATCAGCAGCGAAATCGACAGGATAATCCCTACCGACTGCAGCGTCGCGACGATGGTCAGGGCGATCATGCACAGCATGCCGTAGTGCAGCAGTCCGCCGCGCAGGCCACTGGCTTTGGCCTGCGTCGGATCGAAGGCGTGCAGCAAAAAATCCCGCCATTTCAGCCCGATAATCAGCGCAATCATCAGCGCGATAGCCGCCGTTTGTCCAATATCGCTGAGGGAGATCCCCAGCATATCGCCGAACAGAATATGGTCGAGATGGACGTCGGACTGGATCGCTACGTACAGCACCAGCCCGGCGCCAAACATGCCGGAGAAGACAATTCCCATGATGGTATCGCGTTTGAGGCGGCTGTTATCGTCGAGAAAACCGGTCGTCACGGCGCAGAGCAGCCCGGCGATAAACGCGCCGATGGCGAAGGGGATGCCGATAATGTAGGCCAGCACCACGCCGGGAAAGACCGCGTGGCTCATGGCGTCGCCCATCAGCGCCCAGCCTTTGAGCACCAGAAAGACTGACAGCAGCGCGCAGGGCACGGCAACGACCATCGATACTGTTATCGCGTTGACCATAAAAGGAAACTGGAACGGGGCCAGGATCAGATTCAGCATGCGGCCTCCCCGGCGCGGCGACGGTTGGCCAACAGGCCATGCTTCGGCGCGAAGATAAAGGTGATGAGGAACAGCAGCGTTTGCGCCACCACGATAATGCCGCCGGTGGCGCCGTCGAGGTAGTAACTGAGCCAGGCGCCGAAGAAGCTGGTCAGGCTGCCGATGGCGACGGCGATGGCCAGCAGGCGCGGGAAGCGGTCGGTTAACAGCCAGGCGGTGGCGCCGGGGGTGACCACCAGGCAGATAACCAGAAAGGCGCCGACGGTCTGCAGCGCCGCTACGGTGCAGGCCGCCAGCAGGGTAAAGAACAGCAGCTTCAGGCCGCGGGTGTTCAGACCAATCGAGCGGGCGTGGTGCTCATCGAAGAAGGTCACCATCAGATCTTTCCACTTCAACAGCAGGATCGCCATCGAGATAAAGCCGATCGCCGCCAGCTGGATAATATCCTCCGGGGCGATGGCCAGAATATTGCCGAGGATAATAGTCTGGATATTCACCGACGTCGGGTTCAGCGACACCATAAACAGCCCGATCCCGAAGAAGGAGGAGAATATCAGGCCGATAATCGCATCCTCTTTCAGCCGCGACCGCTGCTGCAAAAACAGCATACTGCCCGCCGCCAGGCCGCCGGAGAGAAACGCGCCGAGGGCAAACGGCAGGCCGAGCATATAGGCCCCGGCGACGCCGGGCACAATCGAGTGGGAAAGGGCGTCGCCAATCAGCGACCAGCCCTTTAGCATGAGGTAGCAGGAGAGAAAGGCGCAGACGCCGCCCACCAGCGCCGCCACCCACATCGCATTGAGCATATAGTGATAGCCAAACGGCTCCAGCAGCCAGCTCATCGTGGGCCTCCCGCCGCGCGCCGGCTGATAAACGGCCGCTCGTCATCGGTGATAATCTGCGCTTCCGCACCGGTGAGGGCGACGTGGCGCAGTACGCCGCTGAAAGCCCGCTCCAGATTCTCGGCGGTGAAGGTGGTTTCTGTCGGGCCGCTGGCCAGCACGGTGCCTTTTACCATCACCGTGTAATCGCAAAATTCACTTACGGACCCGAGATTATGGGTGGAGACCAGCATGGTACAGCCCTCATCGCGGAGCTCGCGCAGCAGGCTGATGATCCGCGCTTCGGTCTGCACATCGACGCCGGTAAAAGGCTCATCCAGCAGGATCACCTGGCCCTGCTGAGCGATGGCGCGGGCAAGGAAGACGCGCTTTTTCTGCCCGCCGGAGAGCTCGCCAATTTGCCGATGGCGGTACTCGCTCATGCCCACGCGGGCCAGCGCGGCATCGACAATCTCGCGATCGCGCGGCTTTGCCCGCCGCAGCCAGCCCATATGGCCGTAGCGGCCCATCATCACCACATCCTCCACCAGCACCGGGAAGGACCAGTCCACCTCTTCCGACTGCGGGACATAGGCGACCAGGTTCTGGCGCAGCGCGCGGTTGACCGGCTGGCCGAGGATGGCGATCTCGCCGTGACCGACGCGCACAAAGCCCATCAGCGCTTTAAACAGTGTGGATTTACCCGAGCCGTTAACCCCCACCAGCGCGGCAATAGAGCCGCGCGGTACGCTGAACGAGGCGTCGCGCAGGGCGGTGTGGCCGTTGCGCCAGGTGACGGTGAGCTGGTCGACATACAGACCCGCTTGCGCAGTATTCATGGCTGTTTCCTCATCCCGTCCTGGATACCGTTGACGATGGTTTCGGTGGTGACGCGCAGCAGGTCGAGCCAGGTCGGCACCGGGCCGTCGGCGGCGCTCAGCGAATCGACATACAGCACGCCGCCGTAGTGGGCGCCGGCTTCGCGCGCCACCTGACGCGCCGGTTTATCGGAGATGGTGCTTTCGCTGAAGATGGTCGGGATCTGTTCTTTCTTCATGGTGTCGATAACCTTGCGCACCTGTTGCGGAGTGCCCTGCTGGTCGGCGTTAATCGGCCACAGATACAGTTCGCGCAGGCCATAGTCGCGGGCCAGATAGGAGAAGGCTCCCTCGCTGGTGACCAGCCAGCGCTTATCCGCCGGCAGCTGCGCCAGTCTGGCCTGCAGCGGCGCCATCGTCTGGCGGATCTTCTCTTTATAGGCCTCGGCGTTGCGGCGATAGGTGTCGGCGTGAGGCGGATCGTATTTCACCAGCGCATCGCGAATATTATCGACATAGATCAGGGCGTTATCTGCCGACATCCAGGCATGGGGATTGGGCTTTCCGCTATAGGGGCCTGCGCTGATGCCCATCGGCTGGATCCCCTCGCTGACCACCACCTCCGGGACGCCCTGCAGGTGCTGATAAAAGCGGGCAAACCACCGTTCGAGATTGAGACCGTTGCTGAGGATCAGCTGCGCCCCCTGCGCGCGTTTGATATCGCCGGGGGTAGGCTGGTAATCGTGGATCTCCGCGCCCGGTTTGGTGATGGAGCTGACGACGGCGGCATCGCCGGCCACGTTCTGCGCCATATCGGCGATAACCGTGAAGGTGGTGATAACCCTGAATTTGTCCTGCGCCGAGGCCGGCGCCGCGGCCAGCAGGGCCAGCGCGCTGGCCAGCAGCAATGATTTCAGCGGTGTCAGGTGCAGCATAGGATCCCTCGCAATGGTGTGGTTAATTTCCCAGCGTTTATAGCCATTGCTATGTTATATAGCACAAGCTATTTACAAATGAAAATAATTCTTATTTGCATGCGTGGGTAATAATGAGCCGGGAAACGAAAGCGATAAGAAAGTGGAGAGATAAGGCTGGCCCGGCGCGAACCGGGCGAAGATCAAGAGATATCGGCGACCGACTGGCGCGGGATCAGGCGGCCAGCCAGCGAGCGGCCCTCGGCGGTGAAGGTTGGCCGGTCGTCAATCAGGCTGCGGATACGCTGAATACAGTTATCCAGCAGCGCCTCCAGTGGCCAGGAGATGCAGGTCAGCGGTGGGTAGAGCAGCGAGGCGAGCGGGGAATCCTCAAGGCTCAGCAGGGAGACCTCCTGCGGGACGGCGATGGTGAATTCGCGCAGCAGGCGCATTGCCTCAGCCGCGTAGCGGTCACGTTTAACGATAATGACTGAGTATTTACTGAAGCTGTTAATTAAGGTCAGCAGCGCCTGTTCGACATCATCGTTGGCCGTCAGCACCAGCTGGCGGTTAAAAGGAATGGAGTAGTTCTGCAGAACGTTGCGGTAGCCTTCCATCATCTGGCGGCTGGCATCGTCGCTATCGCTGTCCACCAGCAGGGCGATGTTGCGGTGTCCCTTGCCAATCACATAGCGGCAGGCACTTTCAGTGGCGAAGGCGAAGTCATAGCCCTGGCTGTTGCTCCCGGCGACGCCGAAACGGTCAAAGGCGATAACGTTGCGCGGCGCGTCGGCAGCAACGGCGCCCAGCACCACCACCGCCACGCACTGGCGCTGCAGATCGTCGATCGCCGCCGCCTGCTCTACCGGATCGCTGACATACTGGACCAGCAGGCTTTTATTCAGCCCTTTCAGCGCCTGCGAGAGGAGCGGCAGCAGACGCGCGCCGTTGCTCTCGTCCTGCGCGGAAATCACCAGACCAACGTGGCTGGATGTCTGACTGGCGAGGTTTTGCGCGGCAAAGCTCGGGCGATAGTTGAGTTCTTCAACGGCCCGCAGCACAGCTTCCCGGCTCTCTTCGCGCACGCCCCGGGTGCCGGTCAGCACGCGGGAAACCGTCGCTCTTGAGACATTCGCTAATCTTGAAACATCATCAATCGTTGGCATGGCTTTTTCTGTCTGGACATTTTCGCCTAGCTTAACATACCTGCTGAAAAAAGTGTCTACCGTGGCCCGTCCACGGCGCCGGGCAGACGGGGCAGCCAGGCCGCGCCGCGCACGCCGCTGGCGTCGCCGAAGCGGGCCGGTTTGATCTGCGTGCGGCAGGTGTCGGAGAAGATCCACGGCACGATGGCGGCAGGCAGATCGCGATAGATCTGGCTGACGTTGGACAGACCGCCGCCCAGCACAATCACCTGCGGGTCGAGAATATTGATCACCGACGCCAGGCTACGGGCAAAGGCATCGATAAAGTGTCGCCAGTGGACCAGCGCGCGCGGATCGCCGTTTTGCGCCGCGGCGACAATGGCTTCCGCACGGGCTTGTTCCCCGTAGCGGCGGGCGAAGCCGGTGCCGGAGAGAAAGCTTTCGATGCAGTTCGTTTTGCCGCAGTAGCAGGGCTGAGGCGGACCATCGCGCTCAGGAGTATAGCCCGGCAGCGGATTATGCCCCCACTCCCCGGCGATAGCGTTGGGGCCGCTGAGCAGTTGTTGATGAACGGCGATCCCCCCGCCGCAGCCGGTACCGATAATTACCCCGAAGACGGTGGAGGCCCCGGCGCCGGCGCCATCTACCGCCTCCGAAAGGGTGAAGCAGTCGGCATCGTTTGCCATCCACACCGGCTGGCCAAGCTGCTGCATGATATCCCGGCGCAGATCGTGACCGTTGAGCACCAGGCAGTTGCAGTTTTTAATGCGCCCGCTTTGCGGATCGATAGCCCCGGGCAGGCCTATCCCCAGGGTGAACGGCTGCGGGCTGACCGTGCGCATATCGGCAATCAGAGTCAGCAGCTGATGCATAAAGGCGTCATAGCTCTCTTTGTGGGTCGGCCGACGCAGGCGCTGGACGCATTCGCCTGCCGGGTCCAGCAGTACGGCCTCCATTTTGGTGCCGCCAATATCTATTCCAAGATGTAACATAGTGACCTCGGGGAATCAGACCCGGCCAGCGCGTCTGGCCGGGCAAGGCGCTAGGCGTGAAGCGGTTGCGCGCGGTAAATCGCAATCAGTTCGGCAATCAGCTCTTTCGCCAGAATGGAGGTCATCAGGTGATCCTGAGCATGAACCATCACCAGCGTCATTTTGGTTTTTCCCTCGCCTTCGTCAGCTTCGATAAGCTGGGTCTGTACAAGGTGAGCTTCGCGGGAATAATGGGCCGCTTCCTGCATTTTGGCGTCGGCGGTGGCGAAATCACCCGCTTTAGCGGCGTGCAGCGCTTCGTAGCACAGGCTACGGGACTGGCCGGCGTTGATGATGATCCCCATCACCTGTTCTTCTAATTCCATGATTATCCTCTGAATCGTTAGCGTTAAGCGGTTTGCGCCGCGTTATCAGCCTGGCCGACGGCGTTTTCACGCTCCTGGGCCAGCAGCTGTTTTTCGTAAGCTTTGAGAAATGGCAGGTACATCACCATGGCGGTGGCCATACAAATGAGGCACAGAATCACCGGGCTAAAGCTCCAGTTCGCCGCCCACGAGGCGCCGATAGGGGCCGGCGTCGTCCACGGCGTCATCGACACTACGCGGCTGACCAGGTCCAGCTTCAGCGCAAAGTACGCCAGGGTCGCGTTGACCATCGGCACCAGCACGAACGGCAGGAAAAACAGTGGGTTCATGATGATCGGCGCGCCGAAGAGGATCGGTTCGTTAATATTGAATACCCCCGGCACGACCCCCATCCGGCCAATCGTCCGCAGATGCACGGCCTTGCTGCGCAGCAGCATCAGCGCCAGCGGCAGGGTGGAGCCGACGCCGCCGATCAGCAGATAGTGATCCCAGAAGCCCTGGACATAGATGTGCGGGATAGCGGTACCTGCCGCCATGGCCGCCTGATTGACCGACAGGTTGGCCATCCAGAACGGGTTCATGATCCCGGTGACGATCAGCGCGCCGTGGATCCCGGCGAACCACAGCACCTGACAGACCAGCACTGACAACAGAATGGCCGGCAGCGTATCGGAAGCCGCGACCAGCGGTTTGACCAGCGACATGATCGCTTCCGGAATGATCATCCCCAGCTGAGCCTCGATAAACAGGTTCAGCGGATGCAGCGTCAGAATGATCGCCAGCACCGGGATCAGGATCTCGAACGAGCGCGCCACCCCGGCAGGCACTTCCGGCGGCAGGCGAATGGTGATGTTATGCCGCTTGAGGAAGGCGTACAGCTCGGTGGAATAGATGGCCACCAGAATGGCGGTGAAGATCCCCTGACCGGAGAAGTAGGCAGTAGAGATCTGGCCATCTTTCAGCGGTGCGGCTACCAGCAGAAACGACATCAGCGACAGCATCCCGGCGGTCAGCGAGTCCAGGTGATGGTGCTTGGCGAGGCTGGCGGCGATCCCGACGGCAATGAACAGGGTCATCACTCCCATGCTGAAGTTGAACGGCAGCATCAGCGCATCGCGATGATCGAGCGAAAATTGCAGCCAGGCGCGGGCAAAGCCCCACGTCGTATCCGGAGAAAACGGCGGAAAGATAAATACCAGCAAAAACGAGCCTACGATCATAAAGGGCAGGGCGGTAATAAAACCGTCGCGGATCGAGGTGACGTATTTTTGCTGGCCGATCGCCCCCGCCATAGGCGTGATCTGCCGTTCGATCACATCGATCAGTTTAGCGTACAGAGAGCTCATGTTCTTTCCTTAGTTCTTGTTTTCAATGAGGGAAAGGGCGAAATCGAGGACTGCAGCGCCTTTTTGCATGCCGTAGTCCATCATATTGATGGGTTCAACGCGGATACCGTATTTATCCGCCTGTTTTTGCAGATCCTGTTGCATGTATTTCACCTGCGGCCCCAGCAGCACCACCTGGTAATGGCCGACCTGTTCGGCGAACTCCGCTACGCCATAGGCGTTGATCTCTACCGGCAGGCCCCGCTGTTCGGCTTCGGCAATCATTTTTTTCATCAGCAGGCTGGTGGACATGCCTGCCGAACAACACAACATAATTTTTTTCATAAGTACCGCTCCTGATGAGGTTGGATGTGCGGACTATAGTCAAAACGGATGCATTACGGAAAGCGCTTTCCGTTTGTGGATTTATTAATTGTGACCATGATCACCTATGGCAGGCTTTCACTTTCCGGTGTTGTGGGTGATCATCCCGGCGAGACAACCATTCGCAAAGGTAGGAGTATGAACATTCAGTTAATGAATGTGGCCGTGGATATCATCGAGCAGCGGCTGGCGCCGCTGGCGAATGTTCTGACGCGCAACAACCACATTACGGCGATACGCGATAGC
The DNA here is from genome assembly GCF_048822715.1 of Klebsiella sp. C239. Classification (NCBI taxonomy): domain Bacteria; kingdom Pseudomonadati; phylum Pseudomonadota; class Gammaproteobacteria; order Enterobacterales; family Enterobacteriaceae; genus Klebsiella; species Klebsiella sp. C239. The sequence goes on along the minus strand of NZ_JBMEZK010000002.1, from coordinate 180,282 downwards.
TTTGCGCTGGCAATGCCCTTTGTGATTGTTGGCAGCCTGTTGGTGCCCATTTTGTTTCCGCCCGTTTCCATCGACGGCGCCTCGCGTTTCGGCCAGGTCTATTTGCTGCTGCGGCCTATCCTGCTGCCGACCTTTCAGCTCACCATTGGCCTGGTGGCGCTGATTGTCGCCTTCGGCGCCAGCGCCAGTCTCGCCAAGCAGTACCGTCTGCCGGAACGGCTCTGCGGTTTAACCGGGTGTCTGGCTTTTCTGCTGTTTATCGGCTTTCGCGAGACTGCGGTGAGCAACGTTTATCTCGGCGGTATGGGGATATTTACCGCCCTGATATCCAGTACCTATTCCATTGAGATAATTCGTTTTTTCTACAAAAAAGGCTGGTGTATCCGCCTGCCTGATGAAGTGCCGCTGATGACTCGCAATGGCTTTCAACTGCTGATCCCGCTGCTGGTGGTGATGCTGTCGATAAGCGTGATGAATGCCATACTGCTGCAGACCACCGGACGCATCGTACCGGAGTTAATCAGCGAAGCGGTGCGGCCGCTGGTGCTGGCGTCCGACACGCTGATGGCGGTACTGATCTCTTTATTTATCTGTAACTTACTCTGGTTTATCGGTATCCACGGCGCGCTGATCATCACCGGGATTATGAACCCCTTCTGGATGACCTATCTGTTTGAAAATCAGCAGGCTTTGGCGGCGGGCTCGCCAACGCTGCCACATATTTATCTACAGGGGTTCTGGGATTTTTACCTGCTGATCGGCGGCATCGGCTCCACTCTGCCGCTGGTATTGATGGCGATGCGCAGCCGCTCGCGGCAGCTGAAAAGCGTGGCTAAAGTTGGCCTGCTGCCGTCGCTGTTTAATATCAACGAGCCGATACTGTTTGGTTTTCCGGTGATCATGAACCCGGTTTTTTTACTGCCGTTTCTCTTTGTTCCTCTCATAAATGCCTGTATCGCATGGTATTTAACTCAGCTGGGTATCCTCGATCGCGCGGTGGCGATGCTACCCTGGTCGATGCCTTCCCCGCTGGGGGCAGCATGGTCGGCGAACGGCAGCTGGAAAAATTTGTGCATGAGCCTGTTCGCGATGTTTAACGCCTGGATGCTCTATCGCCCCTTCTTCAAAGTGTACGAACGCCAGCTCGCGGAAACCGAACGCTGACCCCCTCGCCGTCGGCGGTATATCCTCCGGCGGCATTTATTTACCTGCTCGTCCTTCCGCTCTGCTGCCGGCTCCCGGCGGCATTCTTGTTGTTTTGTGTGATCAGTCTCACGAATATATTCGCCGCAGAGCGAATTTTGTGAACCAGATAGGCAATTATGGAAAGCGCTTTCCATTAATGGATGTACATTTCCGTTTTTGATCCGTAAATTTCCCCTCCGTTATCGGTTCGTGTTAACAAACATAACGTGGGAAAAAAATAATGATAAAGCTGAAACATTCAATACCTCTGGCTCTCCTCTCGCTGGCAGGGACCAGCAGCCTGGCCTGCGCCGATCCGAAGTATGATTTTGCGCTGCATGGCTATATCCGCTCCGGGATCCTGGCGAACTCCGATGGCAACCGCGCGGACTCCGTCGGCCTGATGCCGGACGGCAAGTGGCGACTGGGCAACGAAGAAGACACCAAGATCGAACTGATCCCCACCGTGACGCTGACGGCGGACAGCGGCGTGGTGGCGAAAGTGCAGGCCAACCTCACTCACCAGTCGAAATGCACCTCCGACTGGAACTGTCAGGATGACGATGGCCATGACGTACAGTTTCGTGAAGGGTTCGCCGAGCTGAGCAATCTGGATTTTGCGCCGGAGATGACCTTCTGGGCCGGTAAGCGCTACAGCAGCTCCAACACCTCCAGCCATCAGTTCGACTGGGAGTACATTCAGTACAACGGCACCGGCGGCGGCTTCGACAACATGGATCTCGGCTTCGCCCGCTTCGACGCCGGGGTCTACGCCTTTTCACCCACCGATGAAACCAAAGCCTACCCGGTGGATAAGGGAGATCAGGGCTACCCGGATGACTACTCTCTCAACCTGTGGCTGAAAAAGATCGCCGGGACAGGCTTCGATCTGGAGCTGATCGGCCACCACATGAACCGTAATGAAAAGCATCCGACTTCCGCCGAGAAAGGCTATGGCGTGACCGGTATTTATAACTTTGACGGTTTCTATGGCCTCACTGGGGGCTATTCCCGCCTCGCGTTGCAGTACGGCAAAGGGCTGGCGGCGGGCGACTCGCTGGGTAAAAACGGCTGGGGCTGGGCCAATCTGGAAAACACCCAGTCCTGGCGGGTGGTGCTGGATAGCGTGGCCTCGATGGGCGATCTGGAGATCTCCACCTTCGCTTTCTGGCAGAAGGATAAAAACTACCGCTGGTGGACGGAAGACGACAATGGCTGGGGACGCTCGATGTGGGTCGCCGGTATCCGCCCTTATCATCAGATCACCCGCAACTTTGCCATGCAGTACGAGCTGGGCTACGAATACCTGGATGATAAAAACTACAAAGGGGTCAATGGCAAAGGCAAAGGCGGCCTGACCAAAGTCACCGTTGCGCCAACCCTGACCTTTGACTCCGGCTTCTGGGCGCGCCCGCAGCTGCGCTTCTTCGTCACCTACGCGAAGTGGGATAAAGGCGTCTCCGATGCGCTGGACGGCAACTACGACTGGGATACCAATACCATCACCGCCGGCGGGTATTCCCGCAGTGGCTCTACCGACACCGTTAACTTCGGCGTACAGGCCGAGGTCTGGTTCTAAGGAGAGACAACGATGAAGCAGATGAAAAACCTGCTGCTCATGGGGCTGCTGTCCGCGCTGGGGGCCGGCGGGGCGCTGGCCGCCGAGCGCGCGCACTTTACGCACTTTATCACTCGCGACGGCGCCACCCTCAAGGACGGCGACAAGGTGTTTCGTTTCGCCGGGATCCACGCGCCGGAGCTGCACCGCATTGAAGACGACGCCCGCGGCCCCTGCAGAGCAGACCCGCGCGGCTGGGGACAATACTTTAAATGGCCAACGGCGCAGGAGCAGCAAAACTGGATCCAGGCGATGGTGCAAACCGGGGCGAAAGCCCAGCGCGTCTACGTGCTGTCGGTGCAGCAGGAATTTGATAAGGCCTGCGGCCGCGAGACCCATATTCTGGCGCCGGAAACGGCGGACGGCATGCCGCGGCTGAATGAGAAAGCCATGCGGGTGTATGACAACATGATTGCCGAAGCGGACAAACAGGGATTGCGTCTGATCCTGCCGTTTATCGACCACTGGTGGTGGTGGGGCGGGCGCGAGCAGCTGGCGGCGTTCTATCATGAACAAGCGGAAGACTTTTATCGGACCGATAGCAAGACCTTCAAAGCCTATCTGGATGTGATCCGCCAGGTTATCACCCGGACAAATACCGTCACCGGTCGCGCCTACTATGATGAAAAGGCGATCATGGCCTGGGAAACCGGTAACGAGCTGGAGGATACCAACGCTGATTTTCTGCAGCAGACCGCGGCGTGGATTAAAAAGTGGGCTCCCAACCAACTGGTGGTGGATGGCACCTATAAGAAAATCAATTCCTTTGCGTTGACTGACCCCAATGTGGATATCGTCAGCAATCACTATTACACCAATGCCGATAATAACCATCCCGGGCAGGTGACGCAGGATCTGCGCGCCGTCGGCGGACAAAAAGTCTATCTCGTCGGCGAGTTTGGCCTGCTGCCGGCGGATCAACTGGACGCCATTATGCAGTCGATTGTTCACAGCGACGTCAACGGGGCGCAAGCCGCCGGCGGGCTTATCTGGGGTTTCCGTGGCCATCGTCACGACGGCGGCTTCTACTGGCATAAGGAGTCGACCGGGCACTACAGCTACCACCTGCCGGGGTTTGCCAAAGAAGGCGAAGCGAACCAGGAGCTGGCGGTGGTCGATCTGGTGCGCACCGCCGCGGCGCAGATGGCCGGGCAGCAGACGATGGCGCCGCTGCCGAAGCCGGACGCGCCTTTGCTGCGCGAGACCTCCTCGCCCTTCGCGATCAACTGGATGGGAGCCGCGGTGGGACGCAGCTACGATGTCGAACGCGCCGACTCGCCGACCGGGCCGTGGACGGTGGTGGGCCGGGATATCTCCGATGGCGTTAACGAATGGAATCCGGAAACCATGGTTCTGTTCCGCGACGATTATCGTCAGCTTCAGCTCGGGCATACGTACTACTACCGGGTGACGGCGAAAAACGAGAGCGGTCATTCGGCTCCTTCCAATGTGATTAGCGTGCAGCATAGCGAGGAGAATCAGCCGCCGGTTGTCACGCTGGAACCGGCCCTAACCACCACGCAGGACCAGGGCGTCGAGCTTACGGCCAGCTGGCAGGACGATGGCCTGCCGTCGCGAGAGGTTAAGGTGGGCTGGCAGCACGCCGGTGAGGGACAGGTGCATTTTTGCCATGCCGATCGGGCTCAAACCCGGGCCTGGTTTACGGCGCCAGGCACCTATGCGCTGACGTTCACGGCGGATGATGGGCTGCTGAAAAGCAGCAAAACCGTGACCGTGACGGTGGGCGAGGCAACGGGGAAAGCGCCGGCGGATTTCTGTCGTTATCACGGCAAAGTCTATGGCGTGGCTGAGGGGCGGCTGACGGTAATGAAGAGTGATAAAGACGCGCTGGCAGTTGGCGAGGACGGTTTCCTCGGCCCATTTGCCAGCGAGGGGGATAAGATCAGCTGGCAGGTGCAGGCGCCGTGGAGCGGTCAGTTCCAGCTCAATGTAACCTTCAACGGCAAATGGGGCGGCAAGCAGAACTCCTTTGTCGTCAACGGGGGCGCTCCGCAGGCCGTGGCCTTCCCGCAGACGGATGAGCAGGGCCAGCAGCTGCGGATACCGGTGACGCTTAACGCGGGGACTAATCAGATTGACTTCGGCCGCTTCGCCGGCGACTGGGGCTATATGTTCATTAAATCGATCGAAGTGGTCGCGGAGTAGTACGTTCAGGCTGCGCCAGACGGGCGCAGCCTTTTTTCGAAGGAGAGGTTATGCAGCAGTATCAGTTTCCGCAAGGGTTTCTGTGGGGGGCGGCGGCGTCTGGCCCGCAAACGGAAGGGGTCACCAATAAGCGCCATCGTTCCATCTGGGACAGTTGGTTTGCCGAACAGCCGGAGCGATTTTATCAGCAGGTAGGGCCGCAAACCGTGTGTGATACTTATCATCAGTATCCGCAGGACGTGGCGCTGATGAAAAAGACCGGCTTCAACTCGTTTCGCACCTCAATTCAGTGGTCACGACTGATCGCGGATTTGGAAACCGGCGCGCCGGACCCGGACGCGGTGCGTTTTTATCATGCCTATCTTGATGAGATGATCGCCAACGGCATTGAGCCGATGATCAATCTCTACCATTTTGATATGCCGGAGGTGCTGCAGAAACAGTACGGTGGCTTTGAATCGGCGCACGTAGCAGAGCTGTTTGCCCGCTTTGCCCGCACCGCCTTTAGCCTGTTTGGCCATAAGGTTAAATACTGGATAACCTTCAACGAGCCGATTGTACCGGTTGAGGGAGGCTACCTGTACGATTTCCACTATCCGTGTAAGAAAGATGGTCGGCTGGCGGCGCAGGTGGCGTTTAACATTATGCTGGCGCATGCCAAAGCGGTCACGGCTTATCGTGAACTGGCGCTGGCGGGCGAGATCGGCGTGGTGCTCAACCTGACCCCGAGCTATACGCTCACCGATAGCGACGCGGATAAAAAGGCCGCCGGGTATGCCGACCTGTTTTTTAACCGCAGCTTCCTTGACCCGCTGGTAAAACATGAATTCCCCAAAGCGCTGTGCGAGATCCTCGCCGCCCACGACTGCCTGCCGACGACCAGCAAAGACGACGTGGCGTTGATCCTCAGCGCGGAGATCGATTTTCTTGGGGTGAATTATTACGTGCCGCGGCGGGTAAAAGCGCGTGAGAGCGAATATGACCTCGATTATTTCACCCCGGAATACTATTTCGAAAACGCGGTGAACCCGCAGGGCCGCTTTAACCCCTATCGTGATAACAACGAGATCCTGCCGCAGGCTATTTATGACATTGCCGCCAATATTCGCGAAAACTACGGCAATATTAAGTGGTATCTCGCGGAAATCGGCATCGCGATGGATCGAGAATCAGAGGGAGAGCCCGGGGCGGACGGGGTGATAGACGATAATTTTCGCATACAGCTGATGGAGGAGCATCTGGTGCAACTGCACCGCGCCATTGCCGACGGCGCGAACTGCTTTGGCGTACACCAGTGGACGTTTATCGACAACTGGTCGTGGATCAATGCCTTCAAACGGCGCTACGGCTTCTGGCGACTGGATCTGGAGACCGGCGAGCGACATATAAAACGCAATGCGCTGTGGTTTGCCGAACTGGCGACCAGCAACGGTTTTACCAGCGACAAATAGCGCTCTGCGCCAGCGCTCCCTCTTACCGGCGCGCAAAGAGGGAGCGCGCGAGGCTACACCAGCTCGTCTTTATTAATGCCCAGCCGCTTCATGCGCGACAGGAGCGTGGTGCGCTTCAGCCCCAGCCGCTGGGCGGCGCCCTTCGGCCCGGCCACCACGCCGTTGCTCTCCTTCAGCACCCGGACGATCAGCTGATATTCATCTTCGCCTTCCTCAGGCAGGACCTCTGGCGACCGCGGAGGCTCGACGATATCCCGCTCCGGCAGGGAGAGTTGCAGCACGTTGCCGCGGGTCAGCAGGACCGCCCGTTCGATGACGTTTTCCAGCTCGCGCACGTTGCCCGGCCACTCCATGCGCGTCAGGGTACGCAGGGTCTCCGCCGGAATGCTGTCGATATTGCGTCCCATGCGGCGGGCGATTTTGAAGGTAAAGGCCTTCACCAGCAGCGGGATATCGTCGGGACGCTCGCGCAGCGGCGGCAGGTGGATCGGGAACACGTTGAGCCGGTAGTAGAGGTCGCTGCGAAATTCCCTGTCGATAACCATCTGCTTGAGATCGCGGTTGGTGGCGGCGATCAGTCGGACGTCGGTCTGGATCAGCTTGTTGCTCCCCAGGCGCTCGAACTCCTGCTCCTGGAGAACGCGCAGCAGTTTGGGCTGCAGCTCCAGCGGCATATCGCCCACTTCATCAAGGAACAGGGAGCTTTTGTCCGCCAGTTCGAAGCGGCCGATACGCTGGGCGCTGGCCCCGGTGAAGGCTCCGCGTTCGTGGCCGAACAGATCGCTCTCCAGCAGTCCGGCGGGCATCGCGGCGCAGTTCATCTTCACCATCCGCCGACTGTTTCGTCCGCTGAGGTTATGAATGGCGCGGGCGATAAGCTCTTTGCCGGTGCCGGTTTCGCCGAGGATCAGCACGGTGCTGTCGCTGTGGGCCACCATCTCGACCTGCTTGAGCACATTGTTCATCGCCTCGCTGCGGCCGATGATCTCCCCGAATTCGCTCTCGACATTGTTGAGCTGCTCGGTGAGGGCGAGGTTCTCATCCACCAGCCGCTCTTTCAGGCGCTGAATTTCACGGTAGGCGAGGGCGTTATCGATAGCGATCGACACCCGCTCGGCGATCTGGCGCAGCAGCTTGAGATTGGTAGTGGTAAACACCTGTTCGTCGCATTGCGCCAGCTTCAGCACCCCGAGGAGGGTGTTGCCGGACATCAGCGGCAGCAGGCACAGGGTCTGGATCTTGTTGCCCCACATTTCGAAGAGCATCTTCTCGTACGGCGCGAGGGTGTCATGCTCGTGCAGATTAAGCAGCAGCATCTCTTTGCTTTTGAACACGCGCTCGGTGAGGGTGCCCGCTTCATCTACCTCGCTCTGGTCGTGAACCGGATGGCTGGCATCGAGATAGTGTGTGGAATAGATGTTGAGCTTCCCTTTGCGGTTGCTGCGCAGCGCCACGCTGATGGCGTCGATCCGGAAGTAGCGATGGATCTCTTTCGCCACCTCGCTGACCAGCTCGTCGATATCCAGACGTGAGAGGACCGCGTTGGTGATCGCCACCAGAATGCGGAAGTTGTCGCGCTCGTGGCACAGCAGATCGTAATCGACGTTATTGCTGACCCGGTTCTGAATCTGCTCGCTGACGACGGCGACGATCTGCGCGAAGGTATGCAGCCGCTGGAACTCTTTCTCGCTCCATGGCCGGTTGTCACGGCGCAGAAATTCGCAACCGCCGAAGATCCGCCCGTCGGCCGCCAGCGGCAGCAGCGAGTAGTACCCGAACGGGCGATAGATCCCGCTGCGGATAAGCTGCGGCCAGGTGTCGGCAAAGGTCTCATGATCGCAATGCAGAGCATCCGGCCGGGAGAGTAAGCGGCGCACCGGTCCGTGGGCGAGCACGGTTTCATCTTCATAGCTCACCGGCTGGCCTGCCTCATCGCAGGCGTATCTGGCCGCGCGGTGGTTGCCTGCGTTCCACAGGATAATGGCCGCTTCGTCGGCCAGTGCGGACTGTTGCACCAGGCGGGTCAGGGTTTCGCTCAGCGCAGCCAGATCGGGCTGCTGTAATAAAAGCCGGGTGATATCAAACAGACCCTGCTGGCCGAGATCGCTCATCGGTGTATACGACATGGCTTACATCCAAAACGCGCCGGCAACGCGGCGCATAAGAAAATGATGGTACAAATAATAGTATGTTAATAAAGCGGTTATTGCCGCTTTAACCCATCCGTGGGCACCCGCTGGTTTGGGCGGGACAATCATGCTGGGTTTCCCGGCTCGCGCTGCGCTTAGCCAGGCTACATGTGCGCGCCGTGTTGTAGCCTGGATAAGGCGCCAGCCGCTATCCGGGACCCGACGCCGTCGTTAACAAATTCTCGGCAGCGGCTCGGCGTGGGGAAGATCGAGCGTCCGCTTCACGCCGTACAGCCCGACGGAACGCACGCCCGGGCGGGCGACCACCTCGCCGATTATCGCCGCCTCGCGTCCCAGGGCGTGAGACCGTATATGCGCCAGCACGTTTTCCGCTTCTTCGCGGGCGACGGCGATCACCAGCTTGCCTTCATTGGCGAAGTTCAGGGCGTCCAGCCCGAGCAGCTCGCAGACTCCGCGCACGGTGTCGTTGACCGGCAGCTTCGCCTCGTGCAGTTCAATGCCGCAGCCGCTGGCGGCGGCGAACTCATGGGCGACGGCGTTGACGCCGCCGCGGGTGGCGTCGCGCAGGGCTTTAACGCCGCGCAGCGGCCGCAGGGTTTGGATCAGCGGCGCCAGCACCGCGCAGTCGCTGGACAGCGCGCCGTCGAGCCCCATCTGCTCGCGCAGATTAAGGATGGTGGCGCCATGATCCCCCAACGTGCCGCTGACCAGCAGCACATCGCCGGCGCTGATCTGCTGCGTCCCCCAGCGGACGTCTGCCGGGATGGCGCCGATGCCGGCGGTGTTAATAAACAGCTTATCCGCCGCGCCGCGCGGCACCACTTTGGTGTCGCCGGTAACGATGGCGATCCCTGCCACCCGGGCGGTATCGGCCATGCTGGCGACCACCGCTTCCAGGGTAGCCATCTCCAGCCCCTCTTCGAGAATAAACCCGCAGGAAAGATAGCGGGGGATGGCGCCGCTGACCGCCACATCGTTGGCGGTACCGCAGACGGCCAGCTTGCCGATATTGCCGCCGGGAAAGAACAGCGGGTCAATCACATAGCTGTCGGTGGAGAAGGCGAGACGATCCCCCTGGGCGGCAAGCGCCGCCAGATCGAGACGCGCCTGATCTTCCTGCTCCGCCAGCCAGGGGTTGGCGAAAGCCTGCATAAACAGGTCGCCGATCAGCTGCTGCATTGCCTGACCGCCGCTACCGTGGGCTAACTGGACGCTTTTCATGCTTCATATTCCTGACTGCGATATTGATACCAGGCGGCGCAGGCCCCTTCCGAGGAGACCATCAGCGCGCCAAAGGCGCTTTGCGGATTGCAGGTGCTGGCGAAGAGCGGGCACTGGTGCGGTTTACAGCGGCCGGTCAACACCTCGCCGCAGCGGGCGCGCGGGTCGTCGCACACGCGCTGCGGCGCCGGGCGGAAATGGGCCTCGGCATCGAAGCGCTGATAGGCCGGCGTGAGGTGCACGCCGGAGTCGCTGATGACCCCCAGACCGCGCCATTCGCTGTCGCCATCAAGGCAAAACACGTCGGCCATCGCCGCCTGCGCCAGCGGGTTGCCGGCATCCGGCACTACGCGGCGGTACTGATTTTCCACCTCGCTACGCTGCGCTATTGTCTGCTCAACCAGCATCACCGCGCCTTGCAGTAGATCAAGAGGTTCGAAACCGGCGACCACTAACGGGCGATGATAGTCGCTGGCGATAAAGCCGTAGGCTTCGGTGCCGATCACCATACTGACGTGGCCGGGGGCGAGAAAGGCGTCGATACCGTTGTCAGGCTGGTCCAGCAGACTGCGCAGGGTCGGCAGCAGGGTGATGTGCTGGCAGAAAAAGAAGAAGTTATCGACGTTGCGCTCCCGCGCCTGACGCAGGGTGAGGGCGGTGGCGGGCATGGTGGTTTCGAAACCGAGACCGAAAAAGACCACTTCACGCTGCGGGTTTTGCTGCGCCAGCCGCAGGGCGTCCATCGGCGAATAAACGATGCGGACATCGGCGCCGCGGGCTTTCGCCTGCAGCAGTGAGCCGTTTTTGCCCGGTACGCGCATGGCGTCGCCGAAGGTACAGAAGATAACACCCGGACGACTGGCAATCTCAATGCAGGCGTCGATGCGCCCCATCGGCAGGACGCACACCGGGCAGCCGGGCCCATGAATAAATTCGATATTCTCCGGCAACAGCTGGTCGAGACCGAACTTAAAAATGGCATGGGTATGACCGCCGCAGACCTCCATGATGCGCAGCGGTCGCGCGGCGGTGTGCGGCAGCAGATGGGCACGCTGCTGAAGATGGGCCACCAACTGCATGACCTGCTCAGGGGCGCGGTATTCGTCAACGTAACGCATTATCGCTCCTCGCCGTACAGCAGGGCGCCGACGTCCGGCTCTACGTCAAACATATTTTGCAGCGCTTCGAGAGTGTCGCGGGCTTCGGCTTCATTAATCACGCTCATGGCGAACCCGACGTGCACCAGCACCCACTGGCCGAGACGCGGCTGGCCCTGCTCGTCAACGGCGCCCACCAGCGTCAGGTCGACGTCGCGCTGAATGCCGCAGACTTCCACCTTCGCCAGCACGCCGTCGATGGCGCAAATTTGTCCAGGAATGCCTATGCACATCGCTGCGTCTCCAGCCAGGTGAGCCACTGATCCATGCCTTCGCCGCTGGTGGCGGAGAGGAGAATAATGTCAATATGCGGATTGACCTCGCGGGCGCAGGCCAGGCACTTCTCGACGTCGAAATTGAGATACGGCAGCAGGTCGACCTTGTTGAGCAGCATCAGGCTGGCGGCGGCGAACATATGCGGATACTTCAGCGGCTTGTCTTCGCCTTCCGTGACCGACAGCACCGCCACCTTATGGCGTTCGCCGAGATCAAAGCTCGCCGGGCAGACCAGGTTGCCGACGTTTTCAATAAACAGAATGCCGTGGTCAGCCAGCGGCAGGCGCGGGGCGGCGTCGGCGATCATCTGGGCGTCGAGATGGCAGCCTTTACCGGTGTTGACCTGAATCGCCGGGGTGCCGGTGGCGCGAATGCGGGCGGCGTCATTGACCGTTTGCTGGTCGCCTTCAATCACTGCGCAGTCGGCACGCCCTTTCAGCCGGGTGAGGGTTTCGGTGAGCAGGGTGGTTTTGCCGGAGCCGGGGCTGGAAACCAGATTCAGCACCAGCTGCTGCTTCGCCGCAAAGTGCGCGCGGTTGCGCGCCGCCAGACGGTTGTTTTTATCCAGCACGTCGATTTCCACTTCCAGCATGCGCCGCTGGCTCTGGCCCGGGGCGTGAGTCCCCGCTTCGCCATGGCCGTAATGCAGATCGCCCTCTGTCGTGCGGGTGGGGGCGAAGTGGTCGGTTTTTACGCCGGTGATGGTCATCGTCTGGCGTGGGGCGGGCGCGAAGGGGGCGCTGCGGAACGCGGAATGCGGGTTTCGTTCGTCTCCTTCAATATAGAGGTTGCCTTCTCCACAGCCGCATGTTGTACACATAATTTACTCCAATTCTAAACGCTGAATCTGTAAGCCGTCATCCGCCACGATCTGTAGCTGGTCGTTATTGCAGTGCGGGCAGCGGCGGACGTGCTGCGAGACAAGATGGACGTACTGCTGACAGCGTTCGCACCAGCATTCAGCCTGTTGTTCGGCGATATGCAGTTCGCACCCCTCCGCCAGCGTGCCGCGGCAGACCAGCTCAAAGCAGAAGGTCAGGGCGCTGGCTTCCACGCAGGAAAATGCTCCCACCTTAAGCCACACGCCGGTCACCCGCCGCGCGCCGGCCTGCTGCGCCTGTTGTTCAATAATTTCCAGCGCCCGCTGGCTGAGGGTGATTTCGTGCATAGTCGCCTCCGTATCGCGATGCGCCTTTTATGCAATAACGGTGCCAGAAAGGACTCGTGGCGGCAGGAAATGTCGATGACGACGCGCCGGGGCTGTCATCGACATGTCGCGTCGGCAGGGAATAAATATAAAAATATAATTAAATCAAATAAATAAAATGTGGCACGGAAAATGCTTAGACGGTGCATCTCATGCTACGGAGAAACCGATATGACTATTTGGGAAATAAGTGAAAAGGCGGATTACATCGCCGACCGTCACCGGCAGCAGCAGGAGCAGTGGCATATCTACTGTAACTCGCTGGTTCAGGGGATCACCCTGTCGAAAGCCCGCCTGCATCACGCGATGAGCTGCGCGCCGGACAAAGAGCTGTGCTTCGTGCTGTTCGGCCATTTTCAGGTGTTCGTCGCCCTGGCGGAAGGCTTCAACAGCCACACCATCGAATACTACGTCGAAAACAAAGGCGGCGGTGATAAGTATCTGATTGCTCAGGCCACGCTCGCCGCGGATGGCACGGTGGACGGGCGGATCAGCAACCGCTCCCGCGACCAGGTGCTGGAGCATTATCTGGCGATTATCGCCACCGTCTATGACCGTCTGTACGACGCCATGGAGCAAGACCAACCGGTGGACTTAAGCCATCTGGCCCTGACCCACTGATCGCAAGGTGTCGACACGTGTCGAAAATGACACCTGCGCAACCTGATTTCGTCAAAAGTGACTTTCACCCGAGGATGACCCGGTGAACCGTTTTGTAATTGCTGACTCCACTGTCTGTATCGGCTGCCGCACCTGCGAAGCCGCCTGCTCTGAGACGCATCGCCAGCACGGCCTGCAGGCTATGCCGCGGCTGCAGGTGATGCGTAATGAAAAAGAATCGGCACCGCAGATGTGCCACCACTGCGAAGACGCCCCCTGCGCCGCTGTCTGCCCGGTAAACGCCATCCAGCGCGTCGATGGCGCCGTCCAGCTCAACGAAAGCCTGTGCGTAAGCTGCAAACTGTGCGGCATCGCCTGCCCGTTTGGCGCGATCGAATTTTCCGGCAGCCGTCCGCTGGATATTCCGGCCAATGCCAATACCCGGCTGGCGCCCCCCGCGCCGCCGGCGCCGGCCCGCGTCAGCTCGCTGCTCGACTGGGTGCCGGGCGTGCGCGCCATTGCCGTGAAATGCGACCTCTGCCACTTCGATGACCAGGGCCCGGCCTGCGTGCGGACCTGTCCGACCAAAGCGCTGATGCTGGTGGATAGCCGTGATATCGCCCAGGCCAGCAAGCGTAAACGCCAGCTGACCTTTAATACCGACCTTGGCGACTTGTCGTTGTTCCAGGCGCAACAGGGGGAGAGGGAATGAGTGTAATTGGATTAGTCAATCAGGCGGTGACGTGGTACGCCGCCAGCGCCGTGCTGGCCTTTGTGTTTGCCATGCGTAAACCGCTCAGCGGCGCCATTGCCGGGATTGGCGGCGCGGTGGCCAGCGCTATGCTGGTGGTTGCCGGCGGCGCCGCGCTGCTGATGCCGGATCGGATCCACGGCGGCATGCTGCAGTTTCTCCATCTGACAATGCGGGTGGGCGGCGTCAATGCCCTGTGGCTGCTGGCCATCGGCCTGTCGGCGCTGCCGGTGTCGCTGTTTAACATTAGCTGGCATCGCCACCCGCAGGTGAAGGCCAACGGCCTGCTGGTCAACCTGCTGCTGGCCGCCGCCACCTGCGCGGTGGTGGTGACCAACATTGGTTCGCTGGTGGTGATGGCGGAGATCATGGCGCTCTGCGCGGCGTTTCTCACCGGCTGCGCCGCCTCCGGTAAGCTGTGGTTTGCGCTGGGTCGTCTCGGCACGCTGTTGCTGGCATGGACCTGCTGGCTGGTGTGGTCGACCTACGGCACCCTCGAGCTGGCGCAGATCAATCTCCAGGCGGTGGATATGATGCAGAACCCGCTGCTGTGGCTGCCGGGGCTGGCGGGATTCGCCCTGCTGGCGGGGGCGATCCCGCTGCACGGCTGGGCGCCGCAGGCTCACGCCGGGGCCAGCGCGCCGGCCGCCGCGCTGTTTTCCACTGTGGTCATGAAGGTCGGTCTGTACGGCATGTTAACCGTTTCGCTGGCCGGCGGCGTGCCGCCGCTGTGGTGGGGCGTGATGCTGCTGGTGCTGGGGATGATCACCGCCTTCATCGGCGGGCTGTATGCGTTGATGGAGCATAACATTCAGCGCCTGCTGGCCTATCACACCCTGGAGAATATCGGCATCATCCTGCTGGGGCTGGGCGCCTTCGTTACCGGCGTGGCCACCCGCAACAGCACGCTGATGGTGCTGGGCTTCATCGGCGGCATGTATCACCTGATTAACCACAGCCTGTTCAAAACTACGCTGTTCCTCGGCGCCGGGGCGGTGTGGTTCCGCACCGGCCATCGCGATATCGAGAAGCTGGGCGGCATCGGTAAAAAAATGCCGCTGATCTCCCTCGCCATGCTGGTGGGGCTGATGGCGATGGCGGCTTTGCCGCCGCTGAACGGCTTCGCCGGCGAGTGGGTCATCTACCAGTCCTTCTTCAAAATGAGCACCAGCGACCTGTTTATTGGCCGTCTGCTGGGGCCGCTGCTGGCGGTGGGCCTGGCGATCACCGGCGCGCTGGCGGTGATGTGTATGGCCAAAGTCTATGGTGTCACCTTCCTCGGCGCGCCGCGGAGCAAAGAGGCGGAAAACGCCACCTGCGCCCCCTGGCTGATGACCCTGAGCGTGGTCATGGCGGCGGTCTTCTGCCTCGTTGGCGGCATCGCCGCGCCGTGGCTGCTGCCGCTGGTGAGCGGCGCCTTTCCGCTGCAGGCCCAGGTATCGAGCGTGGTGTCGCAGCCGATGATCGCGCTGCTGCTTATCGCCTGCCCGCTGCTGCCGTTCCTGCTGATGATCTTCTTTAAAGGCGATCGCCTGGCGGCGCGCTCGCGCGGCGCGGCCTGGGTCTGCGGCTACGATCACGAACAGTCGATGGTGGTCACCGCCCACGGTTTCGCCATGCCGGTGAAAGAGGCCTTTGCGCCGCTGCTGAAGCTGCGTCACTGGCTGAACCCGGTGCGTCTGGTGCCGGGCTGGCAATCGGCCTCGGCGCCGGCGCTGCTGCGCGGAATGGCGCTGGTTGAGCTGGCGGTGCTGGTGGTGATTGTCATTTCCCGAGGAGCCTGAGAATGAGTCTGTTAATTGCATTGCTACAGGCGCTGGCGCTGTTTGCCGTCGCGCCGCTGTTATCCGGGATCGTCCGCGTCGCCCGCGCGCGGCTGCATAACCGCCGCGGACCGGGCGTGCTGCAGGAGTATCGGGATATCCTGAAATTGCTGGGCCGCCAGAGCGTCGGTCCCGACGCCTCGGGCTGGGTGTTCCGCCTGACGCCGTACGTCATGGTGGGCGTGATGCTGACCATCGCCACCGCCTTGCCGGTGGTGACGGTGGACTCTCCGCTGCCGGTGCTTGGGGATCTCATCACCCTGATCTACCTGTTCGCCATCGCCCGTTTCTTCTTCGCGATTTCCGGTCTGGACACCGGCAGCCCGTTTACCGCGCTGGGCAGCAGCCGCGAAGCGATGCTCGGCGTGCTGGTGGAGCCGATCCTGCTGCTGGGCCTGTGGGTCGCCGCGCAGGTGGCGGGCTCCACCCATATCAGCAGTATCACCGACACCCTTTATCACTGGCCGGCAGCGCGCAGCATTCCACTGATTCTGGCGCTGTGCGCCTGCGCCTTCGCCACCTTTATCGAGATGGGCAAATTGCCGTTCGATCTGGCGGAAGCGGAGCAGGAGCTGCAGGAGGGGCCGCTTTCCGAGTACAGCGGCAGCGGCTTTGGCATCCTGAAGTGGGGCATCAGCCTCAAACAGCTGGTGGTGCTGCAGATGTTTGTCGGGGTCTTTTTCCCGTGGGGCCAGATGACCAGCTTCAGCGTCGGCGGCCTGCTGCTGGCGCTGGTGGTGGCCGTCGTCAAGCTGGTGGTTGGGGTGTTGATCATCGCGCTGTTTGAAAACAGCATGGCGCGTCTGCGCTTCTGTGCCACCTCCCGCGTCACCTGGGCCGGGTTTGGTTTCGCCTTTTTAGCTTTCGTCTCCTTGCTGGTGGCGTGATTAAGAGAGTTTGAGCATGTCTGAAGAAAAAATCGGTCAACACTATCTTGCGGCGCTGCACCAGGCCTTTCCGGGCGTGGTGCTGGACGAAGCCTGGCAGACCAAAGATCAGTTAACCATCACCGTGAAGGTCAATTACCTGCCGGAAGTCGTGGAGTTTCTCTACTACCAGCAGGGCGGCTGGCTGTCGGTGCTGTTCGGTAACGATGAACGTAAGCTGAACGGCCACTACGCGGTCTATTACGTGCTGTCGATGGAGCAGGGCACCAAATGCTGGATCACCGTGCGTGTGGAGGTGGATGCCAACAAACCGGAATACCCATCGGTGACGCCGCGCGTGCCGGCGGCGGTGTGGGGCGAGCGCGAAGTGCGCGATATGTACGGCCTCGTGCCGGTTGGCCTGCCGGACGAACGCCGTCTGGTGCTGCCGGACGACTGGCCGGACGAACTCTATCCGCTGCGTAAAGACAGCATGGACTATCGCCAGCGTCCGGCGCCGACCACCGACGCCGAAACCTACGAGTTCATCAACGAGCTGGGCAGCAAGAAAAACAACGTGGTGCCGATCGGCCCGCTGCACGTCACTTCCGATGAGCCCGGCCACTTCCGCCTGTTCGTTGACGGCGAGAACATTATCGATGCCGACTACCGTCTGTTCTATGTCCATCGCGGGATGGAGAAGCTGGCGGAAACCCGCATGGGTTATAACGAAGTCACCTTCCTGTCGGACCGGGTGTGCGGCATCTGCGGCTTCGCCCACAGCACCGCTTATACCACCTCGGTGGAGAATGCGATGGGCATCGTGGTGCCGGAGCGGGCGCAGATGATCCGCGCCATTCTGCTGGAGGTGGAGCGCCTGCACTCGCACCTCCTGAACCTCGGTCTAGCCTGCCACTTCACCGGCTTCGACTCCGGCTTTATGCAGTTCTTCCGCGTGCGCGAAACCTCGATGAAGATGGCCGAGATCCTCACCGGCGCGCGGAAAACCTACGGTCTGAACCTAATCGGCGGGATCCGCCGCGACCTGCTGAAAGAGGACATGATCCAGACCCGCCAGCTGGCGCAGCAGATGCGTCGCGACGTGCAGGAGCTGGTGGATATGCTGCTCAGCACCCCGAACATGGAGCAGCGTACTGTCGGCATTGGCCGTCTGGACCCGGAAATCGCCCGCGACTTCAGCAACGTTGGCCCGATGGTGCGCGCCAGCGGCCACGCCCGCGACACCCGCGCCGATCACCCGTTTGTCGGCTACGGCCTGCTGCCGATGGAAGTCCACAGCGAACAGGGCTGCGACGTCATCTCCCGCCTCAAGGTGCGGATCAACGAGGTTTATACCGCGCTGAACATGATTGATTACGGTCTCGATAACCTGCCGGGCGGTCCGCTGATGGTGGAGGGCTTCACCTATATTCCGCACCGCTTCGCGCTGGGCTTCTCAGAAGCGCCGCGCGGGGATGATATCCACTGGAGCATGACCGGCGACAACCAGAAGCTGTACCGCTGGCGCTGCCGGGCGGCGACCTACGCCAACTGGCCGACTCTGCGCTATATGCTGCGCGGCAATACCGTTTCCGATGCGCCGCTGATCATCGGCAGCCTTGACCCGTGCTACTCCTGTACCGACCGCATGACCGTGGTCGATGTCCGCAAGAAGAAGAGCAAAGTGGTGCCGTACAAAGAGCTGGAGCGCTATAGCATCGAGCGTAAAAACTCGCCGCTGAAATAAGGAATCGCCATGTTTACCTTTATCAAAAAAGTCATCAAGACCGGCACCGCGACGCACGCCTATCCGCTGGAGCCGATGCCGGTAGATAAAAATTTCCGCGGCAAGCCGGAGCATAACCCGCAGCAGTGTATCGGCTGCGCGGCCTGCGTGAACGCCTGCCCGTCGAACGCCCTGACGGTAGAGACCGATCTGGCCACTAACCAGCTGGCGTGGCAGTTCAACCTCGGACGCTGCATCTTCTGCGGCCGCTGTGAAGAGGTCTGCCCGACGGCGGCGATTAAGCTGTCGCCGGAGTATGAGCTGGCGGTGTGGAAGAAAGAGGATTTTCTCCAGCAGTCGCGCTTCGCTATCTGCCACTGCCGGGAGTGCCAGCGGCCGTTCGCGGTGCAGAAGGAGATCGACTACGCCATCGCGCTGCTCAAGCATAACGGCGACACCCGCGCCGAGCTGCACCGCGAAAGCTTCGAAACCTGCCCGGAATGCAAGCGCCAGAAATGCCTGGTGCCGTCCGATCGTATTGAACTGACCCGCCACATGAGGGAGGCCAGCTGATGAGCACTTTACTTGGCCCACGCGATGAAAACGGCATTCCGGTGCCGATGACGGTGGATGAATCCATCGCCAGCATGAAGGCCTCGCTGCTGAAGAAAATCAAACGTTCCGCCTACGTTTATCGCGTCGACTGCGGCGGCTGTAACGGCTGTGAAATCGAAATTTTCGCTACCCTTTCACCGCTGTTCGACGCGGAACGCTTCGGGATTAAGGTGGTGCCTTCGCCGCGCCATGCCGATATCCTGCTGTTTACCGGGGCGGTGACCCGCGCGATGCGCTCCCCGGCGCTGCGCGCCTGGCAGTCGGCGCCGGATCCAAAGATTTGTATCTCCTACGGCGCCTGCGGCAACAGCGGCGGCATCTTCCACGACCTGTACTGCGTCTGGGGCGGTACCGATAAAATCGTACCGGTCGATGTCTATATCCCGGGCTGCCCGCCGACGCCCGCCGCCACCCTGTACGGCTTCGCCATGGCCCTCGGCCTGCTGGAGCAGAAAATTCACGCCCGCCTGCCGGGCGAGCTTGACGAACAGCCGACCGAGCTGCTGCACGCCGATATGGTGCAACCCCTGCGGGTGCGCATCGATCGTGAAGCGCGCCGTCTGGCGGGCTATCGCTATGGTCGGCAGATTGCCGACGACTATATGCGTCTGCTCGGCCAGGGCGACAGCCAGGTGCTGCGCTGGCTGGAGGCGGAGAAAGATCCACGTCTGACCGAGATCGTCACCCATCTCAACCAGGTGGTCGAGGGGGCGCGTATCCGATGAGCGAGACGGTGGTGTTCAGTCAGCTGAGCCGTAAATTTATTGATGAGAACGACGCCACGCCGGATCAGGCGCAGCAGGTGGTCTATTACAGCATGGCGATTGGCCACCACCTCGGCGTTATCGACTGTCTTGAGGCGGCGCTGAGCTGCCCGTGGGACGCGTATCTGGCATGGATCGCCACCCTTGAGGCCGGCAGCGTCGCGCGGCGCAAAATGGAGGGGGTGCCGAAGTATGGCGAAATCGTCATCGACAGCAGCCATGTGGCAATGCTGGCCAACGCCTTTGATAAAGCGCAGTCCGCGCAGACCCCGCAGCAGCAGGCGTGGAGCAAAACAATGCTCAGCATGCTGCATGATATTCACCAGGAAAGCGCCATCTACCTGATGGTGAGGAGATTACGTGACTGACGTTTTACTCTGTGTCGGCAACAGTATGATGGGCGACGACGGCGCCGGCCCGCTGCTGGCGGAAATGTGCGCGGCGAACCCGGCCGGCCAGTGGGTGGTCATCGACGGCGGCAGCGCGCCGGAAAACGACATCGTGGCGATCCGCGAATTACGCCCCGAACGCCTGCTGATCGTCGATGCCACCGATATGGGCCTAAACCCCGGCGACATTCGCGTCATCGACCCCGACGACATCGCCGAGATGTTTATGATGACCACCCATAACATGCCGCTCAACTATCTGGTCGATCAGCTGAAAGAGGACGTCGGCGAAGTGATCTTCCTCGGCATTCAGCCGGATATTGTCGGTTTTTATTATCCGATGACCCAGCCGGTGAAAGAGGCCGTTGCCCGAGTGTACCAGCAGCTGGCAGGCTGGCAGGGCCACGGCGGCTTTGCCCGGCTGGAAGCCGCAGACGATTAACCCTGCGGTGCTCAGGGCTCCCCGACGGCGGGCGACTGACCGGCCGGGAGCCCCGTTACCGGCGGCGCCAGCTCAAGATTCTCTATCACTAATTTACCGGGCGACACCGAGACTCTGACCTGCGTGCCGACCGGGAATCCCGCCTGCTCCAGCCAGTCGCCGTTCAGGCTCAGCGCCGCATGGCGGGTGTAGCGCCGCGTCTCCCGCGTTTTGCGGTTCTCATGGCGTTTTCTGACATATCCCACGGTTAACTGGCGAATGGCCCTGGCGATCCCTCCGGCTGCGGTGGTGTGCTGTGCGTTCATGATGTGCTCCTTGCTGAAGATACCCCTGAAAACATACTGGATAAAATACCAGTTGTTGTGAACGGGAGGCAAACCAGAAACTGGAATCAGGCTCGAGAAAAAAACATGTAATAGATGCAACAGAAAGCAGCGCCCGTCCCCCGGTTAGCGCGGAGAGACGGGCGAGCGCGGGAGACGCGCTTAGTCGAGGTCGGCGCCGTTGCTGGCTATCACCTTCTGGTACCAGAAGAACGACTTTTTACGCCTGCGCGCCAGCGTGCCGTTGCCGGCGTCGTCGCGATCGACATAGACAAAGCCGTAGCGCTTGCTCATCTCGCCGGTTGACGCCGAGACCAGATCGATGCAGCCCCAGCTGGTGTAGCCCAGCACCGGAATACCGTCGCCGATGGCATCGCGCATCGCCTTGATGTGCTCGCGCAGGTAGCTGATGCGATAGTCGTCATTGATCTCCCCCCTGGGGTCAATCTCGTCCCGGGCGCCGAGCCCGTTTTCCACCAGGAACAGCGGTTTCTGATAGCGGTCGTACATCATGTTCATGGTGATGCGCAGGCCCAGCGGGTCGATGCCCCAGCCCCATTCGCTGGCCGGAATGTGCGGGTTCTTCAGCGATTTGACGATGTTGGCGGCATTGGTGTTGCTGGCGTTCATCTCCGCCGAGGCGCAGCGCGAGGCGTAGTAGCTAAAGGAGACGAAATCGACGGTGTTTTTGAGGATCTCATCATCGCCCGGCTGCTTCGCAATGGTGACCCCCTTTTCCCGGAATACCCGCGCGGCCCATACCGGGTAGGCGCCGCGCGCCTGGACGTCAATAAAGAACAGGTTTTCGCGGTCCTTCTCCAGCGCCATCCATACATCTTCCGGCTTGCAGGAGTAAGGGTAGAAATTACCGCCCGCCAGCATGCAGCCGACCTGATTCTGCGGGTTTATCTCGTGGGCGATTTTTGTCGCCAGCGCGCTGGCCACCAGCTCGTGATGCGCCGCCTGGTACTTCACCTGCTCCTGGTTTTCTCCCTCTTCAAACACCAGCCCGGCGCCGGAGTAGGGGCTGTGCAGCATGATGTTGATTTCATTGAAGGTGAGCCAGTATTTCACCAGACCGTCAAAAGCTTCAAAGCAGGTGCGGGCGTAGTGGCTGAAGAAATCGACCATTTTGCGGTTGCGCCAGGAGCCGTACTCCATCACCAGATGCATCGGCACGTCAAAATGGCACAACGTCACCAGCGGCTCGATACCGTGCTTTTTGCACTCCTCGAACAGCGAACGATAGAAGGCGATGCCCTGCGGATTCGGCTGCTGCTCGTCGCCGCGCGGGAACAGGCGGCTCCAGGCGATGGAGGTGCGAAAGACGCTGAACCCCATCTCCGCCATCAGGGCGATATCTTCCTTGTAGCGGTGGTAGAAATCGATCGCCTCGTGGCTGGGGTAGAATTCGTCTTCGCGAAGCGTGAAGCGCTTCTCCAGGCCTAATTTTACCGGCAGACGGTGGGCGCCGTGGGGGAGGGTATCCACGGTGGCCATCCCTTTCCCCCCTTCGCGCCATGCGCCTTCTGACTGGTTGGCGGCCAGTGCGCCGCCCCATAAAAATCCCTGTGGGAAACTCGCCATGCGTTACCTCGTTATTAATGGTGTGTTCAGGCGTGGGTTGCCTGGGCCTGGGCCTGGCGCGCTCGGGCGTCGGCGGCGGCCTGTTCAACGGGAATATCTTCAAAGCCGAGGATCAGCGTCAGGGCAAACGACAGCACTACCGACAGCGCCATCACGCCAAACACCCAGACGATGGTCATTGGATTGGCTGGATCGAAAAACTGCACGCTGGTGAACAGCCCCGGCGCCGCCATCGAGTGGCTGGCCAGTCCGGCGATGCCCGCCACCGCGCCGCAGATAAAGCCGCTGATTAAGCTGGCGATCAGCGGGCGTTTCAGGCGCACCGCCACGCCGTACAGCGCCGGTTCGGAAATACCGGCCAGAATCGCCGATGCCGCGGCGGCCAGCGCCGTCTGGCGCAATTCCGGGTTTTTCGTTTTCCACGCCACCGCCAGCGACGAGCCGCCGAGCGACAGGTTG
This sequence comes from Klebsiella sp. C239, assembly GCF_048822715.1. Lineage (NCBI taxonomy): Bacteria > Pseudomonadati > Pseudomonadota > Gammaproteobacteria > Enterobacterales > Enterobacteriaceae > Klebsiella > Klebsiella sp. C239. The sequence goes on along the minus strand of NZ_JBMEZK010000002.1, from coordinate 157,506 downwards.
GCGCCGATCTCCGACGGCATTACCATGCCCTCTTTGCCGGTTTCGGCGATGGTCTGAATGATGGTCGGCGTAAAGACCCGGTGCATGCCGGTCATCACCAGCAGCGGCCACAGCCCGCCCATAATCGCCACCGACAGCCAGCCGAGATAGCTGTGGATCGTATAGACCAGTGCGGAAATGGCGCTGCCGATCCAGATGCCGAGCGGGCCAATCAGCAGGATCGCCAGCGGGGCGGCGATCAGCACGATCAGCATCGGCTTAAGGAAGTTTTTCGTCACCGCCGGGGTAATGCGATCCACCCAGCGTTCGATATACGACAGACACCAGGTCATCACCAGCGCCGGGATCACCGTGTAGGTGTATTTCACCGCGGTCACCGGAATAAGGGCAAATTCGACGTGTTCGCCCTGGGCGGCTTTGGCCATTAATTCGATAAACCCGGGATGCACCAGCACCCCGGCGATAGCGATGGCCAGCGACATATTGGTTTTGAATTTCACCGCCGCGGAGGCGGCCACCATCAGCGGCAGGAAGAAAAACGCGCCGTCGCCGATAAGCGTCAGGAGGGTCAGCGTCGGCGAGCCTTTCGGCAACGCGCCGCTCATCTCAAGGATCATCGCCAGCAGCTTGACCATCGATCCGCCGATAATCGCCGGGATCAGCGGCGACATGGTGCCGATCAGCGCGTCGAGGATCCCGGCGCCGATGCGTTTCAGGGTGACCGGCGCTTTGCCCTGCGGCTCGACCGGGCGCAGGTCGCCAGGCAGCAGATTCACTACCTCGCGATAGGCCTGAGAGACCGTGTTGCCGATGATCACCTGGCACTGATTATCGCTGCGCACGACGCCGAGCACCCCGGTCAGGCCTTTCAGGGTAGGGCTATCGACCTGTTCGTTGTCTTTGACCACGAAGCGCAGACGCGTCATGCAGTGGGTCACGGCGACGACGTTATCGACTCCGCCTAATGCCGCGACTATCTGTTGCGCCAGGGCTGCATAATTTTTCGACATCGGATTTTATCCTGTTTATCAATAGGGTACTGATCTGTTACCGCGCCGCATCGTCGGGCGATACCATGCTTTATAGGAAACCGGTTCCACAAAATCATGGTGAGTTTCATTTGATTGCACAAGAAATAAAAAAAGATGATCTCATTTTTGTGATTTTGATCGCGAAGCGTCGCGGCGAGCAGGATCGCGGTGGTGAGCAGGGGGTGCTGTAAAAGCCAGAAACGTGCAGTACACTGCCTGCAACTTTTGCAACAGGAAGAATCACATGGCAACGATGCTGGAGGTCGCAAAGCGCGCGGGGGTATCGAAAGCGACCGTGTCGCGGGTGCTGTCGGGCAACGGCTATGTCAGCCAGGAGACCAAAGACCGGGTGTTTAAGGCGGTGGCGGAGAGCGGCTACCGACCGAATCTGCTGGCGCGCAACCTGGCGACCAAAACCACGCAAACCCTTGGCCTGGTGGTGACCAACACCCTCTACCACGGCGTCTATTTCAGCGAGCTGCTGTACCACGTGGCGCGGATGACGGAGGATAAAGGGCGACAGCTGATCCTCGCCGACGGCAAGCACAGCGCGCAAGAGGAGCGGGAAGCGATCCAGTATCTGCTGGATCTGCGCTGCGATGCGATCATCATCTACCCGCGCTTTCTCACCGTCGACGAGATGGACGAGATCGTTGAGAACCACTCGCAGCCGATCATGGTGCTGAACCGCCGGCTGCGCCGCCACGCCAGCCACTGTGTCTGGTCCGATCAAAAAGCGTCGGCGATGCGGGTGGTGGAGCGGCTGATTGCCCTGGGTCACCGAGATATCGCCTTTATTACCGGCTCCCTTGACTCGCCCACCGGCGTCGAGCGCCTTGCCGGCTATAAAGACGCGCTGGCTGGCCACGGCATTCCCCTCAACGAGGCGCTCATCGCCGAAGGGCGCTGGACGCCGGAAACCGGCGCGGCGGCGGTGGAGAGCCTGCGTCAGCGCGGGGTGACCTACAGCGCGCTGGTGGCGAGCAATGACGATATGGCCATCGGGGCGATGAAGCAGCTTCACCAGCTGGGCGTTAAGGTGCCGGAGCAGGTCTCGGTGGTGGGGTTTGACGATATTGTGCTGGCGCCGTACATGGTGCCGTCGCTCGCCAGCGTCCGGGTGCCGGTGACGGAGATGATTAAAGAGAGCATTAATCGCCTGATATTTATGCTCGATGGCGGGGAATTCAATGTTCAGCAGAGTTTCCCCGGGGCGCTGATCGAGCGTGAGTCGCTGGTGTCAGGTCCCTGCGCCTGACGTCGTCAGCTGTCATCGTCACTACTGACGATGACAGCGCGCTAAGCATTAAATTTTACTTATTATCAATAAGATAAAAACTGGAACGTATTATGCATACTCCGGCGCCTAACCCTCTTACTGCTGGAGAAATGGATGAACCGTTTCATTATCGCCGATGCGAGCAAATGCATCGGCTGTCGCACTTGCGAAGTAGCCTGCGTGGTCTCCCATCAGGAACATCAGGACTGCGCCTCCCTGACGCCGCACACCTTTCAGCCGCGTATTCACGTCATCAAAGGGGTCAATGTCTCCACGGCCACCGCCTGCCGTCAGTGTGAGGACGCCCCGTGCGCCAACGTCTGCCCGAACGGCGCCATCAGCCGCGATAAAGGCTTTGTTCATGTGATGCAGGAGCGCTGCATCGGCTGCAAAACCTGCGTCGTCGCCTGCCCGTACGGGGCGATGGAGGTAGTGGTGCGGCCGGTGATCCGCCATAGCGGCGCCGGACTGAACGTCGTGGCGGAAAAAGCCGAAGCCAACAAGTGCGATCTCTGCTTCCACCGCGACAGCGGCCCGGCCTGCATGGAGGTCTGCCCGACGCACGCCCTGGTCTGCGTAGACCGCAACAAGCTGGAGCAGATGAACCAGGAAAAACGTCGCCGCACGGCGCTGGCCTGGTAAGCTCAGGCATGAACGGGGTGCAAATCCGCATTCGCGGTAAAGTGCAGGGGGTGGGGTTCCGCCCCTTTGTCTGGCAGCTGGCTCAGGGGCAGGCGCGCTGCGGCGATGTCTGTAACGACGGCGACGGCGTGCTGGTGCGGCTGGCCGGGGACGATGATGGTTTTACTGCCGCCCTCGCTGCCCACTGCCCGCCGCTGGCGCGGATCGACAGCCTCGTCTGCGCCCCTTATCGCTGGGCGGCTCCGCCGCAGGATTTCACCATCCGCGAGAGCGGGGCGGGACGGATGCGCACCCAGATCGTGCCCGATGCCGCGACCTGCCCGGCGTGCCTCGCGGAGATGAATGATCCCCGGGCGCGCCGCTACCGCTACCCCTTTATCAACTGCACCCACTGCGGGCCGCGGTTAACCATTATTCGCGCGATGCCTTACGACCGGCCATTTACCGCGATGGCGCCGTTTCCGCTCTGTCCGCCCTGCGAGGCGGAATACCGCGATCCTGCCGATCGCCGGTTTCACGCCCAGCCGGTGGCCTGCCCCGACTGCGGGCCGCGACTGGAATGGCGGGCGCAAGGGGAAACGCTGGACGGCGAGGCGGCGCTGCAGTCGGCTATCGCCCGGCTGGCGGCGGGCGACATCGTGGCGATAAAAGGCGTCGGCGGCTTTCATCTGGCCTGCGACGCCGGCAACCCCGCTGCCGTTGCCACACTGCGGGCGAGGAAACACCGTCCGGCGAAACCGCTGGCGGTGATGCTGCCCTCTGCGGCGGGGTTACCTGCCGACGCCGCGGCGCTGATGGGCTCCCCGGCGGCGCCCATCGTACTGATTAGCAAAGCGCAGGTCTCCGGCCTGTGCGACGAGATTGCGCCAGGGCTTGCGGAAGTTGGGGTGATGCTGCCGTCTAATCCGCTGCAGCATTTGCTTCTGCAGGCGCTGGCGCGCCCTATCGTGATGACCTCCGGCAACCTTAGCGGCCGCCCGCCGGCGTTAAGTAATACTCAGGCGCTCAACGACTTAGTCGACATCGCCGACGGCTTTTTGCTCCATAACCGCGACATCGTGCAGCGGATGGATGATTCGCTGGTGCGCTCGAGCGGAGAAATGCTGCGCCGCGCCCGGGGCTATGTCCCGGATGCGCTACCGCTGCCGCCGGGTCTGGAGAAGGTTCCGCCGCTGCTGGCGCTGGGCGCGGACATGAAAAACACCTTCTGCCTGGCGCGCGGGGGCGAAGCGGTTCTCAGCCAGCACTTTGGCGATCTTGGCGAGGAGGGCGTCGAGCAGCAGTGGCGCAGTGCGCTACAGCTGATGCAGAACGTCTACACCTTTATGCCGCAGCGGGTGGTGGTTGACGCCCATCCCGGCTATCGCTCGACGCAGTGGGCGGCGACTCTGCCGCTGCCGGTAGAGACAGTGCTGCATCACCATGCTCACGCCGCGGCGTGCCTGGCGGAGCACCGCTGGCCGCTCGACGGCGGAGACGTCATCGCCCTGATCCTCGACGGAATCGGCATGGGGGAGAACGGCGCGCTATGGGGCGGGGAGTGCCTGCGGGTTAACTATCGCCAGTGCGAACATCTCGGCGGGTTGCCGGCCGTTGCGCTGCCGGGCGGCGACCTGGCGGCGCGTCAGCCGTGGCGTAATCTGCTGGCTCAGTGCCTGGCCTTTATCCCTGACTGGCAGGATTACCCGCAGACCGGTACGCTGCGCCAGCGCAACTGGCCGCTGCTGGCGCAGGCCATCGATCGCTGCATTAACGCGCCGCGCGCCTCGTCCTGCGGACGGCTGTTTGATGCCGTCGCCTGCGCGCTGGACTGCGCCCCGGAGAGCCTGAGCTATGAGGGCGAGGCGGCCTGTCGGCTGGAGGCGCTGGCCGCCAGCTGCTCCGGCGTCTGCCATCCGGTCACGCTGCCGTGGCGCGGCAATGCGCTGGACTTAGCCACCTTCTGGCGACAGTGGCTGCGCTGGCAGGCGACCCCGGCGCAAAAAGCCTGGGCATTCCATGACGCCCTGGCCAGCGGACTGGCGGCGATGGCCCGCGACTGCGCCACCGCCCGCGGCATCGACACGATGGTCTGCAGCGGCGGAGTGCTGCATAACCGCCTGCTGGCGGCGCGATTGACCTTTTATCTGGCGGATTTTACTCTGCTGTTTGCGCAGCAGTTGCCGGCCGGCGACGGCGCAATCGCCTATGGTCAGGCGGTGATCGCCGCCGCCCGCGGACAGGCTCAAGGAACACAACAATGATAATGACAGTTTTACGCCAGCAGCCGCGCGCTGCGGGACTGGTGCTGGGGTTGATCGCGGCGAACCTACTGGCCTGGTGCTGGGCGCTGCAGGCCTTTGGCGACAGCGGCGCGCTGATGGCCGCCAGCCTGCTGGCCTGGGGCTACGGTCTGCGCCACGCGGTGGACGCCGACCATATCGCGGCGATTGATAACGTCACCCGCAAGATGATGCAACAGGGGCGGCGGCCTTTCGCCGTCGGGGCCTGGTTCTCGCTGGGCCACTCGTCGATTGTGGTGCTGGCCTCGGCGGCGATTGCCGCGACCGCCACGGCCTTCAGCGCGCAGATGAGCTGGCTGCACGACACCGGCAGCGTCATCGGCACCGCGGTGTCGGCGCTGTTTCTGCTGGCGATGGCCTTTATCAACCTGGTGATATTGCGCAGCGTCTGGCGCAGCTTTCGGGCGTGGAAGCGCGGTGAGCCGGTGAGCGACGAGATCGTCAGCGGCGGCGGGGTGATGAGCTGGCTGTTTGGCAAAACCTTTCGTCTGGTCAGCCGCAGCTGGCAGATGTACCTGGTCGGTTTCCTGTTCGGCCTCGGGTTTGATACCGCCACCGAAATCGGCGTGCTGGGCATCTCCGCCGCCGGCGCGTCGAGCGGGATTTCCGTCTGGTCGATTATGGTCTTCCCGGCGCTGTTCGCCAGCGGCATGGCGCTGGTGGACACCCTCGATAACGTGCTGATGGTCGGCGCCTACGGCTGGGCGTTCAGCAAGCCGCAGCGCAAGCTTTACTACAACATGACCATCACCGGCACTTCGGTGGTGGTGGCGCTGTTTATCGGCGGCCTGGAAGCGCTGGGTCTGCTGATGGATAAGTTTGCGCTCAGCGGCGGAATATGGCGCTGGGTCGGGGTGTTAAACGACAACCTCGGCGACGCCGGGTTTGTGGTGGTCGGGCTGTTTGTCGCCTGTTGGGCGCTGTCGGTGCTCAACTATCGCTGGCGCGGCTACGATAATCTGGCGCGTTAGGTTCAGCATTTTCCCGGCTTGCGCTGCGCTAAGCCGGGCGACAACAACTGTCCGGCGGCGCTACGTGGGCCTGCGTGGCGTATGCTGCCCGCACTGTTTTACGCAGGAGCCTGCTGCTCGTGGTGAGGCATTGTATCGGTGTCTCTCAGGCTGATTTTTAACTTCTTGAAAACATATTAATTTCTGTTAGCCCCTCCCTTCCCCCGCTTTTAACGACCTTATACATCTGTGATTCACCTCTTATTTACATCATTTAAACCAATCGTTAACTGGATAAAAACACGGCAGCCTCGTTATAGTAGTTTTGTAAAATAAAACACTGTTGTACAGGGTAAAACAAAACGAGGTGTTCATGGAGATCGTTACCGCGCCGCACCTTGCGGTCAGAAACGAGTGGCTTGCGTTACATCGTGAAGCGCCATTACAACCCGAGCTGCCCATCATTGATGCGCATCATCATCTTTGGGATCGGCAAACCGGCCGCTATCTCACCCATGAGTTCAGCGACGATATCCAGACCTCAGGGCATCGCGTTGTCTCATCGGTCTATGTGCAATGCCGCTCTATGTTGCGTCGCGACGGGCCGGAGACGCTTAAACCGCTTGGTGAAATCGAGTTTGCCAGCGGTATCGCCGCGATGTTCGCCAGCGGTCATTATGCAAACGCGCTCGGATGCGAAGCCATCATCGGCGGGCTCAGTTTACTGGCGGGGGACGCGATGCAGCCTGCCATTGAGCGCGCGATAGCGTTATCCGGCGGGCGGCTGCGTGGGATGCGCAATCCGTTGGCCTGGCATCCCGATCCGCGGGTAACCTCCAGCCCGGTTACGCCACCGGCAGGCCTGGCGCAGAGCGCTCCGTTCCGCCGGGGCGCTGCCTGTCTCGCGAGGCATGCATTGTCGCTCGATGTATGGGTTTACCACACGCAGCTGGAGGAGATTGCCGATCTGGCGCGGGAAATACCAACGTTACAGATTGTGATCGATCACTGCGGCGGGCCGGTCGGCGTTGGACCCTGTTCAGAACGGGATCCGGACATGTTTCAGCAGTGGCGAAACGGTATGCGACGTCTGGCGGAACTGCCGAACGTATGCGTAAAAATTAGCGGCTTTGGGATGACGGTCAGGGGGTTTCACTTCGCAGCGGCAGAGACGCCGCCGGATTCGCAAATGCTGGCACAGGCATGGATGCCGTGGTTTGAGACCATCGTTTCTCTTTTCGGTGCCGAACGCTGCATGTTCGCCAGCAACTTTCCCGTCGATAAAGGCATGTTCAGCTACGGCGTTTTCTGGAACGCCTGCAAACGCCTGGCGCAACAGGCGTCCCCTGACGAACAGGCGCAGTTGTTCTGGCGTACCGCCGCAACCTGTTATCGGTTAACCTCTGTGGAGAATAGCAATGACCAGTAAAAGCGAGCTAAATCAATTTACTGCGACTAAAGCGACGCCTGACGCATTGCCACAACGCGTCGCTGAGAGGCGGACGCTGGCGCTGGGCGGCCTTGGCTGGACATTTGAAAGCTACGACTCCTTTCTGCTTTCATTGCTGTTGCCAGTGCTGGGCGTGGTGTTCGGTATTAATAAAGCCGAGCTTGGGCTGTTTATCAGCGTCACGGCCGGGGGGCAGATTATTGGCGGGATCCTGTTTGGTTTTATCGCCGATAAAATTGGGCGTGTGAAAACGGCGCTGATCTGTATCGCCATCTATTCACTCTTTTCCGGCCTGTTAGCCTTTACGCACGATCAACAACATTTCGCGCTTTTACGTTTTTGCGGCGCGCTGGGTATGGGCGGAATGTGGACCTCGGGCGCGGCGCTGATTGCTGAAACCTGGCGACCTGAACGGCGCGCGCGCGGCGGCGCGCTGATGCAAATGGGTTTACCTGTTGGCGCTATTCTGGCTATCAGCCTGACGGCAATCGTCAGCTCGGTTAACGGCGGCCTGGAGCAGGGTGCATGGCGCTATCTGTTTATGATCGGCGCGCTGCCGGTATTCATTATGAGTGTGGTCGCCTGGTTCACACCGGAATCGCAGGTTTGGCTTGCTCGTCAACAGGCGAAGGCGACGAGTCGTCAACCTGCCGTCAAGCTGGGTAAACAGAATCTGCGAGGTCTGCTGTTGGCCTTTGTCTTTATCTTTTTTATTCAGTATCTGTTCTGGGGCGTATTTACCTGGACACCCACCTATCTGCGGGAAGTCAAACATCTGGATTTTTTGCACAGCCTGAAGTTTGTACTTGCGCTGCAGGCTGGGGCCATCGCGGGTTTTCTGGTGTTTTCGGTGCTGGCGGATAAGTGGGGACGCCGTCCGATGTTCCTGATTTATCTGTTAACCGGCGCCATTGCCGTCGCGCTGTACCTTGTGACCACGCAACCCTTCATTCTGATGGTGGCGATTTTCATGGCCGGTTTCGGGGTTAACGGTATTTTTGCGGGCTCGGGACCCTTCCTGGCGGAAATCATCGGAGACACCTCATCCCGGGGCTTCCTGATGGGGCTCGCCTATAACGGAGGCCGTCTGGGCGGATTTATTGCGCCGTTACTGATTGGCGCTGTCGCCAACGCTGGCGGTTTCACCGCGGGACTGGCGACGACCGTGGTTGCTTTCCTTGCGGCGATGCTGGTGGTGTGGCGAGCGCCGGAAACCAGAGGCATCAAGCTAAAGTAACTTATTTCATCTCTACATCGTTTTCCTGATAAACATAATGAAACCCTGCGAGGAAACCATGACCGATCAATTACCGCCCCGCGCGAGCGATAACGACGCGCTGGAAAAAGAAACCATGCGACGGGTTATCTGGCGCATCCTGCCTTTCCTGGTGGTGAGCTACCTGGTATCGATTATTGACCGCGGCAACATAGGCATGGCGGCGCTGCAGATGAATCAGGATCTGGGCCTGAGTAAGGCGGCTTTCGGCTTCGCCAGCAGCTTGTATTTTGTGGCCTACTTTATCTTTGAAGTACCCAGCAACCTGGCGATGCAGAAGGTGGGGGCACGATTGTGGATCCCGCGCATTATGATCAGCTGGGGAGTGGTATCGATGTGTATGGCGCTGGTGCAAAATACCACCTCCCTTTACATCGTACGCTTTTTGCTGGGAGCTGCCGAAGCGGGCTTTTTCCCGGGCGTGGTGCTCTATCTTACCTGGTGGATCCCGTCGCGCTACCGGGCGCGGATCATCGCCTCGTTTATGGTGGCCATTCCGCTGGCTAACTTTATCGGTTCCCCGCTTTCCGGGTTGATACTGATGATGGATGGGTGGTTAGGCCTGCGCGGCTGGCATCTGTTATTCATTATTGAAGGGCTGCCGGCGGTCCTGCTGGGGATAGCCGCGTTTTTCATCTTGCGGGACCGTCCACACCAGGCTGGCTGGTTAAACGATCGTCAGAAAGCATGGCTGGAAAACACGCTTCAGGCGGAGCGCCAACAGCAGAAACAGATCGGCCACACCTCCACCTGGCAACTGTTGAAGCATCGTCAAATCTGGCTCATGGCGCTGATTTACGCCGGCGCCTCTTCTGCCGGCACGACCCTTAGCGTCTGGTCTCCCCAGCTGCTGAAGTCGTTCCATCTGGATAACCTGACCACCGGGCTGCTTAATGCCATCCCCTATGGTCTGGCCTCGGTGCTGATGATTGTCTGGGGGCGCAGTTCGGATCGAAGTAATGAACGCCGCTGGCACACGGCGCTCACCCTCTTTATGATCGCGGGCGGCGTGTTTGCGGCGTTTATCAATCTGTCGCTGCCGGCCACCATTGCGATCCTCAGCACCATTCTGATTGGCGCTTATGCGATGAAGGGGCCCTTCTGGGCGCTGGCGTCGGGCTGGATGAGCAGCACCTCAGCCGCCGCCGGGCTGGCGGCCATCGGGGCGATCGCCAACCTGATTGGCGGCGCGGTGATGGTGAATGCCTACGGCATGATTAGCGAACGGACAGGAAGCCATACGCTGGCGATGCTCCCGCTGGCAGGCTTGTGTCTGGCAGGCGGCATTGCGGTGCTGGCCATGGGGCGCCGTTACTCGCAGACGGCCAGGCAGGAAAAACAGATGACCCATTAATAAGCAAAGGCGGGATTTTTCCCGCCTTCTCAGCAAAGCTTACTCTTTCACACCGTAAAACGTTTCGCAGAATGTCTTACTGGCGCCTAGCTTGAGCGACAGGCGGTTGGCCGTCTCCTGCATGAGCTGGCTGATGCCGCTCGCTTTACGATCTTCCGTCAGACGCGATGCCGGCCCGGTCAGGGCCAGCGCCGCGATCAGTTTATCGTGGACGCCAAACACTGGCATGGCGAAGGCCGCGGTGTGCGGGTCGCGCGCGCCGGAGGTATAGAACGGCAGCGTCGGTTCGTCTTCCGGCAACGATTCACCCAATCCCCAGCGGCGTAAAACCTTACTGATAGCGGAACCATCCAGCGGGAACTGGCTGCCAGGCAGGTTGCTGTGGCGCAATCCCTGGGAGGCTTCGGCGCGGAACAGGCACAGGCGTTGCCCCCCCTCAATCACATACCAGCTTGCGCTTTCGCTGGAGGCCTTTGACAGCGCCTGCAATTCCGGCTGTACCACTCTGGCAAGTTCAAATGATTGCTCATAGAGCTTGCCAAGATAGAGCAGACGGTGGCCGAGCGTATAGGTGCCATCGTCGTGCCGGATGATGTAGTTCATTCGCTCAAGCGAATTCATCAGGCGATAAACGGTTGTTTTGTGATATCCCGAAAGCTGGGCCAGCTCCGTTAACGTCAGACTGTCATTACCGGGACGGAAGCAATCAAGTAAAGCCAGCGCCTTTTCAACGGCAATTACGCCTTCATTCCCCATCATGTTCTCCTTTTTGCCGAACAAAATTGTACCTGAATTTTGTGAGTAACTTCGTGTTTACATCACAAACAACTTCGCAACACTGGCGAAAAGCGAAGCAATGCACGTATAGTTGTTTTATATAGTACACATGAGTTGTATCTAGTAAAACAAATGGAGAGTCACCATGCCTGCTTCGCAACAGAAACTCATCAATTTCGCTATTGCGCGTGTTACCGCGGAAGAAGTCCGTCAGGCCGCCGAATTTCAGGCCGCCATTCTGGCTGACGTGGCCGGACGCCGTGGCACATTACATGGCCGCATCAAGCCGCTGGCGCCGCATATGGCGGTCGCCGGGCCGGCGATTACCGTCGAGGTCCGCCCGGGGGATAACCTGGCTATTCACGCCGCAATGGCCGTCGCTAAACCTGGCGATGTATTAGTGATCGACGGGAAAGGCGATCTCTCCTGCGCGCTGCTGGGGGAGATCATGGCCACGCAGGCGCAGGCCAGCGGTATCGCCGGGATCGTTATCGATGGCGCCGTTCGCGATGCGGAGACCTTAAGCAAACAACGCTTCCCGGTGTTCGCTGCCGGCCTGAACCCGTGCGGCCCGACCAAGTTCATACCTGGCCGGGTCAATCATGCCATTTCGGTCGGCGGCGCCGCGGTGCAGGCGGGGGACTTAGTGGTCGGGGATATTGACGGCGTGGTCGTTATCCCACGCGAGGAAGTCCGCACCATCATCGAACTGGCGAAAGGCAAACTGGAGATGGAAGCAAAACGTCTGGTTGCTATCCGCGATGGCGATCTACGTCCGCACTGGCTGGAGGGCGCCCTGCGTCAGGCGGGGATGCTGAGCGAAGGGGAGACGCTGCCATGAGTGCTAAAAACGTGGTACTGATTACCGGCAGCGATTTGGCTGACGCGGCGCTGGGGATGCTGGAAGATTACGAACTTGTCTTTGCCGGCCGCCAGCCTACAGAGGCCCAGCTGATCGCTCTGTGCCAGCAGCACAATCCCGTCGCGATCCTGGTGCGCTATGGCCACATTACTGCCGCCGTTATGGATGCGGCCCCGGCATTGAAGGTGATTGCCAAACATGGCAGCGGCATTGATGTTATTGACGCCGAGGCGGCTGCCGCGCGCGGCATTCTGGTTCGCGCAGCGATCGGGGCGAATGCCGCCGCGGTGTCCGAACATACCTGGGCGTTAATTTTGGCCTGTGCTAAGTCGGTCATTCTGCTCGACCGCCGCCTGCGTGAAGGGCACTGGGATAAATCCACGCATAAATCGCTTGAGCTTGAGGGCAGAACGCTGGGACTCATCGGCCTGGGCGCCATTGGCAGCCGGGTGGCGAAGATTGCCTGTGCCTTTGGTATGAAGGTTCTGGCTTACGATCCCTATGCGAAAGCGGTCCCGCCGGGATGTGAACGTGTTGCTGAACTTAACGATCTGCTCAGGCAGGCCGATGTGCTGTCCCTTCATTGCCCCTTGACGCAACAAAACAGGGGAATGATCAATGCCGCCACGCTGGCGCAGTGTAAGCCGGGCGCCATCCTGGTCAATACCGCGCGCGGCGGGTTGATTGACGATGCGGCGCTGGCCGCGGCATTAAAAGCGGGGACCTTGCGCTGGGCGGCGCTCGACAGCTTTAACAGTGAACCATTAACCACGCCCCACATCTGGCAGGCGATCGATAATGTGATTCTGTCTCCGCATGTGGGCGGCGTAAGCGATGCCTCTTACGTGAAAATGGGGACCGCTGCCGCGACCAATATTCTGCAGGCGCTGCAGGAGTCGGCTCAGACAGAAACAACGTATTAAGTGTTAATCGAACTTGCGCTTCCGGTTAATTATTTTGCCCTGATGAGCTTACGGGCGGCATCCGCAGGCCGGGTAAGCGTAGCGCCACCCGGCAAACTAACCGTGCAACAGGGTCGCCTGGGAGGTGAGCAATGCTTGCCCGGCGGCGCTGCGCTTGCGCGGGCCTACCGTATCTGGGCTTACGGGCTACATCCGTAGGCCGGGTAAGTGTAGCGCCACCCGGCAAAATGGCGGCGCAACAGGGATGCGTGTATTGCAGATACGGTTATTGGATTGCCATTTTCTCACTCCGGCAAAAAGCGTCTGTCGCGTGTGATTTCAGCGTACATTGCGCTCCCGGTTAATTTTCTACGTTATGTCTCTTACGGCGCAGGGAGCGCACAGGGGGCGGCCAGTCGCCGCCGCCCCCTGTACCCCCGGGCTCCGGCCAGCAAAATCGCCGCTACGCGGTACCTTCGACTTATCCCTTCAGGCTTCGGGTCGGGCCGAGGCAGCGTCCGTGCAAAACACGGCCCTCAGCCCGCATCCATGCGGGCTGCCCCGGCCTTCCGGGAACGTCTCAGCGATTTTGAGGCCGTCAGCACAGGCAGTTTCAGCAACCATGGCGAATATATTAACGACAGGTCGCACGAACCCTGCAGGTCGGGTAAGGCGCAGCGCCACCCGGCAAAATGGCGGTGCAACAGGGTTGCCTGGAAGGTAATGAACGCGTGCCCGGCGGCGCTGCGCTTGCGCGGGCCTACCGTATCTGGGCTTACGGGCTACATCCGTAGGCCGGGTAAGTGTAGCGCCACCCGGCAAAATGGCGGCGCAACAGGGATGCGTGTGTTGCCGATACGGTTATTGGATTGCCATTTTCTCACTCCGGCAAAAAGCGTCTGTCGCGTGTGATTTCAGCGTACATTGCGCTCCCGGTTAATCGTCTGCGTTATGCCTGGCATGGCGCAGGGAGCGCACAGGGGGCGGCCAGTCGCCGCCGCCCCCTGTACCCCCGGGCTCCGGCCAGCAAAATCGCCACTGCGTGGTCCCTTCGACTTATCCCTGCAGGCTTCGGGTCGGGCCGAGGCAGCGTCCGTGCAAAACACGGCCCTCAGCCCGCATCCATGCGGGCTGCCCCGGCCTTCCGGGAACGTCTCAGCGATTTTGAGGCCGTCAGCACCGGCAGTTTCAGCAACCATGGCGAATATATTAACGACAGGTCGCACGAACCCTGTAGGCCGGGTAAGGCGCAGCCGCCACCCGGCAAACTAACCGTGCAACAGGGTTGCCTGGGAGGTAATGAACGCGTGCCCGGCGGCGCTGCGCTTGCGCGGGCCTACCGTATCTGAGCTTACGGGCTACATCCGTAGGCCGGGTAAGCGTAGCGCCACCCGGCAAACTGGCGGCGCAACAGGGATGCGTGTATTGCAGATACGGTTATTGGATTGCCATTTTCTCACTCCGGCAAAAAGCGTCTGTCGCGTGTGATTTCAGCGTACATTGCGCTCCCGGTTAATTTTCTGCGTTATGTCTCTTACGGCGCAGGGAGCGCACAGGGGGCGGCCAGTCGCCGCCGCCCCCTGTACCCCCGGGCTCCGGCCAGCAAAATCGCCGCTATGCGGTACCTTCGACTTATCCCTGCAGGCTTCGGGTCGGGCCGAGGCAGCGTCCGTGCAAAACACGGCCCTCAGCCCGCATCCATGCGGGCTGCCCCGGCCTTCCGGGAACGTCTCAGCGATTTTGAGGCCGTCAGCACCGGCAGTTTCAGCAACCATGGCGAATATAATAACGACAGGTCGCACGATCCGTAGGCCGGGTAAGGCGCAGCCGCCACCCGGCAAACTCACGGCAAAACAGGGCTGCCTGGAAGGTCATTCACTCACCAGCTGTTTGAGCAGCGCGAAGGCGTCTTTCATCTTGTCTTCGCTGACCACAAAGGCGCGCAGTTGATTCGCCGCATCAAGCCCTTTCGCCACCAGCCCCTCTTTGGCGGCTACGATGTTCCACGTCAGATCCTCGCGGCGGGTGTCGCCGGCCAGATGCAGCGGCAGATCCGGGGTCTTCACCTTCACCAGCATTGGCGGCAGCTTGAGTTCGCCTGCCTGCGCCAGCAGGTTTTTACTCAGGCACATGGCGCTGAGCAAAATCGGCTGCAGGAACGGCAGTACCGTACCGTTGATTTCCGCACAGTCGCCGAGGGCGTAAATCGCCGGGTCGCTGGTTTGCAGCTGGCTATTGACCACCACGCCGCGGTTAATCTGCAGTCCGGCATGGCGCGCCAGCGAGGTTTCCGGGCGCAGGCCGGCGGCGGCCACCACCGCATCGACGGTTATCGCGCGCTGGCGGTCGAGACTGACGCGGATGCCGTCGGCGGTGTGTTCAAGCCCTTCCAGCTGCGTTTTTAACATCAGATGGACGCCCATCCCGGTGAGGCGATGCTGCAGACGGCTGCTGACCTCCGGCGGCATCAGCGCCGCCAGCACGCTGGCGGCATTATCGACCACCGTTACCGCTTTACCGGCGCGACAGAAATCCATCGCCAGCTCGCAGCCAATCAGGCCGCCGCCGACGATCAGCACCCGCCTGGCGTCGCGGAGCTGGCTCTGCGCCGCGCCATATTCGCGCTGGCTGTTCAGCGTTAGTATCAGCTCGCGGCCCGGCACCGGGGGGATAAACGGCGTGGCGCCGGTGGCCAGCACCAGTTTGTCGTAGCGCCACTGCTTATCCAGGCTTTTCACCCGATGGTTTTCAGCGTCGATATCGCTCACCCAGGTATGGGGAAACAAGCGCAGGTGGTACTGTTCGGCGAACTCGCCGGCGCTTTGCAGAGTCAGATCGTCGGCGTGCTGTCCGCGGCTGATGACGTGGCTGAGATCGGGCTTGTTATACTCATCCATGCTGTCGGCGGCGATGAGGGTCAGCGAGATCTCGGCATCCTGCTTACGAATATTTTTCACCAGCTGGCGGGCCGCGAAGCCCGAGCCGATGATGACGATGCCATCACTCATTTTGCCTCCGTCGCCAGAACATCAAACACATCTTTACCCAGCGAACATTCAGGGCAGAGGAAGTTATCCGGCACGTCGCTCCACGGCGTACCCGGCTGCACATCCTGGTTAGGTTCGCCCTTCGCCGGGTCATACACCCACTGGCAGACGCTGCACTGCATCATGGGACCGAGATCGGCGGCCGCGGCGGCGGCACAGGCGCACTCCTGTTGTTCCGGCGTGACTGTCGCTTCAGCAACCGGCAGTGGAGCGAGCGCCCACTGGCGGGCGATGTCGCGCCCGTGTTGGCGGCACAGTTCGAGCGCGTCGATATCCGGGCGCCATTTGGCCTTCAGACTCAGGGACATTTCAAACCCGGCATCCTGCAGGCGGGTGGACAGACGGTCTACCGCGCCGCCGCTCCAGCCGTGGGAGCCAAAGGCGCTGGCGCGTTTGTTGCGAAAACGCAGCCCGGTCATCTCTTCCACCAGCCCGGCAATTTTCGGCATCATGACGTTGTTCATGGTGGAGGTGCCCACCAGCACGCCTTTTGAGCGGAAAACGTTGGTCAGAATGTCGTTTTTGTCGCTGCGGGCGACGTTAAAGATTTTCACCGCCACCCGTGGGTCGACCTCGGTGATCCCCTGGGCAATGGCGTCCGCCATCATGCGGGTGTTGTTGGACATGGTGTCGTAGAAAATCGTGATGCGATCTTCCTGATAATCCGCCGCCCATTCGAGGTATTTCTCGACGATTTGCGTCGGGTTATCGCGCCAGACCACGCCGTGGGAGGTGGCAATCATCGCTACCGGCAGGTTGAAGCCGAGAATTTCGTTAATTTTCGGCGTCACCAGGCGGCTGAAGGGCGTCAGGATGTTGGCGTAGTAGCGCTGGCACTGTTCGTACAGTTCAGTCTGGTCCACTTCATCGTTGAACAGATGTTCGTCGCAGTAGTGCTGGCCGAAGGCGTCATTGCTGAACAGCACCGCGTCGCCGGTCAGGTAAGTCATCATGCTGTCCGGCCAGTGCAGCATTGGCGTTTCCACGAAGATCAACTGCTTACCATTGCCGATATCGAGGGTGTCGCCCGTTTTCACCACGTGGAAGTTCCACTCCGGATGGTGGTGATGGCCGTTGATGGAGTCGATGGCGTTGGCGGTGCAGTAGATCGGCGTATCCGGGATCTGCATCATCAGCTCAGTCAACGCGCCGGCGTGGTCCTCTTCGGCGTGGTTAATAACGATGTAGTCGAGGTCGGCGAGGTCGATTTCGCGGCGCAGATTCTGCACGAACTCGCGGCTGAATTTATGATCGACGGTATCGATCAGCACGTTTTTCTCTTCGCGGATGAGATAGCTGTTATAGCTGCTGCCGCGCAGCGTTTTATATTCGGTGCCGTGGAAATCACGCACTTCCCAGTCACGTTGGCCAACCCAAAGAATGTTATTTTTCACCACAATAGACATAGCAACCTCAATTAATACAGTGTGTTCAAAGTCAGTTGATTGATGTATTACAAGTTGCGTGCCAGTTTTTTAACTTATTGAATAAAATCATTTTTTAAATTTTCATGATTTTAGTTGCTGTCAAAATGACAATGATTAAAATAGTCGATATGACTATATTGGCTGTCAAAATGACAATGGAGCGATGATGAGTTTTTCCGTCGAGGCGCTGGCGAGAATCGCCATTGATTTACACAGCGATATCGGCCACGTCGACCGCTTTTCGCGCCTGATCGCCACCCTGCGGCAGATCCTTGGCTGCGACGCCTCGGCGCTGCTGCGCTATGAGGCCCATCAGTTTGTGCCGCTGGCGATCGATGGTCTGGCGCAGGATGTGCTTGGCCGGCGCTTTGCACTGGATGGGCATCCGCGGCTGGAGGCGATCGCCCGCGCCGGCGATGTGGTGCGCTTCCCGGCGGACAGCGACCTGCCGGACCCCTATGACGGCCTGATCCCCGGCCAGGAGAGCCTCAAGGTTCACGCCTGCGTGGGGTTGCCGCTGTTTGCCGGGCAAACGCTGATCGGCGCGCTAACTCTTGACGGCATGGATGCCGACCGCTTCGACAGCTTCAGCGATGAAGAGCTGCGACTGATTGCCGCGCTGGTGGCCGGGGCGCTGAATAACGCGCTGCTTATCGCCCGCCTTGAAGCGCAAAACGTCCTGCCCGCGCAGGTGGTGAATTACCCGCAGCCGGAGCGTCAGGAGATCATCGGCCTGTCGGCGCCGATGCTGCAGCTGAAAAAAGAGATCGAGATTGTCGCCGCCTCGGATTTGAACGTGCTGATCAGCGGCGAAACGGGGACCGGTAAGGAGCTGGTGGCGAAGGCGGTGCATCAGGGATCGCCGCGTGCGGCTAACCCGCTGGTGTACCTCAACTGCGCGGCGCTGCCGGAGAGCGTGGCGGAGAGCGAGCTGTTCGGTCACGTGAAAGGGGCGTTTACCGGGGCTATCAGCAATCGCAGCGGCAAATTTGAGATGGCCGATAACGGCACGCTGTTCCTCGACGAAATCGGCGAGCTGTCGCTGGCGCTGCAGGCGAAGCTGCTGCGCGTCCTGCAGTATGGCGATATTCAGCGTGTCGGCGATGACCGCAGCCTGCGGGTAGATGTGCGGGTGCTGGCGGCCACCAACCGCGATCTGCGCCAGGAGGTGGTGGAAGGGCGCTTTCGCACCGACCTCTATCACCGGCTGAGCGTCTTCCCGCTGTCGGTTCCGGCGCTGCGCGAGCGGGAAAATGACGTGGTGCTGCTGGCTGGCTATTTTTGCGAGCAGTGCCGCCTGCGGATGGGGCTGGCGCGGGTAATTTTAAGTGAGGCAACGCGAAACAGGCTGCAGCAGTGGTCGTGGCCGGGCAACGTGCGCGAACTGGAGCATGCCATTCACCGCGCGGTGGTGCTGGCGCGGGCTACTCAGGCTGGCGATGACATAGTACTGGAGCCGCAGCATTTCGAGTTTACGGCGACTGCGCCGACGTTGCCGACCGAGGCGGCGGCAGCGGCGCCGGCAATGGGCAACGTGAATCTGCGCGAAGCCACGGATAATTTCCAGCGCGAGGCGATTGCCCGCGCGCTGGCGGCACATCAGGGCAACTGGGCGGCGACCGCCCGCGCGCTGGAACTCGACGTCGCCAACCTGCACCGGCTGGCGAAACGTCTGGGGCTTAAAGGATCCCGGCCTGGTAAAAGTTCTGCAGGTTGATGGCGCCGACCAGTTGGCCGTTTTCATCGACTACCGGCGCGGCGCTGATTTTGTGCTTCATCAGCCGCTCTTTGGCTTCCACCGCGCGGCTCTCCGCCTGTAGCGTCACGCCGTTGCGGGTCATCGCCTGCGCGACGCCGTCGTTTAAGGTGCCGCCGCCCACCAGCCAGCGGCGCAGGTCGCCGTCGGTGAAGACCCCCTGCACGCGGTTGGCCTCATCGCAGACCGCCACCAGGCCGAGCCCGGTGCGGCTTAGCTCGAGCATTGCGTTCATGACGTTGGCGTCCGTGCCGACGCGCGGCACTTCGTCGTCGCGGCGCATCAGGTGATGCACTTTGTTCAGCAGACGCGCGCCGAGCGCCCCTGCCGGGTGGGAGCGGGCAAAATCCTCTTCATTGAAGCCGCGGGCTTGCATGACCGCCATCGCCAGCGCATCGCCAAGCATCAGGGTGTTGACGGTGCTGGAGGTCGGCGCCAGGTGCATCGGACAGGCCTCTCGCTCGACGGCGATATCCAGCACCGCTTTCGCCGCCAGCGCCAGCGGCGAGGTGGATTTGCCGGTCATCGCCAGCAGCGGGATACCTTTTTCCTCCAGCCGCGGCACGATCAGATCCAGCTCTTTCGCGCTGCCGGAGTAGGAGATAAACAGCATCACGTCGCGGCCGTCGAGCATGCCAAGATCGCCGTGCAGCGCTTCCGCCGGATGGACAAAAAAGGCCGGGGTGCCGGTGCTGGCGAAAGTCGCCGCCAGCTTTTTGCCGATATGACCGGATTTACCGATACCGGAGACAATCAGTTTGCCCTCGCAGTGGATGATGGTTTCCGCCGCGCGGATGAAGTCGTCGCCCAGGCGTTCCGGCAGGCGGCTCGCCTCCTGTAGCTCCAGCATCAGGGTCTGGCGTCCGGCCTCTAACAAAAAGTTACTCATGATGTTCTCCAGTAATGATGACTTCTATGCCTTTGGCTTCCAGCGCCCGCTGGAAGGCAGGGTCAATATCGGCATCGGTAATCAATTTATCCACGCGCTCCAGGCCGCAGACGATATTGGGGCTTTTACGGCCAAACTTTGACGAGTCGGCCATCAGGATCACTTCGCGGGCGGCGTTGCACATCGCCTTGCTGACGGTATACACCTCATTGAAGGTGGTGACGCCGGCGTTCAGATCGATGCCGTCGGTGCCCATAAACAGCTTGTCGAAACTGAACTGTTCGAAAGCGTTTTCCGCCAGCTGGCCGTGAAAGGAGGCCGATTTTTTGCGGAAGGTGCCGCCGGGCATCAGGATAGTCTGTTCATTATCCAGTTCGGCAAGGGCGTTGACGATATGCAGGCTGTTGGTCATCACCGTGATGTTATTGAAGCGGCTGAGCAGTGGGACCATCTGCAGCACCGTGCTGCCGGCATCAAGGATGAGGGAGTCGCCATCATGAATAAAGCGCACCGCCGCTTCGGCGATGCGCGCTTTCTTATGGGTGTTGATCAGCGTTTTATGATCGATCGGCGGATCGGCTTCATCTTTGTTGAGTACCACGCCACCGTAGGTGCGAATGACGGTGCCGGCGTTTTCCAGCGTGACCAGATCCTTGCGGATGGTGGTGCCGGTAGTATCGAAGTGTTGCGCCAGCTCTTCGACCGAGCATTTTCCCTGCGACTGCAGGAACTCGAGAATGGCTGCCTGGCGCTGACGTGGTTTCATAGGCGTCTATCCTGCGTTTAAGTTTCGAAGTGATAATTTCGCAAGATATTTACTTTTACAACGAAATTATCCATGTTTCGGATTAAGCGCTAATGATAGTGCATTCTGACAGCGCGGATCATGGGGAAAGATCACATCAGGCTGCAATTCCCCGATATGTTTGCCGTCCAGCGCGGGGATTTTTTGCGGTCGGGCGAAAATGGTGAAGCCTTTCATCAGCAGCGTGTCGCAAATGCGGTTGTCATCATCAACGGCGATAGCGACGATGGCGCGCGGTTGAAAGCGCCCGGCGGAGCGGCCGACCCCCACCCGACC
The DNA here is from genome assembly GCF_048822715.1 of Klebsiella sp. C239. NCBI lineage: Bacteria > Pseudomonadati > Pseudomonadota > Gammaproteobacteria > Enterobacterales > Enterobacteriaceae > Klebsiella > Klebsiella sp. C239. The sequence goes on along the minus strand of NZ_JBMEZK010000002.1, from coordinate 136,501 downwards.
CTGCTGGCACAGGCTGTCGAAGGCGCGATTGAAGCGGCGGATCTGCCAGCCGCCGAAGGCCAGTTGGGTAAGCCAGGCGATGGCGGCGACGGTGATGAGTGCGGTAACCATAGGTGTCTCCTTAAGGGGGCCGGGAACAACCCGGGTCGCGGCGCGAGCGCCTAACCCGAGCGACCCGCGGCGCCGTATTTTTGTCGGGTGGCGGCTAACGCCTTATCCGACCTACCGTTTTGTAGCCCGGATAAGCGCGGCGCCATCCGGGATCCCTTTAAAACATCACCTGGCCGCCGGTAACGTTGATCGACTGACCGGTGCAGTATGACGCCTGCGGGCTGGCGTAAAACATCAGGACGTTCAGCACATCCTGATATTCGCAACCGCGCTTCAGGGGCACCTTGTCGATGTAGTACTGCTCGACCTCGCTCTCATCGATACCGAGCTTGGTGGCGTACTGCGGCAGCAGCGACTGGAACATCGGCGACTTCAGCAGATTACCGAGCATCAGTGAGTGTACGGTAATGCCGTACTCCGCCAGATCCAGCGCCAGCGACTGGGTCAGGCCGACGCCGCCGAACTTCGCCGCGCTGTAGCCGGAGTTGTGCTTGCTGCCCACTTTGCCGGATTTCGAGTTGATCTGAATGATGCGTCCCTTAATGCCGTCGCGGATCATCAGCCGGGAAAACTCGCGGGCGCAGAGGAAGTAGCCCACCAGATTGACCTGCAGCGAGCGGTCGAAATCCCCCAGCGCAAAGTCGCTAATAAACGCCGCTTTAGCGATGCCGGCGCTGTACACCAGCAGGTCGACACGCGAGAAAATCTCATCCACTCCGTGGGCCAGCGCGGTGACGCTGGCCTCGCTGGTGGCGTCGGCGCCGAAGCCATACGCCATGCCTTCGCCATATTCAGCGTTAATCTCCTGGGCGACGCGGCTGGCTTTTTCGCTCTGAATATCGACCACCGCCACGCGGTAGCCCTCGGCGGCCAGCCCGCGGCACAGAAACTCTCCTAAGGTTTGTCCACCGCCAATGACAACAGCAACCTGATTCATCTTTCTCTCCTGTTAAGCAACAAATTTCAGTACGCAGCCGGTGGCGATGCCTTCCGGCACCGGGCCCGCGACGTGCACGGTTCCGGGGAATTCCGCTTCGCGGTGACCATCAAAGCGCAGGGTGATGTGGCCCAGCTCGCGCAGGTTTTGTTCGGCGACCTCGCCGACGGCGGTCACCGGGTAGCGCAGCTCGCCAAGCTGCAGCTCTGCGCCCGGCTGCAGCGCGCCGGCAAGCTCGCCGTGGTTGTGAATAAAGCAGTACGCTTCGATATCCGCCGGGGCGCCTTCGCGGAAGGTGATCAGCATCTGCTCCTCCAGCGCCATCGTCGCGCTGGCGCCGATATGGGTAATGGTGGTCTGGTAAATCACGGTCATCTTCAGGCACCTCTTATTGATAAATAAATCCGGAAACGAACCACGCGATCAGCACCGTTGGCGCGCCGGTCAGGAAGCGGCTGACCAGCACCGACGGCACGCCGACGCGCACGGTATCCTGGCGGGCTTCAGCCAGCGACAGGCCTACCGGGATAAAATCGCAGGCGGCCTGGGCGTTAATGGCGAACAGCGCCGGCAGGGCGAGGTGCGGGGGAATATTGCCGAGGCCGATCTGAACGCCGATCAGTACGCCAATCACCTGGGCGATAACCGCGCCGGGGCCGAGAAATGGCGACAGCAGCGGGAAGGAGCAGATCAGCGCCAGGGTCACCAGACCCAGCGGATGGCTGGCCAGCGGCGCCAGGCCATGGGCGATCCAGTCGCCGATGCCGGAGGCCATGATGATGCCGATCAGCGCCGAGACGAAGGCCATAAACGGCAGAATGGTCTTCAGCACCGTATCGATGGTGTCGCGCCCGGCCTGGAACAGCACCGCCACCACCGAGCCCATCCCCATCCCGACCTTCGCCAGCAGGCCATCGCTCTGTTCAGTGATCTTTTTGCTGGCGTCGTAATCGCGACTCGCGCGGTTGTTCTCCGCCGGCGGCTCGGGAGCTACCGCGCTGTCGGTCGCGATGCGCTGAATGTTCTCCTCTTTGACGCCGGAGACGTAGATATCTTCTGTGATGTATTGGGCCAGCGGCCCTGATTTGCCGGTGGCATGGATATTCACCGTCGGGATACGACGCTTGGGGTAGAGCCCGCAGCGCAGGGTGCCTCCGCAGTCGATAATCGCCACGCCGATGTCGCTTTCCGCCGGTTCGCCCTCTTTAAAACCGTCCACCGCCTGCCAGCCGGTCAGGCTGGCGATGCGGTCAACGATCGCCGGGCGGGTGCCGGCGGTGATATAGACGATCTTTTTGCCCTCGACGACGTCGAGCTCAAGGGGGCCGCCCCAGCCGCCGGTACCTTTCTCAATACGAATCCGGGTCATGATGTCGCTCCTGACAGATGCACTTTCTGAGCCAGCTGAATCGCCATTTTTCGTTCGAAAATCGAGGTGGTCAGGTCGGTGACCCAGCCGCGGAAGAAGTTGGTCACCAGCCCGACCAGCAGATAGCTCACCGCCAGCGGCCCAAGCGGCAGGCCGAGGGTGGTGAGGCCGTTGGCGATGCCGAGATAGACGAACAGCTCGCCGGGGTTGATATGCGGAAACAGACCGTTCATCGAGTGGCAGCTGTAGGACGCCGCCGCGTAATAGCTGGGCTTGTACTTCTCTGGCATAAAGCGGCCCAGGCTCAGGGTCATCGGGTTACAAAACACAAAGGTGCCGATGCAGGGCAACAGCAGGTAGCGGGAGATCGGGTTCCCGGCGCAGCGCTGCGCCAGTTTTTCGATCCGCTGCTGGCCGATAAAGTTGATCAGCGCGTTCATGATCACCAGCAGACTGATCAGCAAGGGGAGGATCCCGGTCACCATTCCGGTAAATACCTCGCCGCCTTTCTGAAACAGGCCGATAAACCACTCTGCGCCGTGGGTCACGACGTCAATCATTGTTCTCTCCTTCAGCATGTTATTTTTCTTGCTAACTGCAGGCTGATTTTAATCACTTTGAAAGGTTTTAAAGTGTTAAATAGATCTCAAAATGAAAGATAAATATTTTATCTCGAAAGATTGACGCTGAGAGGATGAAATCACGAGGCGCATGACAGCATCCAGGAAGGGGGGCGGTGAAGGACTATTTTGTCTACAAACAGATTGTCGCTTTCTTGTTGGTCGTCGCATGCTTTACCATAATTATCCCTTGCTGAATTTGTTAAACGGAATTCCCATGTTGAAGCGTCGCTCTCTGGCTGTACTTCCCCTTTGTGTGCTCCTCGTTGCCTGCAGCAGCAAACCCAAGACTCCCGCGGAAACGGAGATGGCGAGTGGAACCGGCGGCTTTTTGCTGGAACCGCAGCATAACGTGATGCAGATGGGCGGCGACTTCGCCAACAACCCGGCAGCGGCGCAGTTCATCGATAAGATGGTGGCGAAGCACGGCTTCGACAGGCAGCAGCTGCAGGAGATCCTGTCGCAGGCGAAGCGTCTGGACTACGTTCTGCGGCTGATGGATCGTCAGGCGCCGACCGGCCTGCCGCCGACCGGGCCGACCGGCGCCTGGCTGCGCTACAAGAAACAGTTTATTACCCCGGATAACGTGCAGAACGGCGTGGTGTTCTGGAATCAGTATCGGGACGCGCTCAACCGCGCTTATCAGGTCTACGGCGTACCGCCGGAAATCATTGTCGGCATTATCGGCGTGGAGACCCGTTGGGGCCGGGTGATGGGCAAAACCCGCATCCTCGACGCGCTGGCGACCCTGTCGTTTAACTATCCGCGCCGTGCAGAATACTTCTCCTCCGAGCTGGAAACCTTCCTGCTGATGGCGCGCAGCGAAAGCGACGACCCGCTGGATCTGAAAGGCTCTTTCGCCGGGGCGATGGGTTATGGCCAGTTTATGCCGTCCTCCTATAAGCAATACGCGGTGGACTTTAACGGCGACGGCCATATCAACCTGTGGGACCCGGTGGATGCGATCGGCAGCGTGGCCAATTACTTCAAACAGCACGGCTGGGTGAGCGGCGATCTGGTGGCGGTGCAGGCGCTGGGCCAGGCGCCGGGGCTGGAGAATGGTTTCAAAACCAAATACAGCGTTTCGCAGCTGTCGGCGGCGGGATTAACCCCGACCCAGCCGCTGGGCAACCATCAGCAGGCCAGCCTGCTGCGCCTGGACGTCGGCACCGGCTATGAGTATTGGTACGGGTTGCCGAACTTCTACACCATCACCCGCTACAACCACAGCACCCACTACGCCATGGCCGTCTGGCAGCTTGGCCTGGCGGTTTCTCAGGCCCGCGGCGGTTATTAATACTGTCATCCGGCTGACCGATCCCGAGCCTCCCCGGATAGCGGCGCGTAGCACCTTATCCGGGCTACGGTCTGTTATCCGGCTGGCAGCCCCGGTAAGCGCAGCGCGACCGGGGGACTTCTCGCTTATCCTCCTGCTTTTTCCCGTTTGCCTGCCGCTTGTCGACCTTTGTTACATTTCCGCTCACCGACGCTGATTTACAATCTTATTTCGCCTCTGTATTGTTATGTTATAACATTAAATGGGGGTGGAATATGTTCACATCGGTTTTTATGGCATCCGGCGCGGCGCGCCTGGCCATCGCGGGAACGCTACTGACGGCGCTATGGCTGGCGACCTGGTGGGCGGTGACGCTGCCATGATTGAACTGGAACAACTGGTAACCGGCTATGGCGGGGTGGCGATCACCCCGCCGCTGAGCGGGATGATATGCCCCGGCAGCCTGACGGCAATCGTTGGCCTCAATGGCTGCGGAAAATCGACCCTGTTGAAAACCCTCGCCGGGTTTCTTCCGCCGGTCAGTGGCTGTCTGCGCTGGCAGGGAAAGCGGCCGGTGATTGGCTGGCTGGCGCAGCGCCATGCCCTCGAGTCGCAGTTTCCTCTCAATGTGCAGGATGTGGTGAGTCAGGGCGCATGGCCCGGCGTGTCGCTGCTGCGCGGTCTGGGCGGCGATACCCGGCGACGCATCGGCGCGGCGCTGGCGCGGGTCGGGCTGGCGAGCCTGGCGAAAACCCCGATCGAAGCGCTCTCCGGCGGTCAGTTTCAGCGCATGCTGTTTGCCCGGGTGCTGGTGCAGCAGGCGCCGCTGGTGATGCTCGACGAGCCCTTCACCGGCATTGATGAAGCGACCAGTCGCGAACTGATGGATTTGATCCTCGACATGCACCGGCAGGGGCAGACCATCCTGGCGGTGCTGCATGATAACCAGCGGGTAGCCGACTTTTTCCCGGAGACGCTGCTGCTGACCCCCCGGCGCGCCTGCTGGGGCGCCACCCGGGCGGTTCTCCCGGCCTTCAGCCAGGCGAGGTCGGCATGATCTGGCACACCTTCTTTCAGCCTTTTATTGAATTCGGCTTTATGCGCCGGGCGCTGGTGGTCTGTCTGGCGCTGTCGCTAAGCACCACCATGCTGGGCGTCTTCCTGCTGCTGCGGCGCATGAGCCTGATGGGCGACGCGCTGTCGCACGCCATTCTCCCCGGCGTGGCGGTGGGCTATCTGCTGAGCGGCATGTCGCTGCTGGCCATGACCCTGGGCGGCTTTGTTGCCGGCATCGCGGTCGCGCTGGTGGCGGGATGGGTGAGCCGGCGGACGCCGTTAAAAGAGGACGCCAGCTTTGCCGGATTTTATCTGGGATCGCTGGCGCTGGGCGTCACCCTGGTGTCGCTGCGCGGCTCCAGCGTCGACCTGCTGCATCTGCTGTTTGGCTCCATTCTGGCGGTGGACCGTGACGCGGCGCTGTTTGTCAGCGGCGTCGCCAGCCTGACGCTGCTGTGCATCGCGCTGTGCTACCGCGGTCTGGTCAGCGAGGCGTTCGACAGCGCCTGGCTGCAGGTGAACCACCGCCGGCTGCCCGCGCTGCTGCATGGGCTTTTTCTGGCGCTGCTGGTGCTTAACCTGGTGGCGGGGTTTCAGGTGCTCGGCACGCTGATGGCGGTAGGGGTGATGATGCTGCCGGCGGTCGCCGCGCGCTGCTGGGCGCGAACGCTGCCGGGCATCCTGCTGCTGGCGGCGCTCTCCGGCGCGCTCTGCGCCTGGCTGGGTTTGAGTCTCTCCTGGGCGGCCAGTCTTCCCGCCGGGCCCGCCATCGTGCTGACCGCCAGCGCGCTGTTTTTTATTTCGCTGTTTTTTGGCACGCGCAGCCGGCTGCTGGTCGGCTGGCGCAAATTGATGGGGTAAGGAAATGATGAAACGTAGTGCAATAGTGGTCGCGCTGGCCTTCGGCCTGATGGCGCAGGGGGCGATGGCGAAAACGCTGAATGTGGTAAGCAGTTTTTCGGTGCTGGGTGATATGGTGCAGCAGGTCGGCGGGGAGCATGTTCATGTGGATACCCTGGTCGGCCCGGATGGCGATCCGCACACCTTCGAGCCGTCGCCGAAGGACAGCGCGCTGCTCAGCAAGGCCGACGTGGTGGTGGTTAACGGTCTGGGACTGGAAGGGTGGCTGGATCGCCTGATTAAGGCCTCTGGTTTTAAGGGCGAGCTGGTGGTGGCGTCGAAGGGCGTCAAGACCCATACCCTTGATGAAGATGGCAAAACGGTGACCGATCCCCACGCCTGGAACAGCGCGGCGAACGGCGCGTTGTATGCGCAGAATATCCTCGATGGACTGGTGAAAGCCGACCCGGAAGATCAAGCGGCGCTGACGAACAGCGGCAAGCGTTATATCGAGCAACTGACGGCCCTCGACGGCTGGGCGAAAGGGCAGTTCAGCGCCATTCCGCAGGCAAAGCGCAAAGTTCTCACCAGCCATGACGCCTTCGGCTATTTTGGCCGCGCTTATCACGTGACCTTCCTCGCGCCGCAGGGGCTCTCTTCAGAGAGCGAGGCCAGCGCGGCGCAGGTGGCGGCGCTGATTAAGCAAATCAACGCGGACGGCGTCCATACCTGGTTTATGGAGAACCAGCTTGACCCGCGACTGGTGAAGCAGATCGCCAGCGCCACCGGCGCGCAGCCCGGCGGAGAACTCTATCCTGAGGCGCTCTCCGCTCCGGGTGGCGTCGCGGATAGCTATGTCAAAATGATGCGTCATAACGTAGCGCTGATCGCCGCCAGCATGAAGTAGTCGTGCGATTTCTCATCCCGGCGCCGCCGGGATGATTCATTTTGGATGTCCCCTCGTAAATTCCACACCTCGTCCCCATATCTCTGTGGAAAGTGCTATCTTTGATGGCCTCTTTATCCGGAGCAAAGCGGGGCGATAATGACCGATTCAGAATTAATGCAGCTAAGCGAGAAGGTCGGCCGGGCGCTGAAGGCGCAGGGCGCGACGGTGACCACGGCGGAATCCTGCACCGGCGGCTGGATAGCGAAAGCCATCACCGATATTGCCGGCAGCTCAGCGTGGTTTGAACGCGGTTTTGTGACCTACAGCAACGAGGCCAAATCGCAAATGATCGGCGTCAGCGAAGCGACGCTGCGGGACAACGGCGCGGTGAGCGAACCGGTGGTGGTGGAGATGGCGATCGGCGCGTTGCGCGCCGCGCGCGCGGACTATGCCATCTCGGTAAGCGGCGTCGCCGGGCCGGATGGCGGCAGCGACGAAAAGCCGGTCGGGACGGTGTGGTTTGGCGTCGCCAGCGTCAGCGGGCAAGGGGTGACGCGGCGGGAATGCTTTGCCGGAGACCGCGAAGCGGTGCGTCGTCAGGCGACGGCCTACGCGCTCAATCTGCTCTGGCAACAATTTCTACAAAAGACTTGATACTGTATGACTATACAGTATAATTGCCTCAACTGAACAAATATTAACGGCGAAGCGAACAGGCTTCACCCTGCATGATTAGGAGTAACAATGGCGATCGACGAAAACAAACAGAAAGCGTTGGCGGCTGCACTGGGCCAGATCGAAAAGCAATTCGGTAAAGGCTCCATCATGCGCCTGGGTGAAGACCGTTCTATGGACGTAGAAACCATCTCCACCGGCTCGCTTTCTCTGGATATCGCGCTGGGCGCCGGCGGTCTGCCAATGGGCCGTATCGTCGAGATCTACGGGCCGGAATCCTCCGGTAAAACCACCCTGACGCTGCAGGTTATCGCCGCAGCGCAGCGCGAAGGTAAAACCTGTGCGTTCATCGATGCGGAACACGCGCTGGATCCGGTCTATGCGCGCAAACTGGGCGTGGATATCGACAACCTGCTGTGTTCTCAGCCGGATACCGGCGAGCAGGCGCTGGAAATCTGTGACGCGCTGGCGCGCTCCGGCGCGGTTGACGTTATCGTCGTCGACTCCGTCGCGGCGCTGACGCCGAAAGCGGAAATCGAAGGCGAAATCGGCGACTCTCACATGGGCCTCGCGGCGCGTATGATGAGCCAGGCGATGCGTAAACTGGCGGGTAACCTGAAGCAGTCCAACACGCTGCTGATCTTTATCAACCAGATCCGTATGAAAATCGGCGTGATGTTCGGTAACCCGGAAACCACCACCGGCGGTAACGCGCTGAAGTTCTACGCCTCCGTGCGTCTGGATATCCGTCGCATCGGCGCGGTGAAAGAGGGCGATAACGTCGTCGGCAGCGAAACCCGCGTCAAAGTAGTGAAGAACAAGATTGCGGCGCCGTTCAAACAGGCTGAATTCCAGATCCTCTACGGCGAAGGCATCAACTTCTTCGGCGAGCTGGTTGACCTCGGCGTGAAAGAGAAGCTGATTGAGAAAGCGGGCGCCTGGTACAGCTACAACGGCGACAAAATTGGTCAGGGGAAAGCGAACGCTATCACCTGGCTGAAAGAGAACCCGGCGGCGGCGAAAGAGATTGAGAAGAAAGTGCGCGAACTGCTGCTCAACAACCAGGACTCTACGCCGGACTTCGCCGTTGACGGCAACGACGCAGAAGAAACGGAACAAGATTTCTGATATCGTCTAACAGAGTGATAAAGGGCTGCTTATGCGGCCCTTTTGCTTTTCTTAGATTATTGAGGTGCCTGTGACTGAACCTTCATCACGCCGATCCGGCTATGCTCGTCTGCTGGACCGCGCTATCCGTATCCTGGCGATGCGCGACCACAGCGAACAGGAGCTGCGGCGCAAACTGGCCGCTCCGGTGATGAGCAAAAACGGCCCCGAGGCGCTGGACGTCACCCCTGAAGAGCTGGAGCAGGTGATGGCCTGGTGTATCGAAAACCGCTATCTCGACGATAATCGTTTTGTCGGCCAGTTCATCGCCAGCCGGAGCCGCAAAGGCTATGGCCCCGCGCGCATTCGTCAGGAGCTCAGCCAGAAAGGCATTGCGCGCCAGGCCGTTGAACAGGCGATGCGCGAATGCGATATCGACTGGGTGAGCCTTGCCAGGGCGCAGGCGCAGCGTAAATACGGTGAACCGTTACCATCCGCCTTTACTGAAAAAGTGAAAATCCAGCGATTCCTGCTGTACCGTGGCTACCTGATGGAAGATATCCAGGAAATCTGGCGAAATTTTGCAGATTGACCCATCCGGGATTTTACTTCGCCGTAAAGAAAACTTATCTTATTCCCACTTTATTCCGTCGGGCCGCTGGTTGTGACAGTGCAGGCAGCGTCCTGGGCGATTATTCCTTTACACAAAATCATTCAAGCTGCATCAGGGCGGCAAGAGAGACTATCTTCCGCAGCGCACGTCAGTTCGGTGCCGGAAGAGCAAGCGCAGCCAGGACAGAGGCGACTTGAAGGATGACGTGTAGCTTGATTTCAGGATAATTATGAGCAAGAGCACCGCTGAGATCCGTCAGGCGTTTCTCGACTTTTTCCATAGCAAGGGACATCAGGTAGTTGCCAGCAGCTCCCTGGTGCCGCACAACGATCCGACCCTGCTGTTTACCAACGCAGGGATGAACCAGTTCAAGGATGTCTTCCTTGGTCTCGACAAACGTAATTATTCGCGTGCGACCACCGCGCAGCGTTGCGTGCGTGCGGGTGGTAAACACAACGATCTGGAAAACGTCGGTTACACCGCGCGTCACCACACCTTCTTTGAAATGCTGGGCAACTTTAGCTTCGGCGACTACTTCAAGCAGGATGCCATCAAATACGCGTGGGAACTGCTGACCGGTGAGAACTGGTTCGCGCTGCCGAAAGAGAAGCTGTGGGTCACCGTTTACGAGACCGATGACGAAGCATTCGACATCTGGGCCAATGAAGTAGGCGTCCCGCGCGAGCGAATCATCCGCATCGGCGACAACAAAGGCGCGCCGTTTGCTTCAGACAACTTCTGGCAGATGGGCGACACCGGTCCGTGCGGCCCGTGCACCGAAATCTTCTTTGACCACGGCGATCACATCTGGGGCGGCCCTCCGGGAAGCCCGGAAGAAGACGGCGACCGCTACATTGAGATCTGGAACATCGTCTTCATGCAGTTCAACCGTCAGGCTGACGGCACCATGGAGCCGCTGCCGAAGCCGTCCGTCGACACCGGTATGGGCCTGGAGCGTATTGCCGCGGTGCTGCAGCACGTTAACTCCAACTATGACATCGACCTGTTCCGCGATCTGATCGCCAGCGTGGCGAAAGTCACCGGCGCCACCGATCTGACGAACAAGTCGCTGCGCGTAATCGCCGACCACATTCGCTCCTGCGCCTTCCTGATCGCTGACGGCGTTATCCCGTCGAATGAAAACCGCGGCTACGTGCTGCGTCGCATCATTCGCCGCGCGATCCGTCACGGCAACATGCTGGGCGCGAAGGACACCTTCTTCTGGAAACTGGTTGCCCCGCTGATTGCCGTGATGGGCTCCGCCGGCGAAGAGCTGAAGCAGCAGCAGGCTCAGGTTGAGCAGGTGCTGAAAACCGAAGAAGAGCAGTTCGCCCGTACTCTGGAGCGCGGACTGGCGCTGCTGGATGAAGAGCTGTCGAAGCTGAAAGGCGACACCCTGGATGGCGAAACCGCCTTCCGTCTGTACGACACCTACGGCTTCCCGGTCGACCTGACCGCGGACGTCTGCCGCGAGCGCAACATCAAGGTTGACGAAGCCGGCTTTGAGGCCGCCATGGAAGAGCAGCGCCGCCGCGCGCGCGAGTCCAGCGGTTTCGGCGCGGACTACAACGCGATGATCCGCGTTGACGGCGCCTCTGAATTTAAAGGTTACGATCGTCTGGAGCTGAACGGCAAAGTGACGGCGCTGTTTATCGACGGCAAAGCGGTGGATAGCGTCAGCGCGGGTCAGGAAGCCGTGGTGATCCTCGACCAGACCCCGTTCTATGCGGAGTCCGGCGGCCAGGTGGGCGATAAAGGCGAACTGAAAGGCGCGGGCTTCTCCTTCGCGGTCAGCGACACGCAGAAGTACGGCCAGGCCATTGGTCATATCGGTAAAGTCGCCAGCGGCTCCCTGAAAGTGGGCGACGCGGTGCAGGCCGATGTGGACGAGGCTCGCCGTCAGCGTATCCGTCTGAACCACTCCGCGACGCACCTGATGCACGCGGCGCTGCGCCAGGTGCTCGGCACCCATGTGGCGCAGAAAGGCTCGCTGGTCAACGATAAAGCGCTGCGCTTTGACTTCTCGCATTTCGAAGCGATGAAGCCGGAAGAGATTCGTGCAGTGGAAGATCTGGTCAACGCGCAGATCCGTCGTAACCTGGCTATCGAAACCAACATTATGGATATCGATGCCGCGCGCGCATCCGGCGCCATGGCGCTGTTCGGCGAGAAATACGATGACCGCGTCCGCGTGCTGCAGATGGGCGACTTCTCCACTGAACTGTGCGGCGGGACTCACGCGGCGCGTACCGGTGATATCGGCCTGTTCCGCATCACGTCTGAGTCCGGTACCGCCGCTGGCGTGCGCCGTATCGAAGCGGTGACCGGTGAGGGCGCGATAGCCATGCTGCACGCGCAGAGCGATCAGCTCAGCGATATCGCACAGCTGCTGAAGGGCGACAGCCACAATCTCGGCGAGAAAGTTCGCGCCGCGCTGGAGCGTACCCGACAGCTGGAAAAAGAGCTGCAGCAGCTGAAAGAGCAGGCTGCGGCGCAGGAGAGCGCAAACCTCTCCAGCAAAGCGGAAGAGATTAACGGCGTTAAGCTGCTGGTCAGCGAACTGGCCGGCGTGGAGCCGAAGATGCTGCGTACCATGGTTGACGACCTGAAGAACCAGCTGGGTTCGACGGTTGTGGTGTTGGCTACGGTCGCAGACGGTAAAGTTTCCCTGATTGCCGGTGTGTCTAAGGATGTGACAGATCGCGTGAAGGCAGGGGAGCTGGTTGGTATGGTCGCTCAGCAGGTGGGCGGTAAAGGGGGCGGTCGTCCGGATATGGCGCAGGCCGGTGGTACCGATGCGTCTGCTCTCCCTGCAGCGTTAGCCAGTGTGAAAGGCTGGGTCAGCGCAAAACTGTAATAACTATAAGCGCATATACCCTAAATAATTCGAGTTGCAGGAAGGCGGCGACGCAGCGAATCCCCGGGAGCTTACTCAAGTAAGTGACTGGGGGGAGCGAGGAAAGCCAACACACATGCAACCTGAAGTATGACGGGTATAGGTGCCGTAACCTCAGGGAAATGGCACCTTGCGCGAGAAACACCGATAACGATAAAGTCGGGTTGAAATTGTGTATATCGGCTAAACTTAGGTTTAACAGAATGTGATGCCATGACTGCTTATACCGTAAGGTATTTGTCATCGCTTACTTTTTGGCGTTATATGATGGATAATGCCGGGATACGAGAGACCCGACTCTTTTAATCTTTCAAGGAGCAAAGAATGCTGATTCTGACTCGTCGAGTTGGTGAGACCCTCATGATTGGAGATGAGGTCACTGTGACAGTTTTAGGGGTGAAGGGTAACCAGGTTCGTATTGGCGTAAACGCCCCTAAAGAAGTATCTGTTCACCGTGAAGAGATCTACCAGCGTATTCAGGCTGAAAAATCCCAGCAGTCCAGTTACTAAGGTTTCCGCGCCTCGCTGTTCAGTGAGGCGCATCACTTACCGCCGCTTTTTCTCTTTTTCTGTTTTTTCCCCTGCGCCATACCGCTTTTCATCACCCTTTGCTGCTTTGGTCGTTTGGCGTTATGCCTGCGTCAGGGCTGATTTCCTGTTGATAAATTGCCCTTTTTGCCGTTTTTGCACGCGAATTGCGTGCGAAGTGTGCAAACGAAAAAAGGTCTCGAAAAAGTGTTTGACTTATAAGTACCAGAAAGTAATATGTGCGCCATCGCAGCGACGAAGAGCAGAAACAAGTTCTTCGAAGCACTCGAAAGAGGCGTGTGTGGTGAGGTGGCCGAGAGGCTGAAGGCGCTCCCCTGCTAAGGGAGTATGCGGTCAAAAGCTGCATCCGGGGTTCGAATCCCCGCCTCACCGCCATTTTGCATCCGTAGCTCAGCTGGATAGAGTACTCGGCTACGAACCGAGCGGTCGGAGGTTCGAATCCTCCCGGATGCACCATCTTCTTTCTGAATGAAGAGAGAAGAGCGCTGTGAAAGCAGCGGCCCGCAGTGCGAGGCATAATCGAGTCACTCTACCGATTAGGCCGTCATACTCAGTGTGGCATGTGTTAGTTGTGACACTGACGCGTAGTAAAGCAAGTTTCCCGATGCATCCGTAGCTCAGCTGGATAGAGTACTCGGCTACGAACCGAGCGGTCGGAGGTTCGAATCCTCCCGGATGCACCATATTATCCTTAGTAACAGCAATATCGTTGTTACATGGTCTGCGAAATTTTCGCCAGCACCAGGGAGGATAACGTTGCGTAAGCAACGGCCCGTAGGGCGAGGCGTAGACGAGTCATCCTCCCGGATGCACCATTCTTGCCTGATTCTGATTATTCAGATGAATTCTGTAGTAAACTAGTTATTCTGATGCATCCGTAGCTCAGCTGGATAGAGTACTCGGCTACGAACCGAGCGGTCGGAGGTTCGAATCCTCCCGGATGCACCATATTCTCCTTAGCAACAGCGAAAACGTTGTTTCATGGTCTGCGAATTTATCGTCAGTACCAGGGAGGATAACGTTGCGTAAGCAACGGCCCGAAGGGCGAGGCGCAGCCGAGTAATCCTCCCGGATGCACCATATTCTCCTTAACAACAGCGAAAATGTTGTTTCATGGTCTGCGAAATTATCGTCAGCGCCAGGAGAGTAACCCCGCAGTACAATCGCTTTCCCGATGCATCCGTAGCTCAGCTGGATAGAGTACTCGGCTACGAACCGAGCGGTCGGAGGTTCGAATCCTCCCGGATGCACCATATTCTCCTTAGCAACAGCGAAAATGTTGTTTCATGGTCTGCGAATTTATCGTCAGTACCAGGGAGGATAACGTTGCGTAAGCAACGGCCCGAAGGGCGAGGCGCAGCCGAGTCATCCTCCCGGATGCACCATATTCTCCTTAGTAACAGCGAAAATGTTGTTTCATGGTCTGCGAAATTATCGCCAGCACCAGGGCGGATAACGTTGCGTAAGCAACGGCACCCTCTTCACGCTTCCCTCGCCATCCCGATAACCGCGTTTTTCATCCCAGTTTCATCCGACTTTTTTATTGGCAAGCCGCGCTTTCCACTATAATTTATCCTTGTATATCAGCGTTATCAGGCTGAGATAAATGCAAGGAGAGAAATCCATGAAATGGTTCAAAGCAATACCTGCTTTTTGCGCGACGCTGCTGGTGGCGACGGTCCTCGCTGGCTGTGCCGGTTCGTCCACCAAAGAAAGTACCGGCGGTTACATTGACGATACCGTGGTGACCACTAAGGTGAAAACGGCGCTCTTTAACGATAAAGACATCAAGTCCTCTGAAATCAGCGTCCAGACCTTTAAAGGCCGCGTCCAGCTGAGCGGATTTGTCTCCTCCGCGGAAAGCGCTAAACGGGCGGTGGAAGTCACCCGTCGGGTGCAGGGTGTGCGAATGGTCGAAAACGATCTGCGTATTAAATAAGGCCGGCTATCCGGTCTGATGCCTGAAGGCGCCTGTGGGCGCCTTTGTCGTCTGCGCCGCTGGCCGCGACAACGACCGGCTTTTGCGTTACAGTAACCATTCATTAACCGGTTGGTGAGAAGACGATGTACGAAGGTTACGCAGGACTGATCTTTGATATGGATGGCACCATCCTCGATACCGAGCCGACCCACCGTCAGGCATGGAACGAGGTGCTGGGCCGCTACGGTATGCGTTTCGACGAACAGGCGATGGTCGCCCTCAATGGCTCACCGACCTGGCGGATTGCCCAGGCGATTATTGAACTCAACCAGGCGGATCTCGATCCACATCGCCTGGCGCAGGAAAAAACCCTGGCCGTTAAGGCGATGCTGCTGGATAGCGTACGCCCATTGCCGCTGATCGAGGTGGTCAAAGCGTGGCACGGCCGTCGCCCGATGTCGGTCGGCACCGGTAGTGAAAGCGCCGTCGCCGAAGCGCTGCTGGCGCACTTGGGCCTGCGTCATTACTTCTCCGCGGTGGTGGCGGCCGATGATGTGGTCAACCATAAACCCGCGCCCGATACCTTCCTGCTGTGCGCCGAGCGCATGGGCGTCGCGCCGGAAAAATGCGTGGTCTTCGAAGATGCCGACTTTGGTCTGCAGGCGGCGAAGCGCGCGGGAATGGACGCTGTAGACGTGCGTTTGCTGTGAGCGACGCGCTGTCACTCCTCTCGCTGTTTGCCAGTAGCTTTTTAAGCGCCACGCTGCTTCCCGGCAATTCGGAGGTTGTGCTGGTTGCGATGCTTCTTACGGGGGTTAGTCATCCGTGGTGGTTAGTATTAATAGCAACAATCGGCAATAGCCTTGGAGGGGTAACTAACGTTATTCTGGGGCGCCTGTTTCCGCTGCGTAAAACCTCGCGCTGGCAGGAGCGGGCGGCCGGCTGGCTTAAGCGCTACGGCGCGGTGACGCTGTTGCTAAGCTGGGCGCCGGTTGTCGGCGATTTACTGTGTTTGCTGGCGGGATGGATGCGCATTTCCTGGGGACCGGTACTCTTTTTCTTATGCCTTGGAAAGGCGCTGCGCTATATCGTCATTGCGGCAGCGACGCTTCAGGGCATGACGTGGTGGCACTAATTGGACTGATAGTTCATCCATTACAATTATGCTTATTCAAACGATTTCGACAGGCGGGAGGTCAAATTGATCCCGGACGTATCACAGGCGCTGGCCTGGCTGGAAAAACATCCGCAGGCCCTGCAGGGTATTCAACGTGGTCTGGAGCGGGAGACGCTGCGCGTGAACGCAGACGGTACGCTGGCGACGACCGGTCACCCTCTGGCGTTAGGCTCAGCGCTGACGCATAAATGGATTACCACCGATTTTGCCGAAGCTTTACTCGAGTTTATTACGCCGGTGGACGGCGATATTGAGCATATGCTGACCTTTATGCGCGATGTCCATCGCTATACCGCGCGTCAGCTTGGTGACGAGCGGATGTGGCCGCTGAGCATGCCCTGCTATATCGCCCCCGGTCAGGATATTGAGCTGGCGCAGTACGGCACCTCTAACGTGGGACGCCTGAAAACGCTGTATCGCGAGGGGCTGAAGAACCGCTACGGCGCGCTGATGCAGACTATCTCCGGCGTGCACTATAACTTCTCGCTGCCGATGACGTTCTGGCAGGCGAAGTGCGGTGTGGAAGACGCAGAAAGCGGGAAAGAGGCCATTTCGGCAGGCTATTTCCGCACGATTCGTAACTACTATCGCTTTGGCTGGGTGATCCCGTATCTGTTCGGCGCCTCGCCGGCGATTTGCTCTTCATTCCTGCAAGGAAAGCCGACGTCGCTGCCCTTTGAGGAGACGGGCAACGGCATGTACTACCTGCCGTACGCCACCTCGCTGCGCCTCAGCGACCTCGGTTATACCAATAAGTCGCAAAGCAATCTCGGAATTACGTTTAACGATCTGCACGAGTATGTGGCAGGATTGAAGCGCGCGATTAAAACGCCGTCGGAAGAGTACGCCAAAATCGGGCTGGAAAAAGACGGTAAGTATCTGCAGATCAACAGCAATATCCTGCAGATTGAAAACGAACTCTATGCGCCGATCCGCCCGAAACGCGTCACCCGTCGGGGCGAAACCCCGTCCGATGCGCTGCTGCGCGGCGGCATTGAGTACATTGAAGTGCGTTCGCTGGATATCAACCCGTTCTCGCCGATCGGCGTTGACGCCCAGCAGGTGCGTTTCCTCGATCTGTTTATGGTTTGGTGCGCGCTGGCCGACGCGCCGGAGATGAGCAGCGATGAGCTGCTGTGCACTCGCACCAACTGGAATCGGGTGATTCTGGAAGGCCGTAAGCCGGGCTTAACGTTGGGCATCGGCTGCGAAAGCGCGCAGTTCCCGCTGGCGCAGGTAGGTAAAGATCTGTTCCGCGATTTACGCCGCGTGGCGCAGACGCTGGATAGCATTCACGGCGGCGAGGCCTATCAACAGGTCTGCGATGAGCTGCTGGCCTGTTTTGACGATCCGGAATTAACCTTCTCAGCCCGCATTCTGCGTTCTATGATTGAAGAAGGGATTGGCGGAACCGGCCGTGCGCTGGCCGATCGTTACCGGACCCAGCTGCGTGAAGAGCCGCTGGAGATCCTGAGCGAAGAAGATTTCATCGCCGAGCGCGACGCGTCGGTGGCGCGACAGAAGAAAGTAGAAGCGGAAGACAGCGAGCCGTTTGAGGCGCTGTTGGCGCGGCACGCGTAGCGCTGGAAAAGAAAAAGGCCACATCACTGTGGCCAAACTTTCATCTCTGATTCAGGGATGATGATGATAATAAATGCGCGTCTTTCATATACTGAGACTCGCGGCTGAACAAAGAGTTCATTTTATTTTAAAAAAATTCACTCCCGGAGGTGACGAATGCCGTTGTTAGATAGTTTCACAGTCGACCATACCCGAATGGAAGCCCCAGCGGTGCGTGTCGCGAAGAAAATGAACACGCCGCATGGCGATGAAATCACCGTATTCGATCTGCGCTTCTGCGTGCCGAACCAGGAAGTGATGCCGGAGCGCGGTATCCACACCCTGGAGCACCTGTTCGCCGGCTTTATGCGCGATCACCTGAACGGGAATGGCGTGGAAATTATCGACATTTCGCCGATGGGCTGCCGCACCGGGTTCTATATGAGCCTGATTGGTACGCCGGACGAGCAGCGCGTCGCCGACGCCTGGAAAGCGGCGATGGCCGACGTGCTGAAGGTGCAAGATCAGAACCAGATCCCGGAGCTGAACGTCTACCAGTGCGGGACCTATACCATGCACTCGCTGGAAGAGGCGCAGGAGATCGCTCGTCATATCATTGAGCGCGATGTGCGCATCAACAGCAACGACGAACTGGCGTTGCCGAAAGAAAAACTGCAGGAACTGCACATCTAGTGCTTCCGCCGCGGCCCGACGCCTGTCGCCGGGCCGCTCTCCCGACGCCGCCATGACGACCACCACCACCTTCTCCTTTCAGCACCGCCCGCTGGTGCCCTTTGCCCATGATTACGCTCACGGTGACCAGGAAGACTGGCATCAGCATGACTGCGCCCAGCTGCTGCATATTTTAAGCGGCGTGGTGCGGGTGGCGACGCCGGCAGGCTACTGGGTGGTGCCGCCCGGGCGCGGCGTCTGGCTGCCGGCGGGAACGCCCCACGCGCTGCGCATGACCGGCAACGTCGCGGCGCGCACGTTGTTTATCGATCCGCTGGCGCGCGCCGATCTTCCGGCGGGCTGCCAGATCGTCCAGATCACGCCGCTGCTGCGGGAACTGATCGTCTCTTCCCTGGCGCTGGCCGAGCGCTATGCCCCCGCCAGCCGCGACGAACGGATTTATGAGCTGATCCTCGATGAGATCCGCGGGATGGCGATCCTGCCGTTTGGCCTGCCGGAGCCGCAAAGCGAAACGCTGCGCCGGCTGTGTCAGCAGGTGCGCGAGGCGCCGGGCGACGTCTGGAGCAGCAGCCAGGCGGCGAAGGCGTGCAGCATGAGCGAGCGAACCCTGAACCGCCATTTTCAGCAGCAGACTAGCCTGACGTGGCGCGAGTGGGTGCGCCGGGCGAAGCTAATGGAAGCGCTGATTCGCCTGGCGCAGGGCCACTCCGTCCTGCGGGTGGCGCTGGAGCTGGGCTACGGCAGCCACAGCGCCTTCAGCGCCATGTTTCGTCGGGTGATGGGCGTCGCCCCCAGCGACTATTTTCGTCCGCCGGCCTGATCGGCGGCGCTGAGCGCATTGCACAGCGCCTGCAGCGAGGCGCGCGCCACGTCATTATCGATACCCACGCCCCAGTAGCTCTCTCCTTGCGGAAAAACGCAGCGGATATAGGCCACCGACCGGCTGTCGCTGCGCGCGCCGAGGGTATGCTCATGATAGTCCTTGATCATAAACGGC
The DNA here is from genome assembly GCF_048822715.1 of Klebsiella sp. C239. Taxonomy (NCBI): domain Bacteria; kingdom Pseudomonadati; phylum Pseudomonadota; class Gammaproteobacteria; order Enterobacterales; family Enterobacteriaceae; genus Klebsiella; species Klebsiella sp. C239. The sequence continues at coordinate 117,215 of NZ_JBMEZK010000002.1, read as the reverse complement.
TGCCGAAACAGCGCGCTGAGGCCGCTGGCGGCGGCGGAGAGCAGGCCGTTGCCCTGGCCCTGCAGGCGTCGGGTTTCGCCGTGGTGACGTAGCGTCGCCTGCAGGGACAGCTGACCATCCTGCTGGCTGGCGCTCTGATAATCGACCAGCGTCAGCGCAGGCTGCGCCTGCAGCCCGTAGCGCGTGCGGAACAGCTGCCACAGCGCATGGTGGGTCATCTCTTTGCCGTCGCTATCGGTGGCCTGCTGAACGTGCTGGCTGAAGTCCTGCTGCAGCCCGCGGGGCAGCTTCAAGCCATGATTTTGTTCGATAAGCCAGGCGCTGCCGCTTTTCCCCGACTGGCTGTTGACGCGGATCACCGCCTCATAGCTGCAGCCAATATCCTGCGGGTCAATGGGCAGGTAGGGCATTCGCCATGGGTCGCCAGGCTGACGGGCATCAAACCCTTTTTTGATCGCATCCTGATGGGAACCGGAGAAAGCGGTGTAGGCCAGACTTCCCGCCCACGGGTGGCGCGGGTGCACGGGGATCTGATTGCAGTTTTCCACCACTTCCACCACCCGGTTCATCTGCTCGAAGCGAAGCTCAGGATCGACGCCCTGGCTGTAGAGGTTCATCGCCAGCGTCACCAGGCAGACGTTGCCGGTGCGTTCGCCGTTGCCGAACAGGCAGCCTTCCACCCGGTCGGCGCCGGCCATCACCGCCAGCTCGGCGCTGGCGACGCCGGTACCGCGGTCATTGTGAGGATGCACGCTGATGCAGACCTCGCCGCGGCGGGAGAAGTGGCGGCAAAAGTACTCGATCTGATCGGCATAGACGTTGGGGGTGTTGACCTCCACCGTCGCCGGCAGATTGACGATCATCGGTCGCTCGGCGCAGGGCTGCCAGACGTCCGCCACCGCTTCGCAAATCTCGAGCGCAAACGCCGGCTCGGTGAAGCAGAAGGTTTCAGGCGAATATTCATATTGCCAGCGGGTCTCCGGCTGTTGTTCGCACTGCTGGCGGATAAGCCGGGTGGCGCGGGTCGCGAGGGCGATCACCTCGGCCTTGTCCATACCGAAAACCAGTTCGCGGAACAGCGGCGCGGTGGCGTTGTAGAGGTGGACGGTAGCCCGGCGGGCGCCGCGCAGCGCTTCAAAGGTGCGCAGGATCAGCGGGTCCCGCGCCTGGGTCAGCACCTGGATGGTGACCTCCTCCGGGATGCGCTGTTCGTCAATCAGCTGGCGGACAAAGTTGAAATCGGTTTGCGAGGCGGAAGGGAAGGCGACCTCAATCTCTTTAAAGCCGCACTCCAGCAGCAGATCCCAGAACTGCAGTTTGCGGGCGCTGTCCATGGGCTCCGCCAGCGCCTGGTTGCCGTCGCGCAGGTCGGTCGACAGCCAGCGCGGGGCGTGGCTGATTTGCCGGTCCGGCCAGCGGCGGTCGGGCAGGGTAATCGGCGGATAGGGACGGTACTTTTCAGCAGGATGGCTCAGCATAGTGTTCTCCTTAATAGTCAGCCTCTATCCTGCCCGAGCGCCGGCTGGCGGGCTTTCGCAAACGAGACAGAAACTAGCGAGAACTGGACAACCTGACGCCGTAAAAAAGGGACCCGCAGGTCCCTTAATGTGAGGCTTAGTGCGCGCCGCCGCCGCCGCCGCCGGCGCTGAACGGGGGTCTGGCGAACCACACCAGTCCCAACAGCAGGATGAAAATGGCCGCTGAGATCCAGAAGATTTCGTTGGCGGAGATAATCAGTCCCTGGTTGGTTATCTGCTGCGCTATCCAGCCGGACGCCTGCTGCTGCGTCATTCCCATCCCCTGCAGCTGATCGTAGATCTGCTGCGCGTTGGGATTGAACGGCGTCACCGATTCGGTGAGCTGCGCATGGTGCAGCGCCTCGCGGTTGGTCCACAGGGTGGTGGTGATCGAGGTCCCAATGGAGCCGGCAAGGGTACGGGTGAAGTTCGACAAGCTCGACGCCGCCGCCAGCCGTTCCGGCGGCAGGCCGGAGAGGGTGATGGTGGTCAACGGCATGAAGAAGCAGGCTACCGCGAAGCCCTGAATAAACTGCGGCCACGCCGAGGCGCCAAAATCCATCCCCGGTTCGAAGGTCCAGGCGCGCCAGTAGAAGCAGACGGCGTACATGATAAAGCTGAAGGTGACCAGCCGTCGCATATCGAGCTTATGCGCAAAGCGGCCGATAATCGGCGACAGAATGACCGGGATCACCCCCACCGGCGCTGACGCCAGGCCGGCCCAGGTCGCGGTGTAGCCGTAGACCTCCTGCAACAGCTGCGGCAGCAGCACGATGGCCCCGAAGTAGAGCATGTAGGCCAGGCTGATACAGAGGCAGCCGATGGTGAAGTTGCGCGACTTAAACAGCGACAGATCGACAATCGGGTTATCGTCGGTCAGCTCCCAGACGATCAGGAAGCTTATCGCCACCACCGCCACGATGGTCAGAATGATAATTTCATTGGAGGAGAACCAGTCCAGCTCTTTACCCCGGTCCAGCATCACCTGCAGGCTACCGATACCGATGATCAGCAGCGCCAGGCCGACGCCGTCGATACGCCGCTGTTCGGTTTTGGTTTCCCGGTTGCGCAGGGTCTGCAGGGTCATCAGCACCACCGCCACGCCAATGGGCACGTTGATAAAGAAGATCCATCCCCAGTGGTAGTTATCGCTGATATAGCCGCCGAGGATCGGGCCGCAGATGGGGGCGACGATCACCGTCATCGACCACAGCGCCAGGGCGATAGAGCGTTTCGCCGGCGGATAGTTGCTGAGCAACAGACTTTGCGACAACGGGATCAGCGGCCCGGCAACAATCCCCTGAATGACGCGGAAGAAGATCAGCATCGTCAGGCTGTTGGAGACGCCGCAGGCCCAGGAGGCGATGGCGAAAGCGGTGGTGGACCACAGGAACAGCTTCACCTCGCCCACGCGCTTGGCCAGCCACCCGGTGATCGGAATGGAGATGGCGTTAGCGACCCCGAACGAGGTGATGACCCAGGTCCCCTGGCTCAGCGATGAGCCAAGGTTACCGGCGATGGTCGGGATCGCCACGTTGGCGATAGTGGAATCCAGCACCTGCATGAACGTCGCGAGCGACAGCGCAATGGTCATGATGACCAGCTGCGCGCCTTCCAGCGGTTTTTGCTGTTGCATTACACTCACCCCGAATTATCCGGCGTTGGCCTGAATGATCTCGTCTATCAGTTTATTGACCGGATCGAGAGCGATTTCACGGGCATTGCTCTCGTAGACCGGGGAGCTCCGCACCTGGCTTGCCAGCATTTCGCCATCGCGATCGGTGGTGTTTACTTCCACCAGCGTCGAGAGGCCGATGCGCAGCGGGTGTTCCGCCAGCTGTTTTTCATCCAGCTCGATGCGGACCGGCAAGCGCTGTACCACTTTGATCCAGTTGCCGGTGGCGTTCTGCGCCGGCAGCAGGGAGAAGGCGCTTCCGGTTCCCATATCCAGACCAACCACCTTGCCGGTGTATTTCACGTCATCGCCATAGATGTCGCTGATTACGGTGGCCGGCTGGCCGATGCGCATATGCGCCAGCTGGGTCTCTTTAAAGTTAGCGTCGATCCACAGGTTGGTCGCCGGAACCACCGCCATCAGCGGCGTGGTGGTGCCGATCTGCGCCCCAGGCTGTACCGAGCGGCGGGAAACGTAGCCGCTAATCGGGCTGACGATCTGCGTACGCTGCAGGGCCAGCCAGGCGTTACGCACTTCGGTCGCCGCCTGCAGCACCGCCGGCTGCTGTTCCAGTTTGGTACCCAGCACGATCGCCTGGTTGGCATTGTACTGCTGGATAGCCACGTCAAGCTCGGCCTGCGCGCTGGCGACGGTGTCGCGGGCGTGCTGCAGCTCTTCGCGGCCGATGAGGTTCGCGGCGCCCAGCGGGATGCGGCGGTTCAGGTCAGCCTGCGCCTGGGCGAGGGCGGTCTTTTTGACGTCAATATTCGCCTGCAGCTGCTTGCTGTTGATCATCTGCTGACGGGTTTGACGCACGCTGGCGGCCAGCTGCGTTTTGGCTTTCTCAAACGCCTGTTGGGCATCGGTCTGATCGAGGGTGACCAGCGGATCGCCTTTCTGCACGTAGTCCGTGTTGTCTGCCCAGACTTTGGTCACGCTGCCCGAGACCTGGGCCATAATTTGCACCTGGTTCCCTGCCACGTAGGCATCGTCGGTCTCTTCGTAGTGACGCAGTACCAGAAACCAGTAAATCCCATATGCCACGGCAATAATAATGAAGAGCAATGTCAGCAACAGAAGGGCGCCTTTACGCTTCCCTTTTTTGCTGCCTGGTTGCTGCGGGGTTTGGCTCTCCGCATTTGCGCTCATGTTATTCTCCACGATCTTATTATTTCACATCGGCTGAGCCGACCTGTTTATCAGAAAGGCCAGCAGAGATCTGCTGGCCTGGCTGTTTTCCTTGCAACGTAAAAATGGGCTGAGCGACGCCGCCCTTAGCGTAGAGAGTCCGCCAGCACGCCTTCTTCTTCCATCTGGTCAAGGCGGCTCAGGAGTTTGCGGGTAATGTGTTCGAGCTGATCTTTTTCGCTGGTGCTGAGTGAAGACCACAGCTGGTGCAGGCAGTTATGCTGCGGCGGCAGGACTTCACGCAAAAACTGATGGCCCTTTTCGGTCAGCTGCAGATGCAGACAGCGACGATCGTTATCGCTCTCGCGGCGTTCAATCCAGCCGCGTTTTTCCAGTTCATCAGCGATACGGGTGGCGTTGGTACGCGACGAGCCCAGCGCACAGCTCAGCTCGGACGGCTGAATGCTGTGGTTTTCCTGCGACTCCAGCGTAATCAGCGCCATAAATAATGTCTCGTTAATTCCCTGCGCTTTGAGCATTTTATTGCGATTTTCCAGCAGCTTACCTTGCATATGCATGCAAAGACGAGTTAACAGAATCTCCTGGAACGGGAAATCTTCATGGCGGCTGGCGCGGAACTTGAGCATTTGCTCAATGGGAGTAAACGAACTATCCATTTGGGTATGACCTCATTAATTACAGCCGATATAATAACTATTGTGACAAATAAATCAAATGAATTATTGACCAAAATTGATACGCAAAGCTTAGAGCCCGCTGGCGATTTTCCAGGCCAGACCGTAGGCCAACGCCGACAGCAGGGTCGGGATAATAATGCTGCGGGTTTTCCAGAAGGCGCCCCCCAGCACCAGGAAGCCGATCAGCGTCGGCGCCAGGCGATGGGCATCGGCGAGGATCTCCGGCACGCTGGAGACCACCAGCAGCGCGCAAATCGAGGCGATGCCGATGGTATCCAGCAGCACGCTGACCGGGCCACGACGGGCAGGCCGGGCATGACCCGCGCGCAGACGCAGGGGAAGATAACGAAACAGATAGTTCACGCCGCCGACAATCACTCCGAGCAGAAGGACCTCACTGTTCATCCGGCATCCCCTTCAGCATGGCCTGGACCAGCGCCGTCAGACACCCGCAGACAATTCCGGCGAGGATCGCCGCCGGAATGGAAAATAACAGAATGCCGCCCAGCGCGCCCGCCAGCGCCGCCGTGACGCACAGCGATTGCTGGCGCTGGAAAGAGGCCAGCAGGAAGCTCATAAACAGCGCCGGCAGCATAAAGCCGAGCGCGGCTTCCACCGCCGGATAATCCACCAGCAGGCCGTTGCCGGACCAGGCGCCGGCCAGCGTGCCGCACACCCACGATGCCCACGAGGTAAACGCGAGACCGAGCATCCAGTTTTCGCTCCAGCGTCGGTTGTCGCGTACCAGCCTGGCGGTGGCGGCGGCGAAAACCTCATCGGTCAGGCCGAAGGCCCAGAGGGCGGTCTTCTTTTTGTCCAGCGCGGTATGAATGCGGCTGCGCAGCGAGGGGCCATACAGCACGTGGCGGACGTCCATCGCCATCACCGTCAGGGCGGCGACCCACAGCGAACTGCCGGCGGCCAGCATGGCGGTGATCACAAACTGGCTGGCGCCGGCGTAAATAATGCAGGAGAAAAACAGGCTTTCCAGTGGGGTGAACCCCAGCCGGGTGGCGTTCAGTCCGAAGGCGAATGCCACCGGAAGGTAGCTGATGACGATGGGGAGACTGTCTTTAATGCCTTCGCCGACGGTAGCGACACGTTCAGATAAGGCACAGGTTAAGGGCGCGGGGTTTTCCATATGAATAACTTATCGCTGGATCCATGTGAAGGTGGCAAATTGACCGATGTCCCCACCTTAACAGAGCGCGACGCGCCTTAACACTATGAAAATGCCCGCAATCCGCTTTTCCATGACCCTGACGGGATGAAAGGCGGGGAAGGGGCCCGGATAAGGCGCCGGGCCTTATCCGGGGGCGGGTTACTGCTGCGCGGCGAGCGCGGCTTTCACCCAGCTGTCGAACAGCGGCTGGTGGGCTTTGATCCAACCATCAACATGACCGTTAATGTCGGCTTCGGAAGCATGGCCTTCGTGCATCATCGCATTCTCGGCGTTGATGTCGGCGATCGGCAGCTTCATGACGCTAAACAGAGTGGCGGCGGCCGGATTTTTCTCCGCCCAGGCTTTGTTGGCGACAATGTGCATGGTGTTGACCGGGAAGCCATAGTTGGCGCCGTTGGCCAGTTTGGTATCGATGTTTTTCTGCTCGCCCGGCAGGGAGGAGAACGGCACCTGCAGCCAGACGACGTCTTTGCCAGGCTTCAGCACGTCGCTAACCCAGTACGGCGTCCAGGTGTAGTAGAGCACCGGTTTACCCTCTTTATAGCGGGCGATGGTGTCGGCCATCATCGCCGCGTAGTTGCCCTGGTTATGGGTGACGGTTTTGCTCAGGCCATAGGCGTCAATCTGGTGGTTAATCACCGCTTCGCAGCCCCAGCCCGGGGTGCAGCCGGTGAGGTCCGCTTTACCGTCGTTGTTAGTATCAAACAGTTTGGCGATCTGCGGATCTTTGAGCTGATCGATAGAGGTGATGTGGTACTGCTCGGCGGTTTTTTTATCGATCAGATAGCCCTGGGCGGCGCCTGAGACGTACACCCCCTTGCGGTAAAATTTGTTATCACCGCCCGCCGCGGCGTACATGTCATCGTGCAGCGGCTGCCAGTTGGTGGCGATAAAGGTAGTATCCCCGGCGGCAATCGAGGTATAGGCGACGTTATAGTCCACTTCGCTCGGTTTTTCGACGGTGTAGCCAAGCTTCTCCAGCGCGCGGCTGACCAGCAGGGTCTGGAAGCTCTCTTCGGAGATAGTGCTCTGCGCCGGCTTGACGGTAATTCCTTTCCCCGGCAGGTCGGCGGCGAAGGCGCTGGTGGCGATCAGGGTGGCAAAGGCGGCGGTGGCCATCATCGTGCTATGTCGCATGGTGGTTCCTCTTATTGTTTAACGGGAAGGGCGGCCCCCCGGCATCGGCTGGTGCCGGGGAGCGGCGCTGTTATCGATCTATCGACAGAAAGGGCGAGTGAGAAGCCCCAGCGGGCCGGTGGTGTACCAGCGGCGGTTGCCGCGACTGCGGGCGTCGCGGCCGACGGCCTGGGTGAGGCGGTCAAGAATAATCGCCAGGATCACGATCCCCACGCCGCCGACGGTGGCCAGGCCCATATCCAGGCGGCCAATGCCGCGCAGCACCATCTGGCCAAGACCGCCGACGGCGATCATCGAGGCGATCACCACCATCGACAGGGCCAGCATCAGCGTTTGGTTAACCCCGGCCATAATGGTGGGCATCGCCAGCGGCAGCTGAACTTTAAACAACAGCTGGCGCGGGCTGGCGCCAAACGAGCGCGACGCTTCGATCAGATCCGCAGGCACCTGGTTTATCCCGAGGATGGTCAGACGGACGATCGGCGGCAGGGCGAAGATAATCGTCACCACCACGCCGGGCACGTTGCCGATGCCGAACAGCATCACGATCGGCACCAGGTAGACGAAGGCCGGCGTGGTCTGCATGGCATCCAGCAGCGGGCGGATAATTTTCGCCGCTCGTGGGCTGCGCGCCAGCCAGATCCCCAGCGGCAGGCCGATGATCATGCAGAACAGCAGGGCGGTGAGGACCAGCGCCAGGGTGACCATCGCCTGCGACCACGCGCCGATGGCGCCGATGGCAATCAGCGAGACCAGGGTGGCGACCCCCATGCCGAGGCTGGAGATCTGCCAGGCGATCAGCGCGAAGACGATAATCGCCACCGGCGCCGGCATCCCCAATAGCAGCTGCTGGAAGGCGCTGAGGATGTAGTCGATCGGCACGCGGATCCCCTGGAACAGCGGGCGGAAGTGCAGCACGATCCAGTCGATGGCGTGGGTCACCCAGCTGTCGAGCGGGATCAGGGTCTTATGGAACGGATCCATGATATTGAACTGTTCCGGCTGCGGCGCCGGGGCGCTGTGCAGCCAGTCGGCGCCGCCGCCATTAGTCGGCGCGGCAGTTGAGGCGCCACCCCAGGCGTCTGCAGCCTGAGCGGCGCTGTCGGTTGCCGGGGCGCTGTCCCACGGATTGGTTTGATCAGCCATGATTCACCCCCTCGCGATCTAAAGCCTGGAGCAACATTCGTTTGGAAATGATGCCAATATATTGTTGTTCTTCATCCACCACCGGGACGGCGCACGGGGCGTGGCCGACGTGGGAGAGCAGATCGCTGAGCGGCGTTTGCGCCTCCACCGCCAGCGGGGCGTCAATCAGCGCCGCCTCGATCCCCTGGCCGGCGCTGAGCGCGGTTTTCAGAGAATCGATCGAGACAATCCCGACAAAGCGATTACCGCGCTCAATGACATAACCATATTCCCGGTCTTCATCCTGTAATAATTTCAGCGCAGAGCGGGGGCCAAAACCTGGCGTTTTACGAATCAGGCCGACCGGGCTACGACGGGCAATATCTTTCGCGCTGAAGACCTGGCTAATATCGACGCCGCGGAAGAAGGTGCGGACATAATCATTGGCCGGATTATTCAATATTTCATCCGGAGTGCCGACCTGAACCACTTCGCCATTTTGCATAATGGCGATACGATCGCCAATTCGCATGGCTTCATCAAGGTCATGGGAAATAAAGACAATGGTACGCTGATGCTTAGCCTGTAATTTGATCAGCTCATCCTGCATTTCGGTGCGAATGAGCGGATCGAGCGCGGAGAAGGCTTCATCCATTAACAGAATATCGGGATTAATCGCCAGGGCGCGGGCTAAACCGACGCGCTGACGCATCCCGCCGGAGAGTTCATCCGGCCAGGCGTGGGCATAATTCTCCAGCCCCACCTGACGCAGCGCTTCCCGCGCTTTTTGCTCTCGCTCAGCGGTCGGGACGCCGGCAAGCGCCATGCCAAACGCCGTATTGTCGAGCACGCTCATGTGCGGCATCAGCGCAAAGGACTGAAAAACCATCGCAATTTTTTTACGACGCACCTCGCGCAGCTCGGCGTCCGACATTTTGGCGATATCGACCCCGTCAATCAGCACCTGGCCGCGGGTGGGTTCAATCAGGCGATTGAGAAGGCGAACCATGGTGGATTTCCCCGAGCCGGAGAGCCCCATGATGACGAATATCTCGCCTTCTTCAATGGCCAGACTGGCGTCTTTGACGCCAAGCGACAGCCCCGTTTTTTCCAGTATTTGCGCTTTGTTGAGTCCTTTCTCAATATATTTGAAAGCACGATGAGGGTGCTCGCCAAATATCTTATAAAGATTTTTAATTTCTAATTTAATTGCCATGCAATAGAGAAGTTCCTGTTATTTGTTTATTGCGATATGGTACCCAATGGTGATAATGATCTTTTTACACCCTAACATACTCAGATTCTGTGACAACCCTCAATGGCGAACTCTCGGCAAAATGGAGGGAGGGACATGGCGGCACAGCCCCCGTGATATAAGGGCTGAGCGGTAATTTGTTGTGGGTAATATTTTTTGATTATCTTTGGGTAATTAGACTGAAATGGGCCGGTTTTCTGCTAAATATGACCAAGTGATGACGGTTAGACCATGGAGAGAATATTTGGTGGATTAATCGCGATTCTGTGAAATTGATCACCAGGAATATGCGGGCGATATTCCTGGTGAAAGTACGGTTAAAAGTCCCAGTCGTCGTCGGCGGTCTCTTCCATTTTTCCTATCACGTAGGAGGAGCCGGAGCCGGAGAAAAAGTCGTGGTTTTCATCGGCGTTGGGTGACAGCGCCGCGAGGATCGCCGGGTTAACCGCCGCCATCTCCGCCGGGAACAGCGCCTCGTAGCCGAGGTTCATCAGCGCTTTGTTGGCGTTGTAGCACAGGAAGGCGCTGACGTCGTCGAACCAGCCGCTCTCGCCGTACAGTTCCCGGCTGTAGGCCAGCTCGTTGTCGTACAGATCCATCAGCAGATCGAGGGCGAAGTTTTTCAATTCTTCGCGCTTACCGGGGCTGACGATCTCCAGTCCTTTCTGATACTTGTAGCCGATGTAATAGCCATGCACCGCTTCATCGCGAATGATCAGGCGGATAAGATCCGCGGTATTGGTCAGTTTTCCCCGACTGGAGAAGTGCATCGGCAGCCAGAAGCCGGAATAGAAGAGAAAGGATTCGAGAAACACGCTGGCGATTTTTTTCTTCAGCGGCTCGTCGGCCTGATAGTAGCTCAGCATCAGCTGCGCTTTGCGCTGCAGGGGTTCGCAGCTTTCGCTCCAGGCGAAGGCGGCATCCACCTCTTTGCTGTGGCACAGCGTGGAAAAGATGGAGCTGTAAGAGCGGGCATGAACCGCTTCCATAAAGCTGATGTTCGACAACACCGCCTCCTCATGCGGGGTCAGAGCGTCCGCCATCAGCGCCGGCGCGCCGATGGTGTTCTGAATGGTGTCGAGCAGGGTCAGCCCGGTAAAAACGCGAATGGTCAACTGTTGCTCCGCCGCGCTGAGGGTTTGCCAGGCGGGAATATCGTTCGACAGCGGCACTTTCTCCGGCAGCCAGAAGTTGCTGGTGAGACGATTCCACACCTCCAGATCTTTATCATCATCGATGCGGTTCCAGTTGATCGCGCTGACGCGCGTTAAATGGGTCATCCTGTTCTCCTTACAGCGCGCAGGACACGCAGCCTTCAATTTCAGTGCCTTCCAGCGCCAGCTGGCGCAGTCGGATGTAGTACAGCGTCTTAATGCCTTTCTTCCATGCGTAGATTTGCGCCTTGTTGATATCGCGGGTGGTGGCGGTATCCGGGAAGAACAGGGTCAGCGACAGCCCCTGATCGACGTGGCGCGTCGCCTCGGCGTAGGTGTCGATGATCTTCCGAGGGCCTATCTCGTACGCATCCTGGTAGAGGGCCAGATTATCGTTATTCATAAACGGCGCGGGGTAGTACACCCGTCCGGTTTTCCCCTCTTTGCGGATCTCTATCTTCGAGACGATCGGGTGAATGCTGGAGGTGGCATGATTGATGTACGAGATCGAGCCGGTGGGCGGCACCGCCTGCAGATAGCGGTTGTAAATGCCATAGCGCATGACGTCGTCGCGCAGCTGGCGCCAGCTTTCCCGGTCGGGCAGGGAGATGCCGGCGCGGGCGAACAGCGCGCGGACCCGTTCGGTTTTCGGCTGCCACGACTCCTGCAGATATTTGTCGAAGTATTCCCCGCTGGCGTAGCGCGACTGCCCGAAGCCGGCGAAGCGCTGGCCGCGCTCGCGGGCCAACAGCATCGAGGTGTGCAGCGCGTGCCAGGTCACGGTGTAGAAGTAGATATTGGTGAAGTCCAGCCCCTCCGGGCTGCCGTAGGCAATGCCTTCCCGCGCCAGGTAGCCGTGAAGATTCATCTGCCCCAGACCGATGGCGTGGGAGGCGGCGTTGCCGGCCGCCACGGAGGGGACCGACTGAATGTGGCTCATGTCGGACACGGCGGTCAGGGCGCGCACCGCGGTGGCGATAGTGAGGCCGAAATCCGGCGAGTCCATGGTGTGGGCGATGTTCAGCGAGCCGAGGTTGCAGGAGATATCTTCCCCGATATGGGCATAGCTAAGGTCTTCATTATAGGCGGACGGCGTACTGACCTGCAGGATCTCGGAACACAGATTGCTCATGGTGACCCGCCCGGCCACCGGACTGGCGCGGTTCACCGTGTCTTCAAACATGATGTACGGGTAGCCGGATTCAAACTGGATCTCCGCCAGGCGCTGGAACAGGTCGCGGGCGCGGATCCAGCGTTTGCGAACCCGATCGTCGGCTACCAGCTGTGGATAGAGGTCGCCGATGGCGCAGTCGGCGAAGGGTTTGCCGTACAGCCGTTCGACATCATACGGCGAGAAGAGCGCCATCTGCGCGTCTTCTTTCGCCAGCTGGAAGGTGATGTCAGGGATCACCACCCCCAGCGACAGGGTTTTGATGCGGATTTTCTCATCGGCATTTTCACGCCGGGTATCAAGGAAGCGCAAAATATCGGGATGGTGAGCGTGCAGCCAGACCGCCCCCGCCCCCTGGCGGGCGCCGAGCTGGTTGGCATAGGAGAAGGCGTCCTCCAGCATCTTCATCACCGGCACCACGCCGGAGGACTGATTTTCGATGCGCTTGATCGGCGCCCCGGCCTCGCGCAGGTTGGAGAGTAAAAAGGCCACGCCGCCGCCGCGCTTCGACAGCTGCAGCGCCGAGTTCACCGCCCGGCCGATGGACTCCATATTATCTTCAATGCGCAGCAGGAAGCAGGAGATCAGCTCCCCGCGCTGCTGTTTGCCGGCGTTAAGGAAGGTGGGCGTGGCCGGCTGGAAGCGGCCGCTGAGTATCTCCTCCGTCAGCTGCCGCGCCTGCTGTTCATCGCCCCGGGCCAGCGTCAGGGCCACCATTACGCTGCGTTCCGCGAAATCCTCGAGGTAGTGCTTGCCGTCAAAGCTCTTCAGCGCGTAGCTGGTATAGAACTTCCAGGCGCCGAGGAAGGTCTGGAAGCGAAACGCGGCGCGCCGGGCATGGGCGAACAGCGCCAGCACAAACCCGCGGTCATAGCCGGCCAGCAGCTGGGGATCGTAATAGCCCTCGCGGACGAGCCAGCTGAGTTTATCCTCCTGGCTGGCAAAGGCGAGGGTGTTGGGCTGAACCTGGGTCGCCATAAAAGCCTCAACCGCCTGGCGATCTTTTTCAAACGGGATGCGGCCCTCGCTGTCGTACAAATTCAGCATCGCATTGAGGGCGTGAAAATCCACGGCGGCGGTTATACGTTCTGCGGTTGTCGTTGCCAAAATTCGCTGACTCCTTTACGCACGTTATCGATATCGTCGGGGGTTCCCATCAGCTCGAAGCGGTAGAGATAGGGCACGGCGCACTTCTGCGCGATGACATCCCCGGCACGCCCCCAGGCGTCGCCAAAGTTGCGATTGCCGGCGGCAATCACCCCGCGGATCAGCCGACGGTTATGTACGTCGTTTAAAAAGCGGATCGCCTGACGCGGCACGGCGCCGGCGGTACCGCCGCCGCCATAGCTGGGAACGATGAGAATATAGGGCTCGTCTACCTGCAGAGGTTCACGCTCGTTCAGCGGGATGCGCACCGCCGGCAGCCCCAGGCGCTGCACAAAGCGATGGGTATTCTCCGAACGGCTGGAGAAGTAGACGATGAGGCTCATGCGCTGGCCGCCGCGACGGAGGGGCGCAGGCGATTGATCATATCCGGGCGGAAGCCGCTCCAGCGCAGGTCGCCGGCGATCACCACCGGCAGCTGGCGAAACCCCTGCTCGCGCAGGGTGTCGGCGGCATCCGGCTGCTGGTCGACGTTGACCATTTCAAAGGCCAGTCCCCGGCTCTCCATGGCTCGCCGGGTGGCATGGCACTGCACGCAGTCATTTCGAGTGTAAATAGTAATGCGCATGATTCGTATTTCCATTTAAGATAACAACACGGCGCTAAACGTAGCGTCGAACGTTGTGGGCCATTCGATAAGGAAATACTAGATGTAGTTATTTAAAACTTCAACCACTCAATATATAGCGTTTTTAGCAAAGAATTCCCCCGCCGGGGTGGCCAGGCGGAGGAGGGGGAAGGCTGCGCGAAACTACAGACGCATGGCGACGGCGAGGCGGTTAAAGGCGTTCATCAGGCTGATGGCGAAGGTGAGATCGCTTATCTGACGTGGGGTAAAATGTTCGCGCAGCGGCAGGTAAACCTCATCTTCCGCATGGCTGGCGGCGATGTCGGTGACCGACTCGGCCCAGGCAAGCGCCGCGCGTTCGCCAGGGGTAAAATGGTCGCTCACCCGCCAGCCGGCCAGGGCATCCAGCTTGCTCTGCGCCATGCCGCCTTTGCGCAGCGCCTGGCTGTGCTTCTCAAGGCAGAAGGCGCAGCCGTTGATCTGCGACACGCGTAAATAGACCAGCTCCACCAGGGCGCTGCCCAGCTCGCTTTTCTCCAGCGCGAGGCTGGCCTGCACCAGCCCTTTATAGACTTCCGGGCTCAGTTCACTGAATGGCTGACGTAATTGGCTCATGGTGTTCTCCTCTCTAAGACGGCAGCCAAAATAGCACTATAATGGACTGCAAAAGATAGCCATATTGTGATGAAAAAAGCAGACCATAATGGAAGCCAGCCACCTCCCTCTCTATCAACGCATCGCCCGCCAGCTGAAATCCGCCATTGAACGTGGCGAACTGGCTCCGGGCAGCCGTCTGCCCGCCAGCCGGGTGTTTGCCCAGGAGCAGGGCGTCTCCCGGGCGACCATCGAAAACGCCTGGGGCGAACTGGTCGCCCAGGGCTGGCTCGAGCGACGCGGGCAGGCGGGAACCTTTGTCAGCGAGCGGCTCAGTCCGCGCCAGCTGGCGCCAGTGCCGCCAGCGCAACCTGCCGCGCCGGCGGAGCCGTTGCCGTTTCAGATGGGGCTCCCGGCGCTGGATCTCTTTCCGCGCGGGCTGTGGGCGCGGGTGATGGGGCGCCGGCTGCGGACGCAGTCGCGGTTCGATCTGGCGCCCGGCGATCCCGGCGGCGACCCGCTTCTGCGTCAGGCGATCGTCGACTATCTGCGCCTGTCGCGCAGTATCGACTGCCAGCCGGAGCAGGTCCTGATCGCCGGCAACTATGCCACCGCCATGAACCTGATCCTGCGTACCCTGGCGCAGCCGGGGCAGCATATGTGGATGGAGGATCCGGGATATCCCTTTATCCGCCCGGTGGTCGAGGCCGGGCAGCTGGTGGTGGATGCGATCCCGGTGGACGACGAAGGGATGGATATCGCCTGGGGCCAGCGCCATCACCCGCAGGCGCGGTTTGCCCTGCTCACCCCGGCGCATCAGAGTCCGCTGGGAGTGGCGCTCTCGCTGCCCCGGCGTCGCCAGCTGTTGGCATGGGCCGCGGAGCGTGACGCCTGGATCATTGAGGATGATTACGATAGCGAGTTTCGCTATCGCGGCAAACCGCTGCCGCCGCTGAAAAGCCTTGATGCGCCACAGCGGGTCATCTACGCGGGCACCTTCAGTAAGTCGATGTTTCCGGCGCTGCGCACCGCCTGGCTGGTGGTGCCGACCGCGCTGGCGGCGCGTTTTCACCAGACCGTGGAGCGCCAGCCCTGCACCGTTCCCACCCTGTGGCAGCAGACGCTGGCGGATTTTATCCAGCAGGGCCATTTCTGGCGTCATCTGAAAAAAATGCGCGCCAGCTACAGCCAGCGCAGGGAGTGGTTGGAGTCGGCTCTGCAGGCGCAGGGCTTTCAGGTCACGCCGCAGCAAGGGGGGATTCAGCTGGTCATGCCCGTCAGCGGCGACGATCGCCTGCTGGCCCAACGGGCGGTGGCGGCCGGGCTGGCGGTACAGGCGTTGAGCGACTGGCGGATGCGCCATACCGGCGAGGGGGGATTACTGATGAGTTTTACCAATATTCGCTCGCCGGCAATGGCTGGCGCGCTGGCCCGGCGGCTGAGGGAGGCGATCGGCGGCGTCACGCCCGCTGGCGCATAAAAAACCCCTGCGGCCAGAGGCGCGCAGGGGCTGACGCGTATTTGTTATCTTCATTGCTTTCCGTGAAGCAGGCGGGCTTCCGCGCGCTTATCGCGCGGCGGCAGCAAACGCTATAGCTATTATCGACGTAAATTGAGCAATACGCCAATAAATACCCCGACGGCGGCGGCGGCGCCCACGCTGTGCCACGGTTTATTGCGCACGTAGGTGTCGGCGCAGCCCAGCGCATCGCACGCTGCCTGGCGCGCATCCAGCGCCGCCTGCTGCACCCGGTTGTGGCCATTAAGGCGGGCGCGGGTCTCTTTTAACAGCGACTGCGCTTTGGCACGCGCCGCTTCCGCTTCCTCTTTCGCGTCACTGCCCCACGATTTCAGCACCTCTTCCAGCGTGTCCGCTAATTGGCTGACATCGTTATGAATATCTTCGGCGTTCTCGTCAAAATTGTTGCGGTTCACATGGTTAGCCATCGTTATCTCCCTTAATTCCATCGAGTGAGTAAGTGTAGGACAAGATTTTGAATTATGCTTACTGCTGTGGTTTCTGGAATATTCCGAAAGCACTGCCCTTAATGAATAAGGTAAGGTCAATGTGCGGTAAAAGATAACGAGGAATCAGTATGTATTTAAGACCCGATGAGGTGGCGCGTGTTCTTGAAAAAGCCGGCTTCACCATGGATGTTGTGACGCAAAAAGCGTACGGCTATCGCCGCGGCGATAATTATGTTTATGTGAACCGCGAAGCGCGCATGGGGCGAACAGCGTTAGTTATTCATCCAGCGTTAAAAGAGCGCAGCAATATGCTGGCTGAACCGGCTTCAGATATCAAAACCTGCGACCATTATGAACAGTTTCCGCTGTATTTAGCCGGGGATGCGCAGCAGCATTATGGTATTCCGCACGGCTTTAGCTCACGCATGGCGCTTGAGCGTTTTCTTAATGGACTGTTTGGCGAAGCCCAGCCGGCCATGTCGACGAATTAATTCGCTGGATAAAGACCCGGGAGAAGCTGGCTGGCGGGAGGAAGCGACTGGCAGAGCCAGTCGCTGTTAACGTGTCGGTCAGGCTTTTGCCTGCTGGTAGGGCGCCACGCGGAACAGGCGGCGGCAATAGTCGAGGAAGTAGCCGTAAGCGGCGCCCATCATCATTGAAACCGCCAGGTTCGAGCTCACCGCAGCGACAATCTGGTGCCAGTCCGCACCCACGCTCCACAGAATGGCGACATAAACCGGCGACTGAAAGGTCACGTAGGCCAGCACGTCGGCCATATTTTTCATCCAGCCGGCCGGAGTGATGCGCCGGGCCTGACGCATCGCGAAGTCGCGATAAATCCCGTAAGGGACAGCGATAATAATGTTGACCGGGATCGCCACCAGGCGCGACGATAACGACTGCTCAAACGTCATACCAGAGAGAAAAATTTCGATCATCATGTTGACGACGGTGCAGTAAACCACCATCGCAAAGGTGTCTGCAACCGCATGCCGCAAGCGGGAGTGCGCAGAGAACATCGGAGTGCTCCTCGAAAATGAAGTCAATAACGCCGAAAAATGCGCGTTGGTATAGCGTTTTTGGGCTGCCTGTTTTGATGTGCGTAGAGTATATCTCTGCATTAAAAGTGGCAACTAGCTATAAATTTTTATTTATTGCCTTTTTGTCGATAAAATACTCTGCGAAGGTCGGTTTTTTGCCCGTTACGCTACTTTTATTGCTGGTTTTATTAAATTCTTTTACTTTCAAATAGTTGTGTTATTTTGCGCCATGATATCTGACCAGGGGGTCGGTATCTGACCGCCCGCTGTGGCGCAAAATCGCGTTAGCCTGTGATGAGGGTCATGTTTAGATGTTTTTATGCCATTATGCCGGTTTTTGTGGTGAAAAATTCTAAAACGACATGTGGCGTTTTATTCTGAATGACTGAGTAACTATTCATTTGGCCGGGCGGAGAGGGCCTGCGCATTCACCGACGATAAGAGGATAACCCGCTGACCATAAAGGTAATATCGCCTTCTTGATATATTTCCCTATCTCACCATCCGGCGTTTTTATTTATTCAGGGTCTTATTGACCTGCGCTGGCGAAAAAGAAGCGGGGATTTCCCGATATAAGGTAGTTGGAAAAAGGTTTACTCTCTGCATAATATATTTATCTGGATAACCGAAGGCTGGAAATAAATAAACGTTTCTATTACACTTGCCGCGTTGTGTCTTTTAATTTGCTATTTGGAAATTTTTAATTTTATGTCTTCAATGTTACACAAACTGAATAATATCCGTTCACTGCGCGCGCTGTCCCGTGAATTCTCCATTGACGTGCTTGAAGAGATGCTGGAAAAGCTCAGGATCGTCACTGAAGAAATACGTACGCAACAGCAGCTGGCGGCGCAGCAGCAGGCGGAATATCAGGAAAAAGTGAATACCTGGCTTGAGCTGATGCGCGCCGACGGTATTTCTCCTGACGAGCTGGTGGCCGATATTCAGCCGCCGATGGCGGGCGGTAAAAAGCGCAAACCGCGCCCGGCGAAATATCGTTATACCGATCATACCGGCGCCGAGAAAACCTGGACCGGCCAGGGAAGAATGCCGAAGCCGATTGCCCAGGCGGTCGCCGAGGGGAAATCGCTGGACAGCTTTTTAATTTAAAACCGATGCGGCCAGCGCCGCGACGGCGGGGAGACCCACCGCCCGGCCTGGCCTTATGACCTGCAGCGAGGGGCTTCAGCAGACGCCGAAGTCCCCCTCTTCCTGATAGGACGTCACCTCGTCTGACTTCAGCGTATAGCGTTCTCCCTGCTCCTGCGCGGCCTGAACCACCACCAGATCCTCGCCCTGCACTTCGACCACTTTCAGTTTTGGCCCGCCCGCACGCGGTTGTACCAGATCGCCGACAGAAAACATCATTCACTCCTCACTGTTAATACCACGGATGAACCTAAACCATAGCTCAACGCCCGCGCACTGAACACCGGGTGTGCTCTTTTTTGTTAAAACAATTTGGAGGTATATGTATTAATGTTGTTAATGTTTTGCTGGCGCCATACCGCTGCTGACAAGGGGGACGGCGAGGGTAGGGTTACCATCAATCAGGTCAGGAAAGACACCATGAAGTATATCATTCTGTTGATCATTGTTATTGCTGTGCTGTATGTCCATTACCGCGGACGGGTGCGCTATCGTTTCTGGCGACAGCTCTCCGACCATTCCACATTTACCGCGCCGTTGAATGGATTTATGTATTTATTTTCCCGCGTGCCGAATACGCCTTATCTGCGCCCGGAGATGTTTCCCGAGCTGGCGATATTGCAACAAAACTGGCTGGTTATTCGCGAAGAAGGCATCCGCCTCCAGCAGCTGGAGCAGATTAAAGCGGCCGATAAATATAACGATGCCGGATTTAACTCATTTTTTAAAACCGGCTGGAAACGCTTTTATCTGAAATGGTATGAGGATGCCCATCCCTCCGCCAGCCAGCTTTGCCCACAAACTACCGCGCTGCTGCGGGATATTCCGTCGGTGAAAGCGGCCATGTTCGCCACCCTGCCGGACGGCAGCCGTCTGCCGCGCCATCGCGACCCCTACGCCGGTTCCCTGCGCTTTCATCTTGGCCTGGCGACGCCGAACGATGACCGCTGCTTTATCGAGGTGGATGGTCAGCGCTACAGCTGGCGCGACGGGGAAGGGGTGCTGTTTGACGAGACCTATATCCACTATGCGGAAAATACCAGCGGTGAGAATCGGCTGATTCTGTTCTGTGATATTGAACGGCCGATGCGCTACCGCTGGGCGCAGAAGGTCAACCACTGGCTGGGGCGCTATCTGATGAGCGCCGCCTCGGCGCCCAACGACGCCAGCGATCGCACTGGCGGAATTAACCGGGCGTTTCGCTATATCTACCAGATCCGCATTGTCGGCAAGCGGCTGAAAAAATGGAATAAGACGGTCTATTACGTCGTCAAATGGCTGCTTTTCGGCGGCATTGCCTGGCTTATCTGGAGTGCGTTTTAACTCCCCTGGCGCCGGTTCCACGGCATGATCGCCAGCAGGCGCGCCATGCCGCAAAAGCCGGTTATCCCGGCGAAAGTGAGCCCGGCGCCGACCGCGCCGCTGAGCAGGAAAAAGCCGCCGTTCACGGTATAGCCCAGCAGCACCCCCAGTAAAATCAGAGCGCCAGCGGCGATTTGCACCTGGCGCATCAGCGGCAGCGGTTGCGATTTATCTTCCTCAACCGGGAGCCCCGCGGCTTTCCATGCCTGAATCCCCCCCGCCAGCAGGCTGACCTGCGCCGGCGCGGCGGCGGCGGCCAGACGAATGGCGTTGTTCTGCGTCCGGGAGCCGGCCTGGCAGTGGAAGATCACGCGCTCGCCGGCCCGGGCGTTTAGGGTCGCGCCGCCGTTCAGGGTGGCGAGCGGCACCAGCTCGGCATCGGGAATATGTTCGCGCGCGTATTCATCCGCATCGCGGATATCTATCAGTCTGGCGCCCTGGGCAATCTGCACCCGGGCTTCGGCAGGGGTTAAGGTGGCGATGGTCATAGGATCCTCACGGGCAATAGAGCGTTTTCAGCGTGTTGATCACCTGCTGTACCGCAGGATGGGTGATGAAATAGTGGATGCGCTGAGCGTCGCGTTCGCTGTCGATCAGCCCCTCGTCACGCATCCGCGCGAGGTGCTGCGAGGTGGCGGAAGGGCTCAGGCCGGTAGCGCGGGCCAGTTCACCGGCGCTGGCCCGCGGCGCGTCGCATAGCATGCACAGGATCAGCAAGCGGTGAGGATTACTCATCGCTTTCATCAGCGCGGCGGCTTCGCCGGCGCGGGCCTGCAGGTCTTCGGGTGTGGTCATGTATTTTAGCTTTTTCTAAATTTAGATAACTCTAAAATAAAAAAGCCGCCAGCGCCAGCCCCTTTTTCCCCGCGACTCAGGCCGGAACGGCGAGATCGGCTATCTGCGCCCAGGCGCTGGCGATCCCGGCATCGCGACCGTGCGGGCGGTTATCCAGCCCTTCGGCATAGATAAATTCCACCTCATGGATCCCCATCAGCCCCAGCACCGCGCGCAGATAGGGGGTGACGGCGTCGGTGGTTTCTCCCTGGTGAACACCGCCGCGGCTGCTGACGACCACCGCCCGGACGCCCTCGACCAGCCCCTGCGGCCAGCGGTCGGTGTAGCGAAAGGTTTCCCGCGCCCGCGCCACGAGGTCGAACCATTTCTTCAGATCGGTCGGGACGTTGAGGTTATACATCGGGGCGCCGATCACCAGCAGGTCGCTGGCTTTTAACTCGGCGATAAACTGGTCGGAGAGCGCTACCGCCGCGCGGATGGCCGGCCGCGGATCCGCCGCCCCGCGCAGGGCGGCAAACAGCGCGCCATCCAGCGTCGGCAGCGCCATAGCGCTGAGATCGTGTTCGCGGATCCGATCGTGGCGGCCCGCCGCCCGGCGCGCCGCGAGAAATTCGTTAATCAGCTGATTGGTCAGGGAAGTTTCGCCATTAATGCTGGACTTTAATACCAGAACGTTAGCCATGATGAGTGCCTCAAGTGAAGGATAGAAGCAGAGACTAACACTGTCTTTTTTCTCTCTGGAGTGACATTATTTTCCTCTATTGTATCCCGTAAGGAACCAATCTGTGCGCGACGATCTGAACGCGATCCCGGTATTTGTCACTGTGGTCGAGAGCGGTAACTTTGCCAGCGCGGCGACGATCCTCCACGTGACGCGATCGGCGGTGGGAAAAACCATTGCCCGGCTGGAAGCGCGTCTCGGCGTGGCGTTATTCCAGCGCACCACCCGCAGGCAACTGCTGACGGAAGAGGGAGAGCAATTTTATCACCAGTGTCGGGAGGCGCTGGGACGCATTCGCGAGGCCGAAGAAGTGCTGCAGCGCGGCAAAGGCGAGGTGCAGGGACGGCTGCGGATTTCGCTGCCGGTGCTGTTTGGCCAGCGCTGCGTGGCGCCGCTGCTGTTCCGTCTGAGCCAGCGCTATCCATTGCTGAAGCTCGAGCTCCACTACAGCGACCGGCAGGTCAATCTGCTGGAAGAGGGGTTTGATCTCGCGGTGCGTATCGGGAGCCTGGCCGATACCGGGTCGCTACGGGCGCGGGCGCTGGGGGAGCATGGTATGGTGCTGTGCGCGGCGGCGGAGTACCTGCGCCACCAGCCGGCGCCGCAGACCATCGCCGGGCTGAGCGAGCACCGCACCCTCGGCTATCTGCATAACGGTCAGCTGCAAAAATGGCAACTTTACGACCCGCGGCAGGGCGAAGTGCGCTTCACCCCCGAGGCGTGGCTGGTGCAGGATGACTTTGCCGCCATCGCCGCGGCGGCGCAGCAGGGAATGGGCATCGCCTGGCTGCCGGACTGGCTGGTGGCGCAGGCGCTCGCCGACGGGACGCTGCAGCAGGTTCTGGCGCCCAGCGACCGTGTGCGTTTCGCCATCCACGCGGTGTGGCCGGAAGGGCCGTGGCTGCCGCAAAAAACGCGGGTGACGATCGATGCCCTGCGGGCGGGGCTGGGTCTGGCATAGCGTCCGCGGCCGGCGCGCTTTAGGCCATCGCCTCAGCGGCGTGGCCGTCCGGCACGGGCGGCGCGGCGGTATAGCGTGCTGCGGGCGATGCCCAGCATCTGCGCCGCCCGGCTGACGTTGCCGTTGACTCTGGCGAGGGTATCGACGATCAACTGCTCGTCATGGGCCTGTAACCCTCCGCGCGGCAGCGGCGCAGGCGCAGCGCGGTATGCGTCCGGCAGCGCATCGGGCGTTAATGTGTCGCCCTCATCGGCCAGAGCCAGCATCACCTTCAGGACGCTCTGCAACTGGCGCACGTTTCCCGGCCACGGCAGCTGGCTGAGGTGGGTCAGCAGCGCGGTGGACAGCGTCACCCGGCGCGAAGCGCCGCCCAGGTCGCGCCACAGGGTGGCGATAAAGGTTTCCAGCGCCGGCCACTCGCGTAGCGGAGGCAGCGCCAGGGCGTACTCCCGCAGGCGCCACAGCAGATCTTCGCGAAATTCGCCGGCGCTGACCCGCTGGGTCAGGTTGCGGTGTGTGGCGCAGATCAGGGCGAAGTTCACCGGCACGCTGCGGCTGGCGCCGAGCGGGGCGACCTCTTTCTCCTGCAGTACTCGCAGAAGGCGGGTCTGCAGCGCCAGCGGCATATCGCCGATCTCATCAAGAAACAGCACCCCGCCCTCGGCCTCGCGGATTTTGCCGATATAGCCGTTTTTGCTGGCGCCGGTAAACGCCCCTGGCTGGTAGCCGAAAAGCTCGGACTCGATCAGCGATTCCGGGATGGCGGCGCAGTTAATGGCCACGAATTTACCGCTGCGCCAGCGGCTGTGCTGGTGCAGCGTGCGGCTGACATACTCTTTGCCGCTGCCGGTTTCCCCCTCAATACAGAGCGCGATGCCGGCGTTAAGCAGCCGGAGCAGCTTTTCGCCTTCCCGCGGGCTGGTGAAGGGGAGCTGCATGGCCGGCGGGGCGCTCACCGCCACCCGGCGGCGGGTGGGCTCGCGCAGGCGATAGTGATAGCGGCCCTGCGGGGTGGTCAGGGGCAGGGGAACGCTGACCGCCGTTTGCGTCAGCGTCGGAAAAAGCGACGCAAAGGTGAGCTGGCCAAACTGCGCCGCGCTCAGGCCGAACTCGCGCATCGCCAGCCGGTTGCCGGCGGTAAGGACGTTGTCGGAAAAGACCAACAGCAGTTCCTCCACGCTGTCGAGTTTGTCCACCTGCCGGTGGAGGCTCATCAGCCACTGCTCAGGATGCAGGCTCTGCTTCACCCACAGATACTCAATCTGCTTTGCCGCCGCTTTCACCCAGCCAAAGGTGTGCTGGTGGGGAAAATCCGCCGGGCCGGAGATATCCAGCACGCCGGCGATGCTTCCGTCCGGCCGCTGGAGCGGCATCGCCGCGCAGTACAAATTCTGGTTGCGGGTGAGAAAGTGCTGACGCCCATCGATTTCGCAGCCGTCGTCAATCGCCAGCGCGGTGCCGATGGCGTTGGTCCCGCGTCCGCTTTCGCTCCACAGATTGCCCGGCGCCAGCGCGACGCGTTGAGCCTTCTGCATCGCCTGGGTATCGCCGACGGTATGGAGCACCAGACCGCCGGGGTCGGAGAGGATCACCACCGACTGCAGGTCCGCCACCTGGCGCGACAGGGCTTCCACCACCGGCTGCGCCAGCTGCTGCAGGCTGCGGTGGCTGGCGAGCCGGTCCGCCAGCTCGCCGGCGTCGAGGCGGGGAAAATCCTCGGTGGCGGGATCCAGGCCGTAGCGCTGGCAGCGAGACCATGAATCGCTCAGCAGGGGATTGGCGTTAACCTCTGGGGTGAGAAGAAAGGGATTGCCTGGCACAGGGCACCTCTGGGTCGATGTTGCTGTGTTGCAATATTGTAGCCATTTGGTTTATTTGGTGTTGCGATTTGCAACACATAAGTGGAAACCCGTGCGACAGTGGCTGACCATCTGCCCAGCCAGTGAATACAACCTGTTAATAAATAAACCTATTTAGAGAAAATGAAAAACTGGCATAACCCCTGCAAAGTGAGAAGCGTTCGGCGGCAAGTTTAAAAAATCAATATGCCGCTGCGTCTCAACCCTACAGAAGGAGATTTGCGATGCGTTATGCACACCCTGGCCAGCCCGGCGCCCTGGTTTCATTGAAATCCGCTTACGGCAACTTTATTGACGGTAAATTTGTCGAGCCGCTGAGCGGTGAATTCTTTATGAATACCTCCCCGGTAGACGGCAGCAACATTGCGCAGTTTCCCCGGTCGGATGCCAGAGACATTGACTTCGCCCTCGACGCCGCCCACCGTGCGGCGCCGGCGTGGGGCAAAACCTCAGTGCAACAGCGCTCCAGGCTGCTGCTGCAGGTCGCCGACCGTATTGAACAGCATCTGGAATATCTGGCGGTGGCGGAGAGCTGGGACAACGGCAAACCGATCCGCGAAACGCTGAATGCCGACCTGCCGCTGGCGGTGGATCACTTTCGCTACTTCGCCGGCTGCCTGCGCGCCCAGGAGGGAAGCACTGCCGAAATTGACGAAACCACGGTGGCCTACCATTTCCATGAACCGCTGGGGGTGGTCGGTCAGATTATCCCGTGGAACTTCCCGCTGCTGATGGCCGCGTGGAAGCTGGCCCCGGCCCTGGCGGCGGGGAACTGCGTGGTGCTCAAGCCGGCGGAACAGACGCCGCTGAGTATTACCCTGCTGCTGGAGCTGATCGGCGATCTGTTCCCGGCGGGGGTGCTGAACGTGGTGCAGGGCTTCGGCAAAGAGGCGGGCGAGGCGCTGGCCACCAGCAAGCGTATCGCCAAGCTGGCGTTTACCGGCTCCACGCCGGTCGGGCGACATATTCTCGCCTGTGCGGCGGAGAATATTATCCCCTGCACCGTCGAGCTGGGGGGCAAATCGCCCAATATTTACTTCGCCGACGTGATGGAGGGTGAAGAGGAGTTTATTGAGAAGGCGGTGGAGGGGCTGGTGCTCGGTTTCTTCAACCAGGGTGAGGTCTGTACTTGCCCGTCGCGGGCGCTGATCCATGAATCCATCTATGAGCCCTTTATGGCGCGGGTCATGGAGAAGGTGGCGCAGATCCGTCGCGGCGATCCGTTAGATACCGACACCATGATCGGCGCCCAGGCTTCCCGCCAGCAGTTCGACAAGATCCTCTCTTATATTCAGATTGCCCGGGAAGAGGGCGGACAAATCCTCACCGGCGGCGAGCGGGCGGCGATCGCGCCGGCGCTGGATAATGGTTTTTATATTCAGCCCACGCTGATTAAAGGTCGCAACGATATGCGCTCCTTCCAGGAGGAGATCTTTGGGCCGGTGATCGGGGTGACCACCTTTAAGGACGAAGCGGAAGCGCTGGCTATCGCCAATGAGACCCAGTTTGGCCTCGGCGCCGGGGTGTGGACGCGCGATACCAATCTCGCCTATCGCATGGGGCGCGGTATTCAGGCCGGTCGCGTATGGACCAACTGTTATCATGTCTACCCGGCTCATGCGGCGTTCGGCGGCTACAAACAGTCCGGCGTCGGGCGGGAAACGCACAAGATGGCGCTGGATGCCTATCAGCAAACCAAAAACCTGCTGGTGAGCTACGGCACCGCGCCGCTGGGCCTGTTCTGAAGTTCATCTCATTACTGATTGATCCTCAGTCCGCAATCCGTTCGGATTGCGGATTTTTTTTGCGTCAAAATAACCCGGTGAAAGGGAGCGGTTACGGTGGCGGATAACGGCAATACATTTGGGTTAATGAAGTAATAGCTTTCATTTGAAAATAAAAATACTTCCAGAACAAGAAATTACAGCGCGGATCAGGAGCGCTTTGCCCTAATTTGTGTAGAAATGATGAAGATTAATACCAAGAAAATTCCTAATTTTTTCGTGGCGCCGGGTTTGAGCACAATAAAACAAGACGCTTTTTTGAGCAATTACCTTTAAATTTGTTAATAAAATTGACGTGTTGTTGTTGAGAAGTATTTAATTTTCTTTTGTATAGATATGTAAATTAACATCGAAATGCCATTTCAAAAAATAACTTTATGGCGAGTATAGTCATTAACCTGTATGTAACATTTCATCAGGTTGCCTTTTTTTACATCGGGTAATATATTTATTTTGCACATCAAAATAACTCTTTTTCTTCTGCTTGTTATTCATGGCCATCTTTCGGAGAAATAAAGCGGAGTCAAAGGACGTGTGCCGATTATCCTGCGGAAGGAACGTAATGAACATTTACAGGGAGGAACGGACGAGCCGTTTCGCGATAGCCATGGGGCTATTGTCGATGACGGGAAAATATATTCGTTAACGATGAGATAAATAATGAAAACGCAACTTCGTATTATGGCAATTCTCATGGGAGCGTTGGTTTCTGGCGCTGCAATTTCTGTTACTACGCCAACCATTAACGTTAACCCAGGCTCCAAAGCGGGTACCCAGGGTACCGGCGGACAGGTTATCTTCAATGGATCAATCACCGACAGCTCCTGCAATATCGACAGCGCATCCACCAGCCAGACGGTGGATCTGGGCAAATGGGCCAGCACCTATTTTACCAGCACAGGTTTTGAAACCACCAAAACGCCTTTCCATATCAGTGTGAAAGATTGCCCCGCCAGCGTAAAAAATGTTGCAGTGCTGTTTGACGGCGCGCGCGATCAGTCGGATAACACGCTGCTGGCGACCACCGGCGGCGCCGCTGGCGTGGCGATCAAGCTGTATGAAGATGACAAGTCTACGGCGGTCAGCCTCGGCAAAGCGTCTCAAGCCAAAAATGTCGTTGCGGGCGCGACTGCCGGCACCGGCACTGCCGACCTCAAGTTTTTCGCCGACTATATCTCCACCGGTGCGGTGACGGCAGGCGATGCCAACGGTACGGCTAATTTCAATATGATTTATAACTAATCATATTGCGCGCTATTCAGAGTCAGTCCACTGCGTCCTGATTAATTGCAGATAGCTAAAGTGATAATTGTCATAAAGTCACGGACTATATTCGTGACGGTATAGTTGTTTTTGCTAATTATCCCGACGGGTACTGGCTCTGATATTCCCTGCTTTATTTTATTGTTTGTTCAACCTTTACCTGATGGTAAGTCATGATGAAGAAAATAATTGCCGTTGCGGCCTTTCTGCTGTGCTCCACGGCAGCGCAGGCCGGTATTGTCATGGGTGGAACCCGTGTGATTTATCAGGAAGGGAAGCGTGAAGCCGCTATTTCAGTCACTAATGCCGATACCCATACGCCCTATCTGGTGCAGTCGTGGGTGGAAAATTACGCGGAAAACGATAAGGCCAAGGTGCCCTTTATTGTTACGCCGCCCTTATTCCGTCTCGATCCGGAGCAAAATAACGTCCTGCGCATTAACTTTATTGGCGCCTCGCTGCCCAGCGACCGTGAATCGGTCTACTGGCTGAACGTCAAAAGTATCGCCCCGACGCCCAAGGGCGAGGTGAACAAGCTGCAGGTCAATATTAAGTCGAAATTCAAAATCTTTTATCGCCCCAACGGCCTGGCGGGCGACCCGGCTAAAGCCTGGCAGCAGCTGAAGTTTAGCCAGTCCGGCGGCCATCTGACGGTGGCAAACCCCACTCCCTATTTTGTCTCTTTTTACGCCGTCGAAGTGGGCGGGAAGGCCATCGACGAGCCTGGCATGGTGGCCCCCTTTGGCGAGAAAACGTGGCCGGTGAGCGGGCACGGCACCGTCAAATGGCGGGCGATTAACGACTACGGCGGCGTCAGCGATTACGCCCAGCAGTAATTCCCCTTTGTGATGAGCTTACCGGACGGCGCCAGCATGAAAAGAATAACAACAGCCAGGGTGCGCGAGTATGCCGCGTTGCCCGTCACCGCCGGACGGGCGCTGGCGCTGGCGACGCTGCCGACGATGATGTGCTGTCTCAGCCCGCTGAGCCGGGCGCTGGCCGACGACTATTTTGATCCGGCGGCGCTGGAGTTTGCCGACCCGCAGCAGCAAACCTCCGATCTGCACTACTTCGCCAAACCCGGCGGGCAGCAGCCGGGGACTTATCCTGTCACCGTGGTGGTTAACGACCAGGAGCTGGGCCAGGCCAATATCACCTTTGTTGACGATGGCGGGCAGCTGCAGCCGGTGCTGACGCCCGGGCAGCTGGCGGATTATGGGGTCAACGTCAGCGCGTTTCCGGCTTTTCAAACGCTGCATGAAGGTGAGACCTTCACCCGGATCGAGAAGTTTATTCCCGACGCCAGCAGCCGCTTCACCTTCGCTAACCAGCGCCTGACGCTGAGCATTCCCCAGGCGGCGATGAACGTGCAAAGCCGCGGCTATGTCGATCCCTCGCGCTGGGACGATGGCGTGCCGGCCGCGTTTGTCGATTACTATTTTTCCGGCGCGCAGATAAAGAATGCCGATGAAGGGGAGAGCAGCCGCTCAAACTATCTCAATTTACGCAGCGGCGTGAACCTGGGCGCCTGGCGGCTGCGCAATATCTCCTCAATGCAGTACGACCAGCAGCGCCGGCACTGGGATTCACAGAGCACCTGGCTGCAGCGCGACGTCCGCTCGCTGAAGAGTCTGCTGCGGATCGGCGATACTTACACCACCGGCGATGTGTTTGACAGCATCCCGTTTCGCGGCGTCCAGCTGATGTCTGACGATGAGATGCTCCCGGACAGCCAGCGCGGCTTTGCCCCTACCATCCGCGGCGTGGCGCACAGCAATGCCAAAGTGACCGTCTCCCAGCACGGGTATGTGATCTACGAAACCTTCGTGTCGCCGGGGGCGTTCGCCATCAGCGATCTTTATCCCACCTCGCAGAGCGGCGATCTGGAGGTGAAGGTGACCGAGAGCAATGGTTCGGTGCGCACCTTTACCCAGCCCTATTCCGCCGTGCCGTATATGCTGCGCGAAGGGCGCGGCAAATTCAGCCTCAGCGCCGGTCGCTACCACTCCGGGGCGGATTCGGTGCGCTCGCCGGAATTCCTGCAGGGCACCCTGTTCTATGGTCTGTCGGCGGGATTTACCCTCTACGGCGGCACGCAGCTGGCCCAGGATTATCAGTCGTGGGCGCTGGGCCTGGGCCGCGGCTTTGGCGAGTTCGGTTCGCTGGGAGGCGACGTCACCCAGGCCGTCACCCGTACGCCGTCGGGCAAGCGCTATGCGGGCCATTCGCTGCGCGCTCAGTATCAGAAAGATTTCGTCAGCTCGGGCACCACGTTCAGCCTCGCCAGCTATCGCTACTCCTCCAGCGGCTATTACGATTTTGCCGAAGCCAGCGCCCTCGAAAGCGCGCAGGGGCAGGTGGACAACCGGCGCCGCCGGGAGGAAGTGTCGGTGTCACAAAGCCTCGGCGGTCTGGGCAGTCTGGCGGTTTCCGCCTGGTCGCAGGAATACTGGCACCGGCAGAGTCGGGATGAGACGGTGCATCTTGGATTCTACAGCGCCTGGAAAGGGATCTCCTGGGGCGTGGGCTATTACTACACCCGCGCCAGCGGCCAGCAAAAAAATGACCGCTCCTGGTCTTTCAATATCAATATTCCGCTGGGCGGTCCGCTGTCCGACAGCGCGGTGAGCTACAACACCACCTCGGACAGCAATGGCTATACCTCGCAGCAGGTGTCGCTGTATGGCGCGGTACCGACGCGGCCGAATCTGTTCTACTCGGTTCAGCAGGGCTACGGCAACCAGGGACGGGGCACCAACAGCAGCGTCGCCCTGGACTACCACGGCGGCTTCGGCAACGCGCAGCTCGGCTATCGCCATGACGCCGCCAGTAATCAGCTGACCTGGGGAGGCGCCGGCTCGGTGGTCGCGCATCCGCACGGCGTGACCTTCGGTCAGACGGTGGGCGAGAGCTTCGCCATCGTCCGCGCGCCGGGGGCTGCCGGCGTGGCGGTGCAAAACGGCAACAATGTGCACACCGACTGGCGCGGCTATGCCGTGGTGCCGTCTCTGACCACCTACCGGAAAAATGTCATTACCCTCGACACGGAGTCGATGGCGGATGATACCGACGTCGACCAGCAGGGTCAGACGGTGATCCCCGGCGGCGGCGCGGTGGTGATGGCCAACTACCGGACCCGCATAGGCAACCGGGTGCTATTTACCCTGCGCAACGCGCAGGGGCCGTTACCCTTTGGCGCCAGCGCACGGTTGGTCGGGACGGAGGAGAGCGGCAATGCGCCGGGCGGCATGGTAGCCGACGGCGGTCAGGTGTACCTCAGCGGCGTGCCGCAGGAGGGAACCCTGGCGGTGAGCTGGGTCGTCAATAACCAGTCGCAGAGTTGCACGATGCATTTTCATCTTGCGGATAACCCACAGCAGAGTCTGAATACGGTGAAAACCGTCTCCGGGCTGTGCCAGTCACGCTGAGGCGGCTATGAAATCTGTTTTTCGTCTACTTCCTTTTCTCTTTTTGCTGGCGTTGAGCGGCTATCTTCCCGGCGCGCGGGCTGAAAACTGCCGCGCGAATATCGGCCAGACCACCGTCAATATTCCCAATATCAAGTATTTGCCCACGCTGCCGGTCAATACCCAGATGACCAGCGCGATGGCGGATAACGGCAGCGGGATCCCCTTTTCCTGCGACCTGCAGCTGCCGACGGCGAGCGCCAAACGCATTGTCTACAAACAGCTGAAAACCGGCGGCTCGCCGGTGGTGATTAACGGACAGCACGTCTACCCCAGCGCCATCGACGGCATCGGCTACTCGCTTAGCTTCCAGTGCGCCGGCGGCCCGATGCGCGCTATCGACGGCAGCCACTCCGCTGGCGGCGAGTCGGTGGTGGTCTGCGACAGCACGATGCTCCCGGCGCTCATGACGCAGCAGCAGACGACGGTCAGGATCGCGCTAACCTTCTATAAGACCGGTACGGTACAGCTGGCGGACGGGACGCATACCAACTCGTCGCCGCTGCCGCAGGTAGGGGAGGTGACCATTGAACAGCAGGCCAACGGAAACGCCGGCTTTGTCGCCAGCGCGCCGGTCAGCATTGATATCGCCGCCCTGAACGTGGACATTGGCAGCAGCGGCAGCTGCCAGGTGGCGACCTCAACGATCCAGGTCAGTCTGGGCACGGTAAACCGGGCGGAGTTTCACGGTAAAGGGAGCACCGGCGGCCAGGCGAAGCGCTTTTCGATCCCGGTGTTCTGTCCGTCGCCGACCGATGTGCGCATCGGCTTTTTCGGCGTCAGCGTGGAGAGTGATACCCTGGCGCTAAGCAAGGCCAGCAACAGCGCCAGCGGCGTCGGCGTGAAGCTGACCTACGGCAATAACCCCGGCGCGGCAGTGTCCGATGGCACCAGCGTTAAAATCAATGAGGCCAGCAACTTGCCGATCCTGAAAAGGGTAACCGGCAGTAACGCCGGCACGGCTGAGGCCATTAATTTTAACGCCCAGTATGTGCAAACTGACGCCACGGTGACGGCGGGCACAGCCGACAGCATGGTGACCTTCGCCCTCGAGTATAACTAGCGTGGGGCCGGAGCATAGGCCGCCTGAAGGGGGATCGCCACCACCGCGCCGTCATCGTCGATATAGTTCAGCTTGTACAGGCGAGCGCTGTCGGTCGTTGACACGGTATAGCTGCTGTACGGCCGGAGCATCACGTTTCTCATCGGCGAAATGTGGCCTTTATTATCGATCAGCGCCCCGTTGACCAGGGTGATATGCAGTGGGCCTGAGTTAGTTAAGCGCAGGTTATTGCCGCTCTGCTGCCACTGCAGCTTTCGCACCTCTCTGGCGAGGGTGGTGGCGATGGCGGGAGGACGATAAAAGAGCTTCAGGCGGGTGCGGACGATAAACTGCAGCGTATGGTTACCGTCTGACGGCGGCGGATTCTCCTGAATATTGACCCAGTACAGGCTTTCCCGATCGGCGGGGAGCCCGCCGCCGAGATAGATAAAGCGCAGCTGGGCGGTTTGCTGGGGTGATAAATAGACCAGCGGCGGGGTCGCCACCATCGGCAGGCCGACGCGCGACCTGTTGAGCCCGGCGTCCAGCCAGATCTGCACTTTATAAGGTGTGCGGCTGCGGTTATGAATGTTCAGGGTGGCGGCTTTGTCTTTTCCTGAGTAGACCACCCGCGTGGCATCGATGGTGATCCCGGCGCAGGCCTGAAAGGTCATGGCGCTCAACAGCACAGCCAGCTGTATTTTCATCTTCGCTCCCTTTACGTCTCATCCCTGACCGGGAAGCTATTCCTGCATAATGGTAAACCGGGCCGTTGCGTTGCCGTCGCCGGGGAGTACGTGGGCTTTATCCCAGGTGTAATAGAAGGCTTTCAGACTGAAGGTGCCGGAGCCGCCGTCCACCGGGATCTCGATGCGGGGATCGTGCTGTGGATCGAGGTGTGCATCGAGGCCGATTGGCGTCCCCGTACGGTCGGTGAGCAGAATACCCACGCTGCCGGCCGGCTTACCGCTATCGTTGAGGGCCAGCACATGATTTTCAGGCGTGGCGGTGGGAGAGGGGCCATCCACCACAATGTAGTAGGTGCCTTTCTCGCAATCTTTGACGCGAATATCGACGCCGACCGCTGGCCCGGTACCCGACTGGCTGTTTTTCAGTCTCGACAGCGGAATATCGCCCATGCTGATGTCGATGACCCCGTTATTGCCCGCCCCTTCGAGTTTGCAGGCGCCGTTCACGACCCTGCCGATGAAATTTAGCGTGCCGTCGGCCGCGTAAACCGGGCCGGCGGCCAGTCCGACGAAGAGCATCGCCAGACCCAGGGTGGTTATTTTCATGTTCATTCCTCCTGTCGTGCCGGTAAACCTGGCGCCAGGGTCATTATTTTGCGGGTCAGATACGGCACAAAATGACTTTAATCGGGCATGTTTTTTATTAATTCATTTATTTGGCAAATATATTGTCGCCTGGAATTAATATATGCTTGTTATTTATTACCTGCGTTTTCCGGGATAGTAATGTGGAGGAATGCTGGAGTAAATAAGACGGTAGTTATCGGTGTCTGAACGCGAAATATCGTGCATTTAAATAAATTATTAATTTATTCAATTGGTTGCTTCTCTCTTGCTGCTGTTTTTTGTGCTTAATTCGGCACGGTTTCAGTCTGGAAAATACGATCGCTGGCGTAAAGCTACGCCCGGCGGATGAGAAATCATTCACCGGGCGATAGCCCTGTTTCGTTTTCAGATTTGCGATCGGCAACCCGATCGTCGGGTTGTATGTCCCGATGTTTAAAAATAGGATGAATTCCCTGTTACGCGCTGCGGATGGTGTTGACTGAGAAGCGGACGGCCACCCCGGCGCGAAAACCCGATAACAATAAGGATGGCGAGATGAAACTGACGGTGGGGCTGGCGCTGACGCTGGCGATAATGACCTGCGGCGCCCAGGCGCGCGATATGCAAACCATCGAGCACAGCGGTGAACTGAAGGTCGGCGTGCCGGGCGACTACGCCCCGCTGGCGTTTCGCAATGCCGCCGGCGAGCTGCAGGGCTATGACGTGGACATGGCCCGCGATCTCGGGCGCACGCTGGGGCTGAAGGTGAGCTTCGTCTACACCAGCTGGCCGGCGCTCGCCGCCGATCTGCAGGCGGACAAGTTTGATATTGCGATGGGCGGCGTGACGCAGACCCCGGCGCGGGCGAAGGAGTTCGCCCTCAGCCACCCGGTGGTGGCGAACGGTAAAATCGCCTTAGCCAACTGTCAGGCCGCCCCCCGACTTGGATCGCTGGCGAAGATAGACCGTCCGGAGGTGAAGGTGGTCGTCAACCCTGGCGGCACCAACCAGAGCTTTGTCGATGAGCATATTAAGCAGGCGCAGATCATTCGCGTGAAGAACAACGTCGATAACCTGGAGGCGCTGCGGCAGAAAACGGCCGATATGATGGTGACCGATCTGATCGAAGGCGACTATTACCAGAGCAAAGAGCCCGGCGTGTTCTGCGTCGCCAACGAGACGCCGTTCGCCGGCACCGCCAGCGACAAGGTGTATATGATGAGTAAAGATAATCCGGCGCTGCTGGAGAAAGTGAACCAGTGGCTGGATAGCCAGGATAAAGAGGTTCTCAAACGGAAGTGGAAAATTCGCGGTTAAGCGCTGAGGGCCCCACCGCCGACGGGCGCGTCCGGCGGTGGTTGTCGGCCGCGGTCAGCGCTGCGGCGACAGCGTCTGTCGCGCCAGGTCGCGGAAGTAGCAGGCGTAGCCGAGGGTGGCGGTCAGGCACAGCATATAGCCAAACGACTCGCTGCCTTCCTCCACCGTATTTTTCACCACCCGAGCGTAGTTCTCATCCAGCACGGCGTACCACAGGCCGTGCATACCGAACAGCCGCGAGAAGACCAGAATCGCCAGCAGGCCGCTGATCATCATCCCGTAATACGGGGTGCGGGTATAATCCGCCAGCTGCGACAGGGTCTGGCGCAAATGGCGCAGCGGCATCAGCAGGGACCCTGCGGTAGCCAGCAGGGCAAACCACACCCAGCTGCCATGGGAGAGTAAATCAAACAGGCCATCCAGTTCGCGGATCAGCATGGCGAGGAAGAAGCCACCGATGAGGATATTGCTATAGCGCAGGTGGGCATATTTGCGCGCCAGCAGAAGATGAACCAGCACGATGACGGCCAGCACGCTCTCCTGAACCACTTCGGTGAGCGACACCTCCGGGATGTCGTTGCCAAATACCCGAATATCCACCCACAGGCAGAGTACCGCGATGGCGGCCGCGACCGCCGCGCCGAGAAAGAAAAGCAAGCTTCGTAACAGAGACATTAACACCACAACTTATATTTAAAACAAATATCATAAGTTTTGGGAATACATGTTCCTGTTCACTTTGTGCGACTTTGCGGCTGTTTTTTAACGTTTTGCGCTTTTTAGCGCCGGGAAAGACGACAGGGGAGGGGGACTCCCCTGAATGAGAGGACGTCAGAGAATATCATCCACCACGCCGCCGTCAACGCGCAGCGCGGCGCCGGAGGTGGCCGACGCCTGCGGCGAGCAGACGTATACCACCATATTGGCGACCTCTTCCACCGAGGCCGCCCGCTGGATCACCGAACTCGGACGATGGGTCATGACAAACGCTTTCGCCAGTTCCTCCAGCGACTGGCCGGTTTTCGCCACTTCGTCTTTCAGCATTTCGGCAAAGCCGTCGGAAATCGTCGGCCCCGGCAGAACGCTGTTAACGGTCACTCCGCTGCCGGCGACATATTTCGCCAGGCCGCGGGCCAGCGACAGCTGGGCGGTCTTGGTGACGCCATAGTGGATCATATCCGCCGGGATATTGCGCGCCGATTCCGAGGAGATAAACACCACCCGCCCCCAGCCTTTACTGACCATCGCCGGCAGCAGCCCCCGCGACAGGCGCACGCCGGACATGACGTTGGTCTGCCAGTAGTTTTCCCAGGTCGCGTCATCGGTGGCGTAAAAATCCTGCGGGCCGTAGATCCCGGCGTTATTGACCAGAATATCGACGCCGGTCACGGCCTGCAGCAGCTGTGCCGCGCCGTCGGCGCCGCTGAGGTCGGCGACGGCGCGGCGCGCTTTCGCCCCCGGCACCTCATTTTGCAACCGGGCGATCGCGGCGTTCACACTCTGCTCGCTGCGCCCGTTAAGGATGATCTCTGCGCCGCTCTCCGCCAGGCCTTTGGCGATAGCAAAGCCGATACCCGCCGTGGAGGCGGTGACCAGCGCGACTTTCCCCGATAAATCAATCTTCATGTTCCTGCCTTCTGGTTGTGGATCTCCCATTAAGCGTAGCAGCGGCGGTATCGGTGGGGATCAGTAACCGGCGTGCTTATTGACCAGGTTTTTGAGCGGCAGCCCGCGACGCTGGCGCTGAATGTTCTCCAGCAGCTGGCGGGCGATCACCTCGGCGGGGGCCGCAGAGGCCATATGCGGGGTGATCACCACCTGCGGATGGCGCCACAGCGGATCGTCCGCCGGCAATGGCTCCTGCGGGAAGACGTCGAGCACCGCTCCGGCGAGCTGGCCGCTCTCCAGCGCCGCCAGCACATCCTCATTGACCATATGCTCTCCACGCCCGCAGTTGATTAACACCGCCCCGGCGGGAAGCCGGCTGAAGAGCGGCGCGGCGAGAATACCCCGGGTCTGCGCGGTGAGCGGCAGGAGGTTAATCAGCCCGTCAAGCGACCCGAGGAAGCTGTCGAGCGCCTCCTCGCCGCGGTAGCAGGTGACGCCAGCCAGCTGCTTCTCACTGCGCGACCAGCCGGAGACCCGATAGCCAAGGCGGGCCAGCTGGTCGGCGATATAGCCGCCAATTTCGCCGAGTCCCATAATGCCGATATGGAAGTCGGCGGCGGCGCGCTGGGGATAGAGCTTCCAGGTTTGGGTCCGCTGGTGGGCCAGCGCCCGGTCAAAATAACGCTGGAACCACAGCACGCCCCACAGGGCATATTCGAACATGCCGTGACGAAAGTCCTCATCGATCACCCGGCACAGCGGGATATCGCTGGCGAACAGCGCGGGCGGCAGATGATCGACCCCGGCGGACGCGGCCTGGATCAGCTTCAGCCCTGGCGAGCGGGTCAACAGCTGCGGGTTCGGGAACCAGCAGCTGGCGTACTGCGCGTCGCGCGCCGCCTGGTGATGGGGCAGGAGCGCGGTGACGTCGGGAAACTGCTGCAGGGCGGCGCAGATATCGCGGGCGAAATCCGCGTCGTTACAATCCACCACGATAGTGATATCGGACATAGGCGTTAGTCTTTGTAAGAAGTATCGAGACGGTCAAGACGGCGCAACCACGCCTGCCAGACCTGTTGACGTTCATGCTCCACGCCCATCAGCTGCTCGCAGGCGTGCTGGCTGAGGTGCGGGGCGATGGTGTGGATCGGGCTGAGGGCCGCCAGCTGGGCGGCGGCCATCTGGATCTCGCAGGCACGATTGAGGTAGAACATGATGTAAAAGGCGTCAGCCACGGTACGGCCCACCGACAGCAGGCCGTGGCTCTGCAGGATCATGGCGATATTATTCCCCAGCGAGCGCTGAATGCGCGCCCGTTCGTCGAGGTCAAAGGCCACCCCTTCATAGGGGTGGTAGCCGACGCGCTGGTAAAACTCGGTGCTGATCTGGTTGAGCTGCAGCAGGCCGTCCTCGCAGGCGGCCACCGCCATCCCCGGCAGGGTGTGGGTGTGGATCACGCAGTGGGCGTCTTCCCGGGCCATATGCACCGCGCTGTGGATGGTGAAGCCCGCCGAGTTAGCCGGCGCCTCGCCCTCTACGACCTTGCCCTGCATATCCACCACGATCAGATTGCTGGCGGTGACCTCATCAAACATCATGCCGAAGGGATTAATTAAAAAGCGCGGCTCGCCGTCGCCGGGCAGGCGCACGGAGAAGTGGGTGTAGAGGGTATCCTCCCAGCCGAACAGCGCCGCCAGACGGTAGGCGGCGGCCAGCTGCTGGCGCAGGTGTTGCTCAGTTGCCATTTAGTGCACTCCCATAAATTCACGGATTCGTTGCAGAGAAGGGGCCTCCAGCGGGCTGCGGATCACCTGCGGGGCGATGTCGGCCTGCACCACGCCGTTCTCCATCAGCACCACGCGGTCGGAAATCGACAGGGCGAAGTCCATCTCGTGGGTGACAATCAGCATGGTCATACCTTCGCGGGCCAGCGACTGAATAACCTTCAGCACCTCGCCCACCAGCTCGGGATCCAGCGCCGAGGTCGGTTCGTCAAACAGCATGATGTCCGGCTTCAGCGCCAGCGCCCGGGCGATCGCCACGCGCTGCTGCTGGCCGCCGGAGAGCTGTCCGGGGTACTTGTGGGCATGGGCCAGCAGACCGACGCGGTCGAGCAGCGCCAGGGCCTGCTCGCGGGCGACCGGCTGATCCAGCAGCTGGTGGTAGCGCGGGGCCAGCATCACGTTGTCGAGCACCGTGCGGTGGGGGAACAGGTTGAAGCTCTGGAAGACCATGCCGATGCGCCGCACCCCGGCGCGCATCTGGCGCTTATCGACGATGGCTCCGCCTTTCAGATAGTCCTCGCCGTAGAGAATGATCTCCCCGCCATCAATGCTTTCGAGGGCGTTGATGGTGCGGATCAGGGTTGTTTTGCCGGAGCCGGACGGGCCGATGATGCTGATCACCTCCCCGTTATCTACCTGCAGGTCGATGCCTTTCAGCACCTCATGCTGGCCCCAGGATTTGCGGATGCCCCGCAGATCCAGCGCCGGCGGCGCGCCGTTGACGGCCGGGGTGTTGATCGCTTCCGTCATCGCCGGCAGGCTCTGGCGCAGCGCCTGGCATTCCGCCTCGCTGAGCGTTTGCGGACGCTTGCGCTGAATATCGAGGCTATTCTCCAGCGCCCGGAACAGCCAGGTGAAGACGGTAACCACCATGACGTAGTACACCGCCACCGCCAGCAGCGTCTCCATCACGAGGAAATTTTGCGCATACAAGCGCTGGCCGGTGAGCAGCAGCTCGGGTAAGGAGACTACCGATAAAATCGAGCTCAGCTTAATGATGGTGATGTATTCATTGATCAGCGTCGGCAACGAGATGCGAAACGCCTGAGGAATAACAATCAGCCGCTGGATGCCGATAAAGCTGAAGCTCAGCGCATGGCCCGCCTCGCTTTGCCCTTTGGCCACCGACAACAGCCCGCCGCGATGGATCTCCGCCATATAGGCCGCTTCGGTGACGGTCATCGACACCAGCCCGGCGATAAACGGCACCCCGAGCAGCGGCTGGGTCAGCGGAAACAGCTGCGGCAGGTTGTAGACAAACACCAGCAGCACCATCAGCGGCACGCTGCGGAAAAACCAGATATAGAGTTCGACGGGGATCTTGATCCAGCGCGGCGCCGAGAGCTTCGCGCAGGCTAGCAGAAAACCGACCACCAGGCCGATCCCCCAGGACAAGGTGCTGATCACGATAACCGTCACGCACGCCTGCCAGAATGCCCCAATGCTAAATAATGAAAAAAAGTATCCCCAATCGAACGCCATACTGACTCCTGTTGCGCAGTGCTTATTGTCTTAATCGATGCTTTCTAAGTTGTATTTTTTGATCAGCGCGGCATATTTGCCGTTGGCTTTGAGCGTGGCGAGGGTGGCCTTGATCGCCTCCGCCAGCTCGGTGTTGCCTTTGGCGACATAGATCCCCAGCGGCAGCGGGTAGACGAGGCGCGTCGAGCTTATCCCCAGGCGACCGCGGCTCTTATCGACGATAATCTGCGCCGCCGGGGCTATCTCAAGCTGGGCGTCGATGTTCTTCGACAGCAGCGCCTGGGAGGCTTCCGGCGCCGTCGGGAACTCCTGAATAGTGATGGCCGGTTTGCCGTTTTTCAGGCACCACTCATCGGAGTGTTTTTTCAGGCTGGTCACCCAGGTGGTGCCTGCCTGCAGACCGACCTTCACGCCGCACAGCTCATCTTCGGTTTTCGGCTGCGCCGCGCCGCCCTTCAGGGCGATGATCGACGCGCCGGAGAGGGCGTAAGGGATGGCGTCGGCCTGTTTCTGGCGCTCCGGCGTCACGTACATCCCGGAGATCACCGCATCATATTTCTTGCCGATGCCGAGGATCAGGCTGGTGAACTTGGTGTCGATCAGCTGCGGTTTGGCCTGCAGATGCTCGGCAATCAGCGTCGCGAACTCCGGGTCGAGACCGACGATATTGTTATGGCTGTCATAGGACTCAAACGGCGGGTAGGTGACCTCCATCCCCACCTTAAAGACGCCCTCGGTCAGCAGTTCCGCCGCCTGGGTGACAGAGGAGAAACAGGCGCTGACGGCGAGGGTAAGCGCGACGCGGCGCGAGATTTTTTTCAGGGTGCTAGTCATCATGGATCCTCACGGGTGGTTAGGGTTTTTTTTGCTGTGCCTGTTTTTTCAGATGGCCAAAGGTATGGGTGCCGCGCGCGCGCGCCGGCAGCTGGAGCTCGCCGCGATTGACCTTCTCGCGCAGATAGCGATAGGTTTGCAGCGCCTGGCTCCACATATGCTCGCCGATGCTCAGCTCCTGATATTCGCTGGCTTCGCCGGCGGCGAGAAAGGTCGGCAGCGGGCGGATCAGCGTGTGGTAATCGCAGGCGAAAAACAGCGGGAAGGAGTACCGCTCCTGCGGCACTTTGCGCACCCGGTGGGCTGTAGCAACAAATGTGCCAGCGCTGAGCACTTCCAGCATGTCGCCGATATTGATCACGAACGCCTCTTCTCCGGCGGCGTTCGTGACGGGAGGCGCGTCGATCCACACGCTTTCTTCATTGAGGACTTCAAGCCCGGGCTGGTCGGCGAGCAGCAGGGTGAAGCACTCATAGTCGGTGTGTGCACCAATTCCGGGAACATCTTCGACGCTGGCGTCGAACGGGTAATGGATGAGCCGCAGCTTGGCCGGCGGGCAGGTCACCATCGGTTTGAAATACCCTTCCGGCAGACCGAGCGCGAGGGCGAAAGCGTCGAACAGGCGGTGGCCGAGGGC
The DNA here is from genome assembly GCF_048822715.1 of Klebsiella sp. C239. Classification (NCBI taxonomy): domain Bacteria; kingdom Pseudomonadati; phylum Pseudomonadota; class Gammaproteobacteria; order Enterobacterales; family Enterobacteriaceae; genus Klebsiella; species Klebsiella sp. C239. Next base: position 76,478 of record NZ_JBMEZK010000002.1, on the reverse strand, counting down.
GAAGACCGCGTCGTAGTAGGCCAGCACCCGCGCGCGGAAATCCGGCAGGTCGGGCCACTCGTTGGCGCCGATCAGCGGCGTACCGGCGAGCACCAGCGGATGGTCGTCCGCCGCCTGGAAGCCAATATCGAAGGCCTCTTTATGGTCCGGCTTGCCGGCGCCGTAGATCTCTTCTCCTTCCGGGACGTAGCCCTTATGGCTTTTGGAGCGGCCGATGTAATAGTTCATCTTCTCCGCCATCGGCAGGGCGAAGATCTGCTTCGCCGCCTCGCGGACGCCGGCGATCAGCGCCGGGTCGATGCCGTGGCCGGTGATGTAGAAAAAGCCCACCTCGCGCGCCGCGCGGCCGATGGCGTCGGCCACCGCCTGGCGCCTGGCGAGATCGTCGCCGGCCAGATCGCGGATATCGATGGTCGGGAGTTCAGTAAAAGCGTGCTTCACGGCGGTCATGGCTGCGGTTCCTGTTCAGTGAGCGTTAAAAACTGCTGAAAGTGGGCCTGCTGGCGCGCGGCCATCCAGGCGTTGAGCGACCAGAGGTCGGCCACCGGAACGTTGGTGAACGGCAGATGGTGCAGATAGCCGTCGGCGCCAAACTCCGGCGTCAGGGTGGTCTGCGGGTAGCCGCGCCGGCGCTGCGAATGCCAGATTTGCTCCCAGAAGCGCTCGGCAAAGGCCAGCGCCGGCTGATACTCCGGCGCCGCCGGGTGCGGCACCTGCGGCCCCTGGTCGTAGCCCACCCGGGCCTGCACGTGATGCACGCGGTCGATAAAGGCGCTGAAGTCATCGCAGGGGTCATCCAGCAGGCGCTCGCTGACCACCACCCAGTGGCTGATGTCGGCGGTAAAGCGCAGCTGGGGGAGCTGCTGAATGATCTCCAGGGTGAGCCACGGGCTGTACAGCGAGGTGGCGCGATGGGTTTCAAAGCTGCAGGTCAACCCAAACCCGGCGGCCAGCTCGTGCGCCTTGCCGAGAAAATCGACCTGCTGCGCCAGCGGCCAGCGATCGTTGCCCGCCAGCAGATTGACAAAGCGCGGGTTGAGGCCGCTGGCCTCGGCGAAGCGGATCCGCAGGCGCGCCAGATGCTGCTCCGGCGTTTCATGCTGAGCGGGGAGCACCCCGCCGCCGCTGAAGAGAATGGCGATATACTCCAGCCCCGACGCCTGCAGGCGGTCGGCGAGCTGCCGCCGCTCCTCCGCCGTTAACGGGACGCGGGCTTCGATACCGCAGCAGCCGACGCGCTGCAGTTCATCCAGCGTTTGCGGCCACGGGGTCGTCACTCCCCAGAGGGTGCGAAAGCATTTCAGCTCCATGGCGGCTTCCTCAGGCGTACTTCACGCCGGGCAGGACGCAGAGCATCTCGTACAGCAGGTTGGCCGCCAGCTGGGAGGTATTACCGCTCACGTCATAGGGGGGCGAGACTTCAACCAGATCGGCGCCAATCAGGTTCAGGCCGCGGCAGCCGCGGACGATCTCCAGCGCCTGAATGGAGGTCAGGCCGCCGACTTCCGGCGTCCCGGTTCCCGGGGCCCAGATAGGATCGAGGCTGTCGATATCAAAGCTGAGATACACCGGCCCGTCGCCCATCTGCTGGCGGACTTCGGCCATCAGCGGCGCCAGCGAGGTATGCCAGCACTGCTCCGCCTGCACCAGGCGAAAGCCCTGGTCGACGCCCCACTGGAAGTCCCCGGCGGCATAGCCCTGGGCGCGCTGGCCAATCTGCACTACCCGCTTGAGGTCGAGCAATCCCTCCTCAACGGCGCGGCGGAAGGTGGTGCCGTGGGCGATTTTCTCACCGAACATCTCATCATTGGTGTCGGTATGGGCGTCGACGTGGATGAGCCCCACCGGCCCATGTTTTTTGGTCAACGCCCGCAGGATGGGCAGGGTAATGGTGTGGTCCCCGCCGAGGGTGAGGGGGATCAGCGGATAACTATTCAAACCGGTGTAGTAATCTTCAATAATTTGCACCGATTTGAGCAAACTGTAGGTATTGATCGGCACATCGCCGATGTCGGCTACCGACAGCGAGTCGAACGGCGCGGCGCCGGTCGCCATATTGTACGGACGGATCATCACCGATTCGGCGCGAATATAGCGCGGTCCGTAGCGCGTGCCTGAGCGCTGCGAGGTGCCGATATCCAGCGGAATGCCGACAAATGCCGCATCAAGTCCCTGTAAATCTTCGATAAACGGCAGGCGCATCATCGTGGCGCGGCCGGCGAAGCGTGGCATCTCATTGCCACCCTGCGGTTGGTGAAAGAGGTTATCCATGTCTGCTCCTGAATCTGACGGATGAAACGTAACAGGAGAGATAGTGCGCAACCCGCGCTGGACTTTACATCGTCTGGCGTAAATACTCAGTTCATTTATTGGTGAACTAAATACGATGCATCACGACGCCAGCCTCAATATTCGTCAGCTGCAGGTTTTCGAGGCGGTGGCCCGCCTGGAGAGCTACAGCCGGGCCCAGCAGGAGCTGGGCATTTCGGTCTCCGCTATCAGCAATGCGATGTCGCAACTGGAGGGGCAGCTCGGCTTCACCCTCTGTCAGCGTGGGCGCGGCGGCTTTTCCTTAACGGAAAAAGGACAGCAGTTTTTACAGCAGGCGATCCGCGTGCTGAGCGAACTCAATGAGCTGGAGCGGCAGTCGGCCCTGCTCAAAGGGGAGCACAGCGGCACCCTGTGCATTTCGACGCTCGACTCCATCGAGACCGAAACGGCGCTCTCGCTGCCGGTGGTCTTGCGCAGCTTCAGCGACAAATTTCCCCATGTGCATATCAAACTGATTATTCGCACCCCGGCGGAGCAACTGAACGGGGTGCTGAACAACCATATCGACCTGGCAATCGGCAGCTACAACTCGCAGGTGCATAACATCATCAGCGAGCCGCTGTATCGCGAGCAGCACTGGCTCTATTGCAGCGATCTGCACCCGATGTTCTTCAGCCGCCAGCTCGATAAAGAGCAGATCAGCCAGTGTCCGCTGGTGACCCGCAGCTACTGGAACACCAGCGATCTCCGCCGCCGGGGCTTCAGCAAAGGCAGCGCCACCGTTGAGACCGTCGACGCCCAGCTGCTGCTGATCCTCTCGGGGAAATATATTGGCTATCTGCCGGAGCATTACGCCTGGCCGTGGATCAAAGAGAACCGCCTGCGGGTGCTGTTGCCCAACGAGTTTGGCTTTCAGTCGCCGTTCTCGGCCATCTGTAAGCGCGGGCGCAGTAATGAACCCTATCTGAAAGCGTTCCGCGATCTGCTGAAGAAAAACACGGTGGCGCGGCCGAAGTGGAATTATTAAGCGGGGCGGGCGCTTCCCTCCGCCGTGGTGGCGGGGTTCGCGCTCAGCGCGCGGTCCGGCGGGGGTGTTTTTCTGTTCAAAAAATGAACGGCGGCCGGTAGCCCGCTTGTGCTGGGGCTGCCGGGCAACTGCCTCCAGGTTATCCACAGGGTTAGGGGCCGCTGATGTGGACAGGTCGCCGGGCGGTGGGCGGGTTAGCGATTCGCTTTGATGGTTTTTTCCGCGATCGAGAGGGTGGAGAGTTTATGCAGGCAGATCAGCGCCAGACAAACCCCGCAGGCGAACAGATAACTTGCCATACAGAATTTTTGCAGACGGGATAAATGATTAATCCGCTCAATCACCGCCGGGCTGGCGAGGCCTTCATACAGGAAAGGCAAAGCCGTTAAGAAGCCGCCAATAAAATAGAGCGCCAGACTGATGACTTCGACGCATTTGCGATAGAGCCAGAAGCGATAGCCCGGCTTTTTCCATTTGAATATCCGCTTTTCATTATTGACGGAAATTAAATGCTGGCATTTGCTGTAATTATCAATATCGCTGACCGGATTTTTGCATTTCAACAGTATTTTTCTTTGTTCCATGGTCAGGTTTTTATCTTTGGTCAGCGCGGCGATACCATATTCGTACGCGATCCGTTGCAGATTAGGGTCGTCGCTGTTTTTATGCAGCGCAGCGGCGAACTCACTGATGTTTTTGCGCGAGGTGAATATTTTATCTTTAGGGAATACCCAGCCAGAACGCACGGCAAAAATTTGAATAATCAGCGGGATAATAGCGATAGCATATTTTAAGATCTCAGTCGGAATAATATTCATCTCCGTATTTTCCTTTCCATGATAACGGGGCGGGCTGAAATATACCTTAGCCATCATGATGGAGGGGTGTCAAATATCACGAGGCACGCCGGTATATTTTCCATGGCGAAAGGTGAGCGTCTGGTGAAAGAGGGGAGAGGGCGGTCGTGTCGACTAATGAACAAGAGAATACTCCGCCGGCCTGGCCGGCGGAGGGGGCGGCGTTTATATCGGTCTCGCCGTCAGGGTCATCATATCGCCGATCGCCCGCTGGCGGTCAAAATGGCGATCGCGGTGGATCTCGCTCTCGCCCACCTGCAGCGAGGCGGCCCAGATCTGCTGACAGCGCGGCCGGCGGCGGGCGTCAAAATGCGCCAGCGCGGCTGCGACGCTGTCGGTCTGCTGCAGCGCTTCGCGCAGCACGATGGCATCCTCAATCGCCATGCCCGCCCCCTGACCGAGGTGCGGGGTGGTAGCGTGAACCGCGTCGCCCACCAGTACGACACGTCCCTGATACCAGGGATCGTCGACGAATAGCTCCTCCAGCGGCTTATAGACGACCTCGTCGTTGTTAACGATATGCTCGCGCAGGCTCCCCGGTAACCCCGCGCCGGGCGGCAGACGGCGGCGCATCTCTGCCGCCAGCTGGTCGCGGGCGTAGCGGGGGTTATCCGCTTCGTGGGAGGTGATAAACAGATACATCAGATCTTCCCCCAGCGGCACCAGCCCGCAGTTGCAGCTCTCGCCCATAAAGCACATCAGATGGTCCACCTCCGGCGGACGCGGAAAGTTGTAGCGCCAAACGCCCTGACCGGTAAAGCGGGGACGATAGCGCTCGCCATACAGCATGCCGCGCACCCGGGAGTAGATCCCGTCGGCGCCTACCAGCAGATCGTAGCGCCCCTGGCCGCCGCGGCTGAAGCTCACCTCCACGGCATCGTCAACCTGACGAAAGGCGTCAATACTCTCGCCAGTGGTCAGTCGGACCCCCAGCTCCCGGGCGGTGGAACAGAGGACGTTGTGCAGGGCCAGGCGGGAGATGCCGACGTTAGCCGGGAACTGTTCACCCGCCAGCCGCTGGCCGGGAAAGCTGGCCAGCTGGTGGCCGCTCAGGGTGTGCACTGAGACGCTGTCAAACGGCCAGGCGGCGTCCAGATAGCGTTCCAGCACCCCAAGCCGCTGCATTTCCCGCACGACATTGTTCTGCTGAATGATACCGACGCCGTAGACCCGCCACTGCGGCTGGATCTCCACCACGTCGACGGCGACGCCGGCCTGGCGGAGGGCGATGGCGGTGCACAGACCGCCGATGCCGCCGCCAACGATTAATACGTTATTGATGTTCATCGTAGCTGTTTTCTCCAGGGTACAGAGTAGAGGACGTTAACCAGGCCAGCGGCGCGCTGACTAATCGCGATAAAGAATGATCGCTATCGCAAAAAACGATATCGCCGTGGAAATTGAAAACAAAAAGTTGCAGAAAAGTTAAATTAAGCCACAGGATAAGCACGCCATTTCTCGCCGGGGGACCCATGCGTTACCAACATCTTGATCTGAACTTACTGGTGGCACTGGATGTGTTACTCGATGAACAGAACATCACCCGCGCCGCGGGCCGGTTGCATATGACCCAGTCTGCCACCAGCGGGGTGCTCAACCGGCTACGCACCTACTTTGAGGACGATCTGCTCACCCAGGTGGGCAGAAAGATGCGGCCCACGCCGCTGGCGGAAGAGCTGCGGGAGCCGGTCCGCGACGTGCTGATGAAAATTCAGACCTCCATTGCCCGCCGGCCGGTGGATGAGCCGGCAACCAGTAAGCGCCATTTCCGCATTATGGCCTCGGATTACGTTATCAACGTGATGCTGAAGGATGCGCTGCAGGCGGTACACCTGCAGGCGCCGAATATGACCTTTGAGTTTTTCTCGCCGGACGCCCAGTCCACCGGCATGCTCAACCGCGGCGAGCTGGATATCATCGTGGCGCCGGAGCGTTTTATGGCCGCCGACCATCCCGCCGAAGCGCTGTTTGACGAAGAGTTTGTCTGCCTGGCCTGGGCGGACAATCCCCACACCGGCGAGGCGCTGACCCTTGAAGCTTGGCAACAGCTGGGGCACGTGTCGGTGGTCTTTGGCCGCGAGCGGCAGCCGGGGCTGGAGGGCAATCTGTTTGCCGAGTCGGGGCTGAGCCGCCGTATCGAGGTGGTGACCCACAGCTACCACTGCGTTCCGCAGCTGCTGATCGGCACCTCGCGGATCGCCACGCTGCACCGGCGGCTGGCGGAGCAGTACGCGGCGATGCTGCCGCTGCGTCTTTTCCCGGTCCCGGTGACGCTGCCGGTCATGCGCGAATTTATTGGCTGGCACCGCTCGCTGGATAACGATCCTATCTTCGGCTGGCTGAAAGCGAAAATCGTCGCCAGCGCACGCTAACCCACTGGTATTGCTCCCGTCGATACCTGACATCCTGAGACATGATTGGTCGCCCGCAGGTGCTTTATGTGACAGTGCCTGCGCTACAGCGATTGCGACTGAATGTTGAAGGATGACCCTATGTTTCGCTATTTCCCTAAAAACTATGTCTGGAACCTGTCGGTGGATCTCTCCATCGAGATGGGCGCCCGCATCGGTGAGATCGAAGAGATGTGCGCGCCGCTATTGGCCGCGTCCGAGCATCCCGACGCCGAAGGCACCCGCGCGTTCCGGGAAACCTGGTCCCGCATGGCCGATAAATTATGCGCGCTGGCCGGCGAAGATGAGGCGCGGGGGCGGCGGCTGTCGGCAGGAGAGAAATATCTTCGGGCGGCCAACTATTACCTGACCTGCGAGCGCCTGCAGGCGCATGGCGCGCCGGACCGCGATGCGCTGTACCGCCGCTTTCTCGATGTCTTTGCCGCCGGGCTGCACCATACCCATGCCAACTGTCAGCGGGTGACTATTCCCTACGAGGGCAAAACCCTGTCGGCGCTTTACGTCCGCGCTGAAGGGGCGACCGGCCGCGCGCCGCTGCTGGTGCAGGTCAACGGTCTCGACTCCACCAAAGAGATGAAATATCTGGTGGGGCTGCCGCAGTGGCTGGCGCGGCGCGGGGTCTCCTCGCTGGTGGTCGACCAGCCGGGAACCGGCGAAGCACTGCGTCTTCACGGCATGCAGGCCCGCTATGACAGCGAGCACTGGGCCAGCCGGATCGTTGACTGGTTGGAACAGCACCCGGAGGTGGATGCCGGGCGCATCGGCATGGAAGGGGTCTCGCTGGGCGGCTATTACTGCCCGCGGGCGGTGGCGTTTGAGCCGCGCTTCGCCTGCGGCGTGGTGTGGGGCGCCAATCACGACTGGCGGGAGGTACAGCAGCGCCGCCGCGAACGCGAAGGCGATTTTCCGGTACCGCACTACTGGCAGCATGTGCGCTGGGTGTGGGGGGGCGAGGATATCGACGCTTTTATGCGCATCGCGGAGAACGTCCATCTCGACGGCATTCTCGACCGCATACGGGTGCCTTTCCTCGTCACCCATGGTGAAAAGGACTCGCAGATCCCGGTGAAATGGGCGCAGCGCACCTACGACCAGCTGGTGAACAGCCCGCGCCGCGAGCTGAAAATTTTTACTGACCGCGAGGGCGGTGTGCAGCACTCCAGCTTCGACAACTCGATTAACGCCGGGCACTACATCGCTGACTGGGTGGCGGAAGCCCTCGGCGGCCGGGTGGCCTGAACACGCATAAGGAACAACCGCGATGAATATTCTTGGTCCGGATTATCTGGTATTTGGCGTCGATGACCTGGCGGGCTGCCGACAGTTTCTTCTCGACTACGGTTTACGCGAGCAGGAGAACGGTTTCTTTAGCGCGCTGGATGGCACCGGGGTGCTGCTGCGGGAGCGTGACGATCCATCGCTGCCCGCGGCGCTGCCCAGCGGCAGCCAGCTGCGGGAAACCGTCTATGGCGTGGCGGATAGCGCCACCCTTGAGGCGATCGCCGAGACGCTGCGCCGCGATCGCGAGGTGAAGCTCGGCGCCGACGGCGTGCTGCGCTGCGTCGATGATGCCGGCTTTGCCCTCGGGTTTCGCGTCAGCCAGCGCCAGCCGCTGCAGCGGGAAGGGGAGAAAATCAACGCCCCGGGGGATCGCGCCGGGCGGCCGGTCAACCAGACCGGGGCCAGCGCTGACATGGCGGCAGAGCCGCGCTCGCTCTCCCATGTGGTCTATTTTGTGCCGGACGCCGCGCGCGCGGAAGCCTTCTATCAACGGCTGGGCTTTGTCTGTACCGATCGCTTCACCCACGTTGGCCCCTTCCTGCGGCCCGCCGGCACTCAGGATCACCATACCCTGTTTCTGATCCAGGCCCCGCCGTTTATGACCGGTATTGAACACTTTACCTTTCATCTCGGCGGCCCCACCGAGCTGATGATGGCCGGCAGCCGCTTTCAGCAGAAGGGGTATCAGACCTTCTGGGGGCCGGGGCGCCATCAGCTGGGATCGAACTGGTTCTGGTACTTCAACAGCCCGCTCGGGTGTCACATCGAATACGACGCCGATATGGATCAGCACGATGACCACTGGCAGCCGCGCGAAGCGCTGCCGGGAGCCGATAACTCGCAATATTTCCTGCTGGGGTATCGCGAGAAGTGGGCCCCCGGTCCGGATAACGCCCGCTGATGGTTCGCCTGTGCCGTGCCGACATCCTGGCCGAGGGCCAGGCGCGGGGATTTGACCCTACGGGCAGCGGGCAGGCGACGGTGATTGCCTGCCGCTATCAGGGAATGCTCTATCTGTGGCGTAACCGCTGTCCGCATCTGGATACCCCGATGAACTGGCGGCAGGACGCTTTTTTCAACGCCCGGGGCGACCGGCTGGTCTGCTTCGCCCACGGGGCGATTTTTATGCCGGACAGCGGCCTCTGCGTGCAGGGCGCCTGCGTAGGCCAACGTCTGAGTCCGCTGGCTGGCGATGTGGACGCCGACGGCTGGCTCTGTCTGCTGGAGGAGGCAGGTCATGAAACTGGCAACACGAGATAATGGTGAACGCGACGGCTGCCTGGTGGTGGTCTCGGGGGATTTGACGCTGATGGCCGATGCGGCGGATATCGCACCGACGCTTCAGCAGGCGCTGGAGCAGGCCGCGCGGGTCTGGCCTGCGCTGCAGGCGCGCTATCAGGCGCTCAATGCGCGCCGCTACCCGGCGGCGCAGCCCTATGATCCCCGGCGCCTGCTGGCGCCGCTGCCCCGCGCCTGGCAGTGGCTGGACGGTTCGGCCTTCCTCAGCCATGGCGAGCGCATGCAGCGGGCCTTTCATCTGCCGCCGATTGCCGGCGCCGACCAGACGCCGCTGATGTATCAGGGCAGCGGGGACGACTTTCTTGCCCCCCACGCCGGGATAGTCTGCCGCCGGGTCGAGGACGGTCTCGACTTTGAGGGCGAGTTCGCGGTGGTGGTGGACGAGGTGCCGCAGGGGTGCTCGCCGCAGCAGGCGCTGAGCTGTATCCGCCTGATCGTCTTGCTCAACGATATCAGTCTGCGGGCGCTGGCGCCGCGCGAGATGCAGACCGGGTTTGGTTTTATTCATGCCAAACCCGCCTCGGCCTTTGCGCCGGTGGCCCTTACCCCGGATGAACTGGGAGAGGCCTGGCAGCACGGGCGGGCGGCGCTGACGCTGCAGGTGACCCGCAATGGCGAGCCGTTTGGCTGCCAGTCGGGCAGCGAGATGCATTTCCATTTTGGCGAACTGATTGCCCATGCGGCGCAGACCCGCCGCCTGCGCGCCGGGACGGTGGTGGGTTCCGGTACGGTGTCCGGGCCGGACGCCAGCCGCGGCGCCAGCTGTATCGCCGAGGTGCGGGCCATAGAGATGCTGGCCTTCGGCGAGCCGCGCACGCCGTTTTTGTCCCCGGGGGAGCGGGTGACGATGGAAGCCCACGCCCCTGATGGCCGGCCGCTGTTTGGCGTGCTGGATCAACATGTTGTGATGTTAACGGAGTAAACCATGATCAATCTTTTACAGGGGCGTCGGCTGATCGACCTCTCCGTCACCCTGGATAACAATCCCTGGACCGACCCGCCGCCGCTGCTGCCGAACATTGAGTATCAGGATCATCAGCAGGGATGGCCGGAAATGGCGGCGATGTTTCCGGGACTGGAAAAAACGCAGATGCCGGGAGAGGAGGCCTGGGCCTCGGAGCGCCTGACCGTGACGCCGCACAATGGCACCCATATGGATGCTCCATGGCACTATAGCTCAACCACCAACGGCGGCGAACCGGCGTTTGGCATCGATGAGCTGCCGCTGGAGTGGTGCCTGCGCCCCGGCGTCCGGCTGGATTTTCGCCATGTCGCCGACGGGGCGATCCTGCAGCCGGAGGATCTGCAGCGCGAGCTGGCGCGGATCGATTATCGCCTGTCGCCGCTGGATATTGTGTTAATCAATACCGCCGCCGGCGCCCGCTACGGCCAGCCGGATTATCTGCAGCGCGGCTGCGGCATTGGCCGGGCGGCAACGCTGTGGCTGCTGGAGCAGGGGGTACGGGTGGTCGGCACCGACGCCTGGAGCTGGGATGCGCCCTTCCACTTTACCCGCGAACGCTTTCAGGCCAGCGGCGACGCCGGGCTGATCTGGGAAGGACATAAAGCCGGCAGGGAGATCGCCTATGGGCAAATGGAGAAGTTGAGCAACCTGGAACAGCTTCCCGACCACGGCTTCTGGGTGAGCTGTTTTCCCTACAAGATCCGCCGCGGCTCGGCCGGTTTTATCCGCGCGGTGGCGATTGTCGACGCCTGAAGGAGTCGATGGTTATGTTAATTTAATGTGAATGCATTGTATTAATTGTGATAGCAATCGCAGTCCATGCCACCTGCATCCGGTAGGGTAGAACGGTATGTGTGCTGAGTTCGCTGCGGCGTGTTCAGCCAGGATACCGGGGCGACAGAGCGCCTTTCTTTATCGATAAAAAATAGAACTGTAATTCATATTCTAAATAAAAAGCAGTGACGGAGAGCGGAAGATGGTGATGCACAAGGTTTCAGCAACCCCGTGCGAGGCGGGGGCCGTACAGGCGATTTTACTGATGTTGGCGGCCCTGTTGCCGATCATGGGGACCTTGACCATGCTGCCGGTGATGCCGCTCCTGTTCGGCCATTTTGCCGCGCAGCCGCACGCCCAGCTGCTGGTGCCGATGATCATCACCATTCCGGCGGTGAGCATGGCGCTGCTGGCTCCGCTGGCGGGGAGGGTGGGCGATCGCCTGAGCCGTCGTCGCCTGCTGATTGCCGCCACTGCTCTGTACGCGGGGTTTGGCCTGCTGCCGGTGATGCTCGACGATCTGTATGCCATTCTGCTGGCGCGGCTGGTGATGGGCATCGCCGACGCCTTTATTCTTACCACCGCCAATGCGCTGATTGGCGACTACTTTGCCGGCGAGGCGCGCAGCAAATGGCTGGCGGTGCAGAGCGGCATCGGTTCGATACTGTCGACGCTGATCGTGCTGGGCGCTGGCCTGCTGGGCACCCTGGGCTGGTATGGCCCGATCTACCTGTATGCGCTGGCGATCCCGGTCTTTATCGGCCTGTGCCTGTTCACCGCTGAGCCGGCGACCCGCCGTCGCGCGGACAGCGTCGCTGACGAGGAGCCTGTCGCTTTTCCAGGGCGCAAAATGGCGACGATCGGCCTGATTACCCTCGCCAGCGCAATCCTCTACTTTCTCGAGCCGCTGCAGATAAGCCAGGTGTTCAGTCAGCTCGGGCTGACCTCCAGCAGCCAGATCGGCATCGCCACCGCCGTTGCGGGCATTGGCGTGCCGCTGGGCGCCTGGCTGTATGGCCGCAGCGCCAGGCAGCGTGTCGACAGGCAGTTTTTCCTTTTTTACGCCATTTTTGGCCTCGGTCTGCTGTTTATCGCCGTGGCCCACAATCCGCTGGCCGGCGTGGCGGCAGCATTCGTCGCGCAGGTTGGTAACGGAATGCTGATCCCTCTGATGCTGGCCTGGATGTTGGAAGCCCTGCCGGCGCCGCACCGGGCGACGGGGATCGGCATCTGGCACACCTTCTTTTTCCTCGGCATGTTCATCAGCCCGGTTCTGATGACCTTGCTGAACGGCATGACCGGCAGTATGCAGGACAGCCTGCTGCTGTTTGCGCTGCTGACGCTGGCTATCGCCGGCGCGACGGGTATCGCCAGCGCCCGGATGGGGGGCCGCCGCGCGCTGGCTCGTTAATTTCACCTGACGACATAATTACCACACGCCCGCCGGTCTCCCGGCGGGAAGGGGAGGCCATTATTTAGAAAAAGCGTACACCTTATTTAGCGTTAACTTTCAGCCTAATTAATCCCTGTAAATAAACGTATTGTGACTAATTTATTTTTCACGATATGGCGCATCTTACCTGCAAAAAATAAAAATGAGGGTTTATTATGAGTCTCTGCTGTACCGACGTAAGTAAGAAAATAGTGTTTCCACTTTCGGCGCTGACGCTGGCGATATTCTCCAGTACCGCGCTGGCCGATACCTGGACCTGTGAGCAACTGGATAAACTGAATACCCGCTCCGCGCAGGTCGTCAGCCCTCCGTCGACCTGCGAATCGCTCATCGGCGATATTGGCGGCTTTCGCAGCGCGCTGGCCGACCGCGGGTGGGGCGTCCAGTTAAGCTGGAACCCGATGGTGATGTACGATCTGAAAGGCCAGTCCGCCGACCCGCAACAATATGCCGGGCAGAATTTTACCTGGTCGCAAAATATGTCGCTGAACGTCACCTACGATTTAAGCCGAATTGGTTTTAGCAAAGACGCGCAATTTACTTTTTCTCCCCAGTGGGCGACCTCTAATTATCATGATAGCTATCCGGAACTGCATAATATTGCGGTGCTGGCGGTGAACCAGCCCTTATTAAACGGCCAGCTGGAACTGCAGTATGGTTTTTATCCGTTAATTCGTCAGTTTTACGGCATGGTGCTGGGGGGGAACTCCTCGTCAGCCGCGCTGGGGCCGACCAGCGTGATCCCGGTGCAGGTGGGGATCAGCCTCAACGCGCCGACGCCGACCTTCACCGCCATCGTCCGCGACAGCGATAAGAAGTTCTATAACAACTTTGCCGTCAGCCGCAGTATGTCGCCTGCCGGACATCTCGACGACGTGGAGCAGAACCCCTCGGGGCTGAAATGGCACGTCGATGGCGCCAACCCGATCCTGGTTAATGAGTTTGGCTTTAAGCAGGCGGCGGGCGAGTCGCAGCGATCGCTGTGGTTCCGCGCCGGGGCTATCTATAACACCTCGCACTACCAGTATTTTGACCAGCCCGGCGACAGCAGTAGTAACTATGCGTTCTACGTCGCCAACACCATGCAGCTGACCCAGCCGAAAAAAGGGCTTCCGCTGGGGCTGTATCTCGATGTGAAAGCGGACTACGCGCCGGACGATCGCAATGCTTACACCAGCGACTTCCAGGTGACCTTCTTTGACATCGGCCTGTTTCCCGGCCGCGAGCAGGATATGACCTCGCTGGGCTACACCCGCTCCTTTATCAGTAAAAAGTTCCGCGATTATGTCGGCGAGGCGGGGATGGAAGCGCCGCAGAGCATCAACGCCATCTCCCTGTCGCACGCCCTGCGCGTGACGAAAGGTATTTACTGGATCAACGGTATCACCTGGCAGGATAACCCGACGCTGGTGCCGAAGCATGAGTCGGCGGTCCTCTGGCAGTCCTCGATGTACTGGAACTTCTGACACCGATCGCCTCAGGCTTTTAACCCCGCCCGCCGGTACGCCGCCGCCGGGCGGTTTTTTTTTCGCGAATCGGCTGGCGAAGGAATAAAAAAAGAGGGCCGGCATGTTGCCGACCCTCTTTGACATCGATCCGGGCTTAGCCCCGGTGGCTGATTTTCCCGTCGGGAGTCAGCACGAAATCGAAGGTTGCCCGGATATCGTCGCTGGCGAAACCCACCGCCAGCTGCCAGGAGCCGCTGGCCAAGCGCCATTCCTGGGCTGGCACCTGCCAGCGCTGCAGCGCGTGACGCGGCAGGGCAAGGGTCAGGGCGACTTCCTCGTGCGCCGGGACGCTGACCGCCGCAAACTCCGCCAGCGCCGACCAGGCCGTCTCCGGCCCCCGCAGGTAGAGCTGGACCACTGCTTTTCCGGCGCGGGCGGCGCGGTTTTCCAGCCGGCAGCGCAGCTGCATAGCATCCACCTCGTCGCCTGTCAGCGCGGCGGCGCTCAGGGTGATATCGGCATACCCCAGACCGTGACCAAAGGACCAGGCGGCGGGGCGTTCGCGGGCGTTAAACCAGCGATAGCCCACCTGCTGGCGCTCGTGGTACCAGAGGTCCCCTGCGGCGTCCGGCGTCAGGCTGCGCACCGGATAGTCGTCCAGACGCTGGGCGAAGGTCACCGGCAGGCGACCGCCAGGCTCACGATCCCCGGCCAGCACCGAGGCCAGCGCCGGGCCAAACTCCTGGCCCGGATACCAGACGACCATGACCGCCGCCGCGTCGGCGAGACACCCGGTATCCACCGGATGGGCGACGTTCAGCACCACCACCGTCCGCGGATTCGCCGCGCAGACGGCGCGGATCAGGGCGACCTGATCCGCCGGCAGCGCGGTAGCGTCCCGGTCGATGCTCTCCAGACCGGCATCGGCCGTTTCGCCGATCACCAGCACCACGCTGTCGGCCGCCCGGGCATGGTCGACCGCCTGCTGCAGCAGGTCGATGGTTTGCGGGGGCTGGCAGCCGAACCAGATGCCGTGGGCGATACTGCTGCCCAGCGCCATCTCGGCCCGGAAGGTCAGGGTTTCCCCCGCCTGCAGCGGGAAGTCGAGACGGGTATGCGGGGCTTGCATCAGCTTGCCCATGATATCCCCCTCCAGCGCCTCGCCGTTAAAGGTCGCCATACGCTCGCCGTTCAGCTGCAGGGCGATCTCCCCGGTGCCGCCGATCCAGAAGCCGTAGCGGCCGCTCACCGGCGCGGTGAACTGGCAGCTTACCGTCACGGTGGCGCGTTCGGTCAGGCGCAGCATGTCGCCGACGCCCGGCATATCGCGGAACCAGATCAGCGAGGAGGCGTCGCGCACCTCCTGATGAACCACGCCCCCGTCGGCGGTGGCGTAGGCAACGTCCAGGCCGCGCTCGCCGGCGGCGGTGCGCAGCGGCAGATGATGCAGAGGCGGGATGCGGTAATCGCTCTCCACCCCCTGGGCATAGCTTATTTCGACCCCTGCGGCGGAAAAGCGCTGGCGAATGGCCTCCAGAGGAGAGATCAGCCCCGGCATCAGCGCCACTCTGGCAAAGGTCCCGCCCTGGAAGCAGGGCGTCGTGGCGTTGGGGCCAATCACCGCCAGCCGCTGTCCCGCCTGCGCGGCGAGGGGCAGCAGCCGCTGGCGATTGTGCAGCAGGACAAACCCCGCCGCCGCCGCCTCTTCGAGGGTGTGACGCCGCTGCGCCTCGGCGGCGGCAGAGCCATCCCAGGGCAGGGGATGGCTGACCCGTTCGGCCAGCCGCGCCAGCCGGACGGCGGCATCGTCAAGCCGCCGGGCGTCGCTGTCGGTGTCCATCAGCGCGGGCAGCAGGCGCTCGCCCATATGGCGGGCCGGGCCCGGCATCTCCAGATCCAGCCCGGCGCGGAAGCTGGCCGGGCCGTTCTGGGTGCCGAACCAGTCGGACATCACCAGCCCGTCCCAGCCGAGATCGCGCTTCAGCCACTGGCTGATGGCCTGATGCTGCTCGGCGCAATAGATCCCGTTCACCCGGTTATAGGCGGTCAGCATGCCCCAGACGCCGCGGCTGGCCGCCACTTCGAACGGCCAGAAATAGACTTCGCGCAGGGTGGCTTCATCGACGACCACGTTCATGGTCCGCCGATCGGTTTCCGAATCGTTGCAGACCATATGCTTGACGATGCAGCCTACTCCCTGGCGCTGGACGCCGTCGATCCACGCCGCGCCGAGCTCGGCGATATGCCGCGGGTCTTCGCCGAAAAGCTCAAACGCGCGGCCGGCAAGGGGGCTGCGCAACAGGTTCAGGTTAGGCGCCAGCAGCGCCTGCGTTCCGGTGCGCAGCGCCTCCTCGCCGATGACGCCGCCAACCCGGCTGACCAGCTGGCGGTCCCAGCTGGCGCCAAGCGCCAGCCCGCAGGGGCTGAGCAGGGCAATATCCCGCTCGTCAACCCGGCCGCCGGTGATTCCCATCGGGCCGTCGGACAGGGTGACTGAACCCAGCGTGGAGTGGGGGATAGGGTGGGTGGACCACATCCCCATCCCGGCGGTGAGCCGCGCTTTTTCGGCAACGCTAAGCGACAGACTGAGCGCAGGCATCGGCATGTCTCCGTAAGGGGGCGGCGGGGGCGAAGGCCAGCGCCTGTTCGGCTACGGTGGCCAGCGCGCGCTGGACCGCGTCGTCGGTGCAGCGGCCCTCGCTGTCGAACAGCGACACGCCGGCGGTGTTGAGGGTCACCCCCAGCGGAGTCGGCCAGCCGCGCAGGGCGTGAACGATCCCGCGCATGGCGCCGAGGGTGGTGTTGCAACCCTGCCAGCCGGCGGCGGTGACGATGCAGCCCACCGCCCGGCCATCAAGATAGACCCGGCTGTCGCCGCGCAAATCTTCCAGCAGGTCGATGGCGTTCTTCACCAGGCCAGACACCCCGCCGTGGTAGCCCGGCGAGGCCAGCAGAATGCCGTCGGCCTGGCGCACGGCGTCGACAAACGCCGTTTCCTGCGGCGTGCGGGTGGTGACTTCCGGGTTAAACGGCGGCAGGGCCGCCAGTTCAGCGCCGCCGAACAGCTGGGTCTGCGCGCCGAGCGTGCGGGCGTGGGCCAGCGCGGCAGCGAGGGCGCGCTCGGTGCTGGAGCCCGGGCGGGTGGTGCCGCCGATGCCGATCAGCAGCGGCGGGCGTGAGAAAGCAGGTTTATTCATAGCAGGATCTCCCGGTCGGATTAGCGAAAGCGCGGTAGGATCTGGTCCGCAAACAACGAGATCGACTGCTGGCTCAGGCGCAGGCGCTCCTCGGTCAGCGGGCCGTTGGTGAAGCCGAGCAGCACGTTGCCGATGCCCAGCTGCTGATGGCGTTCCAGCTCCTCGGCGACGGTCTCCGGGCTGCCGTACAGGCACCAGGTTTTGATCCACTCTTCGCTGAAACAGTCCGGATGGCGGTGCAGCGTAACGCCGCTGAACTCTTCCGCCCGCTTGTTGTACTCATATTCCCGGTCGATGGCCTGCTGGTACCAGCCCATGATCTGCAGCATCTCTTCGCGGGCCTGCTCGTCGGTGGGGGCGATATGGACGCACTGCCAGGTGTGGGTGGTCCACGAGAGGCAGTGGTTCACCACCTCGTCGCTATGGCCGGCGTTGAGCAGGGCATCGCGGTAGCGGGTGAAATAGTGGGTCAGCTGGCCAAACGGATCGTTGCTGGCCGGGATCGGCGGAGTAAACGCGGGAATAAAGGCCGGCCAGCCGTTATCGGCGGCGCGCTGCATGCTGGTTTCACGCAGCGCCACCGGCATAATGCGGTTGAACGGCTTTTGCCAGGGGGCAGGAACGATGCGCTGGACTACCGCGCCCTTATAGTGGCCGGTTTCGAAAATGATCGGATCGTCTTCAATATTTTTCTCCCACAGCCGCTGGACCAGATCGAGGTTCTCCTGCAGCAGGCTGGAGGCGTCCTTGTAGTTCACGCCAAAGCCGATCATCTCTTCCGGCGTGGTGCCGCTGCCGATGCCCACCAGCAGGCGGCCTTCGGTGAGTTGATCCAGCAGGTTAACGCGCTCGGCGAAGCGCACCGGGTGGTGCAGCGGGACGGTGGTCACCGACATGCCGAAGTGGATCTTTTTCAGCTGGCCGGCCAGGTAGGCGGCGAAGACAAACGGATCGCTGGACATCGGCGCATAGCCGGTGAAGTGATGGTCTGGCATAAAGACCGCATCGAAGCCGCGATCTTCGGCCTGGCGCGCATGATCGATCAGCGACTGCATGACAAAACGATCCTGCTCGGGGGCGGTGGAACGGCCGACGAGGAAAACAGAGAAACGCATAGCAACTCCTGGGTTGTGTGGTGGTTGTTATTATTAAATAGAACTAGAATTATGATTCTAGTTGTTTATCAAAGAATGAAAATGACCGCCATCACACTTTTGCCACATCGCCGACGGGGGAGTCGGGTGGGCAATTTGCAGCGTGGTCGCTAACTGCAATACACTGCGGGGGTTTTCTATGGATAAAGAGGTGAGAACTGCGATGACCGATCTTCCCGCGATGCGCCAGCCGAAACAGGACCGGAGCCGGGTGGCGCTGGAGCGGCTGATGGCCGCCAGCCGTGAAATCCTGCATGAAGGCACCTTTGAGCTGCTGACCATTGCTGAAATCAGTAAACGCTCGGGCGTTTCTGTCGGCTCGATCTATGCCCGCTTCGGCGGCAAAGAAGATCTGTTTATCGCCGTCATGATGGAGGTGATGCAGGAGCTGGACGCCGAATGGCAGCAGCTGATCCAGCAGCTGCACGCGCGCAATCTGCCGCTGCGCCAGCGGCTTCCGGCGCTGATGGATGTCCAGGCGGAGTATCTGCGTCGCCATGCCGGGATCCTGCGGCCGTTTATGGCGCGGGCGGATGATGAGCGCGTGGCGGGGATTGGTAAAGCCGCTTACCAGAAAAATGAGCAGACCTTTATCGACCAGCTGCTCGACGCCGCGGCGGAGATCCGTCACCCGGAGCCAGAGCAGGCCGCCCGCTTCTGCTTTACGGTTTCGTATGCCGCGCTGGCGCGCTTCCTCGGCCTGGGGTCGGCGGCAGAAGCCGCCGGCGAGGGCGACTGGGAACAGCTCAAACGCCATCTGGGCATGATGTGTCTGAGCTATCTGGTTACCCCCGTCGAGGCCGGCTAAGCCGCGGGATTTTACTTCGCTAACTGCCAGGCGCTGGCCTGCTTGTGCTGACGCAGGCGCTGGCTATGGCGGGAGAAGGTATAAAGAAATATCGCGGCGGCCAGCACCAGCGCCGCGATGCCGAGCGTCAGGAAGGCGCTCAGCACATCGTTCCCGGCCCGCAGGCGGATCGCGCCGACGATAATCGGGCTGACGAACATGCCCGCGAAGAAGGCCCCGGACCAGGCGCCCATCGCCCGGCCGCAGTAGGCGGGCGGAATCAACGATCCTACCCAGTAAATCATCGCATTAATCGCCATGCCGGCACCCAGCTGCTGGATGGCGGAGCCGATCCCCATGGCGATCAGCGTCCGCGATTCGCCCACCACCAGCATTCCGATCCCCATCAGGCAGAGCATGATGGCGAGCACGCGCTCCGGCGTATAGCGGCGGGAGACCAGACCGAACAGCAACGAACCGACCGGCACGGCGAGGCTGACCAGCGACATAATCAGGCCGATACGCTGCGGGCTGGCGTTTTGCAGGGTATGAAAGGCGTTGGCGCCGTTGATGGTGTACACGTAATAAATGATGGCGCAGACAAAGGTAAGCACGCTGAGGGCGATCACTCGCGGCCACGGAAACGGATTATGCTGCGCCGCCTGGGCGGCGTGCTGCGGACGGGCCGCCTGAGCGGGTTCGAACATCCAGAAGTACATCGCCAGAAACAGCAGGATGGCGACAAAGTAGATCATAAAGGCGCCGTTCCAGCGCAGGGCGGTCAGATAGCCGGAGCTGGCCAGCACCAGCACCGCCAGCGCCGGGCCAATCACTCCCTGCACCGTCAGCCAGAAGCGGCGCTGTTTGTCGTCAAAGTAATCGATCAGCATGGTGTTAGCGATGGTCAATACCACCGCCTCCGCCAGCCCGACGCCGAGGCGGCTGCAAAAGATGCCGGTCAGGGAGGTGATGTACAGCGGCATTGTGCCGCAGATGCCATACAGCAGCGTGGCGCTGAGCAGCAGTTTGCGGCGGCCAAATTTATCCGCCAGCCAGCCGGTGCAGGGCCCGGCGATAGCGATCACCAGACCGGGCGCGGTGAGCATCAGCGGCACCAGGGTTTCGACATAAGGCACGCCGGCGAAGTGCTGGATCAGCGTCGGGACCGCCGGCGCCAGGGAAACGATCGCCAGGATGGGCAGAAAGGCGGTCAGGGCGATGATGATGCCCTGGATCGCGCCGGCTTGCGGCGCGTGGGGCGGATTCAGACTATGGCTCACGACGTTCTCCTTTTATCGCGCGGGTCGCCTGTCGTTGGCGGCGGCGCGGTTTTTTAGTATGCAGGTCAGGGATACAGGTGGCGGCGGGAATAGCCGCGGATTTAAGAGTAGGAGCAGGAACGGCGCGGGGAAAAATTGTGATTACGTATGTGATCCATCACAAACAAAAATACCATTGGTTTTTTATGGTTATTGCGGCAATAAAAAGGCGACCGGTGTCGCCTTTCGCGGGGAGCGGGGCCGCTTGTGCCCCGGTGAGCCAGAGGCGCTACAGCAGCCGCGCCACGATATCGTCAGCGGCGAGGATCGCCAGCGCGACGCTGGTCAGCGTCGGGTTGCAGGCGGTTGAGGTGGGGATCGCCCCGTTGCCGCCGACGTACAGATTGTGAAAACCCCAGACCCGCGAGCGGCGGTCGGCCACGCTGTTGCCGTCGTTCGCTTCTCCCAGGCGACAGGTTCCCTGGTAATGCAGCGAGGTGCCCGCCGGCAGGATCATGGCCTCCCCGCCGGGCGCCACGCGGCCCAGCGCGGCGCCGACGCGTTCAGTCACTGCCACCGCCTGCTGTAAACGGCGGCGATCGCCGTCGGTTAACTGATAGTTCAGCTGCATTTTCGGCAGCCCTACGGCGTCGGTTTCATCACTGAAGACGATCCTATCCTCCTCGCGCAGCTCCTTGGCGAGGAACAGCCCCAGGCCCACCACCGGCTTCGCCGGGGTACCCGACGGCTGGGCAAAGGCGATCGGCGAAGTATCCATCTGCATCAGTTGACCGTGGAACGGAAAATCGGGCTCATGGAACGGCAGCCAGGTGACGCCGGAGACATTGTCCCGTCCGTCGCGCACCGGGGAGGTCGGCGCGACGGCGGCCGGCGGGGCGTCCACTTCAATCAGAGCGATCACCTGCGGCTGATCGTTGAGCCAGCGCCCCAGCGCCCGCGGACGGATGCCCGAGGCGTACAGCAGCTGCGGCGTACGCAGCGCATCGGCGGCGACCACTACCGCTTTGGCCGTCACCACATACTGTTCGCCGGTACGCAGATCGCGCAGCTCCGCCCCGCGGGCGACGCCGTCCTCGCTGAGGATCCGCGTGCACAGGGTGGCGGTGCGGATCTCCACCCCGCGCTGGCGGCGGGTCTCTTCCTCCGCCAGCTCGCCGAGCACCGCGTCGACGCCGGACCAGCGCGGCTTGCCCTCCGGCGTCGCGGCGCAGGCCAGCGGCATAGGCTGCGCCAGCCGCGCCGGCGGACGGTCGCTGGCGAAGTGCTGATTAAGGGCATCGACGATTTGCCGGCCGATGGCGGTGGCCGGAAATCCTTCGCGGGTCACCTGCAGATAATGCTCTGCCGACTCCCAGGCGTCGGCCATCTCCCGGGGATCGAGAAAGGGAATGACTTCGCTGCCGCCCGGTCGCGGACAGGCGCAGGTCCAGTGGACGCCCATGCCGCCGAGGTTAGTGGAGAGCGCGGCGGCTGGCATGCCGCTGTGGGGCGCCGTCGGGTCGAGAAGATGGGTGCCGGGCCGCGCCTGCAGGGCGTCTGCCGGCAGGTTTTCCGGCAGGGCGGCCAGCGGAAACGCCCGGGCGCGGTCGTAGGCCGTTTCCCGCTGCGCTGGCGCCAGGTTGCGGATATTAACCCCGGTGGCGGGCGTCAGCGCTTCGCCGGCTTCCACCACCAGGATCCGCGCGGCGCGGCGGTCGGCAATCCGCCGCGCGAAAGCGGCGCCTACCGGGCCGCTACCAATAATCAGTACATCGATGTTCTCATCCATATCAGTCCTTGCCTTTGTTGTTCTCCGGGCGCATGCCCGTTGCAGGTGTACAGAAAATAGGTACTACAGCTTTGTGCGTCCTGATAAATGGTTCCTCATGATAGCAGCCATTGCCGGACGCGATAGGTCATGGCTTCCCTGGCGGGGGAAGCACCGAGACGGGCAGCAGGCGGCTGAGGGCGGCAATCGCCAGCAGGATCAGGGCGCCAAGGGTCAGCAGGGTGATAAACGCCCCGCGCCAGGCGTCCGGCGCGGAGGCGCTTTGCGCCAGATAGAAGCCGCCAAGGGTCGCCATGCCGAGGGCGGCGCCAAACTGCTGGCCGGTGCGAAATAATCCCGACGCCGCGCCGGCGTGGGCCACCGGGATCGCCGCCATGGCAAAGGCCGGCAGCGGGGCGGAGATAAGCCCCATCCCACAGCCGCACAGGCCGAACCCGAGACCCAGCGCGGTCAGCGGCAGCGTCCCCGGCGCCGCGGCGATCCCGTAGCCCATCAGCAGCAGGCCGCTCATCTGCACGGCCACCCCGACCAGCGTCACGTTACGCCCAAGACGAGGCGATAGCCGGCGGCCGGCGACGGCGATGGAAAACATCGCCCCGAGGGCGAAGGGGATGTGCAGCAGGGCGGTATGGAACGGGCTGAAGCCCAGCCCGTTCTGCAGCACCAGCGCGGTGGCCAGCAGCAGCGAGGCGGTGGTCAGTTGATAGAGCAGGGTGATGACGATCCCGGCGCGAAAGAAGCGGTCGCGCAGCACCGCGGGGGGTAACAACAGCGTGCCGCCCCGGCGTTCACGGCCCAGCAGATGTCGCCAGAGGAGGGCCACCGTGATGAGCGACAGCAGCGGCGGCAGCGCCATCCATAGCGGCCAGCGCAGGGCGGGACCTTCGATCAGAGTGAGCAGCAGCGCGCCGCCGCCCACCACCGCCAGCAGGGTACCCAGCGGATCGATACCTTTGGCCGCCGGGCTGCGCACCGCCGGCAGCGCCCGCCAGGCCAGTATCACGGCGACGACGATCACCGGCACGTTGATCAAAAAGATCGGCCGCCAGCTGAGGCCGAACAGATTGCTTTCGATGATGATCCCGCCGAGCACCGGGCCGAGGATCCCGGCGGCGCCGCCGAGCAGGCCGAAAATACTCATCACCCGGAAACGTTCGTGCGGGCGATACAGAACCTGCATCAGGGAGAGGATTTGCGGGCCCATCATCGCTCCGCTGGCCCCCTGCGCAATACGCATCGCCACCAGCATCTCCGGGCTGGCGGCCAGCCCGCAGCCGGCTGACGCAGCGCCAAACGCCAGCAGGCCGCTGATAAACAGCCGCCGGTAGCCATACAGATCGCCGAGCCGACCGCCGGTGAGCAGCAGAATGGAGAAAAAGAACAGGTAGCCGGTGACCACCCATTCAATTTGCCGCGGGCTGGCGAGCAGATCCCGCTGTACCACCGGGATGGCGACATTAATGATCGAGACGTCGATGATCTCCAGCACCAGCGCTATCGAAACCACCAGCGTGGCCAGCGTGCGCTGCCGCTCGCTGGTATAGGGAGGCGCCTGAACCGCGGCTGCCGAAGCGTTATTGAGCATGATGTACCTTCAGATTTGGTTAAAAACTTGTTAAATAATGTTGACAATTTATAGCAACCAGAGATTAGAATTAGAGCACTTATTCTGGTTATGCCGCGTCAGATCCTGCTGTTGACCGCGAAGCCAGAAGGGAAGGCGTCACACTGCCGCTCCGAAACAGAATAAGAATTCTTATTCTAATTTTGTTTGTTTTGATCTGGCAAGTAGAGAAGGGGGTCGGATGTATTTGTCCGCATGTATTGAATGGCTGTTTCGTGAAGAGTATCCCGATTTCAGCGATCGGGTCCGGGCGGCGAAAGCGCAGGGATTCAGCCACGTTGAGTTTCATCTTTGGCGTGATAAACCGCTGGCGGCGCTGGCGCAGGCGCTGGAGGAGACCGGCGTGAGGCTGTCGAGCTTCGTGGTGGAGCCCCGGCGCAGCCTGGTGGATCCGGCGGAGCATGAGCAGTTTCTGGCGGCGGTGAGCGACAGCCTGGCGGCCTCGCGCCAGCTGGGGTCGCCGCCGCTGGTGGTGGCCTCCGGCTTCAGCCGTGAAGGGGTGGCGATCGCCGAACAGCAGGCGCAGGCGATCCATATCCTGCGCCAGGCGGCGACGCTGGCGGAAGCCGCCGGGGTCACTCTGCTGCTGGAGCCGCTCAACACCCGCATCGATCATCCGGGGATGTTCTTAAACGACACCCGGCTGGCGCTGGACATTATCGAGGCGGTCGACAGCCCGCGGCTGCAGCTGCTGTTTGACGTCTATCACTCGCTGGTGATGGAAGAGGAGATGGAGGAGGTGCTCGGCGGCAGAATGCACCGGGTGGGACACGTGCAGATAGCGCAGGCGCCGGAACGTAACGAACCGGATCCGCGCAGCGGCGAGTGGCCAGAAGTGATCGCCCGGCTGCAACGCCTGGGCTACAACGGGGCCATTGGCCTGGAGTATAAACCGTCGCTGCCCGCAGCGGCCTCGGTGGCCCGCGCCCGCGAAGCGACCGGCTTATCCTGTTAACCAACTTACCTGGTACTTTTATGACTCAGAAAATAAAACGCGGCGTCAGTCTGTACAGCTTTCAGAATGAGACCTATCTCGGCAAGATGTCCCTCGATCAGGCGATCGGTCACTGCGCGGCATTTGGCGCCCGCGGCATTGAAGTCGTTGGCGAACAGACCTTCGCCGGCTGGCCGGAGTGCGGCATGCCGGAGGCGGCGATCGCCGACTGGCGCCGTCTGATGCAGCGCCATGACACGGTGCCGGTGTGCCATGACTTTATGCTCGACTATAAACGCTATAAAGACCGGCCGATGCCGTTTGACGAGCAGGTGCGCAGCGTGCAAAACGACATCGATTTTGCCGCCCGGCTGGGCATGCGCTTTATCCGCACTCTGGTTTCCGTGGCGCCGGAGGTGCTGGTGGCGGCGGCGCCTTATGCGGAAGACAAAGGGATCACCATTCTGCTGGAGGTGCACGCCCCGCTGCATTTCGACCATCCGTGGATTATTCGCCATGCCGAAGCCTATGAAAAAGCCAACACCCGGGCGCTGGGCTTCCTGCCGGATATGGGGATGTTTTTAGCCCGCTTCCCGCGGGTGTGGAAAGAGCGCTTTATTCGTAACGGTTGCCCGCAGGCGGCGGCGGATTTTATCGAGAAAGCCTATGAGGAGCGGACGCTCAGCGAATACGTGATCCTGGATGTGATGCAAAAATGGGGGCCGGGCCCGCAGCTGGCGATGGCGGAAACGCTGCGCCACAACGCGGCGTTCGAGCCGAAGCGGATGCTCGATTTTATGCCGCGGATCCACAACATTCATGCCAAATTCTATGAGATGACCGACGAGATAAGCGAGTGGTCAATTCCCTACGATGAGATCTTCCGCGTGCTGCAGAAGGGCGGCTATGAGGGGTATGTGTGCTCCGAGTATGAAGGCAACCGCTGGGTGGAAGATGCGCAGGAGGTGGACAGCCTGGAGCAGGTCCGCCGCCAGCAGCTGATGTTCTGTCGCCTGTTAGATGAAACCCCACCCCCGGCGCTGCTGGGTCAGTAAGGAGCATTATCATGTTTGATCAGCATATTATCTGCCGCGAAGGTTTCGGCAACGTCACCCGCGACGGGGAAGTTATCGGCGTGCGCTTTTTGGCCCGTCTGCCTTACTACCGCGGTCTGGGTTTGTCGATGGTGGAAGATATCGCCGTGACCCTCAACGGCGAAGCCATCCCGCGGCAGGCGATCCGCCTGGCGCTGCGCGGCCGGGAGTGGACGCTCGACGAGCTGGAGAGCGTCTACGACGACCGGTGGAACTTCGGTGAAAAGGCGACCATCACGGTGCTCAAACCTGGCGGCCTGCCGGCCGGCTGGCATCGCCTGAAGGTGGCCGAGAGGCTGCGGATCTCCTATCTGCCGTTTGTGCCGGTGACCACCTTTGAAACCGAGCTGGAGTTAACGGCGTAACATCCCGCAGGATCCGCTGCCGTTATGGCAGCGGATTTCTATACCACCGGGCAGCCACCGGGGAGCGCTGAGGAGATTGCCGTCCAGTCAAACCGCTTCGGAAGAGCGCGGTTTCTCAGCCCGCCTGTGCAGACGAAATAGGAAAATTTACTTCGCAGGCTAACCGCAGATTGCTTCAAAAAAATTCCCGTATTTGTTATATTGTTGTTCATTGATTACTCACCTCTGCGGTGCCAAAAAGAACAAGATTCACCGCAACCCAGGACAATACCATGTTAGATTACCGCTTCCCGACAGCTTTGCAGATGGTTCTCAGCGTAGCAATGGCGGAGCAGATGGGTGAACGTTCGACGAGTGCGATTCTGGCCTACGGCCTGGAAGCCAACCCGAGCTTTATCCGCAAATTAATGGTTCCGCTCACCCGTGACGGCATCATTGTCTCCACGCTTGGCCGCAACGGCTCTATTCATCTTGGCCGCCCGGCGGATAAAATCACTCTGCGTGATATCTATCTTTCCGTTATCGAAGATAAAAAACTGTGGGCGTCGCGCCCTGACGTCCCGGCCCGCTGCGTGGTCAGCGCCAACGCCTGCTGGTACTTCAAATCGGTCGCTGACGAAGCGGAGCAGGCTTCGCTAAACGTCCTCGCTCGCCATACCGTGGCCAGCGCGCTGGAGGCGCTTAAAAACGCCGATACCAGCGGCTGCGACCCGGTACCGGAAATGATCGCCCGCTTTAAAAAAGCGCATTAATCCTGGTCCTGACGAAAAAAAACCGCCTTCAGCTGAAGGCGGTTTTTTGTTATTTGCCGCAGGCTAGGCGGGCAGATCCTCCTGGACCGGCTTACTGCGGGTCACCAGTTTCCGTAGCGTCACGTAAAACACCGGCGTCAGGAACAAACCGAACAGCGTCACCCCCAGCATCCCGGAGAACACCGTGATCCCGGTGACGCCGCGGACTTCCGCCCCTGCGCCGTGGCCGAGGATCAGCGGAATGGTCCCGGCGATAAAGGCGATGGAGGTCATGACAATCGGACGCAGTCGCAGGCGGCACGCCTCCAGCGCGGCTTCCATGATGCCTTTGCCCTGAATCTCCAGCTCGCGGGCAAACTCGACGATCAGAATGGCGTTTTTACAGGCCAGGCCCATCAGGACCACCAGCCCCACCTGCACGAAGACGTTGTTATCGCCCCCGGTCAGCCAGACGCCAAACAGCGCGGAGAGCATCGTCATCGGCACGATAAGGATCACCGCCAGCGGCAGGGTCCAGCTTTCATACAGCGCCGCCAGCACGAGGAACGCCAGCAGCACCGCCACCGGGAAGACGATCAGCGCCGTATTGCCCTGGGTGGCCTGCTGGAAGCTGAGGTCCGTCCATTCAATATTCATTCCATTCGGCAGCACCTGTTTAGACATGGCATCCAGCAGCGTCATCGCCTGCGAGGAGGAGAGCACGCGCGGATCGGCATCGCCAATCAGGTCCGCCGCCGGATAACCGTTGTAGCGGATCACCGGATCCGGCCCGTAGGTGGTACTGATATTCACCATACTGCCGATCGGCACCATTTCGCCCTGATTATTGCGGGTGCGCAGATTGGCGATATCTTCCACGCTCTCGCGGTACGGCCCGTCAGCCTGGGCCATCACGCGCCAGGTACGCCCGAACTGGTTAAAGTCATTGACATAAGACGAGCCGAGATAGGTCTGCAGCGTGCCGAACAGATCGGTCAGCGATACTCCCTGCGCTTTCGCCTTATCGCGATCGACCTGGACATCCAGCTGCGGCACGTTAGCCTGGTAGGTCGAGATCGGGAAGTGCATCCCCGGCGTCTGCATAATCGTCCCGGACATGGCATTCACCGCGCTTTGCAGCGCGCCATAGCCCAGCCCGCCGCGATCCTGGATGTACAGGGAGTAGCCGGAGCCCTGACCCAATCCTAAAATCGGCGGCGGCAGGATGGAGAAGCCAAATCCCTGCTGGATTTGCGCAATTTTGGCGTTGATCTCCGCGTTGATTTCCGCCGCCGAGTGTTTGCGCTGGTCGAACGGTTTCAGGCCAAAAAAGACCGTCCCGGTATTCGGCGTGTTGGTGAACTGCAGCGCGTTAAGACCGGGGAAGGCGACCGCATAATCGACCCCTTCGGTATTCATCCCGATCTCGCTCATTTTGCGGATCACCGCATCGGTGCGCGCCAGCGACGAACCTTCCGGCATCTTCACGCCGCCAATCAGGTACAGTTTGTCCTGGGTGGGAATAAATCCGCCGGGGACGACTTTAAACATCACCCCTGCGGCGCAGAGCAGCAGCAGGTACACCACAAACACCGCGCCACGGCGGCCGAGGGTTTTACTCACCAGCCCCTGATAGCCGTTCGAACTGCGCAGGAAAAAGCGGTTAAACGGACGGAAAATCCAGCCGAACAGACGATCGATCAGCCGGGTAGGGAGGTCTTTTTTCGCGCCGTGCGGCTTTAACAGCAGGGCCGCCAGCGCCGGGGAGAGCGTCAGAGAGTTGATGGCCGAGATCACCGTGGAGATGGCGATGGTCACCGCAAACTGCTTGTAGAACTGACCGGTCACGCCCGAGAGAAACGCCATCGGCACGAACACCGCGCACAGCACCAGCGCAATAGCGATAATCGGCCCGGAGACCTCTCGCATCGCCTGATGTGCCGCGGCAAGCGGCGCAAGCCCCTCTTCGATATTGCGCTCGACGTTTTCCACCACCACGATGGCGTCATCCACCACGATACCAATCGCCAGTACCAGCCCGAACAGGCTCAGGGTATTCAGCGAGAAGCCCAGCAGATAGAGTATGCTGAAGGTACCGACCACCGATACCGGCACCGCGATCAGCGGGATAATCGACGCGCGCCAGGTCTGCAGGAACAGGATCACCACCAGCACCACCAGCACCACCGCCTCCAGCAGCGTCTGCACCACCGCGCGGATGGAGTCGCGCACGAACACCGTTGGGTCGTACGGCGCCGCCCACTTCATATCTTCCGGGAAGCGGGTGGCCAGCTCGGCCATTTTGGCGCGCACGGCGTTCGACAAATCGATGGCGTTAGCCCCCGGGGACTGGAAGATACCGATCCCGACCGCGTCCTTGTTGTTGAGCTGGGAGCGCAGCGCATAGCTACCGGAACCCATCTCGATGCGCGCCACGTCGCGCAGGCGGACCAGCGAGCCGTCCTGCGCTGTTTTCAGAATGATATTGCCAAACTCTTCTTCGGTATGCAGACGGCCCTGGGCGTTAATCGAGATCAGGAAATCGCTCTCCTGCGGCAGCGGCTCGGCGCCAAGCTGTCCGGCGGAGACCTGGACGTTTTGCTCCTGCATCGCCGTGACCACGTCCGAGGCGGTCAGCCCACGCGCCGCCACCTTATTGGGATCCAACCAGACGCGCATCGCATATTCGCCGGAACCAAATATCTGGATTTGGCCGACGCCGGGTAGGCGCGCCAGCTCATCCTTCACCTTCAGCGTGGCGTAGTTGCGCATATACAGCGAGTCGTACTTACCGTTTGGCGAAAACAGATGCACCACCAGGGTCAGCGTCGGGGACTGTTTCTGGGTGGTGATCCCCAGACGGCGCACATCCTCCGGCAGACGCGCCTCCGCCTGCGCGACCCGGTTCTGCACCTGAACCTGCGCCTGATCCGGGTCGGTACCCGGGCGGAAGGTCACGGTGGTCACCAGCACGCCGTCGGAGCCGGCGACCGATTTCATGTACATCATGTTTTCAACGCCGTTGATCGCTTCCTCCAGCGGCGTCGCCACGGTCTCGGCAATCACTTTCGGGTTGGCGCCGGGATACTCCGCGCGCACCTGCACGCTGGGGGGCACGACGTCAGGATATTCGCTCACCGGCAGCAGCGGGATGGCGATTAACCCGGTGATAAAAATTAAAATCGACAGCACCGCGGCGAAAATTGGCCTGTCGATAAAAAAGCGGGAAAAGTCCATGTCTTGGATTCTCTGATTAGGGATCAGTTGAGGGCGGCGCTGGGGGTCATGGCAACGGTTTTGGCGTTAACCGGCATACCCGGCATAAACACTTTTTGTAAGCCGTCGACGATGACGCTATCCCCAGGCTTCAGACCCTGCTTCACGACGCGTAAACCGTCGGCCAGCCGCCCCGGCGTGATATCACGTCGCTGCGCTTTGCCATCTTTATCAACGATATAGACATATTTACGATCCTGATCGGTGAGCACCGCTTTGTCGTCGATAAGCGTAGCCTGGAACGCCGCGCTGCCCGGCAGACGCACGCGGGCAAACAGACCCGGCGTGAACAGCCGCTGCGAGTTATCCAGCAGGGCGCGCATGCGGATGGTGCCGGTGCTCGGCGTTAACTGATTATCGAGAAAATCCACTTTGCCCTGATGGGGGTAGCCCTCCTCGCCAACCAGACCAATCTCCACCGGGAGCGCCTGATTATCGCTGGACGCGCCTTGCCCGCGGCGGGCGAGATTTTGGTAGTGAAGGTAGGTTGACTCGTCGACGTCAAAGTAGACGTACACCGTCTTCTGCGAGACCAGGGTGGTGAGCACGCTGGCGGTGTCGCCCGCCGTGACCAGGTTGCCGCTGGTGATCAGCGCGCGGCTGGCGCGGCCGTCGATAGGGGCGGTCACTTTGGTGAAGTCGAGGTTAAGCTGCGCGGCATCCACCGCCGCCTGCGCGGCGCGAATATCGGCCTGCGCCTGTACCGCGGCTGACCGGCGCTGCTCCCACTCTTCACGGGAGACGAGGTTGGTATGAACTAATTTATCGGTGCGGTTCGCCTCGCTTTGCGCCAGGCTGGCCTGCGTTTTGGCTCTCGCCAGCGTCGCCTGCGCCTGCTCCAGCGCGGCGCGATAGGTTCTGTCGTCTATCGTGAACAGCACCTGGCCCTTTTTCACCTCCTGGCCGTCGGTATAATTCACTTTATCAATATATCCCGAGACGCGGGGGCGGAGCTGAACGCTCTCCACCGCTTCAATGCGACCGTTGAAACTATCCCACTGACTGATCGACTTCACCAACACCTTAGCGGCGCTGACGGCAGGCGCGGGCGGCGCGGCGTTTTGCGCGACGCTGTCGTCGCAGCCGACGAGCAGAAAGGAGAGCATCATCGCGCCGAGCGCGGTCAGGTGAATGTTTCCCCAGTTTTTTTGCAGGCTCATTATTTTTATTCCAGTCATTGTAGCCGCCGGGCAAGACGCAGCCTGAGAGGCTGCGCCACTTCCTTTGTCCGGGCTGGCTTAAGGCCATTTGTGTCGATCATCGCCACAAAATTGTAACAATTTCGAATACACTATCGCGGCGATTGTAGGAAGGCGCTTAACTAAGTGCAAGAATAATTGTTGCACTTTATGTGCGATCCTCACCGGAGAAAAAAGGCGCGATCCTGGCAGGGTTTTAAGTGCAACAATAAAACTTGCATTTTGTGTAAAACCAGGCCACCTTTTAATGCAACTGCTAAAGATGCTTTTAACCGGCCGCGAGGGGGAAATATGATGAACACTGGCGCCATCATTCAGGATCTGATCGACTGGATCGACAACCATCTTGATAGCCGTCTGGATATTGATACCGTTGCCCGGCGAGCCGGCTATTCGAAGTGGCACCTGCAGCGGATCTTCAAAGAACACACCGGGCACCCCCTCGGGGAGTATATCCGGGCGCAAAAGCTGCAAAAATCGGTCGAACGCTTAGCCCACAGCAACGAGCCGATCCTCAACGTGGCGATCGCCCTCGGCTTTGACTCGCAGCAGTCCTTCAACCGCAGCTTCAAGCGCCAGTTTGGCCAGGCGCCCGGCGTCTGGCGCCGGAGTATCAGCCGCTCTGCCGCGCAGACATCTCGTCAGTGATGCTCATGACCGGGGAGGTCAGTCCTTACCCGGTCCATGATCGAATTTGCTGCCTTTGCCGATGGCATAGAACTGCCCGCCTGCGACATAGTGAACGGTCCGTAGTTCGTCCGGCGCATCATCAAAGATCCAGTGTCCGTTGCGGAATACCCGGTCATCGCTCCAGGCGGCGACGATGTCGCCCATAAACAGATTGTGCTGTTGCTGGATGTCCGGGTAAGGCATCACTTTGCACACCAGCCAGCCCGCGCAGCCGGCGACAAGGGGGAGATCGAACCCCGGCTGATAAAAGAAGGGGATGGTGTCGTTTTTATCCGGCGCGTCGGCATAGCTGCGCCCGCCAGCGTAGAGGACGGTTGCCATCTGGCTGACTACGGGGATCTGCACGACGAAATAGCCGCTCTTTTCCACCAGCTGACGAGTGAAGGCCTGGGGGCCGATATAGGCCACCACTTTTCGCTCGCCTGCCAGCCCAACCCAGGCGGCTGACATGACATTTTCGACGCCATCATATTTTGCGGAAATCATGGTGGTGGACCCGACCTGCAATAAACGATACGCCTTACGTAATTCGACAGGCTGAACGGACATTATTTTTCCTTTATGCGTGTTATTTAACGTGTTGATTCTCTGGATATTTATTGAGGGCATGGTCATTTTTGGCCCCTCACGCGATATCCACAGCGCAACGATACGCCAGGCGATTAAGCGCAAAAAGGTGCGTAAATTGTTTTCATTATTCATAATCAACGAATAATCATGCCGCCTGTCGGTAGGCTGCTCGCTACAGGGGAAAAGAAGGTGGATCGTATCCAGGCTATGCAGATGTTTATGCGCGTCGCGGAGGCAGGGAGCTTCGTGCGTGCCGCGGAAACCCTTTCCCTGCCGGCCTCCACTGTCACCAGTACCATTAAAAACCTTGAGAAATACCTGAAGGTGCGACTGCTGAACCGGACCACAAGGCGGGTGAGCCTGACTCCGGAAGGGATGCAGTATCTGGCGCAGTGCCGGGAAATTCTCGCCCTCATCGAACATAGCGAATCCAGCCTGAGCGAGTCTGTCGCGCGGCCTCAGGGGCGCCTGCGGGTTGATATGCCCGCGGGCATCGCGCATTTCATCGTCATGCCCCATCTGCAAGACTTTTACCGACGCTACCCTGATATCTACCTGATGATCGGCGTCAGCGATCGGCAGGTCGATCTCATTCAGGAAGGCGTCGACAGCGTGATACGCATGGGAGAGCTGAACAACTCCAGCCTGGTGGCCCGCCCTCTGGGCCGCTTTCGCTGGGTAACCTGCGCGTCGCCGGACTATCTCAGGGAATATGGCGTGCCGTCGTCACCGGAGGCGCTCTCTCAGCACCGGGCGGTGCATTATTTTTCCGGCCAGGCGAGACGGGCCGATGAGTTCCGCTTTGTTCGCCACGGCGAGACCTTTTCTGTACCCGTCAGCGGCAACGCCGCGGTGAATGAAACGGGGCTCTATATAAAAATGTGCCTGGCGGGCTTCGGGCTGGCGCAGCTGGCGGAGAATATCGTTGCTGACCACCTGCAGGAGGGGAGACTGGTGGAAGTGCTGACGGACTGGCAGCCGCCCCCGGTACCCGTCACATTGCTCTATCCGCACCAGCGCTTTCTCTCTCCCGCCGTGCGGGCGTTTGCTGAGTGGATGAGCGAGGTGGTTTGAGGGGAGTATCGTTTCGGGAGCCCCTCATGGGAGCGCAGGGCTCCTGCAGAAATATCTGGTCTGCCGATCAATCACTCGATATTCTGTAATGCTTTGTCTTTTTTGTGAACAGGAAAAAGTATGTTTAATACGCTCCCCGATTTACACAGAAGTTTTGCAGAGCAACTGAAGCTTAAATTACAGTCTGACCCGCGGATCCACGCCCTTCTCGCCGGCGGATCGTTTATCCATGGCGGGTTTGATCAATACTCCGATCTCGATTTCGTGGTGGTGGTCGACCCTCTCTATTATGACGAAATCATGGCTCAGCGTATGGCGTTCGCCGGAACCCTCGGCCATCTGCTACATGCTTTCACCGGGGAACACGTCGGCGAGCCTCGGCTGCTGATCTGTCTGTTTGGCCCGCAACTTCTGCATGTCGATCTCAAATTTATCACCCTGGACATGCTCACTCAGCGCGTTGAGGAGCCTGCCGTGCTATTTACCCGTGATAGCGATGCTCTCAAGCGCCAGCTGGCAAAATTTAGCGCTTACTGGCCGAACATGACGCCGGAGTGGTTTGAGTCCCGAGCCTGGATCTGGCTGCATTATGCCGGGGTTAAACTGGGCAGGGGCGAACTCTTCGAAGCGCTGGGGATGCTGTCCTTCTTCCGCGAACAAGTGCTGGGACCGATGCTGTTCCGTCGCGCCAATCTACCGCAACGCGGGGTTCGCCGAATAGAAGCCCTCGGCATTGATCCCGATGGCCTGCTGACTTCCACTCTGGCAACGCACGATCGTCACTCTGTCGGGATTGCCATCCGAAGGGCTGCCGACGCTTATGTCAATCTGCGGGCTGATGCGCTGCCTGACAATATTGCAGACGATGCGGCGCGGTGGGCGGTCTTTGCCATGCTGGACGCCTATTCTGACAGGGAGTAAATCTATCCCTCCGGCCGCTGACGCGGCCGGAGTGTGAAAGGGTTGCGCGAGATGTTATGGGTGGTTTTATCCTTAGAGGGGGGCCGGGTAACCGGTAACGCTAAAACTTCCCCTGGCCCGGTTTATTCCGCACCGCCAGACGATTAGAGTTTATCCAGTTCACGCACCGTACGTTCATTGACGATATTACCCGTATTCAGGGTCGATTTTGGCTCCAGTAAAACGACGCAGCACTCTTCGGTTAACGCTTCAGGACAATGCTCAGTTCCTTTCGGCACAATAATAAACTCACCGGCATCAAGAATAATATCGCCTGTTCTTAAGCCCATTCGCAATCGGCCGCTGACCACAAGAAAAAGCTCGTCCTCCTGTTCATGATGATGCCAGTCAAATTTTCCGGATAATTTAGCCAGTTTGACATATTCGTTATTCATTTCGCCGACAATTTTCGGGCTCCAGTAATCGCTGAACAGAGCAAAACTGTCTTTTAAATTAACTTTACGCATTCATCTTCTCCGTCACATATATTTAATGCGGGTGGGTTGATTTCGTCATAAAAAAAGAGCAGGCATTGGGCCGCACGGCGCACAGCCGGGTTGGGCGATATTGAGCGCTAATATAAAGACGCCAGGACCATCAGGAAAGTGACCGTATTATGGCCAGATTCCCGGCTATTACGCCTGCTTTGCTTTGCTTTGTGGGGAAATACAGCGCAAGCAGGCCGGCTCTGCTGTTCGAAATAACAATACAGTTAACCCGCAAACTGAACAACGGGTTTCCCGATGACGGGGGAAGATATTTATCAGTTCGCAATCAATCGACTGAATTTAATTAATTTTATTGTTAAAATAATTTTCCCTCAGGCATTCAGCGGACCGTTTTTGTTTCTTTAAGTGAACAGATGCCCGAAACTCTGGCGCCATATCTCAGGTCTCCAGGTCCGATAATGGCGCGGCGGAGTTAACCGGGCTCGAGGTGAGTCATCACCACCGTCGCGCTAACCGCCGTTTCCGTTGCGCTGTACGTGTGCGCAATCTCCGCAGAGAAGGCATAAAAATCCCCGGGCTCCAGGGTGATGACTTCATACTGGCTCAAGCGCAGGCGCAGAGTTCCGCTGTGTACCAG
The DNA here is from genome assembly GCF_048822715.1 of Klebsiella sp. C239. Lineage (NCBI taxonomy): Bacteria > Pseudomonadati > Pseudomonadota > Gammaproteobacteria > Enterobacterales > Enterobacteriaceae > Klebsiella > Klebsiella sp. C239. The sequence goes on along the minus strand of NZ_JBMEZK010000002.1, from coordinate 40,904 downwards.
AATATGTTCATGCGCCCCCTCTGAATGTCCGGGGCTGTGGATGGTGACCCGCGGTTCCATTTGCAGCAACCATATCTCGGAGGTATTGCCGGGGCCGATGCGGAATTTCATCATTTGCGAATACTCGCCCGGCACAGGGCGATATTTTTCAAAGCGGGGATACATCCTGCTGCCGCTTAGCAAATCGCCGACCGGTAAACGTAACGCGGTGGCGATAGCGTCCAGCGTATCAACTCGGGGACTGGAAGATCCTGATTCCAGTTTGGATAACGCTCCCTTTGAAACCCCTGACAATTTAGACAGATCGTTTAACGAAATCCCCCGGGACTGCCGTAGTCGTCTTATTTTACTGCCGATATTTAATGACAACGCAGCTGGTTTATCGCGTTCTGAATCTGCCATTATTGCCTCCCTCCCCGAGTGAGTCCTTCTCATCCGAATAAACGCCCCGCCCAGTTGAGATTGCGGTAGGGACATAACACTGCTGTCGCTGGCCTGATATGTCATCGCTGCATCAACAGTCAGTGATTCTTCACGCGCCCGCCATGCCTGAATACCACGTTTATCCTTTCAAATGAACCATTTTGGTGTTTACCGGTTTGATGGGCTGTCTGGGTAACGGGAGATATTGCACATTGAATCTGTTCGTTGCGTTCGGATGTTGCCGGGCTGTTTTAAGCGAAAAATGGACGATTCTGGAGTAACGGATTGTTTATTGATGTAAGCAGGGGCCGTTATTTTCCCCACTTCTACAGTGGGGCTTTGAGGATCTGTATCAGGAAATGATGCCGGTGTTGCCATATCTAGTAATGCACCAGCCCGCCATCTACCGCGTACTGACTGCCGGTGACATAGGATGCGTCATCAGAAAGCAGGAAAAGTGCGACAGCAGAGGCTTCTTCCGCGGTTCCTGCCCGGCCGAGGGGGACCTGGCTGACAACAAAATCCTCAAATTGCTGACGCGACTCTTCCGGCATGAAATGTCTAAAGTTCGTTTCGATCGGACCCGGTACCAGCGTATTGGCGCGAATCCCCCGCACAGCCAGCGCAGAGGCCCAGCTTTTAACCATTGCGACAACTGCCCCTTTCGTTGCTGCATAGAGGCTGGTCATTGCCGCACCTTCATATACAGATGAAGATGAGGTGACAAGAACAGACGCGCCTGAATTGAGGGATCCAGAAAGAGCGGCAAGCTGCAGCATCGGGCCGCGGACGTTAGCATTCATCATGCGGTTAAAAGCATCCGCTGTCACCGATTCCGGAGCACCTACTTCTGCGAAGCCAGCATTAAGCCATAGTCCGTCGAGTGAACCCCAGTCGCTTATCGCTGCCTGAAGAACGCTTATATCGGCTTCGCTGGCTGCATCGTTTTTCAGAATGAGAGATGATTCAGGCAGTAGACTACGGGCGCGCTTCAGCCTTTCATCATTGAGGCCCGTAATGGCAACATTGCCGCCCTCACTAACAATGCGCAGTGCGCCTGCAAATCCCATACCGCTGGTACCGCCAGTGATAAGGATGCGTTTACCTTGAAATCTGCCCATGATTCGCCTTTCTTTGTCTTTAGAAACATCAAGTACCTGACGAAGATAACCATCAGTCGTCATCTGTTACATCACGCCATGGTGAGATTATGGCTGCAGCGTTGGCATTTGGCACCAAGCGGGGTAGGGGCCAATGCTGATGGTGGCCCTTTTTTTCAGCGCCGGGGGAGTGTATTTGAAGAACCAGATCTTTCTGCCGAATGGCTTAATCAACAACGCCAGCCCGTCGCCATCGCGTAGTTGCTACTCGGTATTAGTTTGGTATTTCAATTGGTTAGGTATCTTTTTGCACCATGGTTTTTTACGTTATGGCATCGTGGTGCAAAACAAGCATAGATGATGCTCGAGATTGATACCGAGAATATGACCGCACAGGTAACAAAAAAGCCCGCAGGGCTTACGCCGAGCGGGCCTTCAGGACTTCATCGGATGACTCTGGTAATCACCGATGGAGAATTTTGGTGCTGGCGGAGTCTGAATAACTCGCGTAAGTATTTAAATTTAAATTATTTTAATGTGTTCAACTTTCATTTGTGTACCTAAACGTGTACCAATTATGGAATGTCATAGCATTCTTACCTATCTAAAGTTGTCGATTGCTCTTCCTCCTGATGATTTTTCTGGATCTAAAAAGGCTGGATAAAAAGTTTTTTTGCATTTAACTGTTCACACTGTTCACCTCCTTATTTTTCTTTTTAATATCATAATGATAGGTGGTGATTAGTTGGTGAAGAGTGAACAGTCAACTCTTCACCTTAGCGCATCTCCAGCCTGTTTCCGGCGACCATCACCGCAATATGATGGTGATGAGGGGGGGTAAAAAGTTTTTTTGGTGAAAACTGTTCACACTGTTCACTGCGGGTTTTTATTATTTATTTCAATGTATTAGCGCATGAATACCCGGTGAACAGTGAACACTTTACTGTTCACCTCCGTTTTGCCCCGTTAGGAAATGGATGGCCAGTGAGACCTGTTTTACTAAATGCGACCCTGAGATCATTTTTAGTGTATCTTCTAAAACCATATAGCGATAAAATAAATAAAAACTATTATATCATAAGGTTATAACGTGATTTGGGTAGTATATATATCAGATAAGCCTCACTCGAAAATTAATTTTCCGATTGGTATGAATCAAGGAGTTTGGGGAGTAAAGGAGACAAAGAAAGGTACTATTCAGAATATAAAGAAAGATGATCTAATTGCCTTCGTTTATTCAATTTCTTGGCTAAAATCTGAGGGGGCATCTCCTCCCGGCTTCTCCCGCGTGGGCAAAGAACACCTGCAAAATTTCCGTGGTTTGGTGCAAAAGATTATTATCGGTCAAGTAACAAGAGGCTATTATACCGCCTCTACGAAAGTTTGGCCTGATGATGAGATTTATCCCCATCGCTTCGACTTCAAAATTGTTCAAGATTATGGTGAAGATATCTACTTTGGTACAGAGTTCTTCAATGAGGCATTCGTTGAGGCTGTGCGTTATTCTGCCTGTACACAGGGTTCGATTACTCAGGCCATCTCGATAGAGCAGCTTACAGAGATTAGCTGCAATGTGGATGAGCAAGCTGATGAAGAGTCATCTGCTGTAGTGTCTAGTTTAGAAGGTAAGCCCATAACGAGATTACACCAGTCCCGGGAGAGAGATCCCAAAATCATTAAGCAAAAGAAAGAACAGACACTTAACGCAACAGGTAAACTTCAGTGCGAAATCTGTTCAATGGATTTTGAGGAAACATACGGTAAACTCGGCCGCGGTTTTGCAGAATGCCATCACAAAAACCCCCTAAGTCTTCGAGATAAAAATGAAGAAACAGCCCTTTGTGATCTGGCAATTGTCTGTTCAAATTGTCACAGGATGCTTCATAGAAAACGTCCATGGCTAACTCTTGATGACCTGAGGGAAATTTATGAAAACCAAAAGTCTTGAAGACCTACAGAAGGAATTGGCTGACTTTGCCAAGGTTAGGGATTGGGATAAATTCCATTCACCAAAGAATCTCTCAATTGCATTGTCTGTTGAAGCTAGCGAATTAATTGAAATATTCCAATGGCTTACTGAGGAAGAGAGTAAGAATCTCAACTCTAAGCAGTTAACAGAAGCTGAACAAGAAGTGGCTGATATTCTTTTATATCTCTTACAGATTACAGATAAATTAAATATCAACATCCTCGACGCAGCTTATAAAAAGCTCGAAGCTAACGATAAAAAATATCCAATTGAAGCCTGCTTTGGTTCAGCGAAGAAGTACACTGAGTTGTAGCCCCAAGACGCTCTAAAAAAAGCATAGAGGACTTGTATGGGAAGGCTGTTTTACTCTGGCCGGTATTGCCGGTAAAAAAAGACCGGCTGTTGCCGGTCCGGGTAGGTTATGTTGTGGTGGGTTCGTCGCACTTCGGCAGCCAGTCGGCGTTGCTTTCCTCCCTGAGGGCGAGATTGGTCTGCATGCCCTGATTTGTGCGGCGTTTATCGTAATTCAGACCGTACTCCTTGAGCATGGCTGAGAGCCCCTTGCCGAACATGGTCAGGCTGAGCGCATTCCTGTAGCCGTGGGCCTCCATGTACACCAGATAAGCGTGATACAGATACAGGCGAGGCTGGCGCGGGATAATATTGGCGTTCCCCATATACATTCCGTCCGGCTCCGGCAATGCCTCCAGATAGCCGCAAAAATCAAAGGTCGGGTCAGCGTCGCGTTTAATACTGAGCGCCTCGTCGGAGTTCTGCTGCGACTGAAGCAGTGAACGGGCACTCATCGGGTCACTGAACTGCTGCATTAACTGGCGCACGATGACGGCCAGCTCGCGGGCGATTTTATCCCTGAGCTGCGGGTCGCGCTCCTCCGGGGCTATCTGCTCCGGGAAGTGGATGATTACCCGGCGACGCGACACGCCGCCGCTGCGGTCGGTGAAGCGCATCGGGTTATTGTTCACGGCCAGAATCACCGCCGGAATATGCGTCGAGTAGGGATTCTGGTATTTCGGGTCAACGGAGACCGCATCGCCACCGGTGATGGCCTTGAGCCCCGCACCGTCACCGCTCCATTTCTCCTGGTCAGGCAGACGAATGAGCGAGAAGCCTATCAGGGAGGCGCGCTTGCGCGGGTCTTCCAGCGTGTCGATATCGGCTGACGTGGCGTTATCCTCTCCGGCCAGCATCGTGGCGATTTCGGCCAGAATACTTTTCCCGCTGCCGCCCGGCCCGGTCACTTCGAGAAAGAGCTGCCAGTCGTAGCGGTTCGCCAGCACCATAAACAGCGCGGCCAGAATCACGTTACGTTTTGTCGGGTTACCACTGGCCGCCCGGTCGAGCCAGCGCCAGAAATTCGGCGCATGGGTCTCCAGCGTTTCGCCCTCCACCGGCGGGGTAAAATCCACGTCACACAGGGTGCGCAGCCAGTGTGATTTACTGTGCGGGCTGAATATACCTGAGCTGGTATCGAGCACCCCGTTGCGAAAACCAATCAGACGGCGCGCCGGTGCCTCCTGCTGCGGAATAATCAGCTTCAGCGTCTCCACCACTGAGGTGATTCTCCCCGACGAGAACGGGGCGCGTACGCGCTGGAATAAATCAGCCACACTCCGTGAAAAAGTGGCGGCCGGGATATTTTTCCAGATGCCGTTTTCATAGCGGGACAGGAGCTGGCCGTTGGCGTCCACGGCCAGCGCTTCGCCGTAATGCTCATGCACCCGCCAGGCCTTGTCGCTGGCGCCCATGGCGGTAAATTCCGCCTCGCTCATGGTGTCGAAGGGGCTTTGTGCCGCTGGCCGGATGGCGGCATAAATGGCTTTCCGCGTGGCGTCTTCTCCTTTCAGCATCATCGCATCATTCCAGTCACCGAACACCGGCGGCAGGGCGACAATGCCCTCGCAGGCTGCTGCGGCCGCGGCGGCTTTTGTCTGGCCGTCGCCGTTCAGGTCACGGTCGGCGGCGAGGATAATCTGACAGGCCGGGAGCTTGCTGCGGGCCAGGCTCGCCAGAGAGAGAAGGTTCACGGACGACAGCGCCACCATGACGGTTTCTCCGGTCAGGTGATGCACGGTAAGGGCCGTTGCATAGCCCTCTGCTATCCACAGGCGTTTCCCGGCCTGTTTCTGCCCGTCAATGAGATGGCATGCCTCTTTGACCTGCCCGCCTTTCAGGGTGCGCTTGAGACCGTCAGCGTTAATGAACTGGAGGTTAACCAGCGCGCCGGTCTCGTCATACAGCGGCACCACCACATCACCGGCGCGGTAGGCCACGCCGCCGGTTTTGTGCGACGTGGTCAGCGTCAGACATTCCAGAGCGGGAAAGCCCTTGCGGGTCAGGTAGGCGTTGCCGGTGGCCGGGCGGGTTTTCTCCAGCAGTCTGACGGCCAGCGCGGCCGCTGCTTTACGGTCGGCCTCCGTTCCGGCGTCTGCGGCCGCCACCACTTCCGGGGCCACCGGTGGCAGGTGGCCGGTGACGGCGTTTACCTTCCCGGCGGCCTCGGATGCCGATATGCTGAATACCTTCTCAACCAGTTTCAGGCCGTCACCGGCACCGCACTGGTTACAGAACCATGTGCCGCGCCCCTCTTTATCGTCAAAGCGGAACCGGTCAGCGCCACCACACACCGGGCAGGCCTGATGACGGTTTTTTATCACTTTCATTCCCAGCGCCGGGAGAATGCGCGGCCAGTGGCCGCACGCCTGTTTTACGGTGTCCGTTACGTTCATTTTCATGGTTTTCTCCCTCAGTGCAGTACAGGCGATGTCAGATGGCGGGCGCAGAGCTCATCCATCACGGCGAGCCCGAGAAAGGACAGCGACGGGGCGGCTTTCAGCGGCCCGGCCTCCATCAAATCTTCCAGCAGCGCACAGGCAATCAGACGGCCTTTTTCCTCGCCGTGCTGGCGCAGGTAGAAGCCCTCCAGCTCGGCGGCGATGGCGCTTTCCAGCGCGTCGAGGGTGAGGTGAGGATAGCGGTGCTGACGCTCGCACAGGGTCAGCCAGGCACAGGCCACGGCGCGGCGATACAGGGCGGCACGCAATACAGGCAGCAGAGGCGTTTTCATACGTTGCCCTCCCCGGTGAACCAGCGGTGGTTGCAGCGTTCGACCACGCCGTCGAGCTGGGCGGTCATCAGGTAAATCACGGAGGTGAGCTGTAACTGCTGGGCCGGGTCACGACGCAGGGAAGTACAGTCCTGCACCTGCATCAGGTCGCTGACGAGCTGGCCGACATTGCGCATATGCTCAAGGCATTCGAGGTCACGGGCAGTAATCGTGGAGTGTCTCATGCACGCACCTCCGCCACCGGCAGACGCCCGGCAAACGAGAGGACGTAATCGCGAACGAGGGACTGGCGTGCAGCGTGTTCATCCCCGGCGACGGCGCGGAGCATACAGATACGGGGCTGACGGTCTGCACGACGAACGGCGGCAAACACAAAGACAAACTGCGGGTGTGACGGGGTGAGGATAGTAGCCATGACGGCAGCCTCCTTGAAGTAGTTTGAAAAACTACCACCGGAAACGCCAATTTCACTGGTGGCAGCCCGAGCGGGGTTGGCGTAACCGGCCTTCAAGGGAACCGGCCAGCCCGAAGGCTGCCCCGCCCGGACTACCATTATCAGAAAAGAACCCTGGTGCACGAATAAACACCACAGCCCTGAAAATGGGTGTGCCTGAGCAACGACATAAAAAAACACGCATGGCGCGTGTCGTGTCGCCTTGAAGTTATTCGGAACGCCAATTCCGGCTGTCGATTTTGCGACAGCGGGAAAACTATACCTGGAAACGCCGAAGGGAAGCAAGCCAGAAAAAGGGGCTTTTTGCGGAACGGGCATCATCATGCGTCGTAACCCCGGTTGCGTTCGGCGATACGGTCAGCCATCCACCCGGTGATTTCCGACTGCGCCCACGCCACGTTTTTTCCGCCAAGCGAGATTTGTTTCGGGAAAGCCTCCCGGCTGATGAGATCATAAATCGTGGAGCGGGACAGCCCGCACAGATGCATCACGCCGGGCAGGCGAATAAAGCGCTCCTGAACGGCATCAGAAACCGGCATCAGAGGCGCGGCAGGGGCAGAAGACGGGGAAGAAAAAGCGGTGTACATCGGGCTACCTCATAAAGTCCATACAGTGCCGGTCGTGTCCGTCCGGCCTCGGGTAGCTCTCTATTTTGTGAATATTTTCTCTGAGGGCAACAAGTCATTTTGTAGTGGCCCACCACACAACAGAACGATTTTTAGACAGTGGCAAACGTTGGCCATCTTTTGGTAAACGTTGGCAAACTGGTGGCCCATTCCTGATTACTTTTATTTATATATATTTATTTTTTAATCGCAAAAAAGACTAAAGGAGCAAGGCTTCGTAAAAAAAGAAAGGTGAACAGTAGTGAACAGTCGGTGAACACTTCCACCCTCAACTGTTCACCACTTAACTTACTGTATTATTTATTCTTTTATTTGAAGTGAACAGTAGTGAACAGTTATATGTAAAAAAATAAACGGTGAGTATGCTTTTCCTGAGACCTTTCTCTGGCAAGCCGGGTTTTGACGTCCTGTTTGTGCCAGCACTGCCACAACCGCAACAGCTCGTGTTGTTGTGTGTGCCCCGGCAGAATCACCTCATGTTGAAATCACGAGGAAACCTGCCATGACCGACAACACCTTTATCCCTGATTACCTGAAACCGGCGCTGGAGCGACTGGCCGCCGCCAGAGCGGCCCATCTTGAACAGGCCCGCCGGATGGAGGACACCCTGACGGCCATCACCCGCGCGGAGGAGCAGAAAGCGGCGCTGGAGCAGGACAACGGCAGCGACACCCGCACATGGCGCGCTGCTTTCCGTGCCGGGGGTGCCATGCTGACCGATGAGCTGAAAAGCGGCCATATCGAACGCGTGGCCCGCCGGGAGCTGGCGCAGGAATGTGACAATCTGACCGAAGTGCTGGCCTTTGAGCGTGACCAGTTGAAAGCCACCTGCAACAGCACCGCGCGTGCATTCCGCCAGGCGCATCATGCTGTGCTGAGTAAATACGCTGAGGAAGAGCTTAACCGCGCGCTGAATGACACCCTCGGGCCACTGGTCCGGGCGATGGTGCTGAAAGCGGATGTGATGGCAAACCCGCTCGCCAACACCATCGGCCATCAGGGGTACACCGAGCCGGAGAAAGAGGTCATGCATCAGGTGGTGACCTTCCTGACCGGGAAAGTGAGCGCCTTCTCCGTCACGCCAGCCGATGAGCCGGTGCTCTCCCTGACCGGCTTCCCGGCCGTCGCGCTTGCGCATATGGACCACGACGCCGCCAGCACGCCCGGCGAGCGTAAGGTCTGGCAGGAGAAAATGCGTCAGCGCGAGGCTGACCTGAAAGCGCGGGGGCTGCTGCCATGATGCACTGTCCGTTCTGCAAAAAGTCGGCGCATGCCCGTACCTCCCGCTATCTGTCGGAGAACGTCAAACAGCGCTATCACCAGTGCACCAATATTGAGTGCTCGGCGACGTTCCGCACCACTGAAGCCATCGACGAGGTTATACGGCCCCCGGCGGAGAAAACGCCACCTGTCGCGGAGCCGGTCACACCCCCGGCACCCCGTAAAGTGCAGGGCTGCTACAGCTCGCCATACCGCCATTAATCAGGGGAGAACTGACCATGACCACCCTTACGCTACAGCAGGCTTTTGAAGCCTGTCAGAAGAACGAAACCGCCTGGCTGAACCGTAAAGCCGAACTGGCGGCCGCAGAGCAGGAATATCAGGAACAGGTACTGGCCGGGGATGACCGTATTCCGGGCAGAATGCAGACACTGCGCGATATTATCGATGTCAAAAAATGGGAGATAAATCAGGCCGCCGGGCGCTATATCCGCTCCCATGAAGCTGTGCAGCGCATCAGTATCCGCAACCGGCTGAATGACTTTATGCAGGCACACGGCACAGAGCTCGCCGCCACGCTTGCCCCGGAGCTGATGGGGCTCAGTCAGCAGCCCGCACTCCTGACCGGCCATGCGCTCGACCGTTCGGCCCATTACCTGCGCGAAGCCCTGTCCGTGTGGCTGAGTACCGGTGAAGAAATTAATTATTCGGCAGAAGACAGTGATATTTTAACGGCCATCGGATTCAGGCCTGACGCGGCTTCGCGGGTGGATAACCAGGAAAAATACACCCCCGCACAGAGCCTGATTTATGCCCGCCGGCGCGCGGAACTGGCCGGCAGGTAGCTCCGCAAAAAATCCCCGAAAATACCGCTATTTTTCCCGAATTAAGCCATGCATCCACAGGGTGCATGGTTTTGCATGCGCTTTCCCGTCCCGTCACTCCCTTCGCAGACCCGTCCCGGCGCGGCCTGAGCCTGTTGATGCATCTGCATGAAAACCGACCCACGAAGCGGGCAGGCGAGGCGGGGAAAGCACTGCGCGCCAGCGGTAAAGTATTTATTTAATTAAATTTAATTTCACGGCCTGAGCGCGTCGCTGCGCTACGCGGGTTCTCGGGAGTGTCGGTGGGTGGTGCGGTGCTGTTCGAGGGCGTGATGGACTTCTAAGGCGTTCTGGATAGAGGCACAAGAAAGCCAACCGGAAGTGACGGAAATCAGTAATTTTAGAGGTTGATGGATGACTTTCGAGACCGCTCACTACCCGCCCATGCATTCACATGATGTATGTAGGCCTGTAGTATACTGAATCGGTCTATGCGCATGCATGATAACCGCCCCACTATACGTGGCTGGTGTGGTGGAGAAAGTATTGCAATATTGCGTGTAAGCATTGATGTGCGCACTTGTTTTTACAGCTAGAAAAATTAACTGAGTTTATATGACTCACTTATGAAATTAAGTTAGCATTGTGAGCAGTCAGTGAAGTAATAGCTTAGATCTATGTTGTGTTTTTCTTTGACGGTTTTCTTGAGGTTTTGTAATTCCATTGATTTTATAAGATGGTCGTAAGGTAAGTCTTTTATTGGACGAGCTAAGATGTGAAAGTATATTTAATTGAAATTCTTGAATATAGTGTGCTACCTGTATCAAATATGGGTGTCCTTGGTTGTAGACCCTCTGCAAAGGTGAATTGTTAGATAGATCTTCCTATTTGAATGTTGGTGGTGTAATTTCAACATACGAAGAAGCAAACCATTCTACAGGCTTGTTATTTTTTAATTCATTCCCATCGAAATTATCGTCTGGCGTTGATCTGAATGTAATGTAATAAACCCCTGGCTTGTTTAACCCAACGATATAGCTAAGGGTTTTTTCTGCTCCGATTAAAACATGAGTTTTAGGTAATGATTTACTTTTGGATTCCGGGGCACTTTCTTTATCTCTCAAAACGGTATAGAGATTAGGTGTAAAAGATTGAGATTGTTCAACCTTATCGCCATTTGCGCTCACTTTATATACAGTCAAAGCACCTTTAGATGTTTCGAATGACAACGGACGTTTACCGTTGTTTTTTATGGTTACATTAATAATCATTCCTAGTTGTGTTTTTAATTGAGTAACATTAATAGCAATGCTGCTAGAGTCAGTGCCTTTAATTTGTTCTTTTATTTGTTTTAATTCTTCGTTAGCTTTTTTTAGTTGGAGTTCCGCATTGCTGGCCATTTGCAATGCGTTAAAGGTATACAAAGCCCACGCGCCACCAATTATGATAGCTAGCGAAATGACTATGTAATGGATACCTGATAAAAAATTATTAGATTTATCATGATTATCCCACCATTTTTTTATGAACTCCATCGTCACCCTCTTAAATGCCTTCAAAGTCATCAGGTTCTACATCATCATCATAGCGCTTTTTCTGAGGGTTTACGGATTTATTTTTCTTGTTTAGCTTCTGTGCAGGGACTTTTAATGCTAATCCGTTTTTCACTTCCTCAAAGTTTTCATCATTTTTTACTTTATCAATTAATAAAGATATTGATGCGTGATTATTTTCGAAAAATAGCTTGTCATTGTCATCTGCGAAAGATGGTTCGATGTTGAACATTATAAGAAATGTACAGACAACTAACAGGCTTTTTTTACGGTTTCCAGATGTTTTTGCCCAAAGGTCTCCAGGCGAAAGAAATACTTGCTGTGTCGTTACTGTAAATGTTCTACTTTTGCGTAGCTCTTTATATGTATTTTCAAAGAGGTCTAATAATCCTTCTTCATCTAAATTAGAGTTGTCATTGTCGGCAATCGTTTGAGCAATGGCTTCAATTTTATTAATGATTATGGAATATTGAGCGATGTCAAGATTGTTAATCCCTTCTGTTTGCTCTATGCGTGAGGAGATATAAGCCTCATCATCTGAAATAAATGCAACAGATAACCAATGGTTTAGTTCTTTCCAGTGCTCGTTTGCTGAGAAAACAGTTTGATTAGCTCTAAAGCTGTTATTTATGGCTAATGGGAGTTTGTCACGAAATTGTGTTTTGCCCCACTCAACCTTCCGTCTAAGACTAAATTTAAGCAATTTTTCATCTGTTGTCCCGTCAACGTTGAGTAATGTTGCATTCTCTATGTCCTTATAAGGATCTGATGTTATTTTTCCAACAATTATTCTCTTCGCGTCGAGGGTGATAATTATATCCCCGATTGACATTTCATTAATGAAACGGAGAACTTGACCGGCTTTATTGGATGCGGATGCAAGTGTTTCCTTTTTCTCAAGCAAAGTATTTTTGTAATTAAAAACGAGTTTAATCACTTCATCTTTATTACTAAGGATTTGATCGCTAAAATCCATAGAATCAATGTGCCCAATAGCTGCTATGGAGTTATGAACAAAGTGGTCATAAAACATGCCACCATCACCAGATCGAACGACCCAAAATTTTGAATCTTTAGGAATATCTTGAATGTACATTTCAAATCCTTGCTATGTGTCTCAATGAACAAAACTATAAAAGTTGGAGATGGGTCACTTGTTTCCAATAGATGAGAACTGCGAAACACATTGCTCCCCCCACCATTCCATCAACTCTTCACGCTGAGTGAGATAAACTGAACGGTTGTACGCGCGTCGAACTTCGTTCTTATCAATATGAGCTAGCGCAGCTTCAATCACATCAGCGTTGAATCCAAATTCATTCATTGCAGTGCTGGCTATTGAGCGCATCCCGTGGGCAACAAGTTTACCTCCATAACCTATACGCTTCAAAGCAGCATTAGCCGTTTGACTGTTCATAGGTTGCTTTGGGTCACATCTGCTGGGAAAAATGAATTCTCGATGGCTACTAATTGGCTTCATGACATGCAAAACATCTAGTGCTTTTGATGAGAGGGGAACAATGTGCTCTCGCTTTGCTTTCATTCGTTCGGCAGGAATTGTCCAGAGCTTTGCATTGATATCGATCTCTGCCCATCGAGCGCCAGAAGCTTCTGAAGGGCGAACAAGGGTCAGGAGTTGCCACTCAATAAGGCAGCGAGTAGGAACTGACAAATTTGACATAACCAAAGACCGCATTAACTTTGGTAACTCTTCTGGCCGCAGCGTTGGCATGTTTTGCTTTTTGGGTTTCTCAAAAGCCATGCCTACGCCTGACACAGGGTTGGCGTCAATAAGACCGGTATTAACTGCATAAATCATTATCTCGTTTACACGTTGCACTAAACGGCGAACTGTCTCCAGCGCACCACGCGCTTTGATAGGCTCTAGTGCTTCCACAATCGTTCTAGCTTTAATTTCCTGAACAGGCATGTTACCGATTTCCGGGAACACGTCCTTATCCAAAGAACGCCAAATGTCTTTCGCATAATCCTCCGTAACGCTTCTGCTTTTAATCTGAAACCAATTAGCGGCCACAGTCGAGAAAATGCTGTCTAACTCAATCTGGCGTTGTTCTGAGGCTTGCTCCTGCAGCAGCTGTGGATCCATACCTTGCGCGAGCGTCGCTAAATGCTGGTCGCGTATCTGGCGTGCTGCTGCGAGTGTTAAGGCAGGGTATGAACCGAGACTTAGATTAGTGCGGCTACTACTGACTGGACGTTGGTAGCGGAAGCGCCACAGTTTTTTACCAGATGTTTTGACGAGTAAAAACAGTCCATCACCATCATGTAGAGTGAAGTCTTTTTCGCGGGGTTTAGCCTTAAGGATTTCATTGTTAGTGAGAGGGCGTGTGATGCGCGCCATGTCTGGATCCCTTCCGTATTGGTACACGTTTAATGGACCACAGTATAGCGTGTACCTAAACGTGTACCAATTTTCTCTGGATTCAGCCGGATATTCTCGGACAACGACGGACACAAAAAAGCCCACAGGGCTTGTGCCGTGCGGGCTTTCAGGATTTCACCGGACGTATCCGGATCATAATGTGGTGGAGCTGGCGGGAGTTGAACCCGCGTCCGAAATTCCTACATCCTCGGCACTACATGCTTAGTCAGTCTTTACATTCGCTTGCCAGCTGCGGACAGACACGCCACTAACAAACTAGCCTGATTAGATTTAACGCTTCAACCCCAGGCAGGGCATCCACGCGATCTCTTTTGGGTTTGACCTCTCTTTGATCCCCGTCTTAAGAGCGGAAGCTAGGGAGAGAGGGCTCAGAGCAGGTTATTAAGCTGCTAAAGCGTAGTTTTCGTCGTTTGCGACTATTTTTTGCGGCTTTTTACGAGGCCAACCGCCCCTCGGCATGCACCTTGGGTTTCGCAAATCCCGTCGAATCCAGAATCAGCCCCAATGTGTAGGTCAAGTATAACAGATTTGTGAATGTCGTTACCAGCCCCATAACGCAGGATTCTTTCAGCAGGGGTGGACGAAAAAGCAGCATCAACAAGGATATAGCGTAAGGGCCAGCGAGAGCTGGCCCTCAGGGGAGGGGGTTAGCGTCCGGCGTGCTTCATAATACGCGCCTTATCCAGCGCCCATTCACGATCTTTCAGATCGGTACGCTTGTCGTGCTGTTTCTTACCTTTGGCGACGCCGATTTTCACTTTGCACCAGGCATTCTTCCAGTACAGCGACAGGGCGACAACAGTGTAACCTTCGCGGTTAATGCGGCCGTACAGCGTATCGAGTTCGCGCTGGTTGAGCAGCAGCTTACGGGTGCGCGTCGGGTCGCAGACATAGTGGGTGGAAGCCACGGCCATGGGCGTAAAGTTGGCGCCGAACAGGAAGGCTTCGCCATCCTTCAGGATGACATAGCTATCGCCGATGTTGGCTTTGCCTGCACGCAGGGATTTGACTTCCCAGCCCTGCAGGGCGAGACCAGCCTCGTATTCATCTTCGATAAAGTATTCGTGACGGGCGCGTTTATTCAGCGCAATGGTGGCTGATCCAGGTTTGTGGGCTTTTTTCTTAGTCATAATGTCCTGAAGTCATCGTCTTATACACAGTTACCTCGATCGCATCCTGCGAGGTGTACTGCGCATCTTAGCACGAGTTGCGGCACAGCGTTTTTTTTAGCAGCAGATAAATGATATTATTTGCACTGTGTTTAAATGTGGAACCTGCTATGCCTCAGATTAGCCGTACTGCGCTGGTGCCTTTCAGCGCGGAACAGATGTATCAACTGGTAAACGATGTGAAGTCCTATCCTGATTTTCTGCCAGGCTGCACCGGTAGCCGCGTGCTGGAATTCGGGCCGACGCAAATGACGGCGGCGGTTGATGTGTCCAAAGCCGGCATCAGTAAGACCTTCACGACCCGGAATACACTGACCAGCAACCAGAGCATTTTGATGAGCCTGGTGGATGGCCCGTTCAAGAAGCTGATTGGCGGCTGGAAGTTTATTCCGCTGAGCCCGGAGGCGTGCAAAATCGAGTTCCATCTCGATTTTGAGTTTACCAATAAGCTGATTGAGATGGCCTTTGGCCGGGTCTTTAAGGAACTGGCCGCCAACATGGTGCAGGCGTTCACTTCGCGCGCCAAAGAGGTCTACAGTGCCAGCTAATATTCGTGTTGAGGTCGCTTACGCGCTGCCTGAAAAGCAGTACCTGCAGCGGGTCACTCTGGACGAGGGGGCGACGGTCGAGCAGGCGATTATCGCCAGCGGCCTGCTGGCGCTGCGTGATGACATCGATCTGGCGAAAAACAAGCTGGGTATTTACAGTCGTCCGGTTAAGCTGCACGACGAAGTCCATGACGGCGACCGGGTGGAAATCTATCGCCCGCTGATCGCAGATCCGAAAGAGCTGCGTCGCCAGCGGGCGGAGAAAAACGCCGCGAAGTAAACCGCAGCAGCAGACCCGCTATCGGCCATAAAAAAAGCGCTCATTGAGCGCTTTTTGCTTTTCCGGGCCTTACTGACTGGTCAGCGCGGGCTTGTTATCAATGTTGGTTAACACGCCGCCATTGTTGAAGGTCAGGGTCAGGGTCTGCTGAGTCACTTTCTCGTGGCCCGGCTCCTGACGGAATACATAGAACCAGGTGTTGGTGCCGAACGGATCCGACATCATTGGCGTTCCGAGAGCATAAGCAACCTGCTGTTGCGTCATACCGACACGAATTTTTGCTACATCGTTAGGTGCCAGATAGTTACCCTGGTTGATGTCAGGACGGTAAACCACTCGTTCCAGAGTGGAACAGCCTGCGGTCAACATAAGAAGAACCGCTGCGGCAGCAGTCAGCGTTTTACAGCGCATAGTGATTTGATTCCTTTTTGGGCCCGAGCAGTACGTGGCTCATCTGTAATATGCCGATAATAATAGACCTTCGCGCCGATGGAAACCTCCGGCTGCGGTCAGCAGGCAATTTGCTGTTCACTATGACCCTGTGAAAATCAAAAAGTTTACGCCGCAAGCAACTCTTTCGCGTTCGCCAGGGTGTTGCGCGTGACCTCGCTGCCGCCCAGCAGGCGAGCCAGCTCCTGCAGACGAGCACGCTTATCCAGCGGCTGCATATGGGTTTCGGTCATCTCGCCATCGGTCTCTTTGCAGACAAAGAAATGATGGTGGCCGCAGCCTGCGACCTGCGGCAGGTGGGTAACGCACATCACCTGCGTGGACTCGCCCAGCTGGCGCAGCAGCTTGCCGACCACCGCCGCGGTCGGGCCGCTGATGCCGACGTCCACTTCGTCGAAGATCAGCGCCGGGGTTTCCATTTTACGTGCGGTGATCACCTGAATCGCCAGCGCAATACGCGACAATTCGCCGCCAGAGGCCACTTTCGCGATCGGCTGCAGCGGCTGCCCCGGGTTAGTGGTGACGCGGAACTCAATATGATCGGCGCCGTCGGCGGTGAGATGGCGTTCATCGAAAGCGACCTCAATCGCGAAGACCCCGTGCGGCATCGAAAGTGAGTGCATACTCTCGGTGATAAGCTGGGTTAGCTCGTCGGCGCTGGCCTGGCGCAGGGCGTGCAGTTGGCGCGCGGTCTCCAGCGCCAGCTGATGATGTTCGACCACCTGCTGGCTGAGGGATTCCAGCGAGCCGGCGCTGTCGTCCAGCAGGCGCTGCTCTTCGAGCATCGCCTGATAAACCGCCGGCAGCTCTTCCGGCATCACCTGGTGTTTACGCGCCAGCGCGATTTGCCGGGAAATCCGCTGCTCAAGTTCGAACAGACGATTAGGATCGAGGTCCAGACGGTCGTGATAGTGGCGCAGCTCATCGCTGGCCTCGCTGAGCTGAATGGCCGCCTCTTCCAGCATATCCAGCACGCCGGAAAGCTTGCTGTCCATACCCACCAGCTCGCTGACCAGCTGCTTCGCGGTATAAAGCTGGCTCTGCAGGTTGGCTTCTTCGCCGTCCGCCAGTACCGTCAGGGCGTGCTGACAGGTGCTGAGCAGCTGACCGCTGTTGGCCAGGCGTTTGTACTCTTCGTCAATCTGCTCAAACTCTCCCGCCAGCGGGTTAAATTCGTTCAGCTCTTTAAGCTGGTACTGCAGCAGATCGGCGCGGGCGGCGCGCTCCTGGCTCTGCTGCTGATGCTGGGCCAGCTCGCGGCAGCTCTGGTGCCACTGGCGATAGTGCTCTGCCATGCGCTGAGTGAGCGCATACTCACCGGTATAGCCGTCGAGCAGCGTTTTCTGGTGTTCGGGTTTGGTCAACAGCTGGTGCGCATGCTGGCCGTGGATCTGGATCAGCAGCTGGCCCAGCTCGCGCAGCTGCGAGAGCGGGACGGCGGTGCCGTTGATGAAGCCGCGCGAGCGGCCGTCGGCGCTGATCACCCGGCGAAGTAAACACTCACGCCCGCTCTCCAGCTGGTTCTCTTCCAGCCAGCGCTGGGCGGCCGGGGTATCTTTCAGCGCGAAGCGCGCGCACAGGTCGGCACGGGTGGCGCCGCGACGCACCATGTCGGCTTCCGCTCTGCCGCCGAGGCACAGCCCCAGCGCGTCGATGGCAATGGATTTCCCGGCGCCGGTTTCCCCGGTGATGGCGGTCATGCCGCTGTGGAAATCAATTTCCAGTTCACGAACGATAGCAAAATTACTGATGGTGAGTTGCGCCAACATAGCTGCCTTCCTGTATGAAAAACCAATACTGTGTTTTCGTACAGTATAGACTGGTTTTTTATCCAGTAAAGAGGCAGCGATGTAAATCAGAACAATTTTTTCGACCAGCCGAGCTTGGTGCTTAATGTATTGAAATAGCTGTAATCTTTAGGGTGAATCAGATTGAGGTGATAATCACAGCGGCGAATGAGAACGTCTTCGCCATCCTGGATCGGCAGGGCAATCTGGCTGTCGCAGCTGATCTCCAGATCGCTGCAGCGGTGAGAGAAGCGCAGGCGGATGGTGCTGTCGCCGTTGATCACCAGCGGTCGCGCCGAGAGGGTGTGCGGGAACATCGGCACCAGGGTGATGGCGTCCAGCGACGGGGTGAGGATCGGGCCGCCGGCCGACAGCGAATAGGCCGTGGAGCCGGTCGGAGTGGAGATAATCAGGCCGTCCGAGCGCTGGGAGAAGGCAAAGACTTCATCGATATAGACTTCGAACTCAATCATATGCGCCACTTTGCCGGGGTGCAGCACCACTTCGTTGATGGCGGTGCTGATGCGTTTCTGGCAATCCTGCTGGCACACCTGGGCCTCCAGCAGAAAGCGTTTCTCCGCGATGTAGTGGCCTTCCAGCACGTCGGCGAGCTGCTGCAGGGCGTTGTCCGGGTCCAGGTCGGTGAGAAAGCCGAGGTTGCCGCGGTTAATGCCGATGACGTTAATGTCGTAACGGGCCAGAGTCCGCGCCGCGCCGAGCATATTGCCGTCGCCGCCCACTACCACCGCGAGGTCGGCCTGTTGGCCAATCTCCGCCAGCGTGCCGGTTTTCACGTTGCTGAGCTGGAGTTCATGGGCGATCTGCTGTTCAACCAGCACTTCATACCCTTTGCTGCACAGCCAGCGCCAGAGCATTTCATGTGTGGTCAGGGCGGTGGGGTGACGAGGATGTCCCACAATGCCGATACACTTGAAATGGTTCTTCATGATCTGGATGTCCTTGCGTTAAATGAAATAGTGACAATCTGTCCGCTTCCCTTGAAACCCGGAAACTGATCCCCATAATAAGCGAAGTTAGCGAGATGAATGCGAAAAAAACGCGGAGAAATTCATGAGTAGTAAAGAACAGAAAACGCCTGAGGGGCAAGCCCCGGAAGAAATTATCACGGAGCAGCACGACGACGTTGAGGCGGTAGAGCCTGAAGTTTCGGCTGAGCAGGTGGATCCGCGCGATGAAAAAATTGCGAATCTGGAAGCCCAGCTGGCTGAAGCGCAGAAACGTGAACGTGAAGTGATGCTGCGTGCCAAAGCCGACGAAGATAACCTGCGTCGTCGTACCGAGCAGGATATCGAGAAAGCGCACAAATTCGCGCTGGAAAAATTCGTCAATGAACTGCTGCCGGTGATCGACAGCCTGGACCGCGCGCTGGAAGTGGCCGACAAGGCTAACCCGGAGCTGGCGCCGATGGTGGAAGGGATCGAACTGACCCTCAAATCTATGCTGGACGTAGTGCGTAAGTTTGGCGTGGAAGTGATCGCCGACACCAACGTTCCGCTGGATCCGAACGTCCACCAGGCCATTGCGATGGTCGAGTCTGAAGACGTGGCGGCGGGCAACGTGCTGGCCGTGATGCAGAAAGGTTACACCCTGAACGGCCGCACCATTCGCGCCGCGATGGTGACGGTAGCAAAAGCGAAATAACGTTTGCTGCCTTGCTCAACGGCTGCCCGCGGGCGGCCGTTTTTTATGCCATCGCTCCCGGCGCGAGAAAAAAAACGGCGGGCCGCAGCCCACCGTGATGTTAATTCCTTCGCTCGCGCTACTCCGCGACGCTCTCGCGTAATGATTTCACCGGCATCACTTTCACCTGTTTGATCATGTTGTCCTGCACGTCGAGGATATCAATATCATACTGCTCAATGCGCACGCGGGTGCCCGGGACCGGGATCTCTTCCAGCGCTTCAAGGATGATACCGTTGATGGTGCGCGCTTCATCTTCCGGCAGGTTCCAGTTGAACGCTTTGTTGATCTCGCGAACGTTGGCGCTGCCGTCGATTATCACCGTACCGTCGTTGAGCGGGGTCACTTCCTCCGCCAGGGTGGGTGACATGGAGGTGGTGAAGTCGCCGACAATCTCTTCAAGAATATCTTCTACGGTAACCAGCCCCTGAATATCGCCGTATTCATTAACCACCAGGCCGACTTTCTTTTTATTGCGCTGAAATTTCACCAGCTGGGTGCTGAGCGGCGTCCCTTCCGGAACAAAGTAGATCTCATCTGCCGCCCGCAGCATGATTTCTTTTGTGAACTCTTTCTTCTCCGTCATCAGGCGGTAGGCTTCGCGGACGCGCAGCATGCTGATGGCATCGTCCAGCGAATCGCGGTAGAGCACAATGCGGCCGTGTGGGGAGTGGGTCAGCTGGCGGACGATAGATTTCCAGTCGTCATTGATGTCGATGCCGACAATCTCATTGCGCGGCACCATGATGTCGTTAACGCTGACCTTCTCCAGGTCCAGCACCGACAGCAGCATATCCTGATTGCGTCGTGAGATTTGTGAACGGGATTCATTCACAATCGTGCGCAGTTCATCTTTACTCAGGGCGCTGCTGATGACGGTATCAGTGCGGATGCCCATCATGCGCATCAGCATGCGGGTGATGGTATTCAGCAGCCACACCAGGGGCATCATCAGCACCTGCAGGGGCGCCAACAGGAAGCTGCTGGGGTAGGCGACCTTTTCCGGATAGAGGGCGGCGATGGTTTTCGGCAGGACTTCGGCAAACACCAGCACCACAAAGGTGAGCACGCCAGTGGCGATCGCGACGCCGGCATCGCCGTAGAGGCGCATGCCGACGATGGTGCCCAGCGCCGAGGCGAGAATGTTGACGAGGTTATTGCCGATAAGCACAAGGCTAATCAGGCGGTCCGGCTTGCGCAGCAGCTTCTCCACGCGCTTGGCGGGGCGGTTGCCTTGTTTCGCCATATGACGCAGCCGGTAGCGGTTCAGCGTCATCATGCCGGTTTCGGAACCGGAGAAATAGGCAGAGATAATCACCATGACGATCAGCGTTATGATCAGCGTGGTGGTGGAGATATGTTCCACGTAGGATTCCTTAAAAGACTTAGCTCACGAACTGTTGCAGCACGCGGCTACCAAAATAGGCCAGCGTCAGCAGACCGGCGCCAGCGACGCTGAACCAGACCACACGACGTCCGCGCCACCCTTCATGATAGTGGCCCCACAGCAGGACGATATAGACGAACCACGCAATAATCGACAGCACCGCTTTATCAATGTTTTCGCTGCTGAACAGATTGTGCATATAGAACAGACCGCTACACAGCGTCAGGGTCAGCAGCACCACGCCGACCTGGGTGATGTGGAACATTTTGCGCTCAATGCTCATCAGCGGCGGCATTTCGCTACTGAAGGCCAGCTTTTTGTTCTTTAACTGGTAGTCGATCCACGCCAGCTGTAGCGCATACAGCGCGGCAATGATCAGCGTGGCGTAGGAGAAGAGCGACAGGCCGATATGCACCAGCATCCCTGGGGTGGTTTCCAGGTGGGTGATATATTCGTTAGGCACGAAGGTGGCGAAGGCCAGATTGATCAGCGCGAAGGCATAGACGATAGGCAGCAGCAGCCAGCCGCGATTGCGCGAGGCCACGATAGTCATTACCGTACAGATCATCAGGCTCACCAGCGACCCGACGTTCAGTAAGCTGAGGTTTTGCCCGCTCTCGCCGCCGGGGAATATCCGTGCTTCCAGCGCAAAAGCATGGCAGATCAACGCGATAGTCGCTGATAAAATCGCCATTCGCCGCCAGCTGCTGTTTTTTTGCAGCAAGCCGGGGATAATCAGCGCGAGGCTGACAGAGTAGGCGACAAGGGCGAGTAGAGCAAAAACAGGCATAGGTGTCGGCTGTTGGATAAATAAGAAAGAGAAGCAGTATAACGTCAGCAGGCCTCTGCTCCAACCGTTGCAGCACATTCAGATTGATGTCGTGTTATACTCCGCCACATTCGTTTTGTGTGTCGCTGCGGCGACCGACCGTTTCCACCTCAGGCGAGAGACAATGTTTGATAATTTAACCGATCGTTTGTCGCGTACGCTGCGCAACATTAGCGGCCGCGGACGCCTTACAGAAGACAATATTAAAGACACCCTGCGCGAAGTGCGCATGGCGCTGCTGGAAGCGGACGTTGCGCTTCCGGTGGTACGTGATTTCATCAGCCGCGTCAAAGAGAGCGCGGTCGGCCATGAAGTCAATAAAAGCCTGACCCCGGGTCAGGAGTTCGTCAAAATCGTCCGCAACGAGCTGGTGGCGGCGATGGGCGAAGAGAACCAGACCCTCGACCTGGCGGCGCAGCCGCCGGCGGTGGTGCTGATGGCGGGCCTGCAGGGCGCCGGTAAAACCACCAGCGTCGGTAAGCTGGGGAAATTCCTGCGCGAGAAGCACAAGAAGAAAGTGCTGGTGGTTTCCGCGGACGTTTACCGCCCGGCGGCGATCAAACAGCTGGAGACCCTGGCCGAGCAGGTCGGCGTCGACTTCTTCCCGTCCGACGTCGGCCAGAAGCCGGTTGATATCGTCAACGCGGCGCTGAAAGAAGCGAAGCTCAAATTCTACGACGTGCTGCTGGTGGATACCGCCGGTCGTCTGCACGTTGACGAAGCGATGATGGACGAAATTAAGCACGTCCACGCCGCCATTAATCCGGTTGAAACCCTGTTCGTCGTCGATGCGATGACCGGCCAGGATGCGGCGAATACCGCCAAAGCCTTTAACGAAGCGCTGCCGCTGACCGGCGTGGTGCTGACCAAAGTGGACGGCGACGCCCGTGGCGGCGCGGCGCTGTCGATTCGCCATATTACCGGCAAGCCGATTAAATTCCTCGGCGTCGGCGAGAAAACCGAAGCGCTGGAGCCGTTCCATCCGGACCGCGTCGCCTCCCGCATCCTCGGCATGGGCGACGTGCTGTCGCTGATCGAAGATATCGAGAGCAAAGTCGACCGCGCGCAGGCCGAGAAGCTGGCCTCCAAGCTGAAGAAAGGCGACGGTTTCGATCTCACCGACTTCCTTGAGCAGCTGCGCCAGATGAAAAACATGGGCGGCATGGCCAGCCTGATGGGCAAGCTGCCGGGTATGGGCCAGATCCCGGACAACGTGAAAGCGCAGATGGATGACAAAGTGCTGGTACGTATGGAGGCGATCATCAACTCGATGACCCTGAAAGAGCGCGCCAAGCCGGAAATCATCAAAGGTTCACGTAAGCGCCGTATCGCCGCCGGCTGCGGGATGCAGGTGCAGGATGTGAACCGTCTGCTCAAGCAGTTCGACGACATGCAGCGCATGATGAAGAAGATGAAGTCGAAAGGCGGCATGATGAAGATGATGCGCGGGATGAAAGGGATGATGCCTCCAGGCTTCCCGGGCCGCTAATCGGCCTGGCTTGTTTGCCATTTCGCCACCGGGGTGTGCTCGCCATCCTCACGTACTACGTGTACGTTCCGGTGGCTGCGCGCACGCCGGCAGCGAACTGACTGCACCGCCGACGGCCTTTTACAGCAGACTTATCAACTGCTGATTGCATTTTCCCCAGAAATCAGTAAAATTTTCGGGCTTTTAATATGACACCGGGCTCCGTTCCTCGATGGGGCCCGGTTGTTTTATTCACACAAGAGGATGTTATGGTAACTATTCGTTTAGCACGTCACGGCGCTAAAAAGCGTCCGTTCTACCAGGTTGTTGTCACCGACAGCCGTAATGCACGCAACGGTCGCTTCATCGAGCGCGTTGGTTTCTTCAACCCGATCGCTAACGGTGCGGAAGAAGAGACTCGCCTGGATCTGGATCGTATCGCTCACTGGGTTGGCCAGGGCGCTACTGTTTCCGATCGCGTTGCCGCGCTGATCAAAGCCGCTAACAAAGCAGCTTAATCTGTCACGGTGGTCATGATGAGCAAGCAACACACCGCACAAGCACCTGTTGATCCGATCGTATTGGGGAAAATGGGTTCTTCCTACGGTATCCGTGGTTGGCTCAGAGTGTTTTCCTCCACCGAAGACGCCGAAAGCATTTTTGACTATCAGCCCTGGTTAATCCAGAAGGCGGGTCAGTGGCAGGTCGTTGAGCTGGAAAGCTGGCGCCACCACAATCAGGACATCATCATCAAGCTGAAAGGCGTTGACGATCGTGATGCCGCGAATCTACTGACTAATTGCGAAATTATCGTGGATTCATCGCAGTTGCCGGAGCTGGAAGAGGGTGACTACTACTGGAAAGACCTGATGGGCTGCCAGGTAGTGACAACGGAAGGCTATAGCCTCGGTAAAGTCATCGATATGATGGAAACCGGGTCTAATGACGTGCTCGTCATCAAGGCAAACCTGAAAGATGCATTTGGTATCAAGGAGCGGTTGGTTCCGTTCCTCGATGGGCAGGTTATCAAGAAAGTCGATCTCACTACGCGTACTATCGAAGTAGATTGGGATCCTGGTTTTTAAATTCTCCGGATAAACGGTAAAAGACGGCGCTATGTGGATTGGCATAATTAGCCTGTTTCCTGAAATGTTCCGCGCAATTACCGATTACGGGGTAACTGGCCGGGCAGTAAAAAATGGCCTGCTGAGCATCGAAAGCTGGAGTCCTCGCGACTTCACGCATGACCGGCACCGTACCGTGGACGATCGTCCTTACGGCGGCGGACCGGGGATGCTAATGATGGTGCAACCCTTACGGGATGCCATTCATGCAGCAAAAGCCGCGGCAGGTGAAGGCGCGAAGGTGATTTATCTGTCACCTCAGGGACGCAAGCTTGATCAAGCGGGCGTCAGCGAACTGGCAACGAATCAGAAACTGATTCTGGTGTGCGGTCGCTACGAAGGGATAGACGAGCGCGTAATCCAAACCGAAATTGACGAAGAATGGTCAATCGGCGATTACGTTCTCAGCGGTGGTGAGTTACCGGCAATGACGCTGATTGACTCCGTTTCCCGGTTCATTCCGGGGGTACTGGGCCATGAAGCATCAGCAACGGAAGATTCCTTTGCTGATGGGTTGCTGGATTGTCCCCACTATACCCGTCCTGAAGTGTTAGAAGAGATGGAAGTACCGCCAGTATTGCTGTCGGGAAACCATGCTGAGATACGTCGCTGGCGTCTGAAGCAGTCGCTGGGCCGAACCTGGCTTAGAAGACCTGAACTTCTGGAAAACCTGGCTCTGACTGAAGAGCAAGCAAAGCTGCTGGCGGAGTTCAAAACTGAACACGCGCAACAGCAGCATAAACATGATGGGCAGGCGTGAGCCCCCAATATCAGTTTACCCAGGATAAGAGATTAAATTATGAGCAACATTATTAAGCAACTTGAACAAGAACAGATGAAGCAGGACGTACCTTCCTTCCGTCCGGGTGATACCGTGGAAGTGAAAGTATGGGTTGTTGAAGGTTCCAAAAAACGTCTGCAGGCATTCGAGGGCGTGGTTATCGCTATTCGTAACCGCGGTCTGCACTCTGCATTCACTGTTCGCAAAATTTCCAACGGCGAAGGCGTTGAGCGTGTCTTCCAGACTCACTCTCCGGTAGTTGACAGCATTGCTGTTAAACGTCGTGGTGCTGTACGTAAAGCTAAACTGTACTACCTGCGTGAGCGCACTGGTAAGTCTGCTCGTATCAAAGAGCGTCTTAACTAAGATTCGCTTTCGCGACATCCTGACAAAAAGGGCTGGCCTCAGGGCCGGCCCTTTTTTTATCTTTGTTGTAACCATCGTGATGTAAATCATTTACAATACGCCCTCTATTCGGAGGGGCGGTGGTCAGCAACAGTTTTCAGCAAACGACACCTAAACGGCGAGCCGCCTGGCTGGCGCTGTTGGCGATCCTGCTGATCGTCGTGGCTCCCCTGATCTCCGTCTCCCTGCAAAAAGACCCCATGAGCGCCATGCCCGGCATGCACCACGCCATGATGATGGACAACTCGCCAGCGAGTATGGCGCAGATGCCTGGCCACGAGATGGCGACGACGCATAGCGCAGACGGCGCTACGCATACCGGACACGAACTGCCGCTGGATCATGCCGAAGCGTGTGGCTATTGCGTGCTGTTAGCCCATGTCCCGGGTCTGCTTTTCGCGCTGGCGCTGTTCGTCGCCATGCTCCTGCGGCGCATTCGCCTGCCGGCTTCTCGGCCGGTATTAAAACACTGGCGTTACTTTCCCTGGCTTTACCCCGAAACCCGCGCCCCGCCGCGGCTGTCTGCTTTTTCCCTTTAATAAAAATGAATCTGCGCACTGCGCAACGACCTCTTTTTGCTTTGAAAAAGGAAAAGTATGACAACCTGCACCTCGCGCGCGGCATGGCTGAACCTGCTGCGTCGCCTCCATTTCTATATCGGGCTGTTTATCGGACCGTTTATCTTTGTCGCTGCCCTGACCGGCACGCTGTACGTGGCGACGCCGCAGCTGGAAAACTGGCTCTATCACGATGCGCTGTATGGCCTTCCCGAAGGCACCCCGCAGCCGCTCAGCGCCCAGATTGCGGTGGCAGAAGAAGCGACCCAGGGTAATCTGCGGCTGCTGGCGGTACGTCCGGCCCCCGCGGTGGGCGAGACCACCCGCATTATGTTTGCCGATCCGAGTCTCGGGGAGTCGGAATCCCGGGCCATTTTTGTCGATCCGATCGCGCTGCGGGTGAAGGGCGATATGACGGTCTACGGCACCAGCGGCATCCTGCCGCTGCGGCAGTGGATTGACTATGCGCATCGTTCGCTGCTGCTGGGCGACAGCGGGCGGCTCTACAGCGAACTGGCTGCCTCATGGATGTGGGTGGCCGCGCTGGGGGGCATTGCCCTGTGGGCGATGACGCGTCCAAAACGGCGGCTCAATAACGCCCTGCAGAATCATCGTCGGCTGCACGTGACGCTGGGCTGGTGCTTACTGCTGGGCATGCTGCTCTTCTCCGCCACCGGCCTGACCTGGTCGCAATGGGCCGGCGGCAACGTGGATAAAATGCGGGCGGCTTTCGGCTGGTGGACGCCGCAGGTCAATACCCTGCTGCACGGTGAGGCGCCGATGGCGCACGATCCCCATGCCGGGCATCATAGGGAGGCGATGGCCATGACCCAGCATCAGCCAGCGCAGTTTGACCAGGCGCTGGCGGTGGCCCGTCAGGCGGGGCTGAACGCCAGCCGGCTGGAGATCCGTCCGCCGGTGTCAGACGAACGCGCCTGGACGGTGAATGAGATCGACCGCCGCTGGCCGACGCAGGTGGACGCGGTGGCGATCGATGGCGCCTCGATGCAGGTGGTGGATCGCACCCATTTTGCCGACTTTCCGCTGATGGCGAAGCTTACCCGCTGGGGCGTCGATTTCCATATGGGGATCCTCTTTGGTCTGGCGAATCAGCTGCTGCTGGTGGGGTTTGGCTGCGCGCTGTGCGTAACCATCGGCGTGGGGTACCGGCTGTGGTGGATACGCCGTCCGCCACAGGCCGTCTGGGATCCGGCGCATTCCCTGCTGCAGGCATGGCTGTCGCTCGCCTGGCCTGCCCGTGGGCTGGTGCTGGGGATAGCGTTAGCCCTGGGGCTGGCCATGCCGTTGATGGGGATCAGCCTGGTGCTGTTCATTGCCGTTGACTACCTGCGCTGGCGCGCGGCAACGGCAATGAGGATAGCGAAGTCCAGCGATTAAGCGGACTTCTACGGCGTGCTGATGACCACCGTGACCCGGCGGTTTTCAGCGCGCCCGGCCGCGGTATCGTTGCTGGCGATCGGGTATTTTTTGCCAAGGCCGCGGGTGACTAAATTACTGCGCGGGATATGGGCGCCTTCCGCCCAGGCATCGGCTACGCTGTTGGCCCGCTTAAGCGACAGGGCTTCGTTATAACTATCCTCACCATAATTATCGGTGTGGCCTTCAAGGCGGCTATGTGTAATCCCGGTTGTCGCCAGCCGCGAGGCCATTTGGGTGATCTGCTGGCGGCTGTCGGGACGTAGTCGGTAGTCATTCTTGTCAAACAGGATGCTATCGGATAAGCCCAGGGACCAATCGCCATTGCTTTCAGTGAAGCCATAAGATTTCATCGCCGCCACCTGCTCAGGGGTAAATTTTCCCTGAGGAGCCTGGCAACCTGTCAAAAGCGCCGCCGCCATCAGGGCGGGGGCGAAATATTTCCTGATCATAATGCGTCCTTTATTATTTCAGCATCTGCTGGATACGTTGGTTTTTCATCCGATACATATTCTGATCGGCAAGTTCTTGCAGTGATTCCGCCGTGGCGTGTTCCCACGCCAGGGCATAACCGACGCTCAGCGAGAGCGTGGCGCTATGGCCATTGTGCAGGTTGAATGGCGGAAGAAATTGTTCTGACAGCGCCTGACACAGGGCCTGGACTTCTGCTTCCGAGCGCACCTCGCGCAGCAGAACGGCAAACTCATCGCCACCAAGACGCCACGCCAGATGGCGTTTACCGGCGAAAGTCATCAGGCGGCTGGCGACTTCCATCAGCACTTTATCGCCCGCCGCATGTCCCCAGTTGTCATTGATCAATTTGAAGTTATCGCCATCGAGAAACAGTAATGCTGAGGTCTGGTGATCCACTTCATTTTTCATCAGCTCGGCGAGCGCGTTGCGAAAGGCGGCGCGGTTAGCCAGGCCGGTCAACGGATCGTGTAACGAGCTGCGCAACAGCTGAGCATTTTTGGCCTGCAACTGGCGCTGCCAGTCCTCCATCTCCCCCAGCAGACTGTTAAAGTCCTGGGCAAACAGATGGAACTCCTCGATACGCTCCTCCGGCACCCGCCGCGAGAAGTGGCGGTTTTCGCGAATATCATGCACGACCTCGGTGATGCTCTGCAGGGCGGCGACGATCCCCCGGTGCAGGGAGTGGGTCAGCAGCAGGCCGATGAACGAGGCGAGCAGAATGCTGCCGGTCAGTACCAGAATCGAGATGCCGAGAAAGTGGCTAATCAGTTCGTCAAGCGCGGTCAGTCGCAGCTCGCCGATTTGTTTCCCCTGGTGCCAGATGGGCTGCACCGTGGGCTCCGGAAACAGCCATTTACTGATAAGACCGCTCACTTGTTCTTTGTTGGCCAGCGGTTCGTGGCGCCAGGCGGCGAAGTGCTGCTTCTGGCCGTTGAGCACGATCGCCTGGGAAATCTGCCCTTGCTTCCCCAGCGAAGCGAGGGTCTCCTCTGCTGCCGCGCTGTCGCCAAACACCAGGGCGGCTTCGAGGCTGCGGCCCATGGTCGCGGCAGTGAGCTCAAGATTTTTCTGCGCGTACTGCTTGAGCGTGAAAATAGAGGCCGTGCTCAGCAGCAGCCAGACCAGCGTCATGGAGATCACCACGCTTATCACGCTAATGCGACGCAGCGCGCGTTTGAACGTCGGGCGCGATGTCTGTGAAAAGTCCTTATTCATGTGGTTTCTTCCGGGCAAGCATCAGGACGTCCGGGTTAACCCGAACCCCGCTGTGCGTCAGAACGTCCAGATTAACGGAGAAGCGGACCCTGTCGTCGTTGATGATCAGGCAAAACGCGCTACCAATTGAGCAATCCGTATTTTGTTCTGCGATGAGTAACAGCGGCCTCGAGCCATAGCGGCGAGTTAATTCCGACTGTTGGGTCGGCGTTTCGCTGCCAAAATAAAAACCATCGCAGGTCGTTTTTAACGCTTCTTCACTATTACGTACTATCACCGGTTGATAAGGCAATGCATCCGGCGCTTCATGAGCCAGGCTATGGGTGAAGCGTGATGAGGCAAAAATGCATAGCTTCGGCGCCCCTGTTAATGACGGCCAACGGGTGTAGGTCACGATCCCGGAAACAATAGCGCGAACATGTTCTGAAGGTCCGGCAGCAAAAACAGGAGATACCGCGATGAGAAAAAATACAGTCAATAAAAGACGGTGTAATACTGTCATTAACGCTTCCGTCAAATTCGCCATAGCGCGGGAATAGCCGCTGCCGATGCCCGGCGAAGAATACCACTGATAGCAAAACCCGTCATTAGATGCGCCCTTTGCTTTGGGACAAATCTCACCAGGATTTTTCGTAATGCCGATGGCGCTGGCGAGCAATTTTGGCGCGATTTCATTATCTGTAAATATTATTGTACGGTTAATGCCGTGGTAAGGGCCAATTAATTTACCACTGTAAAGTAAAATTTACGGAATATGGATTGAATTCTTTACTTCGTATGGTATCGTTACGTCATGCCCGCTGAGGCAACCCTTATCGCAAACGAGCTACACAGGATCGCAATCATGCAAAAAGACGCGCTGAACAACGTACATATTACCGACGAACATGTATTAATGACCCCGGAGCAACTGAAGGCGGAATTCCCCCTGAGCGTTGAACAGGAAGCGCAGATCGCGCACGCCCGTGAAACCATCTCCAATATCATCGCCGGTCGCGATCCGCGCCTGCTGGTGGTCTGCGGTCCTTGCTCCATTCACGATCCGGAAGCGGCGATCGAATATGCTCGTCGGTTTAAAGCCCTTGCCGCAGAGGTCAGCGATAGCCTCTACCTGGTGATGCGCGTCTATTTTGAAAAACCCCGTACCACCGTCGGCTGGAAGGGGCTGATTAACGATCCGCATATGGATGGTTCGTTTGATGTTGAAGGCGGCCTGAAGATTGCGCGTCGTCTGCTGGTCGAGCTTGTGAATATGGGACTGCCGCTGGCGACGGAAGCGCTGGATCCCAACAGCCCGCAGTACCTTGGGGATCTGTTCAGCTGGTCCGCCATCGGCGCGCGAACCACGGAATCTCAGACGCACCGCGAAATGGCCTCTGGTCTTTCCATGCCGGTAGGCTTTAAAAATGGCACCGACGGTAGCCTGGCCACGGCTATCAACGCCATGCGCGCCGCGGCGATGCCGCACCGCTTCGTCGGTATCAACCAGGCCGGGCAGGTCTGCCTGCTGCAAACGCAGGGTAACCCGAACGGCCATGTGATCCTCCGCGGCGGTAAGGCGCCGAACTACGGTCCGGAAGATGTGGAGAAATGTGAAAAAGAGATGGCGCAGGCGGGACTGAAGCCGTCGCTGATGGTAGATTGCAGTCATGGGAACTCCAATAAAGATTTCCGCCGCCAGCCGGCCGTGGCTGAATCCGTTGTCGCGCAGATCAAAGATGGCAATCGCTCCATTATCGGCCTGATGATCGAGAGTAATATCCACGAGGGCAATCAGTCCTCTGAACAGCCGCGTGAGGCGATGAAATACGGCGTTTCGGTAACGGATGCCTGCATCAGCTGGGAAACCACCGATGCGCTGCTGCGTGAACTGGATAAGGATCTCCGCGGCCACCTGGCGGCCCGTTTGGTGTAAGAGGAAAGTATGGTTGCTGAACTGACCGCGTTACGCGATCAAATTGATGAAGTGGATAAAGCGTTGCTTAGCCTGCTGGCTAAGCGCCTGGAACTGGTGGCCGAAGTCGGCGAGGTGAAGAGCCAGTATGGCCTGCCGATTTACGTCCCGGAACGCGAGGCGGCGATGCTCGCCTCCCGGCGTGAAGAGGCGGCTGCGCTCGGCGTTCCGCCGGATCTGATCGAGGACGTTCTGCGTCGCGTGATGCGGGAATCCTATTCCAGCGAAAACGACAAAGGCTTCAAAACCCTTTACCCGAATCTGCGGCCGGTGGTGATCGTCGGCGGCGGCGGGCAGATGGGGCGTCTGTTTGAGAAGATGTTAACGCTGTCCGGCTACCAGGTGCGCATTCTGGAAAAAGAGGACTGGGCGCGGGCGACGGATATCGTCGCCGATGCCGGTATGGTCATTGTCAGCGTGCCGATTCACACCACCGTGGAGACGATCGCCAGGCTGCCGCCGCTGCCGGCGGATTGCATTCTGGTCGACCTTGCCTCGGTTAAAGCAGAGCCGCTGCAGGCGATGCTGGCGGCGCATCAGGGCCCGGTACTCGGCCTGCACCCGATGTTCGGTCCGGACAGCGGCAGCCTTGCCAAGCAGGTGGTGGTCTATTGCGATGGCCGCCAGCCGGAGGCCTATCAGTGGTTCCTCGAGCAAATTCAGGTCTGGGGCGCGCGCCTGCATCGCATCAGCGCGGTGGAGCACGATCAGAACATGGCCTTTATTCAGGCGTTGCGCCACTTTGCCACCTTCGCCTATGGTCTGCATCTGGCGGAAGAGAATGTGCGCCTTGAGCAGTTGCTGGCGCTCTCGTCACCCATTTACCGGCTGGAGCTGGCGATGGTGGGCCGACTGTTTGCCCAGGATCCGCAGCTCTACGCCGACATTATTATGTCCTCGGAAAACAACCTGGCGCTGATTAAGCGCTACTACCAGCGGTTTGGCGAGGCGATCGGTCTGCTGGAGCAGGGCGATAAGCAGGCGTTTATCGATAGCTTCCGTAAAGTCGAACACTGGTTTGGCGATTACGCCCAGCGTTTCCAGAGCGAGAGCCGCACGCTGCTGCGTCAGGCGAACGATAATCGGCAGTAAAGCGAAAAAGATGTATACAATAAAGCCAGCGACCGCTGGCTTTTTTTATAGGGATGACAACGATGGCTGAACCACAACCGCTGTTTGACTACACCGGATACCTGCCGGAATGCCCGACCTGGAGTGAGGCAGAGCAGGCCCTCTACTGGGCCGATATCATGGAATGTGAAATTCACCGCTACGATACCCGCAGCGGCGAACACCAGGTGCTGCAGTTTCCGGAGGAGGTCGGCTGTTTTTCCCTGCGCGAGAAGGGCGGTTTTATCGTTGCATTGCGCAGCGGTATCTGGCTGACCGACGCCCACGGTCTGCTGCGGCGGAAAGTCTGCGATAACCCGAGCAACCCGGAACTGGCGCGGTTTAACGACGGCGGGACCGATCGCGACGGGCGCTTTTATGCCGGCACCTTCTGGGGCCCGGGGGATTACAACGGCGCGCTGCTGATGCGGGTCGATAACGACCTGAAGCCGACGGTGATCCAGTGCGACATCCATGGCGCCAACGGTCTGGCGTTTAGCGCCGACCGGCGCTGGATGTATACCTCCGATACGCCGAACGCCGTGATTTACCGTACGCCGCTGGATGAGCAGGGTGAGCCTGGCCGGCGCGAAGTCTTTCGCCGTTTTCTGCCGGGCGAAGGGATCCCGGACGGGGCGGCGATTGACGTGGAGGGATGTTACTGGAGCGCAATGTTTGACGGCTGGCGGATCGCTCGTTTCTCTCCGCAGGGTGAGGAGCTGGAGTCCTACCCGATGCCGGTACGTTGCCCGACGATGGTCTGCTTTGGCGGGGCGGATATGAAAACGCTCTACATCACCACCACCCGGGAAAACATGGCGGACGATGAGCTGGCGCAGTATCCGCTGTCCGGCGCTATCTTCACCCTGCCGGTGGCGGTGGCAGGGATGAAGAAATTGCCGTTCCGCGAACGCTAAACCGGATCCACCGGCACGACGTTTTCGCTGGGGTAGCAACCGAGAACCTTCATGGAGCGGGTGATCTCCGCCAGCTCCTTCAGCGCCTTGCGCATGGGCAGCGAGTCCAGGTTTGCCTGAATATCGAGATAAAACATCTCTTCCCATGGATTGCCATGGATTGGGCGAGACTCCAGTTTGGTCATGATCAGATTGTGATTGCGCAGCACCAGTAAGGCCTCCACCAGGGCGCCCGCCTGCTGACCGGTCGCCATTAACAGCGTGGTCTTCGCCGGAACCTGATCGGAGACGTTCACCGCTTTGCGCGCCAGAATGAGGAAGCGCGTAATATTCTGCGTCTGGTTGGCCTGGCAGTGCTCCAGCACCTGCAGACCGTACAGGGCGCCGCCCGCTTCGCTGCCCAGTGCCGCGACGGCCGGGGAGTTCGCCTGCGCGACTTTTTCCATCGCCGCTGAGGTGCTCTCGGTATATTCAATCTTCCAGTGCGGGTAGCGACTCAGATACTGGCTACACTGCTGGAACGGCTGCGGATGGCTGTAGACGGTCTGAATTTTATCGGCATCCGTCGAGGTGCTGACCAGTACGCAATGATCGATAGGGATCGTCAGTTCGCCAACGATCGACAGGCTGGTGTGCTGCAGCAGATCGTAGACGTCGTTGATCCCGCCGGAGCTGGTGTTTTCAATCGGCACTACGGCGTAATCGGCCTGACCGGTCTCCACCTGATTAAAAATATCGGCGAACTTCGCGCAGCCGCTTTCAATAAACTGCTCAAAGTGGCGAGCGGCGTACTGACGCGCCGCCAGATGCGAATAAGAGCCTTTGGGACCGAGGAACGCCACGCGAGCCGAATGCGGGTTAATTTTATTCAAGTGCTGCTGCAACAGGGTTTGCTGGGTCAGAACAGAGTCTTCGATAATCAGCTGGAACAGGCGGGTGATGTAGTGTGCATCCAGATTATGACGCTTGCCGAGGGTCATCAGACGCTCCAGCAGATCGCGTTCGCGGTCAATATCACGCACCGGACGATGGGAGGCCAGTTTGGCTTTACCAACCTCAACAGCCAGCCCGCGACGCTCCGCCAGCAGAGCAAGCAGTTTCTCATCCAGCGCGCTTATCTTGTCGCGCAGCGCCAGTAATGGGTTTTCCTCGGTCATAGATGTTGCCTTTGTTGTTATCAAATAAAAAAGGCCTCCCGGGTGGGAGGCCTTATTGTTCGTCTTCGCATTCTTTCTTATACGACGAATTGCCTCCCGGTCAGGGGAAGGTAAAAAAGAATGCGAAGAAGAACGGGACGAGTTTCATGATGAATTCCTTTAAGTAGTGGGGATTACAGTACCTGTACTGTTTTCACTCTGTCAATAAAAAACGCGCCCGAAGGCGCGTGGCATGACACAACTTAAGTTAAGGATTACTCTTCTTCTTCCACAAAGCCTGCCTCTTTCACCGACGTCGCGGCGCGGCGGGCTTCCCCTTTGTGTTGCACTTTATTGAGCTGCCGTTCCAGCTTGTTGATCAATTCGTTAATGGCGGCGTACATATCTTCATGACGCGCACTGGCAACCAGATGGCCGTTTGGCGTGTTGATGGTTGCGTCAGCGATAAAACCCTGCGGCTCCTTAGACAGAATGATGTGCGGGTTAATTAAATGAGTTTGCCACTTATCCAGTTTGGCGAGACGGTCTGCGACATGCTGGCGGATTGCCGGAGTAATTTCCATTTGTTTACTGGTAATGTTCATTGTC
Source organism: Klebsiella sp. C239 (assembly GCF_048822715.1). Lineage (NCBI taxonomy): Bacteria > Pseudomonadati > Pseudomonadota > Gammaproteobacteria > Enterobacterales > Enterobacteriaceae > Klebsiella > Klebsiella sp. C239. The sequence continues at coordinate 5,907 of NZ_JBMEZK010000002.1, read as the reverse complement.
ATAAATTTTACCTCTTGTCTTTCCCGTCTTGGTGAATCCAGCATACCTTTCCCAATGTCAAAATGTGTGATCTAAATCACATTTTATTGTCACTTTTTGTCAACGAATTCATTTTGTGAGACAGGGCAGGAAGAGATGAGATTTTACTTGTCGAACCCGACAAAGCAGGCCATATTTGATGAGTTAACCCGGCGCTAAACCGCTTCAGCTAGCCAGGATAATGGATAAAAAAACGGCAGCCAGTGGCTGCCGTTTGCGATCTATGAATCAGGCTCAGGTATTCTTGCTGTTCGCGGCGATAATCTTCGCGACTTTGTCCGCCTGAGCGTTCATCTGCATTTGACGATAGGCGTTTTCCATCTTCGGCAGGGCATCGCGGGTGGCCTGGGTATCCGGATAGTTACGCATCATACCTTCCACGCGGTTAACGACGGCAACCCATGCGCCGCGGTCGGTGTAGTAATCCACCACCGACAGCTCATACTTCGCCAGGCGATCTTTCAGGAACACCATGCGCTTATAGGCGTCAGTGGCATACTGGCTGTTCGGGTAACCACGTACCAGTTTGGAGAAGTCATTGAAGGCATCGCGCGCGTGCTGCGGATCGCGGTCGGAACGATCGACGCCGAAGAAGCCCTGCAGGGCGCTGTCATCCAGAGCCATGTTGGTCAGGCCGCGCATATAGATGACGTAGTCGATGTTCGGATGGGTGGGGTTCAAGCGCATGAAGCGATCGATGGCGGCCTGAGCCAGCGGCAGATCGGCGTTTTTGTAATACGCATAAATCAGATCCAGCTGTACCTGTTGGGAATAAGGGCCGAATGGATAACGGTTATCCAACGCTTCCAGTTGCGTTATCGCCTGTTTCCAGTTACCGTCCTGCAGTTTTTGCTGGGCGGTCGCGTAGATTTCATTCGGCGGATTATCAGGCACCTCTTCCTTAGAGCCGGAGCAACCCACCAAAGCCAGGCTCAGTGTGGCGGCTGCCACCAGGTATTTCATGCGCGTCATGACGTTTTGACTTCCTCAAAATGTTTATGCGGGAGAATCTCTGTTCCTGCTCCCGATTAAGACCAGCTACAATAGCACACTATATTAAACGGCAAAGCCGTAAAACCCAACGTTAAACGAAGAAGCTGTATATGGCACAACGAGTACAACTCACCGCAACGGTGACCGAAAATCAACTCGGTCAACGCTTAGATCAGGCTTTGGCCGAATTGTTCCCTGATTATTCGCGATCGCGGATAAAAGAATGGATCCTCGACCAACGCGTATTAGTCAATGGCGCCATTGGCGATAAACCGAAAGAAAAAGTGCTGGGGGGAGAACGCATCGCTATCGATGTGGAAATCGAAGAAGAGGCGCGCTTCCAGCCGCAGGATATTCCGCTCAATATCGTTTACGAAGATGACGACATCCTCGTGATCAACAAACCGCGCGATCTGGTTGTACATCCTGGCGCGGGCAACCCCGACGGTACTGTGCTGAATGCGCTGCTGCACTACTATCCGCCTATTGCCGATGTGCCGCGTGCGGGTATCGTCCACCGTCTGGATAAAGACACCACCGGTCTGATGGTGGTGGCGAAAACCATTCCAGCGCAAACCCGGCTGGTGGAGTCGCTGCAGCTGCGCGAGATCACCCGTGAGTACGAAGCGGTGGCGATCGGTCATATGACCGCCGGCGGTACGGTGGAAGAGCCGATCAGCCGTCACCCGACCAAGCGTACCCATATGGCGGTGCACCCTATGGGCAAGCCGGCGGTGACCCACTACCGCATTATGGAACATTTCCGCATTCATACCCGTCTGCGCCTGCGTCTGGAAACCGGGCGTACGCATCAGATCCGCGTGCATATGTCGCATATTACCCATCCGCTGGTAGGCGACCAGGTGTATGGCGGCCGCCCGCGTCCGCCGAAGGGCGCGTCGGAGGAATTCATCACCGCGCTGCGTAAATTCGACCGCCAGGCGCTGCACGCCACCATGCTGCGTCTGTACCATCCGATTACCGGTATTGAAATGGAGTGGCATGCGCCCATCCCACAAGATATGGTCGAGCTCATCGAGGCGATGCGCGCCGATTTTGAAGCCCATAAGGACGATATTGACTGGTTATGACTAAACTGATTGTACCGCAGTGGCCAATGCCCGGCAGCGTGGCGGCCTGTAGTTCTACCCGCATCGGCGGCGTGAGTCTGCCGCCCTATGACTCGCTCAATCTGGGCGCCCATTGCGGCGACAATCTGCAGCATGTCGAAGAAAACCGGCGGCGGATGTTTGCCGCCGGCGGCTTGCCGTCTTACCCGGTTTGGCTGGAGCAGGTTCATGGTACCGATGTGCTCACGCTGGACGGCGGACCCTATCCGTCGAAACGCGCGGATGCCTCTTATAGCCGTACGCCAGGGACTGTCTGCGCGGTGATGACCGCTGACTGCCTGCCGGTCCTGTTCTGTAACCGCGCCGGTACCGAGGTCGCCGCGGCGCATGCGGGATGGCGCGGCTTATGCGAAGGGGTTCTGGAAGAGACGGTCGCCCGTTTCGCCGATAAAGCCGAAAACATTATGGCGTGGCTGGGGCCCGCCATCGGTCCGCAGGCGTTTGAGGTGGGGCCAGAAGTTCGCGACGCTTTTATGGCGAAGGATGAGAATGCGCACCGTGCTTTTCGTCCGGCAGGCGAAAAATATTTTGCTGATATCTACCAACTGGCTCGACAGCGTCTGGCAAACGTCGGCGTTGAGCAGATTTTCGGCGGCGATCGCTGCACGCTAAGCGAAAAGGATGATTTTTTCTCTTACCGGCGCGACAAGACCACCGGTCGTATGGCAAGTTTCATTTGGCTGATATAACCTAGAGAATCAAGACGATCCAGAAGGCAAACTTATTTTTCGCATAGTTCAGGTCTTTAACCTTGAATAATTGAGGGATGACCTCATTTAATCTCCAGTAGCAAATTTGACCTGTTATGGGAGGAGTTATGCGTCTGGATCGTCTTACCAATAAATTCCAGCTTGCTCTTGCCGATGCCCAGTCGCTCGCACTCGGGCACGACAACCAATTCATCGAACCTCTTCATTTAATGAGCGCCTTGCTGAATCAGGAAGGGGGATCGGTACGTCCTTTATTAACCTCGGCGGGCGTGAATGCCGGGAAACTGCGCACTGACATCGAACAGGCTCTGAGCCGTTTACCGCAGGTGGAAGGCACCGGCGGCGATGTACAACCTTCTCAGGATTTAGTGCGGATCCTGAACCTTTGCGACAAGCTGGCGCAAAAGAAAAAGGACAATTTTATTTCGTCAGAACTGTTTGTTCTGGCGGCGCTTGAATCACGCGGTACGCTGACCGACCTTTTAAAATCCGCCGGAGCAACAACCGCCAACGTGACTCAGGCGATTGAACAAATGCGCGGAGGTGAAAGCGTGAACGATCAGGGTGCCGAAGACCAACGTCAGGCATTGAAGAAATTTACCGTCGATCTCACCGAGCGTGCCGAGCAGGGCAAGCTGGACCCGGTTATCGGCCGTGATGAAGAGATCCGCCGTACCATTCAGGTACTGCAGCGCCGTACCAAAAACAATCCGGTGCTGATTGGTGAACCCGGGGTGGGTAAAACCGCTATCGTCGAAGGCCTGGCGCAGCGTATCGTCAACGGCGAAGTGCCGGAAGGGCTGAAAGGCCGCCGGGTGCTGGCGCTGGATATGGGCGCGCTGGTGGCCGGGGCGAAGTACCGCGGTGAGTTTGAAGAGCGTCTGAAAGGCGTGCTGACCGACCTGTCGAAACAGGAAGGCAACGTCATTCTGTTTATCGATGAACTGCATACCATGGTTGGCGCGGGTAAAGCCGATGGCGCGATGGATGCAGGCAACATGCTGAAGCCGGCGCTGGCGCGTGGTGAACTGCACTGCGTCGGGGCGACGACGCTTGACGAATACCGTCAGTACATTGAAAAAGACGCTGCGCTGGAGCGCCGCTTCCAGAAAGTGTTCGTCGCCGAGCCATCGGTAGAAGATACCATCGCTATTCTGCGCGGCCTGAAAGAACGTTATGAACTGCACCACCACGTGCAGATCACTGACCCGGCAATCGTGGCGGCGGCGACCTTGTCGCATCGTTACATTGCCGACCGTCAGCTGCCGGATAAAGCCATCGACCTTATCGATGAGGCGGCGTCCAGCATCCGTATGCAGATCGACTCGAAGCCGGAAGAGCTGGACCGTCTCGATCGCCGTATCATCCAGTTGAAACTGGAGCAGCAGGCGCTGAAGAAAGAGTCTGATGAGGCGAGTCTGAAGCGTCTTGATATGCTCAACGAGGAGCTGGCGGATAAAGAACGGCAGTACTCGGTGCTGGAAGAAGAGTGGAAAGCGGAAAAAGCGTCCCTCTCGGGCACTCAGACCATCAAAGCCGAGCTGGAGCAGGCGAAAATCGCCATCGAACAGGCGCGTCGCGTCGGTGACCTGGCGCGGATGTCTGAGCTGCAGTACGGCAAAATTCCGGAACTGGAGAAACAGCTGGCGGCAGCCACTCAGTCCGAAGGGAAAACCATGCGTCTGCTGCGTAATAAAGTAACGGATGCTGAAATCGCCGAAGTGCTGGCCCGCTGGACCGGTATCCCTGTCTCGCGCATGATGGAAAGCGAGCGTGACAAACTGCTGCGTATGGAGCAGGAACTGCATCACCGGGTAATTGGCCAGGATGAGGCGGTTGAAGCGGTATCTAACGCGATTCGCCGCAGCCGCGCTGGGCTATCCGATCCGAACCGACCGATTGGTTCATTCCTGTTCCTTGGTCCGACCGGGGTCGGTAAAACCGAGCTGTGTAAAACGCTGGCTAACTTTATGTTCGACAGCGACGACGCGATGGTGCGCATCGATATGTCCGAGTTTATGGAGAAACACTCCGTCTCGCGTCTGGTCGGTGCGCCTCCGGGATACGTCGGTTATGAAGAGGGCGGTTACCTGACCGAGGCGGTGCGCCGTCGTCCTTATTCCGTCATCCTGCTGGATGAAGTGGAAAAAGCGCACCCGGATGTGTTCAACATCCTGCTGCAGGTACTCGACGACGGGCGCCTCACTGATGGGCAGGGGAGAACGGTCGACTTCCGTAATACGGTGGTCATCATGACCTCGAACCTCGGTTCCGATCTGATTCAGGAACGGTTCGGCGAGCTGGATTACGGACATATGAAAGACCTGGTGCTGGGAGTGGTCAGCCAGAACTTCCGTCCGGAGTTCATCAACCGTATCGATGAAGTGGTGGTCTTCCATCCGCTGGGTGAGAAACACATTGCTTCTATTGCCCAGATCCAGCTGCAGCGTCTGTATAAACGTCTGGAAGAGCGCGGATATGAAGTGCGGATGTCCGATGAGGCGCTGAAGTTGCTAAGCGCCAACGGGTACGATCCGGTATACGGCGCGCGGCCACTGAAACGCGCTATTCAGCAGCAGATTGAGAACCCGTTAGCCCAGCAGATCCTTTCTGGTGAGCTGATTCCGGGTAAAACCGTCGAGCTGGTAGTGAAAGACGACCGTATCGTGGCAGTGCAGTAAGTCACAAAACGACAAAAACGGGCCCAGCGGGCTCGTTTTTGTTTAAAAACCAGGCAAGAATTAAAGCTCAACACCTGATTTGGTTGAAAAGTGAGCGGTTGAATTCTTTTTTTGAATTTATCCTTGTCACTTCAGAATTACCCCCTATAATGCGCCTCCACTGACACGGAACAACGGCAAGCAAGCCGCCGGGACAGGAGGATTCAACAGCGAAAGCAACGTTGAAAACCGACAGAGAAAAGCAAAATAAGCGCTTGACTCTGAATGAGGAAAACGTATTATACGGGACGCTCGCGACAGAGCGCTAAAGCGCGTCGCAACTGCTCTTTAACAATTTATCAGACAATCTGTGTG